>JBPOFU010000099.1:0-9974 GCA_051252075.1 Oceanococcus sp. | reverse complement strand
GTATCAATGTGGAGGGTTTAGATAATCTTCAGCGTTGGATCGATGCAATGTATGCGCGCCCAGCCTGCAAAAAAGGCAAAGACGTGCCAGTGAAATTGCCGGATCTCAGTGAAATCGACAATCAAAAAGGTGCCGATGAATTCATCAAAGGTGCACGCAATATCGTAGGGAAATAAGCTCAGCGCCTAGCGTTCAACCCAACCGGGGCGGAGTTCTTCTTGGTTGAAGATTTTGCGTGGTTTGTTGGGAACGACCGCATTGATGACGTGTTTGTATTCAAAAAACACCACAAAATCGTCATAGGTCCAACGGCTGATTGGCGGATCACCAACAGCTGCGTTCATCGCTACTGGCTCACCATACTGCGCGCGGACTTGCTCTTTCAGCATGCCGCGTCGCGGTAAACCACTGCGATCGATATCGCTGGGCTGTTCCAATACTTGCGGATCAGTCGGGCGTTCGTTGGCAGGCCCTCCGGGCAAGGTAATGATGTCTGCGTGCGCTGGGGCGATGGCGATGCCCAAGATTATTCCAGCCAATTTCTTCATGTTGCGTCTCCTTTCGTTGCGATCTTACCTGCCTGTGCAAGTTCCGCATACCTACGGATTCCGGCTTGTACTTTGCTGTTGCGTATACTGACGCCGCCATGAAGCAACCATTCGAACTATTTATCGGCCTGCGCTACACCCGCGCCAAGCGCCGCAATCATTTTATTTCTTTTATTTCGGCCACTTCCATGGTCGGAATCGCCTTGGGCGTGACCGCTCTGATTACCGTTTTGTCGGTTATGAATGGCTTCGAGAATGAATTGCGCGCGCGCATTTTGGGTATGACCTCGCACGCTGTGATCAATCAAGCCGGAGCGCCGATGAGCGACTGGCGCACATTGGCGGAACGTGTCAATACGCATCCCAATGTGGTGGGAAGCGCGCCCTTCGTCGAGGGCGAGGGCATGGTGCGGCACGGACGCGAATTGTCCGGAATCCTATTGCGCGGTGTTGAACCAGAGCAAGAAAGTAAAATTTCGCGTATTTCTGAAAACATGCTGACCGGTGAGCTGAGTGATTTGATCGCTGGCGAATACGGACTGATCATTGGTCGCCATTTGGCCATCGCCATGGGCGTGGTGCCTGGGGATAACTTGGATTTAATGATTCCGACGGCGAATGTCACCCCAGCTGGCGTCGTGCCTCGTTTTCGCCGCTTCCATGTGGTCGGCGTGTTTGAAATTGGCATGTACGAATACGATCGCAGTTTGGTATTGATGCACCGAAGTGACGCCGCATCCTTGTATCGTATGGGTGACGCGGTGAGCGGATTACGGGTCGAGTTCGACGATGTTTACCAGGCGCCGTATCTGGCGCGGGACTTGGCGATGAGCTTGCCGGGCTTTTATCAAGTCAGCGATTGGACTCGGCAGCACCGCAATTTCTTTGCGGCCATCCAGACAGAAAAACGTGTGATGTTCATTATTCTGAGTCTGATCGTTGCGGTGGCGGCGTTTAATATCGTCTCCACCTTGGTGATGGCGGTGACGGATAAACAAGCCGATATCGCCATACTGCGTACCTTAGGCGCATCACCGCAAAGCGTTATGTTGGTGTTCATGGTGAACGGGACTTTGATTGGCATTATCGGCACCGCCTTGGGCTTGGCCGGTGGAATAGGGCTGGCGCTCAACATCGAGACCTTGGTGCCTGCAATTGAAGGTTGGTTAGGACGTGATTTGCTCGCGGATGATGTCTATTACATCAGCGACTTGCCCTCAGATTTGGTCTGGCTGGATGTGTTGCGCATTGGCTTGCTGTCTATGGTTTTGAGCCTAATATCGACCCTGTACCCGGCATGGCGTGCGGCCCGTATAGAACCCGCCGAGGCGCTGCGCTATGAGTAGTGATGCCATGGTGTTGTCTGCGACTGGCTTGTCACGCATTTTTAATGATGTGGGGCGTGAGCTGCGCATTATCGATGGGGTCGATTTGCACATCGCGGCCTCCGAAGTGGTTGCCATTGTCGGGCAGTCTGGCTCAGGAAAAAGCACCTTGCTGCATTTGCTCGGTGGTCTGGACGAACCCAGTCAGGGTGAGGTTTTACTTGGCGGTGAGAAATTTAGCCGCTTGGGCCAGCGTGCACGTGGTTTTTTACGTAATCAGCAACTGGGTTTTGTCTATCAATTCCATCATTTGCTGCCCGAATTTACCGCGCAAGAGAATGTGGCTATGCCTTTGATCTTACGCCGGGTTTCCGCAGCTAAGGCAGAAGCGGCCGCGGCACAAATGTTGGAGAGGGTTGGCTTAGGCCAGCGTCTGGATCACAAGCCTTCTGAGCTGTCTGGCGGTGAGCGGCAGCGCGCTGCGGTGGCGCGTGCCTTAGTCAGTCATCCACGCTGTGTGTTGGCCGACGAACCCACAGGAAACCTCGATGCTAGCAACGCCAGCAAAGTGTTCGAGTTGATGTTGGAACTGAATCGCGAGTTAGGTACCAGTTTGGTGATAGTGACGCATGACCGTGTATTGGCCGCGCGTGCTGATCGCTGCCTAGAATTGCATCAGGGGCGCTTGCAGCCCGTCGCCTGACATGGCGCGTATACATTGGCCGATCCTGGCCTTAAGCAGTCTGCCTACAGCGGCATTGTTATTGCTTCGCAATGATCCTATCTCTCCCGCTTACGCTGGGCTGTTACTGCTGCTGTGGCCATGGGTGGGTTCCTTACGTCGAACGCTGTTGTTGCTTGTCGCTCTAACGGCCTGGATGGCTTGGACTTACCAGCAGCAATGGCAATCGCGCATGGACCAAGCGCCGTTGGCGCTGACGCTGCAAGGGCAGGTGAGCGATACGCCCAGTGCGCGAGGCAATGCGCTGCATTTTGGCTTTCTTGTCGATCAGCCCAATACCCGTTGGCATAAGCAGTTGTTACGGGTGAGTTGGTACCGCGATGCACCCGTCATCGCCGCCCAAGATTGCTGGCTGTTGGAGTTGCGCCTGAAGCCAGCTCACGGCTTCGCCAATCCAGGCTCTATGGATTTCGAATCCTGGTTGTTCCGCGAAGCGTACTTGGCCAAAGCCACGGTGCGTCAAGGGACCTTATGTGGGCATGCCAAAGCGGATGTTCGCCAACGCGTTCGCGATAATTTGTTGGGGGCAAGCGAGGGGCGCGCCGCGGCCACGCTTGCAGCGCTGCTTCTAGGCGATCGCAGTGGTTTGGAAGCCGAGGACTGGACAGTCTTGCGGCGCACAGGGACTAGCCATTTGTTCGCCATTTCCGGCCTGCATGTAGGCTTGATTGCCGCGCTGGGTTGGGGCTTGGGAGGCACACTTTGGTCCTTGTTTTTGTATCGTTATTTACCGCGCAAACGCGATTTAGCAATAATGTCGGCTGCGCTTTTTGCCGTCAGTTACGCCGCGTTATCGGGTTTCGCCGTGCCGGCGCAGCGTGCGCTCATCATGTGCCTTTTAGGCTTGTTGGCGTTAGCGCTGGGCCGGCAACGGCAAATGCTCAGCCTGCTTGCCGTGGCGTGGCTTGCGGTTATCAGCTTGAATCCCCTGGTCTTGATGATGCCCGGTTTGTGGCTGTCTTTTGTGGCCGTGCTGGGCATCGTGCTGTATTTGAAAAATCATTCTCAGCAGGCGCGCTGGCAGCAATTGCTAGGCATACAAATCATCTTAAGCTTGCTGCTGTTGCCACTGTCTATGCTGTTTTTTGGCGGCGTATCCTTACTCGCCGCACCCACTAATTTGCTATTAGTCCCACTGTTTGGCTTGTTGTTGCCGGCTTTGCTGGTTTCGGCTGTATTGCATTTGATGGCGTGGACATGGCCTTTAAGCTTCATGTTGCAATTACTTGATAGCCTGTGGCTGGGCTTAGAGCATATTGCTGCTTTGCCATTGGTGTATGCCGCGTTACCGGAAATAAGTTGGTGGCTGTGCGCCATGGCGACATTGGGTGTGTTGTTGTGCATAGCACCTGGTTTGATTTCGCGTGTTCTTGGTTTGGCTTTGTTTGTCCCACTGTTTTTCAGTGCACACAGCGCGCCCGGCCATGGCGAGCTACGCGCTTGGTTTTGGGATGTAGGGCAGGGTCAAAGTGTGTTGTTGCAGACGGCACATCACAATCTGCTTTACGACGCAGGCGCTGCCTGGTCAGGTGGTTTCGATGCGGGTGCAAGCATAGTCGCTCCGGCATTACGGCAACTGGGTTTGAAATCCTTGGATGCCATGGTCATAAGTCATGCCGATAAGGATCATTCCGGAGGCGCGCAAGCCGTGGCTGAGGCGTTTGCACCTGAGCAACGCTGGGGGTTCGATGGTGAGGCCTGTGTACGCGGGCAATCTTGGCAATGGGATGGGGTGAGCTTCGAGTTTCTTCATCCAGCCTTGGCAGAACAATGGTCGGACAACAATGGATCTTGTGTTCTCCAGGTGCGCACTGCCCATGGTCAGCAGCTATTGCTAACGGGGGATATCGAAGCGGCGGCTGAGCTTGCGTTGCTGAACGCGTCTGTTGGCCAGCAAGCGGTTATCAGTGTTCCTCACCACGGCAGTGCCAGTTCTTCGAGCGTGGCCTTCATCAATGCCCTGCATCCTCAGCTCGCTGTGGTTTCGGCAGGATTTCAAAATCGTTGGGGGCATCCGGCGGCGGATGTGTTGAGCATCTATAAGCACCAGGGCAGCGAGTTGCTGGTGACCGGACAAACCGGGGCCGTGTGTGTCGATATGGCGGAGACTCTAGAATTCAGCAGCTGGCGGCAGAAATATCCCCGTTTGTGGCGTAATTTTTCCGCATCCTTTGCCCGATAAAGCCGGTCATCGCCTATTATGCGTGCATGAGTAAAAAGAACAGTTCGATTGCCTCAGACGACAACGGCAAAGACATCTATATCCGCTTATTGCAATATGCGCGGCCGCACTGGCGCATGTTCTTGATTAGCTTGTTCGGTATGGCCGGTTTTGCAGCTGCTGATGTGTCTTTTGTTGGCCTTATGCGACCGTTGCTGGATGGCAGCTTTGTCGACAAAGATCCTAAGGTTATTGCCTTTATGCCTTGGCTGATTC
This sequence comes from Oceanococcus sp., assembly GCA_051252075.1. Classification (GTDB taxonomy): domain Bacteria; phylum Pseudomonadota; class Gammaproteobacteria; order Nevskiales; family Oceanococcaceae; genus Oceanococcus. Next base: position 4,922 of record JBPOFU010000099.1, on the reverse strand, counting down.
TGTGCTTGTTCCTGCTGCGGGGCGTATCCGCATTTGCTTCTGCGTATTGCATGGCCTGGGTTGGGCGACAAGTGATTAAAGCCCTGCGCGGCGAGATGTTCCAACAATATTTGCGCTTGCCAGTGGCATTTTTCGATCAATCCAGTTCCGGTAATTTGATTGCGAAGTTGACCTATCACACGGAGCAGGTTGCGGAGTCCACCACCAACGCGCTGACCTCCGTGGTGCGTGACGGCTTAACGGTCATTGGTTTGATCTTATTGATGCTGTATTTGGAGTGGCGTCTTACCTTGTTCATATTGGCAATCGGGCCCTTAATCGCAGGCTTGGTGTCATACGTTAGTCGGCGTTTTCGCAAAATCAGCACCCGTATCCAAGACTCCATGGGCGACGTTACTCATGTTGCGGAAGAAGCCATTAGCGGCCAGCGCGTGATCAAACTTTATGATGGTGCGGACTACGAGGCCAATCATTTTGGTGAGGCCAACGAAAGCAATCGCCGGCAACATCTGAAGCTCGTATCCACCCGTGCCGGTAGTACCGCCATGGTGCAGTTTATTGCTGCTTGGGCGGTGGCCGCTATCGTGTATGTTGCAACCGCTCCCGGCATGATTGAAAACATGACTCCCGGCACCTTCGTGGCCTTTATGGGCGCGATGATGAGCTTGCTGCAGCCGCTCAAGCATCTCACCACTGTGAATGAAAAACTGCAGCGTGGCATTGCCGCAGCTCGGGATATTTTCGGCTTGCTGCAAGAGCCGCCGGAGTTGGACGCGGGAACGCTGTCGTTAGAAAAGGCACGTGGCCAAATTGAGATACTAAATCTTGGCTTTGGTTATTCCAGGGACGACAAGCCGGTATTGCAAGACATTACGCTGAGCATTGAGCCCGGCCAGACCGTGGCCTTCGTAGGTCGTTCTGGTAGTGGGAAAACAAGCTTGTTGTCATTGCTGCCGCGCTTTTATGCGCCGACTCAGGGGCAAATTTTATTGGATGGCCAAGATATCAGCGATTACCGCTTGGATGATTTACGCCGCCAATTTGCATTGGTGGATCAAAACATCACTTTGTTTAACGATACGGTCGCGAGAAATATCGCCTATGGCGGGTTGAGCCAGGCGACCACAGAGCAATTGCGTGCCGCAGCGGATGCCGCCCATGCTTTGGAATTTATTGAGGCTTTGCCACATAGCTTTGATACCGAAGTGGGGCAAAACGGAGTGCTACTGTCGGGTGGTCAACGTCAGCGTTTAGCCATCGCTAGAGCCTTGCTGAAACCTGCACCCATACTGATCTTGGATGAGGCCACATCGGCATTGGATACTGAGTCAGAGCGTGCGGTGCAAGCGGCATTACAGGCATTGATGCAAGGACGAACTACCTTGGTGATCGCCCATCGTTTATCCACTATTCAAGGTGCAGACAAGATTGTCGTTATGGATGCGGGACGCATAGTCGAAATGGGTAAACATGATGAATTGCTGGCCAAAGACGGTTACTACGCCAATTTGTACAACATGCAATTCAGCGACGCGTAAAAGTGACGAGCACTTCTTTGATTGAGCGGCTTTGGTATCAAAATCATCCAGCCCATCGTCTGTTATTGCCTCTAACGTGGTTGTTTGCCGGGCTCACAACGCTGCGCCGATTTTTGTATCGACACGCACTTTTACGATCATCTCATCCGGGAGTTCCCGTGATCGTGGTGGGAAATATCAGCGTGGGAGGGGTCGGTAAAACGCCGGTGGTTATCGATTTGGTGCTGCGACTTAAGCAGGCCGGCTGGAAGCCTGGCGTTGTCAGTCGCGGCTATGGCGGCAAAACAAAAAAGGCGACTCGGGTCGACGGAGCGGCAGATCCAGCTTTGTTTGGGGATGAACCTGTGCTGATTGCAAATCAGACTGGCATTCCTGTGGTGGTTGGTGCAGAACGCGCACAAGCTGCACGTCTATTGGCGGCGTCAGGGGTCAATGTCATTGTCGCGGATGATGGTCTGCAGCACTACGCCTTGCAGCGCGACATAGAAATTGCGGTGGTGGATGGCCAACGGCGTCATGGCAATGGGCAGCTTTTCCCTGCGGGGCCATTACGCGAATCTCCGCAGCGCTTAGATGAAGTCGATCTGGTGTTGTACACAGGGCAGGGTAGTACCGATGAATATTTGGTCACCCACAGTTTGGGCCCAGTCCGGCATTTGCTCAGCGGGCGCTATCAAAAATTGTCAGAATTCACCGATGTTCAGGCTGTGGCAGGAATAGGCAATCCAGAAAAATTCTTTGCAGGACTTGAGCAAGCGGGAATGAGTGTCGATCGACACCCATACCCCGATCATCATGCCTTTAGCGGGCATGATCTGAATCGATTGGGTGAGCATCCGATCTTGATGACGGAAAAAGACGCGGTGAAATGTGCCCGTTTTCGAGATGCCCGTGTGTGGGCAGTTGAGTATCATGCACAAATACCAGATGCGGCTTGGAATCACATTGCAGGCCGCCTGAGCGAATTAAATCATCGGAAGTAATATGGACAAAAAATTGTTGGATATCTTGGTTTGCCCAGTGAGCAAAGCGCCGTTGCAGTGGTATCCGGAGCAGCAGGAACTGATATGCAAAGTGTCACGCTTGGCTTATCCCGTGCGTGACGGCATTCCAGTCATGCTGGAATCTGAAGCTCGCTGTTTGGATGATGGTGAAGAGCAGGGTACGCCACGCTCGTGAGTTTTCGCGTCGTCATTCCAGCTCGCATGCAGTCCAGTCGTTTGCCGGGCAAAGTTTTATTGGATATTGCTGGTAAGCCGATGCTGCGCCATGTTCTTGAACGCGCTCAGGAAAGTGCCGCCGAGGAGGTTTGGGTTGCAACCGATAGCCAGGAGGTTGTCAATGCGGCACAGGCTTGGTCCGCCAAGGTCATGCTCACCAGTGCTGAGCATCCTTCCGGTAGTGATCGTATTCGGGAATTGGCAGATGCGCAGCAGTGGCACGATGACACAGTGATAGTGAATGTGCAGGGTGATGAACCCTTGCTGCCCGCCGAACTTATTAATGCGGTCGCTAGTCGTCTGGTGGAATCTGAGGGTGCCGATTGGGCAACGTTAGCGACACCCATACTGCAGTCCAGCGAATATTTTGACCCTAATGCGGTCAAGGTGGTGTTGAATCAAGCAGGGCGTGCCTTGTATTTCAGCCGCGCACCTATTCCATGGGACCGTAGCCACGGCCCACAACGCAAGCTACCTGAACACATGCCGGCTCTACGGCATGTTGGCCTGTACGCCTACCGTGCTGGAGCATTGAGAGCCTACTGCGAAGCACCTCAGTCTGATATTGAGCAATGTGAATGCCTAGAGCAATTGCGTGCGCTGAGCCTAGGCATGAGTATCGCGGTAGAAATAAGCCCACAAGCACCGCCAGCCGGGGTAGATACCCCGGAAGACTTGGAACGACTGCGCCAGTTGCTAGAAGCAGCGTAGGCGTATCCAGTAAGTAAAGCGGCGGCCTAAGTGGCCGCCGCAGCGTACTTAGTCTGACTTTTCCGGTGTTACCGGCGTGCTGCTGGCTGCTTCAGTCACTGGTTTTTGCGCGGGCTTAACATCCGCTTTGGGTGCAGCTGGTGGACTGACCAAATCCGAACGTGTCTCGACCATTTGTAGCTTAGGCGCTGCAGTTTTCGCAGCGGGCTTAGCTCTTGGTTTCGGTTTCGGTTTCGGTTTTGGCTTTGCTGCTGGCTTGGCTTCTACAGGTTTTGCCGCGGCAGGTGGCTGCGGTTTTGTTTCTACCTGGGTTGGTGCAACACGCGGTGGCGTGGTTTCCTTTTTAACCGCTGTGCTTGTTGCTGCAGGTGTGCGGTCCTGTTGAGCAGCTGGGGTGACAGTCGTCGTTGCAACTGGAGTCGCTGTAGCTGTACTAGCCGATGGTGCGACTGCAGCCGGCGCCTTTATTTCGGCGCTGCGTGCTGGGCTTGCTTGCCTTCTGGCTGGACGTTTCTCAGGATCAGCAGACGCGTTGTCTTTTGCGGGAGCTGTGTCCGTCGACGGCTTTCTTTCACGTGGTGGTTTAGCTGTGTCGGCCTTTTCTGCCCTAGGCTCTGCACTCTGCGTCGTTGTTGGCGATGCTACGGATTTAGCAATTGATTCAGGCATTTTTTCAACAGCAGCAGCAACCGTTTCAGATGCAGCAGGGCGTGCTTTTTGTTCGCCGGAACCAGCGCCATCACGTGAATTTGCAGTGTCACTAGTGGACGCTGAATTCGATGTGCCATTTTGCTGAGCACTGCCTTCTGTGCCGGTGTTTTCACTACTGCCTGCGCCACGACGACGCCGTCCACCGCGACGTCCGCGTCGACGTGAATTGCGTGGCTTATCATCGCCTGAGGCTTGTTCTTCGCCCTCTGGACCTTGGCTTTGCTGTGCCGGCGCTACGACAGCTTTTTCATCAGTAGGAGTCGGCTTGTTCGCATCTTGCGGCGAACGTGGTTTTTGGCTTCTGTTTTGATTGCGGTTACGACCACGGCTTTTGTTTTTATCGTTGGCTTCTTTCTCTGCCGCGAGTTCTTCCGGCGTCTGCCGGTTAGTGATGAGCTTGTCGTCCCGTTTATCGCGCCGATCATCGCGTTGTTGATTGCTGCGGCGGCTACTGCCGCTATTGCTACGGCGTTGACCACCGCGGTTGCTGTTGCGGCTGTCGCGTTGTCCATCACGCCGTTTACTGTTGTCATTGGGCTTGCGTGAGCGATCTACTTTCTTGTTTTCTTGTTTCGGATCTGATTTGAACAGGCCTAACAGTGCTTGCAACAAGCGCATGAGCAGTCCTGGTTTGCCATCAGCGGATGCGGCTTTCGATTCTAGTGGCTTGGCAGGCGCCGGGGCTGGCTGTGTCGGCAAAATGCTGCTGACGGCTGGTTTTTGAACGACAACTTTTTTACCG
>JBPOFU010000098.1:0-10127 GCA_051252075.1 Oceanococcus sp. | reverse complement strand
ACTTTAAGCAATGCGCTCATCATGCATTCTTGGGCGATTAAAGTGTCAATTTGCTCTCCACCGATTGCTTTGGAGGCCGCAGATAGTGGTTTAGCATTGACTCCTGATTTTGCGATATCACCAGTTTTTGTAGTAGCAATGACTGATGCGTCGAATGTTCCGCCGCCAAAATCAAGCACGAGCACCGTGTAGGCGCGTCGATCAGTTATTGCTCGATGCCGGTGACCTTCACGAAAATATATGTATGCCGCAAACGGTTCAGACAGAAAATCAATGCACTCGAAGTGCGTTGACAGCATTGATCGTAGGTGGGCCCGGTAATTGCGAAGCCAATCCTGATTTTGAGTTTGCCCATCTTCAGAATCAACTAAAAATCTTAATGGCTCTGCAACAAGAATCCCGTTAGCTTTATTCAGATATTGGTTATCTGGCCATAATGATGTTTGATCGAGGGCTGCACGGATAAATGTGGACGAAATTTCATATGCACTTCGATCCTTCCCATCCGCCGTAGAAAGTTTTTTCCTGCTTGCAACCGTGGCTTTCGATTGCTCCCCTAGAACGATTTTGAAATTTTTGTTTGCTCGATCGTCGAAGCTTTCATGCTGGAGTGCTTCTTTTCCGATTAAAGGAGAGTCGTTGCCGCGGAATAGAACGGCAGTAGGTGTACATTCACCGCTCTTAAGTTCGAGCATGCGAATCGTTTCTATCTGTAATGCCTTCATAAGATTTATTCGGGACCAGAAGATCGAATGCTGATTGTTCTGGCCACCAATGTCTCCAGCCTTGTATTTTTAAAATGTTAGCTCGACCGTGAACTTCCCCCACTACACGATAATTTACCACCTCAAAAAGAACCCCTTTCAAAGGCCTCAAGGCTGAGGTCGCTCAAATGGCCGTAACGCCGTTTTCGATTGTAAAAGCCTCAATGTAATCGAAGAAATCGGAACGCGCTAGCTTGCGGGATTTCTAAATGCGTTGGCGCAGAGGGCTCACCGCTTCCGTTGACTGGCTCATGACAACAATCCCGTAATTGACACACATGCCTCAAATCACAAACCAGCTGAACGGCTAATTCTGCCAGCCAGAAACTACCGCTCTACGCCCTACCGCGCGACTGGTTTGGTCGATAGACACATATCTGCCAACTGACTATCGACGTTGAAGCTTGGATTCAGATACATTCAGTCATTTTGAAACTAATTGACCACTTCAATACTGCTCCCACGGCTCATCGTAACCAGGCACGGCAAGAGCTGCCATAGAAGTGGCCAAAAATAATCCCACGTCTAGAGACTACTTAAATAGGCTTCTATGAATAACTATCTCCATGCCCCCAAAAGCGATTCTTCCTATAAACGAAGTGCAGCACCGCACTGGTCTTTCCCGCCCAACCATCTATCGACACATGTCACAGAACAGGTTTCCACGCTCAGTCAGGCGCGGAGCGTCAAACACGGGCTGGCTTGAGCACGAGATAGATGACTATGTTGAAAGCTGCATCGCGCTTTCGCGGACTGATGCGACCAACAAACTAGACGGCACCTAGTTCAACCAGCCTCGCAGCCCATTTAGAAAGGGCATCAGATCGCTCACTGAAGTAATCGTGCTGGTCATACACGCCTCGAACACCACGAATTTTGTGATTCAAGGCTAATTCTGCGATGTCAGGCGTTACACCCAATTCACTGAGATGCGTGCGAGCCGTTCTTCGCAAATCGTGGACTGTAAAGTGTCCCAGATCGATATCGATGCTGTTCTTCAGTGCCGCATTTAGGGTATCTGGCGAAATATGCGGGAACCGGCGACGCTTAGACACTCGTCGAGCGGGGAAAAGGTGCTCGCTTCCAGCGGAAAAAACTTTCAGCTCTTGAAGCCACAAGATGACCGCAGGCGCCAGTGGTATATCGATAGCACGCTTCTTCATCGAGCTGCCGCGCACCGATTCATTTGCAGGCATGGCCCAAACACCCTGACCTAGATCGAATTCATCCCAACGTGCGGCCAACAACTCCATTTTTCTCACACAGAGCGCTAAAAGCAGCTGCAAGGCAATAACATTGATGCGACCAAAACGCGGCTCTGCCTGCACGACTCTGAACAGCTCTGCGAGTTCTGGCGACTTCAAATAGCGAGTACGCGGCTGCGATCTCCCACCTGCATCAGACAATTCAAAGTTTGCCGCCGGGTTGTTTTCCATCCATTCGCGCTTGCACGCAAATTTGAACATCTTCTTAAGATCACGGAGACAGTTGCTTGCCGTCGCCGGGTACTTCACACGCACCTTACGCAGTAGCCGATCTATGTCAGCCGCTCTAACTTCATCAAGATACACACCCCCGATTACCGGGATGATGTGGTTATCCAAACGACGGCGGACTACCTTTGGGTGATTGATGCGGGAAACAACTTGGTGCTGATACCAGTCATTTGCCAAGCCCCCGATGGTAGCTGCATCTAGTGCCACCTGCCGTTCACGACGTTTCTCGACCGCTACGTCTTTACCGTCGACCACATCTGCCTTCGCACGCCGAGCAGCCTGACGAGCTTCAGCCAAAGTCCTCTCTGGGTAGCGCCCCAATGCAAGCCAGCGCGCACGCCCATTAAGAGTATAGCGAAATACCCACTGACTAACTCCGCCACCGCGCGCCCTAAAATACAAACCACCACCGCAACTTTGTGCGCTTGGTGGGGGAGTCTGGTGCCAGGCTCGCACCTGAACATCAGATGCTCTTTTCCTTCTATTTACCAAGTACATATCACCACTCTTGTAGCCAAACAAAACATTTCACCGCAAGAACGGGAAAATGCAATCTAGATACAAGCTTGGCTACAAACCAGGCTACAAATCAACCCTTAAAATGGCCGGATACGCCCTGAGCCATGATGAGACAAGGCAATGCTTATATATATGTTTTTTATAGACTTTATGAGACATCGTGATGCGCAAAAAGACATCACTCGATGTTCTGCACCTGCTCGCGCATTTGCTCAATAACCACCTTCAATTCCACAGCGAGCTTCGTCAGCTCTGCATCCATAGATTTTGAACCCAGTGTATTGGCTTCGCGATTAAATTCTTGCATGAAGAAATCCAGTTTTCGGCCTACCGGTTCTTTGTTGTTCAGTTCGTCGCGCACAGCTGTGACATGGCTTTTGAGGCGTTCGATTTCTTCGTCTACATCGAGGCGCTGAACGAACTGCACCAGCGCTTGTTCGCGGCGCTCGGGTTCCATTTCGGTCATTTCACTCAGGCGCTGTTCCAGCTTTTCTCGCCACAATTGAGATTGCACGGGCAAGCGTGTTTGCACTTGAACAATCAAGCTTTCTATCGTGCTTAAGCGTGACTCTAAAACCTCACCCAAGCGGGCGCCTTCGGCATTGCGCACTTGGCACAGGTCCGCAAGGGTCTTATCCACAAGCTGATCAAAAGCTTGGCTGAGCGCGTCCATATCCAAATCGTGGTCACGCAGGATGCCCGGCCAGCGCATCAGCGTTAGCGGGTCAACTTGGGCTGATATATCGCAACGTCTAGCCACATTCTTTACCGCACTCAATAGTTGATCGAGCGCCGCATCATTCATTTCCAGTGGTTGTGCATCGTCTGACAGACTTCGCAAACGTACAAAAGCTTCTACCTTGCCGCGCCCTAAACCATTCTTTAGCCTCTGCCTCAGCGGGTTTTCTAAGGCACGCAACTCTTCCGGAACACGCATGCTGATATCGAGATACCGGTGATTAACGGTGCGCAACTCCAGCTGCAATTCACCCGCCGGGGAGTCCGTGCGCCCGCGGGCGTATCCGGTCATACTGTTGATGGGGTAAGCTGCCATGAGGTCAATCTATGAGTGGGGAGAGGGCGACGAGTATATATGCCAACGGCGATCTAGCAGAGCAAAGCAGCGAATGCGTGAGCTTGCTGGGAGATCGCAAGAACAACCAAGACCGAGCTATTGCCTTGTCCAAGGATCAGCGCCTTTTGCTGATTGTTGCGGACGGCATGGGTGGGCACTCTGATGGCGCGCTCGCGGCCCAGTGCGTCATTGATGTCGCTCAAGAAATTTTCTTCTCAGATGAGGTACGACCTGGTCCGCAATTGATGCAGCACATCACCTTGACGGCACATCAGCGTATTGCGCAGATCAACCCTGATGCACATGATCGAGACCAGCCCCGGACCACATTAGTGGCTTGTTTGATTGAAGGTGAAAAAGCGCTTTTTGGCCATGCTGGTGACAGCCGTGGTTATCACATTCGTAGAGGAGAAGTCTTCCATCGCACTTTGGATCACTCCGCTGTGAGCATGATGGTTCAACGCGGTGACATCACCGAAGACGAAGCCAAAACCCACCCTTTACGCAATCAAGTTTCACGCTGCTTGGGCGGGCTAAGCCCCCCACCTGCGTTGGAATTAACCCCCTGCCCGCCTCTGCAGGCCGACGATCACTTACTGTTATGTTCAGATGGCTTTTGGGACCCGCTCAGCGCTGAAGAACTGTGCAGTAATGGTGAACTGCAAACGCTGGCGGAAACAGCAGTGAGCCGCAAGCCGGGCCGAGCCGATAACTGCACCGTTTTACGCGCTCGCCCGAAAACTTAAAAGTCAGCAACACGTTCGTGCCCTGTTGATCAAGGCTGCCCGTATAATTCGCGGTTTCCCAATCCGGATTGATCATGCCACGACCCAGCGGCCGAGCGGCCGACGCCCTGCGCGACATTACTATAGAGCCGGGTTTTGCCCGCCACGCCGAAGGATCTGCCTTAATTCGTTGTGGCGACACGCACGTTTTGTGTACCGCCTCGATCGAGGACAGGACACCGCCGTGGTTACGCGGTAGCGGTAAAGGGTGGGTCACCGCTGAATATGGCATGTTGCCGCGCTCCACCCACTCTCGCATGGGTCGCGAAGCAGCACGCGGCAAACAATCAGGCCGCACCCAAGAAATTCAACGCTTAATTGGCCGTAGCCTACGTGCCGCTGTCGATTTGGAAGCGCTGGGCGAGCGTTCCATCGTGATTGATTGCGACGTATTACAGGCCGATGGCGGCACGCGTACAGCGAGTATCACGGGCGCATATGTGGCACTCCATCAAGCGCTGTCCACCCTGAAACTCAAACGCGATCCATTGTTTGGCCAAATCGCTGCGGTTTCCGTGGGCATAGTGAATGGCGAGCCCGTCCTAGACTTGGACTACATTGAGGACTCCAGCGCGGAGACCGACATGAATGTCGTCATGAATGAAGCCGGCGGTTTCATAGAAGTACAAGGCACCGCAGAAGGCCATGCCTATCGTCGCGATGAACTCGATGCCATGTTGGATTTAGCCGATACCGGCATACGCCAGCTGCACGACATACAAAACAAAGCACTTGGTATTGCATGAACGCACACTGGCTAAAACCGGGCTCACAATGGGTATTGGCCAGCGGCAATAAAGGGAAGCTCGCGGAATTACGCCATGCGCTGAGCGACTTATCCTTAGCGTTGTTGCCGATTTCCCAATGGACTGAGATCAGCCCTGAAGAGACTGGCAGCAGCTTTGAATCCAATGCCATCATCAAAGCGCGGCATGCCGCTGAATTGACCGGACTGCCCAGCTTGGCCGATGACTCCGGCTTGGCCGTGGACGCTTTGGGTGGCGCACCTGGAGTGTATTCAGCGCGTTATGCGGGCCAGCCATCCAATGACGCCAACAACAATGCGAAGCTGCTGCATGCCTTGGAAAACGTAGCGGACGAGCAGCGCACAGCACGTTTTGTTTGCGTCATCGCACTGCTGCGCTCGGCCGATGACCCAGCCCCCTTGTTGGCCCGCGGCGAATGGCATGGCCGCATCGCACGAGTCGCCAGCGGCAACAACGGCTTCGGCTATGACCCTTTGTTTATGGATGAAGCCACGCAAAGCAGCGCGGCCTCTCTCAGCCCCGAGCAAAAAATAGTGCGCTCTCATCGTGGCAAGGCGATTTCTTTGCTCAAAGCGCAGCTAGCAGAATTGAACTAGTGCTACCGCTCAGCCTGTATATCCACATCCCGTGGTGTGTGCGCAAATGCCCTTACTGTGATTTCAATTCACACACCGGCCAACCACAAGAACAAGCTTACGTTGAGGCTTTGAGCCGAGATCTCGAGTTTGAGCTGAACCAGCGCCCTCACTGGCCTGAGATCGAATCGATCTTTATAGGCGGCGGCACACCCAGTCTGTTTAGTGGCGATGCCATTCAAGCCATATTAGATAACGTTCGATTAAGGCTGAATGTTTCGGCTGACACGGAAATCACCCTGGAAGCCAACCCCGGAACCGCAGACGCCGCCAATTTCGCCGGCTACCGCAAGGCCGGAGTGAATCGCCTGTCCATAGGCGTGCAAAGTTTCAACGATTCCCACTTACTCAAGCTAGGGCGCATACACCAAGGCAGCACTGCGATTGATGCTTTCCATATGGCCCGTGCTGCTGGATTCGACAATATCAATTTGGACTTGATGCATGGGCTGCCCACGCAATTGAATGAACAAGCCCTAAGCGACCTCAATACAGCATTGGCGCTGAATCCAGAGCATTTGTCCTGGTATCAACTAACGATCGAAGCTGGCACCGCTTTTGGGCAAAACCCGCCCCAGCTACCAGACGATGATGAGCGCGCAGATACTGAAGATGCGGGCCTGTTGCTGCTGCAAGCTGCTGGCTATCGACGCTACGAAATCTCTGCCTTTGCCCGCTCACGCCGACGCGCGCGCCACAATCTAAATTACTGGAAATTCGGTGATTACTTGGGTATTGGAGCCGGCGCACATGGAAAATTAACCGGCCCGGATGGCGTCATTCGTCGAGCACGCCTACGCTCTCCCGGAAAATACTTAAGCCATGCAGGCAGCGCCGAAGCGCTGGCACGTGTATCCTCGCCTTCACAATCAGAATTGATCAGTGAATTCGCCCTCAATACTTTACGTATCAATGGCGCTTTTACTCGAGAACGTTTCGAGCGCAGAACCGGGCTGGACTACTCCACGCTCAAGCCTGCATTGAAAGAAGCGGAATCGCTAGGACTGATTACTTTTCGCTATGGCGAGCTCAAAAAGACCATTTTGGGCCAACGTCATCTCAATCGCCTGCTGGAATGCTTTGCTGAAATGCCTAGTATTCAGTAGAATGTGCGACCTTTTTTCTCTCATTGCCCGAGCAGAATCCATGAAACCTGACATCCATCCTCAATACGCTGGCATCAAAGTCACCTGCAGCTGCGGCAACGCCTTCGAAACCCGTTCCACTATGGGCGAAGACTTGCAAGTTGAAGTGTGCTCTGAATGCCACCCGTTTTACACCGGTAAACAAAAGGTGTTGGACGCTGGCGGCCGCGTATCCAAGTTCCGCGAACGCTACGGTTCCTAAATTCGTATTTAGTCCATAATCCAGCGCACACCAGCACAAGGGCGACCAGGCATGACCGACAACCCACGCAAGCAGGAAGCGCTCGATTATCACGAAAAGCCGCGTCCCGGAAAAATCGCGATCGCGGTTACCAAGCCGTTCACTACGCCTTCTGAACTGGCGCTGGCCTATACTCCAGGCGTCGCTGAACCCGTGCGCGCGATCGCAGCGAACCCAGCCGACGCTTATCGCTATACGTCCAAAGGCAATTTAGTCGCTGTTATCAGCGACGGCTCGGCCGTGCTCGGCTTAGGTAACACGGGCGCCTTGGCTTCCAAGCCGGTCATGGAAGGCAAGGCGGTCTTATTCAAAAAGTTCGCTGATGTGGATGTCTTCGACATAGAAGTCGACACACAAGACCCTGACGAATTCATCGAAACCGTTGCTCGCATTGGCATTACTTTTGGCGGCATAAATTTAGAAGATATTGCGGCCCCTCACTGCTTCAAAATTGAAAAAGCACTGCAGGACATGCTGGATATCCCGGTTTTTCATGACGACCAGCATGGCACCGCCATTATTGTCGCAGCTGGATTGCTCAATGCCTTAGAACTCCAAGGCAAATCGATTTCCGAAGCAAAGATTGTTTGCTTGGGTGCGGGCGCGGCCGGCATGGCCTCATTGCGCTTGTGCCATGCGCTGGGCGCATCACGCGACAATATCAGTGTGATTGACCGCGCCGGCGTCATCTATGACGACCGCGAAACCCTACCCGATTACAAAGCCGAATTTGCCCGCAATGGCGCTGGACCACGAACGCTGACCGAAGCCATGAAGGGTGCCGATGTCTTTATTGGGGTCTCTGGGCCCGGCTTAGTCGACGCCGACATGATTGCCAGCATGGCACCTAAGCCGGTTGTCTTTGCATTGTCCAACCCGACCCCGGAAATCCTGCCTGAGGTTGCCAACGCAGTGCGCTCAGATTTGATTATGGCCACTGGCCGCAGCGACTTCCCGAACCAAGTGAACAACGTTTTGGGCTTTCCGTTTATTTTTCGCGGCGCCTTGGACGTACGTGCATCAACGATTAATCAGGCGATGCACTTGGCTGCTGTGGAAGCTTTACGCGCCTTGGCACATGAACCCGTGCCCCGCACCGTGCTGGATGCTTACGACCGCGAGAGTTGGGCATTTGGATCGGATTACATCATTCCAACACCGCTAGACCCACGACTGATTGATGTGGTGCCACAAGCGGTGGCGCGCGCCGCCGTCGACAGCGGCGTTGCACGCGCACCTTACCCTGCGCACTATCCCGATTGATAACAAGTGCGGCGGGATTATCTGCCGCGTGAATGGAGAACACCATGAGTGACAGTAAATTCACCCTGAGCGATCCACAAGGCCAGACTACGGATCTGCCCCTGATCGAAGGAACCTTAGGACCTAAGGCTGTTGATGTTCGCGGTTTGTATGGCGCAACTGGCACCTTCACCTACGACCCCAGCTTCAATTCAACATGCAGCTGTGACTCGGCCATCACTTACATTGATGGTGGCAAAGGTGTCTTGCTGTACCGCGGCTATCCCGTCGATCAATTAGCGAAAAGCTCTAGTTTTATCGAAGTTTCCTACCTTTTGTTGTACGGCGAATTGCCGAATGCAGCTCAGCTGGAAGAATTCGATCAAGCGATTCGTTATCACACCATGTTCAACGAATCCTTACGCAGCTTCTTTGGTGGCTTCCGCTACGATGCACACCCGATGGCCATGATGGCTGGCGTGGTGGCATCTTTGTCGGCGTTTTATCACGACACCACCAATATCAATGATCCAGAGCACCGCAAGATTTTCTCGCGCCGTATGATTGCCAAGATCCCGACCATTGCAGCTGCTGCTTATAAGCGCTCAGTCGGTCAGCCTTTCATGTACCCACAAAACAATCTGGACTACTGCAGTAATTTGCTGCATATGCTGTTTGCGGTACCGGCTGAGGATTACCAAGTTGATCCCGTTGCCGCCAAAGCCTTGGATGTGTTGTTCATTCTGCATGCTGACCATGAGCAAAACGCGTCCACGTCCACGGTGCGCCTCGCCGGTTCTACAGGCTGCAATCCATACGCTGCCATTGCTGCCGGTATAACCGCCCTATGGGGGCCTGCTCACGGCGGCGCTAACGAAGCCGTGCTGCGCATGCTGGATGAAATTGGCGACATCAGCCAAGCCGACAAATATATCGCCAAGGCAAAAGACAAAAACGATCCCTTCCGCCTCATGGGCTTTGGTCATCGGGTTTATAAAAACTTCGACCCGCGCGCAACCATCATCCGCGAGCAATGCCATAAAGTGCTCGCGCACATGGGCATGGAAAATGATCCGAAATTTGAATTGGCCATGAAACTAGAGCAAGTGGCTTTAGAAGATGACTACTTCAAAGAGAAGAAACTGTATCCAAACGTAGATTTCTACTCCGGCATTATTTATAAAGCCTTGGGCATTCCGGTCAGCATGATGACGCCGATGTTCGCCATCGCCCGCACCGTTGGTTGGGCCGCGCATTGGCAAGAAATGACTGCCGATCCCAGCAATCGTATTGGTCGCCCACGTCAGATTTATAAGGGCAGTCCGAACCGCGATTACGTGGACATCAATAAGCGATAAGCTCGCAGTCTTAAAAAAGCCGCACGCGCAATCGCCGTGCGGCTTTTTTGTATCCGCTACATGGCGATTAGACTGCTTTTCACCGCGTCCAAGCCCCAGC
>JBPOFU010000097.1:0-10169 GCA_051252075.1 Oceanococcus sp. | reverse complement strand
AGCATCCCGATGCCGACCGCTTACAAGTCTGTTCTGTAGATGCGGGACTTCAGGAACCGCTACAAATCGTTTGTGGTGCGCCGAACGCACGCGCCGGCATAAAAGTGGCGCTGGCCACTGTGGGCACTCGCCTACCCGGCGACTTCAAAATCAAGAAGGGTAAAATTCGTGGCCAGGTTTCGCTGGGCATGCTGTGTTCAGGCGCTGAATTGAGTATGGAAGGTGGTGATGGCATAGTCGAGCTACCCGCCGAACTATCCGTTGGTCAGTCGCTCAGTGAAGCACTGGAGCTAAACGACACAGTGCTGGACATTGCCTTAACCCCAAATAGAGGTGATTGCTTTAGCGTGCGGGGCATAGCGCGCGATTTGGCTTGTGTCACGGAGAGCGCTTTTCAGCTGCCGTTTGAACAAGTCGTTATCGAACAATCTCTGAAAGATAGCGTGAGTATCGCTATCGACAATGGGCAAGATTGCCGTCGCTATGCAGGGCGTGTCATTCGCGGTCTGGATCGTAGTGCTCCGACTCCAATGTGGATGGTCGAACGACTGCGCCGCAGCGGTCTGCGCAGCATCAACCCATTGGTCGATGTCACCAACTATGTTTTGCTGGAATTGGGCCAGCCCATGCATGCCTTTGACTGCAACAAGCTACAAGGCAGCATCACAGTACGACGTGCAAAACCCGGCGAAAGCCTACAGTTGCTCAACGAACAAGAGATCGAACTGGATGATCAGTCTCTGGTCATTGCTGATGCGTCCGGCCCTGTCGCTCTAGCAGGCGCTATGGGCGGCTTGGCAACGGCAGTGGATAACAGCACCACGGATGTCTTGCTGGAGAGTGCGTGCTTCACTCCACAAGCCGTGGCAGGCACAGGGCGCCGCTTCAAACTCAGTTCTGATTCTTTGCAAAGGTTTGAGCGTGGCGTCGACCCCTGCTTGCAAGAGCTGGCATTGGATCGCGCCAGCACCTTATTAATGGACATTGCAGGCGGCCAGGCCGGGCCAGTCGTGTTGTGCGAAGCATCCCCATGGCAGGCGCCTAACATTAGCGTTGACACCAAGCGCGTTCAGCAATTGCTCGGCAAGGCAATCGATCCTCAAGAGATGGTGAATATTTTGCAGCGCTTGGATTGCCAAGTTAGCGCCGCTGGCGATGTGCTGCAGGTACAGCCTCCAAGCCATCGCTATGACTTAAGTGATCCTATTGATTTGGTAGAAGAAATTGCGCGCATACATGGCTATGACGCGCTGGTTGGGCGCGAACGTAAAGTCGCCATTCCCCTGACTGCCCCGAAATTCATTGATGCTTCGAATCGTTTACGCCGGGAACTCAGCGCACGCGGATATCACGAGGCGGTCAGTTTCAGCTTCGCCGATGCCCAATTTGATAAGGCGCTTAATTTAGACGACGACAATCAAGCCATCGTTTTAGATAACCCGATGTCCGCTGGGATGGCACAAATGCGGCGCAGCTTGTGGGCCAGCCTATTGCCGGTTTGGAAACACAACGCCTTACGGCAACAGGACCGCATCCGGTTTTATGAACTGGGTCGCCGATATAGCCGATCTAGTGCCAGCATTGCAGAAGTTGAATGCGTATCTGGCGTCGTGAGCGGGCTTGCGAGTCCAGAGCAATGGGGCGAAAGCAAGCGCAATGTCGATTTCTTTGACCTCAAGGCGGACATAATCGCGATGTTGGGTTGCGCGGCCAAAAATGTTCGTTTCGTTTCTGACAACGTACATCCTTCGTTGCACCCCGGACGTGCTGCGCGTTTGCTCTTGGATGAACGCACCATAGGGCATGTTGGGCAATTGCACCCTCGCCTGCAGAAACAATTGGATTTACCGAGCTGCCCGCTATTGTTCGAAATAGAACGCGCACCGCTAGAACAACAAAGTCTGCCTGAATTGGCTGCTATCACCACCAGTCCAAGTTCACGCTTTGATCTGGCAATGCTTGTCAATCAATCACTTGAGGTCTCAGAGCTCACCCAATTTGTTAAAAGTGAAGTAGGCGAAATACTGCAGAATTTGGTCGTTTTTGACATCTTTACTGACGATGCTTTACCCAAAGGATTCAAGAGCGTCGCTTTGGGCTTGATATTTCAGGACTTTTCCCGCACTCTTACCGACGAAGAAGTGGAAAAGGCTATTAAAGCCCTCACTACTCGATTAGAAGAAAATTTTGGGGCACAGATCAGGAACTCACGTGGCGCTGACTAAATCAGAACTCGCCGATTCATTATTTTTCCAGCTTGGACTGAACAAGCGGGAAGCTAAAGAATTCGTCGATAAGGTCTTTGAAGAAGTGAAGCGGTCACTGGAATCGGGACACGCGGTAAAACTCTCAGGCTTCGGCAATTTTGAATTGCGCGATAAAAACCAACGCCCGGGACGCAATCCGAAAACCGGCGAGGAAATTCCAATTTCCGCTCGTCGCGTCGTCACCTTCCGACCGGGTCAAAAGCTCCGAGCACAAGTTGAAGGTGGGGATGCACAGCGCTCAAGCGACGACAGCTGAAGTCGACCTGCCGATTATTCCGGATAAGCGGTACTTTGCTATTGGTGAAGTCAGTGAGCTGTGCTTGGTTAAGCCTCACGTTTTGCGTTACTGGGAGCAAGAGTTTCCTCAGCTCAAACCAGTCAAGCGCAGAGGAAATCGGCGTTACTACCAATACCAAGACGTCGAAATTGTTCGCTTAATACGCAGCCTACTCTACGAGCAAGGCTTCACCATTGATGGCGCACGCAAGCGTCTAAAGCAGAGCAGCAAAGCAGGTAACTCAGCAACGGAACCTGTTTCTGAATTGATAGATATTCGACAAGAATTAGAAGCCATACTTGCGATTTGCAAGGTATAATATTCGGCTTTCGTAATCACGAAATTTCGGGGTGTAGCGCAGCCTGGTAGCGTACCTGCCTGGGGGGCAGGTGGTCGCAAGTTCGAATCTTGCCATCCCGACCATATTTGAGCACAACGTTTATGAACAAAAAAGCGACCTTTGAGTCGTTTTTTTGTTTTGAATAAGCCGTTCATTTATTTGTTCCTAGCGTATTCCAGCGCTTCTCGCATATAGGCTGGGTATTCGTCTTCAAATTCCATGGGGATCATCACCCATTCTTTGAAGCGCTTGCCGGTGTAGTTAAATTCCAAACCATCACCAGCTTCTATCAATGCATTCACCCTTCCCGGTGAAACTTTGATGATGAGAGCGTCGGCTTTGTCGAAGATCATGCAAATGAAATCGCCGTAGTAGCGCAAGCAATGGGATTTCATCATGGCGGATTCCACCACACCTACTTCATCGAGCAATTGCAAAACCCCACTCGTATAACTCATGAGGATCGCTCCTGCTTAAGACCTACATACGCAGATGGCGGAAGTCGCTTTCTCATGCACGCATTCAAAGTTATGGACCCGTTTTATTCATCGCCCGTTTAAGCTTTAGGAAACCGTAGCGCTCTAAGTCTTTGTTTAATCCCTGAAATTCTTGTAAGCGCACGGCTTCCATTTCTTCCGCTTTCAATTCCAAGGCCGCTATATCGTCCTGTAACGAGCGTAGTAAGTTTTGTTGCGCGAGGGCGCTATTGGATTTTCTTGCGCGTTCTCTAGCTTCTGCGCGCTTCAAATCGTCTGTTTCCCGATGCAGATCTGCAATTTGCGCATCTCGCTCTTTCAAGCGCTCATCGCGCAACAATTCAAGTTCATGCAGACCGGAAAACGTGGTCCATAAGTATTGGTCGTATTTTTCTTGCTCTGCGCGACGTTCTTTCTCATTGGCGAGAGCTGCAATGCGATTACGATGCTGTTCAAGTTCTTCAAACGTGCGTTGGCGCTTTAGCACGTCTTTCAAATTGCCCTGTTGATCTAAAACATGCCGCTCCAGCTTGGAAGCTTTAGGTGGCACTGTATCGCTGAAGCGCACATTGCCATCTTCATCTATCCATCGATAGATTTCCGCATTCACAGAAAATGCACACGTGAAAAGTAAGATAATTGCCGCTATTCGCAGGCTGGTCGGTGTCATTCTGGCCTCCATAAGCCATACTTGCTTGCTGACGATTTAATTAGATCTGGTACCAATTCCATGAGCCGAATTTTAACACTGGCTGTACTCCTCCTTCTTGTATTTAAGCCTGCATGGGCAGAGGAAGAGGGCCCTGGCCGCACAAGTTTCGACCTACTGTGGTCAATAAAGGGTGAAAGCAATCGTGTTTATGTTTTGGGTTCTGTTCATTTACTGCCGCACGGCGCGCGCAGTTTGCCCGAGGTCGTCAATTCGGCGTATCTAACCAGCGACCTCGTCGTTTTCGAATCGGATTTGTTTCTGATTGGCTCGGTAGACTTTGAAGCGGATGAATTGGCTCAGGCACGCTACCCCGCCGGAAAGACCATTAACGATGAAATGCCTGCAGATCTCATGCTTCAGGTCGAAAACCGTGCAGAAACGTTGGGCTTGCCGATCAGCATTTTGGAACGCTATCGCCCTTGGTTTTTTGCACAAACATTAGCCACGGCGCAATTCAGCCGAGACGGGTTCCCCTTGGATAACGGTGTCGATGTGCGGCTTTATCGCCGTGCGGTGCAGGACATTAAGCTCACCGATGGTTTGACCTCCCCGCAAATGCACTTGTCAGCATTTGCCGACATGGATACGGCTCAAAATGAGGCTTTTTTACGCAGTGCCTTAGTCGACTTGGACGACACGCGCGCTCAAATTTCACGCACTTTGGATATCTACCGAAACGCGGATTTAAGCTTGCTCGGCACCCTCGCCACAGAGATGCAGGAAACCTCGCCTGCTTTGTATAAGCGCTTGGTTGCGGACCGAAATGAACAATGGATGGAGAAGTTTGAAGATTTCCGCAAGCGTCCATACAACATTTTGGTTGTAGTTGGAGCATTGCATCTTGTCGGTGATCAGGGACTTATCCAACGCTTCCGCCTTCGTGATTGGAACCCTAGCGTTCCAAAATACCGAGGATTCCGGCCTCCTGAGTAAGTCAAAATGGGTCACTGGGAGGGTTGAACGAGTTCAACACGGCTAGACAAATATGCGTCATACGCGCATAATGTTGCGCTGCACAAAATAACCCCTTTCTTTTTGATTTCGCGACGGTTTTCTAACTGGCGGCGAAATCATGTGTGCGCCCTATAGTTGGAGCCCCGCTTGACCACGCTTGATACCCAAACAGTAAAAACAAACCTGCTTAGCGGTTTAACAGTCGCCTTGGCCATGGTACCCGAAGCGATCGCATTTGCCTTAGTGGCACAAGTTTCACCACTCACCGGTCTGTACGCTGCTTTTATTGTTGCCTTAATAACGTCCGCATTCGGCGGCCGGCCCGGCATGATTTCAGGCGCGACTGGCGCGCTGGCTGTGGTCATGGTGGCCTTGGTTGTAGAGCATGGCGTCGAATACTTATTCGCCACTGTTGTTTTAATGGGTTTACTGCAATTGCTGTTTGCGGCTGCCCACCTCGGAAAATTTATCCGTATGGTGCCCCACCCCGTGATGCTCGGTTTTGTTAACGGTTTGGCGATAGTTATTTTCATGGCTCAATTCAACCATTTCAAAGTTGAAAATGCCGTTGGCGATATGGTTTGGATGCAAGGCATTCCCCTGTTTGTTATGGCGGGCCTTATTGCCCTGACGATGCTCATTATTTACTTATTGCCCCTACTGACAAAAGCGATTCCATCGACTCTGGTAGGAATAGTTATCGTGAGCGCGCTGGTTCTAGGATTCGACATAGACACTAAAACCGTTGGCGATTTAGGTTCTATCAAAGGCGGTTTGCCGAGCTTTCACTTACCGGCTATACCGTTCAATTTGGAATCTCTGAAAATCATCTTTCCTTACGCGCTCATTCTGGCTGCCATTGGCTTGATTGAGTCACTGTTAACGTTAACTCTCATCGATGACATGACTGAGACTCGGGGCCGGCCAAATAGAGAATGCGCCGCTCAAGGCACCGCCAATGTGGTTACCGGGCTGTTTGGAGGCATGGGTGGCTGCGCGATGATTGGTCAGAGCATGATCAACATCAACAATGGCGCATTGCATCGCTTGTCAGGTATTTCAACTGCGCTGTTTCTACTGTCCTTTATTCTTTTTGGTTCGGACTTGATCGAACGCATCCCTCTGGCAGCGCTTATAGGCGTGATGTTTATCGTGTCCGAAAAGACCTTTGAATGGAGTAGTTTCCGTTTGTTCGGAAAAGTGCCACGCCCAGATGTCTTCGTCGGGCTGCTTGTGGCTGTGATTACAGTACTGGCCGATTTAGCACTCGCTGTTTTGGTCGGCGTCATTGTTTCTGCCTTGGTCTTTGCCTGGGAGCATGCCAAGCATGTCCGTGTGAATTCAAGAATTGGCGCAGATGGCCGTAAATATTACGACGTTGAAGGCACTGTTTTCTTCGCCTCCGCTGCTGAATTTGTACAACAGTTCTCAGCTCGCGAAGACCCTCAAGAAGTCGAGATCGACTTTGTAAAAGCAAAACTCATGGATCACTCCGCAGTTGAAGCGGTGAGCAATTTGGCCGACCGCTATCAGCGCGCTGGCAAGAATCTACGCTTACGCCACCTCAGTCCGGATTGCTTGGAGCTGCTTGACAATGCCAAGGCCATGATTGAAGTCAACTATCGCGAAGATCCTAAGTATCGGGTTGCGGACGACCAACTGGCCTGAACAATCGTCTACACTTCCGCGCAGAATTCATAGGATCGGAGTGGGTTAATGGGGTTTCTGAGCGGAAAGCGTGCGTTGATCACTGGTGTTGCCAGCGATCGATCCATTGCCAGTGGTATTGCGAAGGCTATGCATCGTGAAGGTGCGGAATTGGCGTTTACTTACCAGGGTGAAAAACTCTTGTCACGGGTTGAGGCCTGTGCAGAAAAAACCAATTCCAGCGGCATCTTCGAATGCGATGTAGCCAGCGATGAATCCATTTCGAATCTGGCCAGCGCGGTTGAAGGCATTTGGCCTGATGGCTTCGATATTGTGGTCCATTCCATTGGGTTTGCGCCGCGTGAGCAATTGCAAGGCAGCTATTTAGACGCGGTCACACGTGAGGGTTACCAAATCTCACACGACATCAGTGCTTACAGCTTTCCAGGCCTGGCAAAGGCTTTCCGTAGCCAACTGCGCACGGGGGGATCACTGATCACCATGACCTATCTAGGCGCAGTTCGCGCTGTTCCTATGTATAACGTCATGGGCCCTGCCAAAGCCAGTTTGGAAGCCAATGTCCGGTTTATGGCCGCTGAATTAGGCGAAAGAAATATTCGCGTCAACGGCATATCAGCCGGCCCTATAAAAACCCTCGCTGCAGCCGGCATTAAGGGCTTTCGTGGCATGCTGTCCAGCGCCGAAGCTGCATCGCCCTTGCGCCGTAATGTGACCCCCGAGGAAGTTGGCAATGCGGCCGCTTTCCTGTGCTCGGACCTGGCCTCTGGCATCACTGGGGAAATCCTTTATGTGGATGCGGGTTACAACATCCAGGGAATGGCAGGCGTCGGCGACTAGTTAATCGAATGCTTCGTGCAGATCTGCCAGTGCTTGATCTGCATGGGCCACAATGTGCTGCAGATGTGGCAATGATTTGCGGCACGCGGTGTAGACAATACTCAGCGTTTCGGCATAGCTAAATATAGTGATATTCAAGGCTTGGCCTTGAAACACCAAAGACACCGGATGACTGCTGACCAATTCAGCATCCCCCATATACAAACGCTGTCGCGGACCGGGCACATTACTAATGACTACGTTGTACATGGGTTTACGTCGCCGATTGCCAATCCCCATCATTTGGCCAATCGCGAACGGCGCCATCAACATGGTTGAATAATTGGCCAACTCCGTTTTCGACATCCGCCCTAATAGCGTTTTGCTGTCGTTCATAGACGCTTGAATGCGGCGTAAGCGCTGCACTGTGTCCGCTTCATCGGTGGCGAGGTCAGCCAAAATGCTGCTGATGGCATTGCCCTCTTCCTGACCTTCCGGGCGAATGCTAACGGGAACTTGCGCCGTGAGTGTGGTGCGCGGCAATTCGCCGAGTTCCGCCAAATAACTGCGCAACGCTCCAGCGCATAAGGTCATAACGACATCGTTCAAGGTCGCATCTGCAGCCTTTGCTAACGCCTTAATTTCCTTGAGCTTAAAATCCTGTGTACTCACTCGTCGCTGCTGACCTATGGGACCATTCAGCACGCATTCAGGTGCGCTATATGGCGCAACTAAATTCGGAAGATCTTTATTGTTTTTACTGCGAGCCAGCTTAATTAAGGATTTAAAGACTTTGGGCAGACTTCCCAATTGATCGCTTGCCGCACGAACAGCCTGTGCGATCGCCGCTGTTTCGGCTACTAAAGAACTTTCGCGCTTGGTTGGTTCGATAGCCCAAAAAGGACGCACCGGATCTGTACTCGGTTTTTCACCCATAGCACGCTGTAGCAAGCGTGCACCAGCAACGCCGTCGATCAATGCATGATGCATTTTTACGTACAAGGCAAAACTGCCATCGGCAAAGCCCTCAATAATGTGACATTCCCACATAGGGCGTGTGCGATCTAGGGGAATGCTATGCAAACGTGAAATCAGCACGGCGAGTTCACGCTCACCACCAGGCTGTGGCAGAGCCGAATAACGAACATGAAAATCCAAATCAATATCGCCATCTGTCTCCCAAGCGAAGCCCAAACCACTCTTGATGAGGCGACGGTTAAACGGGGCATGTTGCACTGCGTGTGCTCGCATTTGCTCAACCAGTCGCAAAATGTCTTGCTTGCTTTTCCCTTTAGCCAACTTGAAGCGGCTGAGATTAGCCACATGCATGGGCGACTCGGGTTTTTCCACCTGCAGAAAAAATGCATCCGTAGCGTTCAGTTTTTTTATCATTATTTTATGTTCTCCACCCAGAAAATTAGTCCTTGCGCATTAAGACGCAAATCCATGTTCAAAACCGCATCAAATCGATCTTTATCCAACTCTCCGCCCTTGGCCTGATACCGTGCATATTGCTGCCGGCTTAAGTGTTCCGCCAGGCCACTTTCACCGAGCTGAGCCTTTTCTCTTCCAGCCAGGGCATGTGCGTCGACTCCATCAGCCAATTCTTCCGCCAGCGTAGCCGGTTCCTCAATGCAGCCGTAATGAGTCAGATACATGCGCTCAGGCGTGTAGCTCGCCATCATGGCTAAAGTGTTGTGCCACGCAGCGGGATCGAACTGCACGGGCGTGGTTGTAGGCACAATAAAGGGCTGCCCATTAATAGCCAATTGCGGATAGCACAAACCAAAGACATCACCGGTAAAAAACCCTGAACTGGCTGCATCCCACACAACCAGATGGTGCTTGGCGTGACCGGGGGCATCGCGCAACTCTAGACGCCGCCCACCGAGATCTAGAATTGATTGATCAGGTGCTTCGTGACAACGCTCCGCGCCCACCGGCAAAATCTCACCATTCTGAGCGCGAAATTCATCTTCTCCATACACCGCCATCGCCCCAGCCAATAAACGGCTAGGATCGATGAGATGGCGAGCGCCGCGTGGATGCACATGCAATTGAGCGTTTGGCAGCGCGCGCATTAAACCGCCGGCCCCACCAGCATGATCAAGATGAACATGCGTTGGGATGATGTATTTCACTGATGCACGCTCGACCCCCAGTGAATCCAAGGCACTGAGTATGGGATCCACGGACACGCCGCTGCCGCATTCCACCAGCGCATATTCATCGCCACCTCGTATCAAGTAGCAGGCGGCTACGCCAGGGCTCATGTAGGCCGTATCAATACGGAAAATATCGTGTTCTAGCTGTTCTACACTGGAATTCAAAGCTTCTAAATCTCTTGTTTTTCTAAACGTTTATCGTGTCTGTCAACGTAATGTGACAAAATTACGACCACAGAAAAATAATGCTGGCATGCACTGCTGAAACTGAAACATAGCAGGCTTCGCCTGTGCCAGCACACCAAACGGGGAAACCACATGCAAGCCATTTTAAAGCCAGGTATCGCGGCTTTGTTTTTAGTTGCCGTCGCCTACTTTGTTAAATCTGCATTTGGCGATCTACCGCAGTACGAAATGCTACTGATCGCGGCTGTGATTGGCGGTTATATGGCTTTGAACATCGGCGCTAACGATGTCGCAAATAACGTAGGCCC
>JBPOFU010000096.1:0-10384 GCA_051252075.1 Oceanococcus sp. | reverse complement strand
GTTGTGCAGCAGGCTCAGACGATTGCCGAGGCGGGCGACCCTGCGCCGCGTAGTTCCAGCACTAACAACATTCTTCATTGAAATGTCGATGCCCTGCAACAGCCTCTCCCCCGGCAGTCAAACCCTGCTGGCTAGCCGTGAAATGTCGATCCAAAATATCCGCCACCGCCAAAGTCAGCCGTTTCCCGAAAGGTATGTGTAGGAATTCATTGGGACCATGCGCATTGGATCCTGGTCCCAAGACGCCGGTAATAACAAACTGAGCGGCTGGGAATTTTTCACCCAACATGCCCATAAACGGAATGGAACCACCCTCACCCATCATCGCAGCCGGTTTTCCAAACGCCTTCATCGACGCCTGCTCGACGGCGTCCTCCAGCCAAGCAGCCAAGGGTGGCGCATGCCAGCCGCTGGCGGCCTTATCCGCCACAAAACTGACTTTAGCGCCGTAGGGTGGATCCGCTTCAAATGTTTGTTTGATGCGCTGCGCGGCCTCGTCGCCATCCAAGGTCGGGGGGAAGCGAAAGGACAAGGTTAAGGCAGTATAGGGTCGCAATACATTGCCAGCATCCGCCAAAGCAGGCATGCCGCCAACACCGGTATAAGACAAAGTCGGCTGCCAGGTTTTTGCCAGCAGCACCTTTACTGCGTCGCGACTGGTGAGCTGCGCCCCTGCGACCAGCGGGAAACTAGTAAAAACATCATCTCCCAGGATATCCGCCGCTTGCTGTGCTTGCTCCAACCGCTGCTGCGGGATCGGCGCGTTTAGCCATTCGGGAATCAGCTGACCGCTATCGCGGTCTTCCACGCGCGCCAACAGCTGTTGCGCGATTCGAAAACTGGACGGCACAGCACCACTGGCGGCACCAGAATGCACGCCCTCTGTGAGCACGTCGACACGCAATACGCCAACCAAATTGCCGCGCAGCGAGGTCGTCAGCCACATTTGCTCATAGTTTCCCGCCCCCGAGTCCAAACACACCACCAAGCTAGGCGCGCCGATACGCGCGGCCAAAGCATCCACGTAGTAAGGCAAGTCGATGCTGCCGGATTCTTCACAAGCTTCGATTATCACCACGCATCGTGCATGACTGCGGTTTTGCCGCTGCAAAGCCATGATAGCGGTGAGTGAGGCAAAGCAGGCATAGCCATCATCGGCACCGCCGCGGCCATACAACTTGTCATCCCGGATGACCGGATCCCACGGCCCAAACTCTTCGTCCCAGCCTTCCATTTCCGGCTGTTTATCTAAATGCCCGTAGAGCAATACCGTATCGTCACTCTGCCCCGGAATTTCTAAAAACAACAACGGAGTCCGCCCTGGCAAGCGCACCACCTCTATCTTTGCACCCGGTATGTTTTGCGCCAGACACCAAGCTTCAAATTGTTGGACCACTTGCTCCATATAGCCATGTTCTTGCCACTGTGGATCGAACAAGGGTGACTTATTGGGAATGCGTATGTATTGCGTGAGTTGCGGAACGATTTGTTCATCCCATTGTTGATTGATGAAGTCCTGCGCTTGCTGATGTTGAAAACTCATGTCTATTTCCCTTGTGCTCTACGCACGGTCACCGATTCTCCACCTATCCCCCAGTTGTCAGTGTCCACTTCATCAATAACCACGACCGTGGTCGCTGGATTTTTATTCAATACCTTTTGCAGCAATTCGGTCGCACCTTTGATGAGCGCAGCTTTTTGTTCGACGCTGGCGCCTTCACGGGTGATTTTTATATTGACGTAGGGCATTTCGGATTCAACTTTCCATTTTGTGGGTAGGCATCGCTTGCGCAACACAAGCTGCTCAAACTCAGGTCGGATGCTAGTGCAATGCAAGCTGAGAGACTAGTGATCGCAACAATTCTATAGACTCCGATAAGCACAGCCGCCTGCGGAGATGAACGATGGAAATCTTAAGCGTTTTCGATATGTTGAAAATCGGAGTCGGTCCGTCCAGTTCGCACACTCTAGGGCCATGGCGTGCCATCCAACGCTGGCTAAGCGAGGGAATCCCCAGCGGCTGCGAACGTATAGAAATCGAACTGTATGGCTCGCTGGCTTTAACCGGCAAGGGACATTGCACGGATATCGCCATCTGCTTGGCCCTACTCGGAGAAGACCCGGAAACGGTGGATATAGACGGCATCGAAAGTCAGCTCGAAGCCCTGAAATTGGCTCCATCCATTCGACTAACTAGCAAAATCTCGGTGCCGTTTGATCGCCAGAAAAATATCGTATTCAGCGGCGAAAAAGCCTTACCAGAACACGCCAACGCCATGGCCTGCCGCAGTTTTGTTGGACGTCGACGCCATGAGTCTGTGTATTTCTCGGTGGGCGGTGGATTCGTCGTGGCCCGCGATCAAGCAGCAATCGTCGCGCCCAAAATCCAACTCCCCTATCCCTGCCAGTTGGCGGAGCATTTGCTCAGCCATTGCGATGCACACAATCTGCGTATCTGCGACATGGTGCGCGCTAATGAACACGCGTGGCGCGATGAAGCAGAGGTTCGCCAGCAACTGGGGAAAATCTGGAAGGTCATGAAAGCAGGCATGTTCCGTGGCAGCCACCAGGATGGCTGGCTACCCGGCGGCCTGCAAGTGAAACGACGTGCTGGCCGCATCTGCCGCAAGCTCCTGGACGACGCGCCACAAGCGCGCGATGATGACGAATGGTTAGAACAAATTCGTAGCCGCCAATTTCACACCAACCAAATCATGCAATGGTTGAGCTGCTTTGCCATGGCGGTAAACGAAGAAAACGCCTGCTTAGGACGTGTTGTAACCGCACCCACCAATGGCGCGGCCGGGGTCATTCCTGCGGTGCTGATGTACCAATTGTGTTTCGGCGAAAAGCCCATGGGACAAACGGACATAGAAAACTTTCTGCTGGTTAGCGGCGAAATTGCCACCTATTTCAAGAAAGGCGCCACCATTTCTGCCGCTATGGGCGGCTGCCAGGCCGAAATAGGCGTCTCATCCTCTATGGCAGCAGCTGCGCTCACGGAAGCTCAGGGCGGCAGTGTGCGGCAGGCCGTGATGGCCGCAGAAATTGCAATGGAGCATCACCTGGGTATGACCTGCGACCCCATCGCAGGATTAGTACAAATCCCCTGCATAGAGCGCAATGCCATGGGTGCCATCAAAGCGATACAAGCCGCCCAACTGGCACTGGCCAGCGATCCGGCTGATGCCAAAATCAGCTTGGATAATGTCATTAAAACCATGGCCACCACAGCCAAGGATATGAATAGCAAATACAAAGAAACCTCGCGTGGCGGCCTCGCCACCAACGTCCCAGTGGCTTTGTCTGAATGTTAAGTCGGTGAAGACAAACACTGCGAGTTGATACTGAATCAGGCCTGCAGATCCCCAGAGGAGCATCTGCAAGCCAATACGAAGCGTTTGGCGTTTATTTTACCGTGCCGGACTCAAGATAATTGCCTACGGCATTCAGAACCGCTTCCCATTCTTTAGGCGCGATGGTGTCGACCGGATCATTGCCGAAACGCACACCAACCGTGTTCAAGGACGGCGCTACGCTCACGCGCTGGTGCCCATAACCTGCCGCGGTGTAGTTGCCAGAATCAACGCCTCCCCAATGAGGCCACATGTAGCCACGCGGGCCGCCGCCATTTTCTTTGTCGTAGTTGTGCGACGCCGCCACCCAAGCCTCGGGAACGATCTGTTTTCCGTCAATACTACGCCCGCCGTTGCGGAAGATTTCCCCGAAACGGAGCATGTCTCTAGGGGTCGCCATTAGGCCCATGGAGGCGAACGTATTACCTAAGCGGTCGTGCATAACCAAGGCATCATCCTGCATGCCCGCGGGCTGCCATATTTTTTCCGAGAGTATGTGTGCATAAGGCCGCTCATAAACGTTCTCGAGCAGCCACGCCAGCATCTGCGCATCACCGCTGTTGTAACGGTAAAACTCGCCTGTCTCTGAAACACGAGTCAGTCTTAGCAAATACTCGTCACGGGTCATCCCGTAAAGACCGTTTGAGTGGTAGTCAGCGCCCATAAGGACGAGCTGCTCGGGCTGATGCACCGGAACGTCGACCCAGTAAGTGCCAGACTCCATTTGCAGAATATCTTCGACGCTAACACCTTCCCAAACCGTGTCGACCGCATCAGGAACGTATTTGGTGATGGGATCGTAAATCGAATCAACCAGACCTTCCGCTACGGCAATTCCAACTAAGGACGTCGTAACCGACTTGGTGACCGACCACATGTGCGCACGCGTATTGGGGTTGAAGCCGTTCTGATAATCATCGTAGATGAACTGACCGTTGTGCATGAACGCGATCGCATTGGTGGAACCACTCTGCATGTACTGTTCAACGGTACGTGTTTTGCCATTCACCTCGTAGGTGAGTTGGCTGAGGTCGAC
The DNA here is from genome assembly GCA_051252075.1 of Oceanococcus sp. Classification (GTDB taxonomy): domain Bacteria; phylum Pseudomonadota; class Gammaproteobacteria; order Nevskiales; family Oceanococcaceae; genus Oceanococcus. The sequence goes on along the minus strand of JBPOFU010000096.1, from coordinate 5,992 downwards.
CTGCGCCTCAGGCAGCGCTGCGGCGGCTGGATTGGCCCTAACAACCTGAGTCGGAAGAATCACGATGACCGTTGTAGCGTCCACCGGCAGCAACAGAACTGAGAACTCGCCATCCGACATGTCTTCCAGCAACCTCAACGGTTGCCCGCCGCTGAGCAACAGGTCTGCGCGCGCTTGTAGCAGGTCCATCAATGGCCCCATGCCGGGAGTGAACTCGTGTGGCGTCGGATAGTAACGACCCAAATGCATGGCAATGACGTCGCCAAGGCCATCAGGAAGTGTGGTGATCGAGGCGAGCGCCTTCTCCGGATCTGATGGCAAAGAGTAGAGGCCACTGCGCTCGACGATATGCACCATCTCTTCGACAAGGATTACATTTTCGTCCGGCGGATCGGTTGATGTGTCCTGTGCATCTCGAAATTCAGCTTGATACTGATCTTCGCTTGATCCACACCCCATAAGCACCAGTGTTGTAATAACTGCGCCTACCAGACGACTCCAAACAATTGGATTCATGGTTCCTTGTCTCCTCGATAATTAGATAATTGTTATGCCCCTAATCACGCAAGGAACCAGCAATGGGTTCCATCGCTGAACAACTAAAAAGGAACTTGGGACGCTTTGCTGCTTGAGCCTGACAATCGGTAAAATCTGGCCCGTTGACTTACTCGGGATCCGGGTGTGGATCCCATTTCAACTGTCGAATGCGATCCAGGACATCAGCACGCGGTGCCTGCCAGCCCCCTTTACCATACAACGCTAACCACATGTGGTCTTGGGCATCGATGGCCAATGCGCTCACCGCATTGCCCGCCAAGCCGTCTGCTTCTGAGTAACGGTGCCATTGTCCGTTCTCGCGCATCAGCAGGCCCTGTTTCCAACTCGCCAGCCACAGCTGGCCATTGATTTGTTTGGCCTCTCGTAACCACACCCCCTCTAAAGCTTCTAACCGCGTGCGGCCATTTTCATCGCGAATAAACAAACCGCCGTTGGTGAGTATGCGAAGTTGTTGGTCTGGCGCCCAAAACAAGCCAGTAATGCGTAGGGTTGCAGGTAAATCGCTAACCACCACATGCTTCTGTCCGAATCGCCATTTCCACACGCGACTACTGTTGGCAACAAAGAGACCATCGTCTGCTGCCAACACGGCTTGTAGTCGATAGTCTGCAAACGCTGCAATCGGCTCCGGCTTGATTGCATCAGATTTAATTCGCCACAGACCACGCCCGGCGGCATAAGCCGCACCCTGCCAAAACACCAGCGAACGTATGGACCCTGTCGGTTCTTGCTCTCGATTCGACAATTGCACGAACTTCTCGCCTTGCCGGGCGAGCAGCAAACCATGCCAGCCTCCGAACAAATACCGACCGTCCGGTAACGCCAAGACACTACGGATCGCTTGATACTTTTCACCGTCGAAAGCCGTTTTATAGAGAGCCGGCGTCAGCAGGGTTTGACGGTCGTTCGGATTGCCCGCAGCGTAGGCCACCACGGCATATTTGCTGCTCACCACCACTTGAGCTTGTGGGCCCAGCTGCACATCAGTGGCATCTGAAGTCAGATTCAGAGCTGGTTTAAACGGTTTTTTCGCAACCAACGGCACTGCCTCAGCCAAACGCTGCAGTGGATTTGTCGATGCTGGCGTATTTGTTTCGGTAGCGGCCGGAGGCTTGGCTAACGAGTCATCAGCGCGGCGGCCGGCTATTTCTATTTGGCGTTGACTCTCGAACTTGACCTGTTGCGCAGCCTTTTCAGGAACAGGCGTGTCCTCTAGCGGAAAAGCCGATGCAAACTTGTCACCTAATTGCGCCCACCATTGCAAGGCTGGCGATTCGGAGCCGCTGCCATCTATGAGCTTGAAAGTGAAGAAAAATGCAGCGCCAAAAGCCAGTACGAGTACAAGCTTAAGTATCTGGGCAGAAGTTGAATCACCAGCGGCCACTGGCGATTGGTTGCCTCGGTTTAAGGCGGCATGTGAATCGAAAGAATCGGACATGGCATCAATATAGGCGACTTTCCTGCTAGCTGATAAAGAAATTCAATGAGCGCCTGCCTGTATTCTTTTTTGCTCTGCGCCGGTCTATGCAGTACACATGAATGTAAAGCTGGCAATTGCTGGCCAATTTGAGGCCAATGGAATGAATAGACGCACCCTAATCAAGTCCCTCATTGGAGTGGTTAGCATGACCAACGTAACGAACTTGCGGGCGAACTCAAACGAGTTCAGCAAACTCGAAAAAAGCGCTGCCGCTTGGAAGGATATTCTTCCAGCGGACCGCTATGGCGTATTGTTTGAAGAGGACACCGAACGTCCCGGCAGCAGTCCATTGAACAAAGTCAAAGAGCCCGGAACTTTTGTTTGTGCCGCCTGTTACTTGCCCCTGTTTGACTCATCGATGAAATACGAAAGCGGCACTGGCTGGCCAAGTTTTTTTGATGTTATTCCCAACCGGGTGGGGGTAAAAAAGGACCGCAAATTCTTTGTAACTCGAACCGAATATCACTGTGCCCGCTGTGGCGGCCATCAAGGACACGTGTTCAATGACGGACCTCAACCGACCGGCTTGCGCTATTGCAACAATGGACTGGCGCTCGAGTTCGTACCTCAAGCTGATGCCCTGCCGGAGCTGCGCTCATGAAGCTATTGCTAAAATGGGGCTTGATTTGCAGCCTCATGCTATCTGGCACCGCCCAGGTGATTGCCGCTGACACCCAAGTCGCGACTTTTGCTTCTGGATGCTTTTGGTGCACCGAATCCGATTTTGAAAAGCTCGACGGGGTGTTGTCCGCTGTTTCGGGATACACCGCCGGACAAGTCAAAGACCCCAGCTACAAACAAGTCAGTGGTGGCGGCACGGGTCATACAGAAGCCGTCCAAGTTCGCTACGACCCTAATACGGTCAGCTATGCTGAGCTTCTCCAGCATTTTTGGCACAACGTGGACCCTACGGTAAAAGATCAACAATTTTGCGACCGAGGCAGTCAGTACCGCAGCGCAATTTTTTATCATAATGAAACACAAAAAAAAGCCGCTCTCAGCAGCCTGGCACCGATACAGAAAAAATTCGGCAAGGTTTACACCGAAATAGCCACTGCTGAAACGTTCTATCCGGCGGAGGAATACCACCAGGATTACTATAAAAAGAACCCTGTTCGCTACCGCTGGTATCGCAGCGGTTGTGGGCGCGACAAACGCCTAGAGCAGCTGTGGGGAGCGCCCGCCAAATAGCGCGCTTGCCGAGCTTCTTGTTAGCCTGGTGTCAAAGCGTACATACGCTATGACAGCGCTGACTAATCGATTGGCTCAGTGGATTTTGCTTTTGGTCTTACGATCAAGCTTTCCAAATTGGCCTTGATCTGACGCGCATCAAAGGCGTTGGGATTGTCTGCCGGTTTTTTTCCGGCGAAAGTGAGGATGCTGGCTTCTGCCATAAATTCGCTGGACACCTCCGTGGTTGTAACCCCCACGGTGCCAAATGGGCTGGCGTACCAGCGGCCAAAGCCGGCCCCAAAACTAAATGATTGATATTGGCTGCTTTCTTTTTCAGTCAGCCTGTCCACAGTCAAGAAATAGTCATGCCCTTGTGCCAGCGTTACTTCTGCTGCGCGATACAACAAATAGTTCTGAACTGTGTCTTTCGCGGTAAGACCATTGCCAGCAAAACGCACCCGAAAACGATTCGATTCCAGTTGTTGATCACTGTAACCCTGCCCCCTTTTCATGGTTTGGTAAGGGGTTGCAGTCGCACAGCCAGCGAGAAGTAGCGCCGCAGCACTGAGTATCATTAGGGTTGATTTAAAGTTGAGCACGATTAACTACTCATCTGTTTACCTAACTTGGACTGCCAATGGGGCTGCACGGTTCCATTTTTCATGTTGAACCATGCGCAGCGTGCCGTCTTACGTTATTCATGCTGTTCAATCAGAACGACAACAAACACTCACCTCAGTCGTCAGAACGTACATCTCGCAACGGAATCTTTTCTTCCACCGCGTGGAATTCACCATCAATAGTGACCGGGCTGCGGTATTCAGGATGTCTCTTTTTAAGTTGCTGCTCAGCCAAATTAGCGAGGCGCTTACGCATGCCACCGAATAGCATCAACAGAGCGAAACCATCGGATAGAAATCCCGGGAGTATGAGTAGCGTGCCGGCAATAAAAACGATCATGCTGTCGAGTAAGGTCGCGGCGGGCAATTCTTGGCGCTGCATAGAGGCTTGAACTGCGGCGAGCACTTTGAAACCCTGGCGTTGGATTAGTTGGACTCCGAGCGCAGCAATCACCAGCAGTAAGAAAAACACCGGCAGGCCACCGATGTGATTGGAGACCTCTGCTATGAGCAGAGATTCGAGAACCATCCAGGCGATAAGCAGGATTAAGGGCATAGGGATCGGATACTTTGAGCAGTTATTAGGACAGCATCACAGTATGCACGGTAGTCGTTGCTCGAGACATTCTGTTACTGCCATTCATCGTTGATCAATTGAATATGGCATTGGACAGCTTGGCCTTGCTTACGTGCGGCGTCCTCGCAGTATCCCATGGCAGCCTCAACCGCTTGATTGACACTGCCAAAATCCGTCGCATAGCCGTAGTAACCATCAGTGCTGGTTGCCAAGGCTTTGTGCCCTTGCGCTTGTGCGTATTCGCCGGAAATGAACTCTAGGGTACTTGGCATGATGCCGCGACGAATATGATCAATTTCTACGCTGTAATGCGTTTGCTTGGCATTTTCTGATAACCAGGCGCCATCGAGGTGGACAACTTTGCAAGCATCCTGTTTACTTTTCTCGCTACGTAATGTCTCGCACCACCACACGGCAGTGCGCCCCGCCAACACTGCAGTACTGAGCTGAGTCGCGTAGCCCCAGTACCCCTCATTGGATACAGCGAATGCTTTGTGTAATCCGGCCGCTGCATACGTGCCTGTAAATGTCTTTCTTGCACTCTCGCTCGGTAATCCTTTGAGCGGGCTGACTAGATCAGCATTGACGCGCGTTTCCGGGGTAGCGATATGCGCAACAACGGCTGCGACATTGGGAATCTGTTTGTCCCCAAGTAGCGTTTTGATTAGAAAAGTGAACACCAAAGCACCGCTGAACACGATGAGTGCGAAGATCAAGATGTCTCGAAAAAAGTCTCTTTTGCTGCGCTCAGGCATAAGTTCCGCTAGCGGTTGTGGCTGTCATCGCCCCCACCCAAAAGCTTAAAACAAACGATTTTATCGCGTCATTTTTTTCACAAAAACCACAACAAATAGGGCCAAAGTAAAGCTGCCGACAAAGGCTTCTACCGCTGCGAAAGCACGAGCGAAGCCGATCGGCGCCAAGTCGCCATAGCCTAAGGTGGTGAAGGTAACAATGCTGAAATACAAACTGGTCATAAAGATTTTAAGGTTGGCCCAAAGCGACATTTGCACATCCAAAGCCAAGGATTCGCCGCTAAATGACAGGCCAAACAGGGAATAGATCAGGGCGAAAGTCACGATGACCATCCAGGAAAACAGCACTACCCGCATGGGGTCTTCGCCGTAACCACAAAATATATCGACGGCCAATGATATAAAGCGGGTGACCGAGCGCTTTGGCATTTGCTTGCGACGCATCATCATTTCTTTTTTAAAAAAACGTCCGGCAGTTTCAAACAGACCTTGTACCTCAGCCGTTTTACGCAAGTTACGATAAACCTCCTCGGCCTGTTGGTAGTAATTCAGGCACTCCTCGTCATCACCCTCTTGCTCTGCCTGTTCTGCTTGAATTTCCTGACGAACTTTTTCTCCCCAGTTGACCTTTTCTATCCGGGCATTTTCAAAAATGGTACCGAGTAGGTTGCAACCTTCTAAGTTGGCCCGATGCAGATTGGCGTGGCGCAGATTGGCCTTCATCAAAGAGCTACCGGACAGATCGAGCATAAAGCAGTGCGCGTGCTCCATATCCGCGCGATAGAGGTCGCAATCGTTCAAGTGATAGCCTTGGTGGCCACCGTGGTTC
>JBPOFU010000095.1:0-10426 GCA_051252075.1 Oceanococcus sp. | reverse complement strand
CTATGACTTCATGCAAGGTATCTCGCAAATTGAATGCTTTCTCATCGAGTTCTAGGGTGCCCGCTTCAATTTTGGAAAAATCCAAAATGTCGTTAATGATGGACATTAAGGCTTCTGAGGAATTCTGGATTGTCTTTGCGTATTGCAGTTGCAAATCGTCCAAATTGGTCTGCGCGAGCAAGTTTGCCATGCCAATCACACCATTCATCGGCGTGCGAATCTCGTGACTCATATTGGTTAAGAATTGGCTTTTGGCTGCGCTTGCACGCGTCGCAATGTACATGCGGGTACTGACCATTGTGCTGATGATGGTAATCAACAATATCGAACAGGTAACGGCGGCAACTAGGGCACCAAGCGTCAGGTGATCGATGCCCATGGAAAGATCACCGCTGCCTGGGATCTCAAAGTAATAGGCGGCAGTCATGCCGGTGTAGTGCATGCCGGCGACGGCCACGCCCATCAAGATCGCACCGGCTAGTTGACCTAACAATTGAGTGCCAAAACGCGTACTGAGCTGAAATTTGACCAATATTGCGAATGTGGCCAACACGTGCGCAACAAGTATCGACAGGGCAAACAAGCCAGGGTGATAGCTCATGTGCGCGTTGGTAATCATGGCTGCCATGCCGGTGTAGTGCATGGTGCCTATGCCTACGCCCATGAGCACGCCGCCTAGATTGGCTCTGACAAAACTAATACGCTCAGCCGAAATGAAATGCAGTGTGATTGCACTTGCGACGACCCCAGGAACAATCGAAAGCAAAGTAATGAGAAGGTCATATTCGACTTCAACCGGAAGTTCGAAGCCAAGCATGCCGACAAAATGCATGCACCAGATGCCGCAACCCATGGCAAACGCACCGACAGCATTTCATAAGGCGCGGTTGGCACCGCCGCGCATGAGCCGCTCGGAGATCTGGAGAGCAGTAAAAGCCGCGGCGCTAGCAATCAACAGTGATAGCAACACCCACCACCAGTTATAACTGCCTTGCATGGCCAAACTAAGATCCGTGCCAGGCTGTAAAAACGTCAATCCACTATGTTTCACTTAACAGCCTCCATTCCATGCCGGTTGAACCAACTGGAGATTGTCATGGCAGATACTGCTGAACTGTTTTTAGTAGCTTTTCTAGTTGATAGGGCTTGACTAGAAAATCTACCGCCCCGGCTTGTCGACTACGTAAAACTATTTCCTTGCTGCCGTGACCCGTCACCATGATGACGGGGGTATTTTGAAAGCCTGGCTGGTCCTTGATGCGTTGTGTGATGTCCACGCCATCACCATCGGGAAGATTGATGTCCATCAATATCAATTGAGGTTGAATGTGTTTAAGCAGTTCCAGGGCTTCGAATTCCGAGCAAGCAAAACTCAAATCAAGATTCAACGACCTCAGCATGCCGCTCAGCATTTTATGCTGCAATGGGTCGTCATCGACAATCAAAACAGATGGCTGGAGACCTATCACATGCTCCAAACTTTCCAGCTCCTCGATCTTCTCGGCCTTCTCTACCTTTTGAGGGGCTTCCGGTTGAGGAGCCTCCGGGCCGTCATTGGCTTGGAGAGAGTCCGCTGGACGAAGTTTTAACGCCAGCCGAGTTGCCATTTTTAAACGATGTGGATCGTCAGGCATGGGCCAAAACAATACATAATCGTTGAAGTAGTCCTTTTTGCAGAGCTCATAGGCTTGTGCGAGATTCCGCTTATTGCACAACACAACCGTGCGGTGTTTCTGGGCATGGATATGGCCATCTTTACGGTATAGCCCAAGGTAATACTGTTGTGCTGCGGTGAGACTTTGGAACACCAGTACCAAAACATCAGGCTGCAGCGTTTCGAAATCCGCAGCGGCAAGGGAAGGGTCGATAGATACATCCACACATTCGAACTCGTCCAAAAGCAATTGTTGAACCAATTCAGCGTCGGCAGTGTCATTGCTTGCGACCAAGATGCGGCCTTCGGTCTTCATTGCTCAGTCTTCCGGTTAAAATTCGAAAGACGAAGTGGTGCAAAGCGTGAAAGATTCAACGCATAAAAAATTTGGGAGTACGGAAGCGTCATCTGTTGCGCCTATGGCGGCAGGACTTTGCCGCTCAAGAGTTCGGCGTATTCCGTTTGCGCCCAGTTCAAAAAGTCCTCAGAGGAGCGTGCATGGCTGACAAAATATCCTTGTAAAATATCGCAACCCAGCGAATTCAGTAAGCGCCAATCTTCTGATGTTTCCACGCCTTCGGCCACTGTTTTCAAGTTCAGCTTGCGTGCCAATTTCAAGCTCGAATCAACAATGCTGCGCGCCTCTCTATCTTTGTGCGCGAGCCCAACAAAACTTTGATCGACCTTGAGTTCGCTGAACGGCATCTCGCGCAACTGACTTAAAGTGGAGTAACCGGTTCCGAAATCGTCGATCGATAGATCGAAGCCGCACAAACGCAATCGTGTCGCGACTTCCAAAGTACTTAACGGATCACTCATAGCCTTGGATTCGGTGACTTCAATTTGTACGCGTGATGGGTTGATATTGGCATCGGAACAAAGTTGGTTCATGTGCTCCGGAAAATCCAAACGTGACAGTGTGTCCATAGAGACATTGACCGACACATTCAGTGTCAAACCGGCCTGGTCCCAAAGGCTAATCGCCTGCAAGGTTCCAGCGACAATGACATCGGTTAGTTCATTGATCAATCCGTGAGTTTCGGCGAGCGCAATGAACTTGTCCGGTGCGATCCAGCCATCACCCTTGCGCCAGCGTGCCAAGGCTTCGGCGCCCACAAGCACGCCGGTTTGCGCATCCACCTGCGGTTGAAAATACGGCTCGATGTTGCCGCCGCTCAGCGCTTTCCGAAGATCATCAATTTCGATTTTCGAATCACTGGGCTTTTCACTAATGCTCGCGTGTCGGCTTAAGCGTTGAATGACAGCGCTAAGCGCATCGATGCTGATGGGCTTTTTCAAAGTGCCCAATAGACTCAACTGATGAGCTCGCGCCAAGGACGCGGCCGAACGCAGGATTTTGGCGTCAACACTACTAATCAGCACAACAGCCACGTTGGGTATCAGGGTTGCTGCGCGCCGTAGAAATGCCATGCCATCGGTACCCGGCATTTTAAGATCGCAAAATATGATGTCGAAGGTCGCGTTAGATTGCAGAGCCAGCATGGCTTGTTCGCCGTCATTGGCTGTCATGATGTCGGCGAAGCCTAAGTTCGATAACTGCTTAGCCAGCACTTTGACAACTAACGGGTCGTCATCAACGACCAACGCGTGAAGCTTGGCGTTTATCGGTGCCAACTCTGCATGCGAGACTGCAGCTGCTGGCTGTCCATTTTCTGTGGTCGCAACTTCATCGCTAGGTGTGGGAGTGCGATGTATTCGTTGCCAACGGCTCATGTACAACCAATCCATTAATTCGCTAGCGGGCATGGGGGTGGTAACCAAGTCGCCGAGCATGCCGTCGCAGCCCGATTCCTGCAGAAAATCCCATTGTTCGGCTTCATCAACGCCACAGCCGATGACCGTAACACCGCGTTCCGTGCTGAGCTTGGTGAGTGTGGCGACTACCAGTCGGCTCATAGCATCAGATTCAACTTTAGCAACGAATCCAGCTTGGATTCGAATGCTGTCGAAGGGTATGGTTTCCAATTCAGATACCACGGCATAGGCGTCGCCAACTTGATCCAGCGCTGCGCTCAAACCCGCGGAGCGTAGCTGCTTGGCGGTTGCTACACAGTCTTCCTTATTGGCCTTCAGTGAGGCTTCACTTAGCCTGAGCTGAAGTTTGCTGGTAGGCACTCCCGCTTTGCGAAGGATTGTGAGTATGTTTTCCACCTCTTGAGCAGAACTGACGGCATCGGTGATCACCGCCAGCGACATACGAGGAGCGACGCCTTGCGAGAACCAATCCAGCCATTGCTTGCAGGCGCTATTGATGAGTTCTTGCATGAGCAAGCGTACTTGTTCTTGCCCTGATGATTTGGCTTTGGCCCACATGTCATCTAGGGCCGTATCGGCAGTGTCAGGGCCGGACCATGTCGGAAGTAAGTCGACCGCGATTAAACGTCGATCACCCACAGCGACAACGGGACAAACCTGCAAACATAAATTTGTCGCGTCAACTGCGGTTGCGCTACTGCAATCATCCGGCATGTTTTCTCCTAGCAAACCATGTTCAAGTTCGGCGCTTGGAACCAATCTTGCAAAGTCCGCGTTATCCCTTTCAAGGCTCATAGTACTCATTTACCAATGTGCGATAGCACATATAAAAGGGTATAGGATGTGAATACGAAGTGAATAGAAGCCAGTAGGTGTGTTTGTTTCCGACCAAAGGTGTAGTGGAGTATGAAGCTCAGTTCAGGAAACCAAAAAATAGGAGGTGCTACGCAAGGACGCCAAGCATTGTTAACCGCAATCGTGGATTCGTCAGACGATGCCATAGTCAGTAAAGACTTAGATGGAATTATTACCAGTTGGAATGCGGCGGCACAGCGCATGTATGGCTACTCATCTGATGAGATGATTGGACAGTCTGTGTCCAAGCTGCTCTTGCCAGAGCGCCAGGATGAGATGGACGAGATCCTGAGCAGCATTCGAGACGACCGCCGAGTTCGACATTACGAAACCAGTCGGCTGAGCAAGAGCGGTGACACTGTAGCAGTGTCACTCACGGTTTCACCCATACACGATGATGCAGGCGAGGTAATAGGTGCATCATCAATTGCCCGCGATATCACCGAACGCAAACTCGCTGAGCAGCAAGCGGGCTCGGCATCTCAGTACGCTCGCAGCTTGTTGGAAGCCAGCCTTGACCCTTTGGTTACGATTAGTCCTGAAGGCAAAATCACTGATGTAAACGAAGGCTCTATTAAGGTCACAGGTGTTGACCGTGAAAAACTCATTGGCACGGATTTTTCGGATTACTTTACCGAGCCGGATGAGGCTCGCGAGGGTTATCGAAAAGCGTTTTCCAAAGGAGTAGTCACTGATTACCCATTAACAATCCGTCACGTGAATGGTCGGCTTACCGACGTGCTGTATAACGCCACCGTGTACAAAGACACGGCGGGCAAGGTTCTTGGTGTTTTTGCGGCAGCGCGCGATGTCACGGCGCAAAAACAGGCCTCCCAATACGCCCGGAGTTTGATTGAAGCCAGTCTTGATCCGCTGGTGACCATTAGCCCTGAGGGCAAAATCACCGACGTCAACGAAGGGTCTATCAAGGTCACCGGCGTTCAGCGTGAAAGCTTAATTGGCACTGACTTTTCCAATTACTTTACTGAGCCGGATAAAGCCAGAGATGGCTACCAACAGGTTTTTGCAAAAGGATTTGTCACCGATTATCCGTTAACCATTCGGCATCAAGATGGCCGTTTGACGGACGTGCTCTACAACGCTTCGGTGTACAAAAATTCTGCGGGCAATGTGTTGGGTGTATTCGCGGCGGCGCGTGATGTCACAGAACAGAAACAGGCATCGCAATATGCTCGTAGCCTGATCGAGGCCAGTGTGGATCCTTTGGTCACAATTAGTCCTGAGGGGAAGATCACTGATGTGAACGAGGCCACCATTAAAGTCACCGGTGTTGCCAGAGGCGATTTAATCGGTACCGACTTTTCTCACTACTTCACGGAACCTGACAAGGCGCAGGAAGGTTATCAACAAGTTTTTGCCAAAGGCTTCGTCACCGATTACCCACTCACGATCCGGCGCAAGGATGGCCACCTCACCGATGTGCTCTACAACGCCTCGGTCTACAAAGATGTACGCGGTGATGTCTTGGGCGTTTTTGCTGCCGCCCGTGACGTGACTCAGCAAAACCAGGCCTCGCAATATGCGCGTAGCTTGATTGAGGCCAGTCTCGACCCCTTGGTGACGATTAGTCCTGAAGGGAAAATTACTGACGTGAACGAAGCGACCATTCAGGTCACTGGCGTCGCGCGTGACGACTTAATTGGGACGGAATTCACCGGATATTTCACTGAGCCGCAAAAAGCCCGTGAAGGTTATTTGCTGGTTTTGGATAAAGGCTTTGTCGCGGATTATCCGCTGACCATCCGCCACAGCGACGGAAAATTGACCGAGGTCCTATACAACGCCAGCGTCTATAAGGACCCGTCGGGGCAAGTGCGCGGTGTATTCGCAGCAGCGCGTGATGTAACCCAGCAGAAAAAAGCCGGTGAAGAACGCTCGCGCCTTGCAGCCATTGTTGATTCAACTGCTGATGCGATCATTGGTAAATCGACCGAAGGTGTTGTGACCAGTTGGAATAAGGGCGCCGAGCGCATGTTCGGCTACACCGCGAGCGAGATCATCGGTAAACACGTGTCTTCGTTGATTCCACCGGCGATCAAAGCGGAAGAGCAGAACATCCTGTCCAACTTACTTCATGGTGACCGCGTGGAGCCTTACGAGACACAGCGTGTTCGCAAAGGCGGGGAGATCTTTGATGTCTCGCTAACGGTGTCACCGGTGCAGGATGCCGAGGGCAATATCGTCGGCGCATCAAAAATTGCCCGTGATATCACCGCACAAAAGCACGCCTCGCAATACGCCCGTAGTTTGATTGAGGCCAGTTTGGATCCCTTGGTAACGATTAGCCCAGAAGGCAAAATCACCGACGTCAACGAGGGCTCCATCAAGGTCACAGGTGTTACCCGCGAGAAATTGATAGGCACGGATTTTTCGGACTATTTCACCGAGCCAGACAAAGCTAGGGAAGGCTATCAGCAAGTGTTTTCCAAAGGCTTTGTTACCGACTATCCGCTGACCATACGGCACAGAAGCAATGAGTTGATTCATGTGCTTTACAACGCCTCGGTCTACAAAGATACCCGTGGCAATGTGCTGGGCGTGTTTGCTGCAGCACGTGATGTTAGTGCACAGAAGAAAGCGGAAGATGAAGTGGCGGTGCAGCGCAATAAAGAGCTGGAACGCTTGGCAGAGTTGGAGCGATTCCAAAAATTGACGGTCGGGCGCGAACTTAAAATGATTGATTTGAAAAAACAAATCGAGGAACTGCGCAAGCAGGTCGCGCCATGAACATGGAGCCGACGGTGCAATATGCAGATTTCGGCCCTGATGGATACGCTCGAGCGGTACTGAATATTCTCGAGGATTTCGGCGAAGAAAAGCAGCTCTTGGAAGATACCCAACGGGCCGTGCTCAATATTCTGGATGATCTCGAAGTTGAGAAAACGGCTGCGTTAGAAGCCAGCCGGATGAAAAGTGCTTTTCTGGCGAACATGTCCCATGAACTCCGCACGCCGCTGAACGCGATCATGGGCTTCGCCAAATTAATGGCGCATGGCAAGGTCGGGCCCGTGTCAGACCAACACAAAGAGTTTCTTGGCGACATACTCAAAAGTTCAGATCATCTGCTGCAACTCATCAATGACGTATTGGATTTGGCCAAGGTCGAAGCCGGGAAGATGGAATTCAGCCCTGAGCAGATCAACCTTGAGAAGCTGATTGATGAGGTTCGCAATATTTTGGCGCCTATCGCTGCATCCAAGCAAATACAAGTGGAGTTGAATATAGATCCCACCTGTATGAATCCAACTCTGGACCCCGGAAAGCTCAAACAAGTGCTTTACAACTATATATCCAACGCCTTGAAATTCACTGATGAGCAGGGAAAAGTTTTGATTCACGTTATACCGGACAGCGATAACTTTTTTCGCATTGAAGTGGTGGACGATGGCATCGGCATCGCCGAGAGCGATCTCAAACTTTTGTTCAGCGAATTTCGTCAGTTGGACTCAGGCGCTTCCAAGAAATATCAGGGTACTGGATTGGGCTTGGTGCTCACGCGCCGTATCGTCGAAGCGCAAGGTGGTCAGGTCGATGTGAGTAGCGAACTCGGCGTGGGCAGTACATTCAGCGCCACATTGCCGCTGTCTTTCCAGGACGGTGAATATGCCGCTAATGAGGCTTTGATATGAGTAGAGGCACAATTCTGATAGTCGACGACAACGAGGCCAATCTCAAAGTCGCGCGCTTTGCCTTGGAAGGCGAAGGTTTTGAAGTCAGGGTCGCAGTGGATGGTGAATCCGCTTTGGAACTGCTCAAAACCTATAGTCCGCTGTTGATCCTGATGGACATACAACTGCCTGGCATGGATGGTCTGGAGGTCACGCGCCATTTGAAGGGCGATTCGGCGACCGCACAAATCAAAATCATTGCGGTCACGGCCTATGCCATGAAGGGCGATGAAGAAATGGCAATGGACGCCGGTTGTGATGGCTACATCACCAAGCCGCTGGACCCCATACTTTTGCCGGATACGGTAGAAAGTTTTTTGATCGATATTCCAAACCGGCAGCCTGCTTCTGAGCCCAGTCCGGCCGTCGTTGAATTTGATGCGCCAATCGAATCAGCACCAGTAGCGATCCAACTTAAACCGCCGTCTATTGGCTCAGGGCGTGTCTTGCTTATAGAAGACAACCCAACCACCCGAAAAATGTTTCGTATCGGTTTGGAAGGCGCCGGATACCATGTCACTGAAGCGGAAGACGGGGTGTCGGCGCTAACTATGGTGGATGCCTGCAACCCCGATTTGATTTTGCAGGACATGATCTTGCCGGATATTGATGGCCTGCAGTTGGCACCGCAGCTGCGTGAAAAGTTGTCTGGTAGGGATGTGCCCATACTCTGTCTTTCCGGGTTTTTATCGCGCATGGATGAAGCTCGGGCTGCCGGGTGCTTTGACGAATTTTTGATTAAACCCATCGACCCGATACAGTTGACGGAGATTGTCGGCCTGCATATTTCAGGGGGCGAACCAAGCCAGCCAGGGCCGGGGCAAGGGCGCAGCCTCTTGTTGATCGATGATGATCCAGAGTTGCGCAAAATGACGGGACTGTGGCTGGCTCACGCTGGATTTACCGTTACCTCCAGCGCAACGGGTACGGCTGCACTGGAGTTGGCACGGAATACGCCACCGGCGGTCATCGTCAGCGATGTTTTTATGCCAGAAATGGATGGATTTAGCCTGTGTCGTGAGGTTCGCAGCGATCCTGTGTTGGGCCATATTCCACTGATTCTGATCTCCGCCATTTATGGCGATGAAGCGGATCGCGAACTGGCGCTAAAGGTTGGCGCGAATGCGATGGTGGCAAGGGGAGACAGTCCTGAGGAAATCGTGAAGGCGGTCTTTTCGGCGCTAGAGTCAGATCCGCCGGAAGTCCAAGTGGCCAGCCAAAATGTGCTGGAAAGCGAGCATTTGCGCCGCGCTTTGGTGCTGCTGGAACGGCAAATAGGGAAAAACTCCCAACTGCTGCAGCGTGCACGCCTGCATGAAGCTTTAATGGGCGTGCTGCGAGCCATCGTAGATATGCACGCGAAAAATACCGTGATCGAGAATGTGCTCGGCGACATTTTGGCCGCGTGTTTGGATATGGCGGGAATCTCTAAAGGCGTTCTTTATTTAGCCTCACCGAAAGGCATTTTGGGATTCGAGCATCAAGTTGGTTTTGCAGAAGCTGACTTGCCCAGAATTCAAGGCTTGTTCGGTCATCACGAAACACTCAGTCGTTTGGCGCAAGCAGCAAGTGCGGTGGTCTTGCCAACTAGCGGCATTTCGGCTGGCGCGGAAAACACGGTGCTGGCGGAGGTCGGGGTGCCAGCAATGATGTGTGTGCCGGTCAATTGGGGTGTAGGGCAACCTGGTTTGTTGTTACTGGCCGGTGAATCCGCAATGCTAGACAGTGTAGACGCACGTGCTTTTGCCGGTGCATTGGGCGCTCAGATCGGTCAGGCCATAGGGCTGGCGCAGTCCTTCGTGAATTTGGCCAGCAGCGAGCATTACTACCGTCGCGCAGTCCAATTGGAAGAAGAAAATCGGCGCGTTCTTGAGCGCTCACGTCTTAAGAGCGAGTTCGTTGCCAATATGTCGCATGAACTGCGCACACCGCTGAATGCCATTATTGGTTTTTCAGAGCTGTTGCAGGACGATCAAGAGTCGCCACTGAGTGAGACGCAAAAAGAGTATGTGGGCGATGTTCTGGCCAGCGGTCATCATCTGCTGGGGCTGATTGGTGATGTACTGGATTTGGCCAAAATTGAATCCGGGAAACTGCACTTTCAAGCACAGGAGTTTGAACTTTCTAGTCTCGTCAGCGACGTCCTTTCCACGATGCGTGGCCTGTTTTTCAAAAATGATATTAAAGTTGTTACGGAGATTTCATCCGAGATAAAAACGCTTTGTTTGGACCCCTCTCGTCTGCGCCAAGTGCTTTATAACTACCTTTCTAACGCATCCAAGTTCTCACCCAAAGGCAGTGTGATTACGGTGCGGGCCAATCTAGATGGCAGTGAGGCCTTTCGCTTGGAAATTGAAGACCAAGGTGAGGGTATTTCGCCTGACAACATGAAGTTACTGTTCGTGGAATTCGAACAGATAGACAGCAGTTCGACCCGCGCACACGATGGCAC
>JBPOFU010000094.1:0-10605 GCA_051252075.1 Oceanococcus sp. | reverse complement strand
AGACCGTGCTACGGGTCATTGGACACCTCCTAATCGTTAGATAAAGGTGTCTACTTTTTCAGAGCAAGATCAACGTCCGCTGCAACGATTTGTTAGCCGTCAAACCCGCAGGCCACGCCAAGGCTGCAACAAACTGATTTAGTTGCAGTTTACGTTCGGGATGCATTGCCAAAACGAGCCGCATGGACTTACAGCGGAACCACGAAACTAGACAGCCCTGATCATGAATAAGATGCGAACTCAACGTGTCACCCCCCAAAACGCCCCAAGGCTGAGAGTACCACCGAAGCTACGACCGTATGCAATTGCCATTGGTGCGTGTGCCAAGGCTGAATGTGAGCCGCTATGCGAGGCTTGGATGATGTACCAATGATTGGTAATATGCTAGACAGACCACTCGCACACAGAGGTATCGATCATGAGCCGAAATACGAGCGTTTCGCTAGGCAACCACTTCACGGATTTTGTTGATGAGCGTGTGAAAGCCGGCCGCTATGCCTCGGCAAGTGAGGCGGTACGAGCCGGAATGCGATTGCTAGAGCAGGAAGAAACAAAACTTGACCTGCTGAGGAAAACCTTAGCTGCCGGAGAAGCTGAGCTTGACCAAGGCCGAGGGTTAGACGGCGAGACGGTTATGAACGAATTGATTGGCTAATGGCCAAATATTTTCTTTCCCCACAGGCCAAGAACAGCCTGATTCAAATTGGCGATTACACGCTCAAGAATTTCGGGGCGCAGCAGCAAAAGAAATACTTGAAGATGCTACGAAAGCACATGCGTCATGCTGCCGCTCACCCCAAGCAGGGCCGTGAACGCAACGATATAAAGCCAGGCTATTACAGCGTTCAGGCTGAGAAACACCATCTCTACTATCGTATAGGTGATGGCTATATCGACATCATCGACGTTCTTCACCAGTCAATGGAACCGGGCCTACACCTGTAATTCCTGCGGCTAATAAAGCCACGTAGATATCAGAGAGTTGCTGCTTTTTGCTTTTGACGGCTAACGCCTGAGCTCAGGTGCGTTTGAATCGACGTGAGGGCTTGGCGTAGCCAAACCGAGCGGCGAGTCAAACGTCAGCTGCAGCGATTTGTTGGGCGACAGCGGCACTTCGCTGATGCTTACCACCCTATTCATTGGGAACACTCGACGAACTGAGCAAGCGTTCACTTCTCCAAACCCTGACAACACGGGCCTTCTTAGCTTCCCGTTTGTACACAATGCGGAATGGCGGATGAATCAGTTCCCGGAGATATTTCTGCCCGAACTCTGGAACGACTCTGCCCATGTCTGGATTGTCGCGCAGGGCTTCAACTCGTTCAAAGATCTCCACGATCAAGCGCTGACCTACTTCTGGGACCAACTCACCTACATACCAGGCGTGAATTTCCTCGAGGTCCTGAACCGCGGACTCAGCGAAGGTAACGGAGACCTTGGTCACCGACCTATAGCCCTAGCCGGGCTTTTGCGTCTTTCAGAGAGACCTCGTTGCCAGTTTCCAGGTCATTCAAGCCGGCCACCACCGCACGCATGAAGGTACGTTCTTCTTCAGCAGCCTCGAAATCGCCGACGGATTGGACAACGGCAACTCCGCGACCACGGCTAGTGAGTAAAGTCGGACGGTGTGCCTTGGCAACATGCTTAACGACTTTGCCAGGGTTAACCTTCAAGTCCGTGAGCGGCACTACATCTTCTGAGAATTTGATCGCCATGGTAATTCGTCACCGAGTGTGGAGGACCTGATAATAGCACCTGTTAGATGGTGCCGTTCAGCACAAGAACGCCAGGTCTGAGGTGAGGCTGGGAAGAATTTGGCTTTCTGTCGCCCAACGCCTGAGCTCAGGTGCGTTTGCGGCGACATGTGCTTTTGCGGCAGCAAAAGTGCGTGGCGGGGCAAACGTCACCTGCAGCGAAATGTTAGGCGGCTGCTGCACGCGTTCTCAGGCCAAAGATTGATAAGCCAACCGCGATGAATGAAGCAACAGCAACACTTACGAGCATGATGCCAACAACAGCCTCAGCTGCGGCAGGCCCGACAGCGCCAGCCGATGAAATTGGAGTAGCTTTACCCGCCCCTGCCATGGCCCCGACCAAGCAACCAAGCCAATTTACATAGCTGGAGTACAGCCACGACCAGTACATAACCTGCTGCTGACGGGACGACAAAACAAATAGTGGCCAGACTGCACCAATGGCAATGAGCAATGTGCCGCTTAAGAGGCCAATGGTATGTGCAGATAGCCCCAACCTCGGAATAGGCATGGCCTGGACGAAAAGCCCAAAGACCAATGCCAACAGAATTAGCACGAAGCCGTGGCGGACGATGTTCTTGTTCATTTCATTTCTCCCCGTTACGAAGAAAATATACGGCCAAAGCCGTTGTGGCCAGTGCAGGCAGAAAAACCTGAACAGCATCGATAGCTACGTACCCAAGATGAACATGGCCCGACACCAAATCTATGAGATGACCCAAGGCATGTAGCAGAAGGAAAATTGCTGCAACTGATACAAGCGGCCCACGCCAACTAGGCTTAAACGCTGCCCACGATAGCGCTACACCGGCCGATATGTAGGCCGCACCGACATCTCGGATGAGATGCGCATTGGGTTGCCCTGTGTACTCAGCCAATAGCTCAAAGAAGATCAGTGGCGTAGCAAATGCAAACAGGCCGGCAGCAATGCCAACAATTCCGAAAACGTGCAGGAGCTTCGTCATAGTTCTATTTCAGCCGCCTAACGCCTGAGTTCAGCGGCGTTTGAGGCGACGCCCATTTTTGCGGCAGCAAAAATGGGTGGCGGGTCAAATGTCCGCTGCAACGATCTGTTGGGCGACTGCGCACGCCACTTGCAGTTTAAAGTCACTGCTAAAAACCCAAAAAAAGCATATCAAGCGCGGTAGATGCTTCATGTTGCTCATCTTCCAACTGCCCTACCACGTGCTTGAGTTCGGACTCAGGAATTGCAGCCATGAACTGTGTCGCCATTACGACCTCGACGCCGTCAACGGTAAACACCGGATTGAGCCTTTGAGCAGGAGTTGGTGCATGAGCCCGCTCCAACAACGGTACAACTACGCGTGTATTTAGGCCGCTAAGTAGATCCGACTGAACATCCAAAAGGAAACCATTACCACCAGTGTTTTGATAGATATGGAACCTCGCCATCAGAACTGACGATGTCTAGAAAGTGGCAACCCATTTGCTTCAACATACGCGTTGGAGCTACCAATAGCAGCAGCGTTATCTTGCAGCCAGAGCTTGCGCTTCTCTTCCTTCACCGCGATCTCAATGCCTGATTCGGCAGCTCTTGAGACGTTAATTTCCAGTGCTTTAGCTTCTGCCAAAAGAACACTATCTAGTGAAAGGTTGGTAGGCCGCCTGCTGGCTGTGGGGTGTTTCGCCGTCTGCATATGCACACCTGTTTAGTGGGAACAATGAAAACACACTATATGCGCATATATGCTGCGCATCAAGCAAAGGATATTGAACGATGCTGGCTGGCAGCAGATGCCCAGCAAGACGAGCGGCTTCAATGCTTTTGCTTTTCAGTCGCCCAACGCCTGAGTTCAAGGGCGTTTGAGGCGATGCCTTTTTTTGCGGCAGCAAAAATGGGCAGCGGGTCAAACGTCCCTTGCAACGATTTGTTAGGTGCTTCTACGCCAAACACTGCCACCAAACCCCTCTCTAGCGAAAATTTTTAGTGGAATCTTGGAAATATAAAACTTTCCATCGAGATCACTGTACCTCAGCTCCACTTCGATTTCGGCCCCATAATTTAACCAAGGCCGCTGCTTATCAAACCACCCTAGTGCTGTAGCGAGAGTTTCGCCATCCCGAAGCACTGGCACAGCCGATTCTTTGGAAAAGCATCGATGAACGTCTTCACGGTGCGAATTTTCAGCCGACACTTCAAGCAATCTATCTATGGTGCTTGGTGGTGCTGCTAGGTATACATTTAGTGCTGGACGATTCCCTGTATTCGACACACGCAAATCGAAAGCAGGGCCATCTTCGTCGTTCTCTGCAATGAATGCGGTGACAATCGGGCGGTTCAGTCGCTCCCACGATCGTCTTGAAAAATACAAAGACGCAAATGACACAACCACGGCGACCAACGCGACCGCCGTACGTGCTTCATCCCAACTCATGAACGACTCTCCATATGGAATCTAAAACCTGCGTTTAAACGCTGCTGTAGAGAACAACGAAGTTTTCCGAAAATGCTGGCAGGATTACACTTTCCCGCCAGCAAGCAACGTCAGGGAACTGCCGGCATAATTCAGCCACCCAATTGACAAAACCAGGTTGTTCCTCACATATGAGGACGGACTCACCAGCAAACTCCAACTGAAACCATACGTCATCAAAGGTGACCAAATCACGTTTAAATACCGCAATGGACGTGACTTCGGCCCAATCGATATGCCGTGCCCCAGTGCGAAAACCCGTTGTCTCGATAGCTATCTCGTCCCACGAGATCCGAGATGCCCTTGCGAGCTTTGCCATGAGGCGCTTCAGAATTGCCATAAGCACCTAACGCCTGAGCTCAGGGGCGTTTGAGGCGGCGGCCGTTTTTGCGGAAGCAAAAATGGGCGACGGGTCAAACGTCCCCTGCAGCGACTGGTTAGCCGTCAATTGCAACACGCCTCGCCTGCCTCCTCATTCGTTGCTGCATGATAGGCCTTGACCGCCCACATTTCACCGACGCACCCACCCATGACCGACGCAACGGACAGCACTTCGTTCAGCTCCGCCTCAGTCGCACCAAGGGCCATTGCCTTTTGAACGTAGAATTTCATGCAGGGTTCGCATCGTGCCGATACGCTCCACAACGCTGCCATCAACGCCTTTTGCCTTGCCGGGATTTCCCCATCGGTGAATATGGCTTCCTCCCGCATCGCGGAGATGTGCCCTGACGTTGAACGGTTGGCCTTAGCGAATGCGGACAGGCTCCCCAGTGCTGGGTCAATGTCTTCGAGGTTCATTTGTTGGAGCCTCCAGGATGAATGGTTGAGGGATAGCCAGCGTTGCTCGTTGCCTCCATCAGACGCAGATTTGGAACAGTATCCGGAGCGTGCACCGTGATAAGTTTTTGATCGAGATCGGTGGCGGTAACTTCAACGCCCTCAATCTTTTTCAGCGACTTGGAGATTGTAATTGGGCATACCGGGCAGTTCATGCCCGGAACAGACAGGACAACCTCGCGGGCATCAGCGGCGGCAATGCCCGAGAGAATGAATAATGTTGCAATGAATAGTGTGCGCATAATTAGACCACCAGCGGTATGAGATACGGTGAAGCGACCAAGCCGGAAACTACGACGGCCACGGACCAAAACAGAACTTGCCGGCGCTTCCGAACCTCGGGGTTGGCACAAGCCCGGCCGTCTTCACAATCAGGCTTGGCAAGGAACAGCGAACGGTAGGCAATAACCAAGGCCAACGCTGCGACGCCGATGAAAATGGGCCGATACGGCTCAAATGCTGTGAGTGCACTCAGCCAAGAACCACCCAAGCCCAAACCGACGAACAGAAGCGGGGCAACGCAGCAGACTGAGGCTCCGACGCCAGCGGCAATGCCTGTAGTTATCGCGAGTTTGGATCTCGTTACTTCCATAGCTATCTCCAGTGAAGTGTGGACATAGCCTATGCTCCGTACCTAGGTACGGTTTCAAGTCTTTGATTCGGCCAAGGTCTGGATGATGGGGCAACCATCGAAAGGCTTCCGAGCCTCGCACTCAGATACGACCTTGCCCAATACTGATTCAACCCGCCGAAGGTCGGAAATTTTCTCTTGCACCAAAGCCAACTTGTGTTGGGCGATGTCGTGAACCTGGCCACAGTCCGACTCGGAAAGGCTCAGCAGTGCGCCCACTTCTGAGAGAGAAAATCCCAATGCTTTGGCGCGTTTAATGAACTGCAACCGCTCCAGATGTTCGAAGTCATATTCGCGATTGGCACCGTAAGAACGATCCGGTACCGCCAAGAGGCCTCGGCGCTGGTAATACCGGATTGTCTCCACAGAAACTTCGGCATTTTTTGCGAGCTGTCCGATTCTCATACGCTTCGGCCTTGACGGCTAACGCCTGAGCTCAGGTGCGTTTGAATCGACGTGAGGGCTTGGCGTAGCCAAACCGAGCGGCGAGTCAAACGTCAGCTGCAGCGATTTGTTGGGCGACAGCGGCACTTCGCTGATGCTTACCACCCTATTCATTGGGAACACTCGACGAACTGAGCAAGCGTTCACTTCTCCAAACCCTGACAACACGGGCCTTCTTAGCTTCCCGTTTGTACACAATGCGGAATGGCGGATGAATCAGTTCCCGGAGATATTTCTGCCCGAACTCTGGAACGACTCTGCCCATGTCTGGATTGTCGCGCAGGGCTTCAACTCGTTCAAAGATCTCCACGATCAAGCGCTGACCTACTTCTGGGACCAACTCACCTACATACCAGGCGTGAATTTCCTCGAGGTCCTGAACCGCGGACTCAGCGAAGGTAACGGAGACCTTGGTCACCGACCTATAGCCCTAGCCGGGCTTTTGCGTCTTTCAGAGAGACCTCGTTGCCAGTTTCCAGGTCATTCAAGCCGGCCACCACCGCACGCATGAAGGTACGTTCTTCTTCAGCAGCCTCGAAATCGCCGACGGATTGGACAACGGCAACTCCGCGACCACGGCTAGTGAGTAAAGTCGGACGGTGTGCCTTGGCAACATGCTTAACGACTTTGCCAGGGTTAACCTTCAAGTCCGTGAGCGGCACTACATCTTCTGAGAATTTGATCGCCATGGTAATTCGTCACCGAGTGTGGAGGACCTGATAATAGCACCTGTTAGATGGTGCCGTTCAGCACAAGAACGCCAGGTCTGAGGTGAGGCTGGGAAGAATTTGGCTTTCTGTCGCCCAACGCCTGAATTCAGCGGCATTTGAGGCGACGGCCGTTTTTGCGGCAGCAAAAATGGGTGGCGGGTCAAATGTCCGCTGCAATGATTTGTTGGGCGACAACGGCACGCGCTTGCAGTTAAAAGACTGCTGGGCTTTCATGCTTTTGTGACCAATACCGAACCACACCCAATCATAAGTGTGCCACCCAGCTTTCTTGGCAGATCTGACGATACCTTGTGCCCAAGGCTTTCAACAATTCTTGCAGCAAATATTGCATAGGCCAGCTTTACGCCGCCAACTGTAACGATGGTAATTACGGCGATGGCCACGGTTTCAGCCAGACCCACCTGTTTCATATCAATCAAGGCTGGAAAAAGGCTGGCATAAAACAAAATTGCTTTAACGTCTCCAAGCGTCAGGAATAGCCCCGCTAAAAAATCCGTAACGTAAGAGGCTTTGCTTGTAGGGACACTTTGAATTTCCAGAGATGCCTTGGACCTGAGAATTCCAACCCCCAACCAAATCAGGTAAATGCCACCGCAATACTTCGCAACAGAAAATAACGCACCAAGCCACTCGGCCAAGACGCTCATGCCGACCAAAGCCATTGCGACAAAGATTAAATCACCTGCCACGATGCCCAAGGCGGAAACCACCCCGCTGGACCTGCCCGAGCTGACTGACCTAGCCACCACGAGCGCGACACTCGAACTTGGCATTGCGGCCAATGGCAGCATTACTAAGAAAAGCGTTAGTGTTTCAAATGTACCCATGACCGATGCATCTACCCCTATTAAGTGCCGAGTATAGAAAAGATCGGAATAGCCACACCAGTTCCAAGGGTGTTTTTCGCTTTTGTCGCCCAACGCCTGAATTCAGCGGCGTTTGAGGCGACGCCTGTTTTTGCGAAAGCAAAAATGGGTGGCGGGTCAAATGTCCGCTGCAATGATTTGTTAGGCATCAGCATCACAAAAGTTTACACGTATAGGAAAACTTCCCTTCAGTATGAATTACGCCATCCTTTTCAAGCACATACCCATTTCGAATCCAAAGATTGTCCTTCTTGGCACCATCTGTAGCCATGTTCATAGCAGTGACGGGAAAACCAATTTTTTGGGTAACCTTGACCTGCTTGGGGCCATCAGCCTCGATGATCAACAGCGGTTCTTTAGTGCCATACGACAGGATCTCAATGCGACCAAGTTCCTCAGTGCTATGCAACCAACTCAAGAGGTTCTCCGGCTTCTCAATCTCCAAGCAGCATAGAACCTCAGGGTCCTTGGTAGCAGCGAATGTAACGATGCAAGGCTGCAACATAAACTGCTGATTGGTTATAAACCTAGCAAGCTTTTTCTCCAAATCCAGGATGACCCACCCTGAAAGGGTTTGAGCAATTTCTCTGCCATCTAAGTTGACAGACAGTTTGAGCTTGGCGGTAATATTTTGCGCATGAAGAATTGAGTGGCACTGACCGCACAGAAGTGTGCACTTATCTACTTCTTCAATTTGCTTGGCCGAGAGTTGTTGTCGAATTAGGTTTTTGTATTTGGGGTCTTTGGATGAAGGATCGATGTGATGAAGCTCGAACATTCGCTCGAATTTTCCATATTTTTTGACCATCTCCTGCACCGACATGCCGCAGGATGTGCACCTGTCGCCCTTATATTTGTATAGCTGAGCTCGGTCCGCCACCCATATTTCTCCTGATGCCTAACGCCTGAGTTCAGCGGCATTTGAGGCGATGCCCGTTTTTGCGGCAGCAAAAATGGGTGGCGGGTCAAATGTCCGCTGCAACGATTTGTTCGGCGTCGCCTGCACCATCCCTCCCACTCTGTTCGGACAGCTCGTATAGCTTCACCGGTTTTGTGATGCCCTTGAAGCTTTCTTCGCCTACAGGGTTGCAGGCAAAGTGCTGTTTTACCAAGAGCCACGTCGAGTAGCTGATCAACACCTTGCCAGGCTCGCACCGCGACTGAATTCTAGCGGCCAAGTTCACGTGCTTGCCCAATGCTGCGTACTTCTGCCGCTGGTCCGAACCAAATGTTCCTACCGTTACAACACCAGTATTCACACCTGTCCGTATCTGAAGCTCAACTGGAATACCCGCAGAAGCCCAGCTGTCGTTTAACTGGATCATTTTGGCCTGCATTTGCAACGCCATGGCGACAGCCCTTTGGGCATGATCGGCATCGTCCGTCGCCGCCGGCGCCCCAAAAAATATCAAGATTGCGTCTCCGGTCAGCTCGTCGATGGTGCCGCCGAAATGGTTAGCAATATCAGTCATTCCTGCAAAATAGTCGTTGAGTACCCTTGATAGGTCTTCTGGCTCCAGTTCTTCGGAAATTTCTGTAAAGCCGACAATATCCGAAAAGAAAATAGTGAGCTTTCTTCGTTCGTAGGGGCCAGCGACTTCAGACGCATTTTCAAGGATTGAATCTGCAACCTGAGCGGGGATATAACGTCTGATTACCGCATGGGCGGTTGCCAATCTCTGGTTCTGAAGTCTGCTGGCCGAAAGGACTAGCCCGATGACACCGGCGCAGAAAAGGATTGATGTCAAATGCTGAAATATTGCATGAAGCACTATAAACACTTGGTTCTGGGAGTCGATACTTCGATCTAGAACCAATGGGGCGTATGGCAAGTGCCCGGTGAGTTGTGCAACGCTTACGACCGATAAACCGACAGACACGCAAGCAAGCGAGAATAGCCCAACACGCATATCCCAAAAAACACAGATGATAAAAACCATGATCACGAGCAAGGCCCATAAGTGGGAAGTCATCGTGCCCATGTTGTATAGGTTTGCGACCACAAAGCCACTGTAAACGAATGCGAGCAGATAGGCGGTCCATCGGCCTTCCCATCCCTTTTTAGCGCAGTACCAGCTGATGACCAAAATAGCTACGAGTGATGCGAGCCATAACGCCGCAAATACCAGAAACCGGCTGGTGTCGATGACGTTCCGAAATCCGCCTAGCTTTATCATCCCGACGATCAGCCCCAAGATAAGGGCGTGTGCGATTACGAGAATTAGCGTCCACAGCATGGTCTTGCGGCTGGTTGGCCACTCGCCTATATCAATGAAGCGTTCCGTTAGGTTCATCTTAGCGACGCCGAACGCCTGAATTCAGCGGCATTTGAGGCGACGCCTGTTTTTGCGTCAGCAAAAATGGGTGGCGGGTCAAATGTCCGCTGCAATGATTTGTTGGGCATCAGTCTCCCTCTTTATCAGACTCATCCAATTCATTTGTACCTCGTCCACCTCGGGTTTCCGCTTGAAACTGAGTTGATAGCCTAGATAGTTGTTCACCAAACCGCATAAGACTGTCTGCTAACTGCCGGTCAACCTCAGAACTCTGAAGCTCTGCATTCTCCCACCCCCTCAAAACAGCTTTTTTGAATGCGGCGCGATCTACGGCAATATCCTGTTCTTCTGACTTTTCCTCGGCCTTGGTAATATGAACTTCAAGTTGTTTAAGTGCGACCGAAAGCTTGCCGGTAAGCTCTATAGACTTTTTCCCGACACGGTCACGAAACTCAGCTCGCAACGCATCATTTAGATAGTGCTTGCCTTGAAACTCAGCCCCAAAATCAGAATCCCGAGAGACTATAAGAAACTTTCCTTGTAGCTTCTGCCCGCAATGAACAATCCATTCCCAGTTGAGTGCATCTCCTATTGACGTATCCCGCTGCTTCCTCGGTGGGTATCCGAGCAT
>JBPOFU010000093.1:0-10629 GCA_051252075.1 Oceanococcus sp. | reverse complement strand
CACCATGGCTTAGCTATCAATGAATCCGGCAGCAAATTGTGTGTCGCTGGCACCATGTCCGGCTATGCCGCCATTGTTGATCAACGCTCCTTCAAACCAACCAATATCAAATTGTCAGAAGAACCCTTGGGCTCCAAACCGTATTGGGCCACCGAGAGCGCCGATGGCGAACAATGCTATGTATCGGTCAGTGAACAAGATCGCGTATCCGTGATTTCTTTTAATGAAGAAAAGGAAATCGCCAGCATTCCAGTAGGTGACCACCCTCAGCGTATCCGCACGGGTAAACTGCGACTGCAATAAACTCGCTTCACCTCCCGGTCCAAGAAACTCATTCCTTTGTTGCCACCACCTCCTGAAACTGCATTCCTGATAGTCGGCATTATGACCGCCGGCACCGGGTTGATTTTTCTTTGGCACGACGGCAAAAGTGCGGCCAGCCGATCACTGTCCTATTGCTTAATTGCTATCGGTTTGCGCTTGTTTCTCAGCGGCAACGATGCCGAAGACGGGAGCTACAACGGCCTCTGGTTTGTCAGCGCGCTGAGCATTTCCTTGGAAGCGTTATCCATTTTATTCGGCGTGGAATGGGGGCGGCGCATAGGGCAGAAAGCCGCAACTGGAAAATTGGGACTAACCACCGAGGGACTATTTCGCTCTTCGCAAATTTTAGTGCTGGTCTACTGGGGTTTGAACCTTGGCTATCTCATCCTTTTCCCAGAGAAAGCCGCCACCGACGACTCCGGCTTTGTCCGTGTACGTGGCGTGGAATTTGCGGTGTTCGCACCCATAATTGGTACAAGCATACTGCTCGCAGGCATCGCCATTTCTGCCCTGCGGCTTGGCAAAATCGACTATGCCGAGGTGGTACGACTACGCTCACTGTCGATTGCCGGTCCGTTCCTGCTCGCAGCCCTCATCTTTGGCGGCGACATCGTGCCCATCACCTTAAGCCTCGGCTTGCTGGTGTTTTTGTCCGGGTCGGTGAGTTATCTGACCATACAGGGCCGACGTGGAGAATTTATGAAGCAATTCCTCTCGCCTGAAGTGGCCAAGTTGGTACAGCAAGAAGGGGTCGATAAAGCACTACAACAACAGCGGCGCTTGATCAGTGTGGTGGTTTGCGACTTGCGCGGTTTCACCAACTATGCCCGCCAACACGACTCTGGCGAAGTGGTAAAGATGCTGGAGGAGTTCTATCGCATTGTTGGACTTGTTGCTGCGCGACAGGGCGGCACAGTGAAAGATCATGCAGGAGACGGTGTACTCATATTGGTTGGTGCTCCCATCGCACTCGAAGACCACGCCAAGCGCGCACTGGAATTGGCCCAGCAGTTACAAATTGAATCACGCGCTTTGGTGGCCAGCACACAGCCGCAACTCGGCTTGGGCGTAGGCGTCGCCACCGGTAATGTCACTATCGGTGCTATCCGAGCCGCTGGTCGTTTGGAATATGTCGCGGTCGGCAATCCCGTGAACTTAGCCGCTCGCTTATGTGACCGCGCCGACCCAGGGGAAGTACTCTGCGATACTCGAAGCTTGGATGAACTGGCAGACGGTAGTCTTTTCCAAGTCGAAGAACGTAAGCCGGAGCCTCTTAAAGGCTTCCCTGAGCCTATACCTGTGCGTGCCGTTCTCGTACCGGACTGCACCGTTTAGGTGATGCTGTTCCTATCATCTGCGTGCACACTGCACGCTAATTCTCTCTGCTCAGATACCGAGTATTTGTTATGAAAAAATGGACTCTTGAAGACCTGCCGAATTTGAAAGGCAAAACTGCCGTTGTAACCGGCGCAAACAGTGGCTTAGGTTTAGAAACTAGCCGCGCGCTGGCCGGCGCTGGCGCGCGCGTCATCTTGACCTGCCGCAGCCAATCCAAAGCCGACGGAGCAATGGCGGACATACGTGGCAGCCATCCCGATGCCGATCTCGACTTTGTACCTTTAGATTTAGCAAGCTTGGACAGCGTACGTGAAGCCGCACTGGCGTTACATGGCAAAACCACGCAGTTGGATCTGTTGATCAACAACGCCGGCGTGATGGGCTTGCCCCTCAGCCAAACTGCAGACGGTTTTGAAATGCTGTTTGGCACCAACCATCTGGGCCATTTTGCCCTGACCGCCCAAGTCATGGACTTATTGGAAGCCGCGCCTGCAGCGCGTGTTGTGAGCTTGGCCAGTGTCGCTCATAAACAAGGGCAACTGCCTTTGGATGACCTCAACTTCGAAAACCGCAGCTATTCCAAGCCCGCAGCTTATGCCCAGTCTAAGTTGGCCAATATCAGTTTCGCATTGGAACTAGACCGGCGCTTAAAAGCTGCTGGCAGCAAGGTCATCAGCGTTTCGTCCCACCCCGGCTATGCCGCTACCAATGTGTTTTACGCACGTGATGCGCAAACTTCGCCTCTGCGTGCCATCTGGAATGCTATGGCAGGCTTTGGTGCTTGGTTTGCCCAGTCATCCTTACAAGGCTCTTTGCCGTCGCTGTACGCAGCCAGCATGCCGGATGTACAAGGCGGTGATTACTACGGCCCCCACGGCTTACTCGAATTTTGGGGTTACCCGGTGAAAGTAAAACCCACCGCACGTGCACAAGATGCCGCGCTAGGCAAAGGTTTGTGGGAAAAATCGGTGGAAATGACTGGCGTTAACTTTCTATAACAAGCCATCGCCAGCAAATTGAGGCCAGGGCGCGAGCTGTTCCAGCTCAAAAGCCAATTCCAGTAATTGGCGTTCCTGCCCTGGCTTCGCTGAAAAATGGATGCCTATGGGTAACCCATCAGCAGATTGAGCCAGCGGCAAGCTAATCGCCGGTGTACCGCAAACATTGTCAGCCGGTGTGAACGCGGCGTGCCGACGCAGTTTGTACATGGCCTCCTCGAACGGTAGATCTGGTTTCAGATAGCCCAATGGTGGTGGTGGCGAGCCCAAGGTAGGTGACAACACCACATCATAATTTTGAGTCAACTTTCCATAGGAAACCAAGCCCCGTTTCTGGCGCCATAATGCGCCCGGTAATTTGTGCGCATTGCGGCGGAAATGGCGTGCCAGCTGCCAGGTTAGTGGCTCTAACTTGCTGGCATCAAAACCACGCGCCACTGTGAGTGGCCCAGCCCAAGCTAGGGCTGCGGCTAACATCGCCCAGTACAACAAGAAGTCGTCGGCACGCTGCGGAGTCAACGGCGCAGCCATCTCTTCGACGTGATGCCCCTGCCCTGCGCACAAGGTCGCCACCCGCTCCACCCCAGCGACACAATCTGGGTGAGCCATATCTCCATCCGGCAAGTGACAGGAATAACCGATGCGCAAGCGCTGCTTTGCCGGCCCTTCAACCAAACCAATGCGGCTCAATTTCGGGTTGCAGTATTGCAACTCCATCGCAGCAAAAAAAGCCGCGGTATCACGCACGCTGCGAGTCACCACACCATCGGCGACGATATTGATAGGCAGGCTCTTGGCCATAGGATTATCCAGCACACGCCCACGACTGGGTTTCAAACCCACTAAACCGCAAGACGAGGCCGGGATGCGTATGGAACCACCACCATCGTTGGCATGCGCTATGGGTACAACTCCCGCCGCGACCAAAGCTGCAGATCCGCCCGACGATCCGCCAGTGCTGTGATCGGTATGCCAAGGGTTGCGAGCCGGCTCGGCGGCACTGAACTCGGTGGTCGCAGTCAGTCCAAATTCCGGCAGTCGGGTCTTACCTAAGATATTGAGTCCCAGTGCACGCAATTGCGAAACCAAAGGGGCATCACCCTTAGCATGAATTCTTGGCACAGCCTGCGATCCATGTGCACATGGCAAATCCGCGACATCCAGGTTGTCCTTGATAAAACTCGGCACTCCAACAAACGGTCTGGCTGCATCGCGCGGCTGCAAGCGCCATTGCGCCTGATTACGCGCTTCATCAAAACGCTCGCATGCAACCGCATTGAGCTCATGAGCCGCCTGCGCACGGTGAATTGAAGCTTGAGTTATCTCATCTAGACTTACGTCCCCTCTGGCTATGCGCTCAGCCAGTTCCGTAGCATCAGATCGACCAAGCGCGTCGTCTTTCACAGCATTGAATATAGTCATAAATGCATAATAAGCAGCAAAGCTATAAAACACAGACCTCTTTGGAGTTTATTAAGGGGCAAAAAGCTCAGACCGCCAGTAGGCCTGTAATCACAATATTGCGACCATTGAAATCTATTAAACCTGCCTGACGAAGATTCTGCAGCTCTCGACTGACCACCTCTCTCGAACAACCGACAAGCGAACCAAGATCCTGCCGAGTAATCTGCAACTCTGTGGTTTTGTCGTTGTGCAAAGCGCTAGGGCTTGCGGCCAAGTCTCTCAATACATTAGCAAGACGCTGAGTCGCGTTACAGTAAGCTAACAAACGCACTCTTTCACTGCATCTTTCTAGCTGCCGCGAAATTTGATTAATGATGCGCATCCATAACTCAGGATTAACAGAGGCTTCTGCAAGGTAGTCTTTGTAACCAATTCGCAAGCATTCACAGTCCTCGCGAGCAAGTACCGTAGCCGTTCGACTCTGTACGGAGGGAGACAGGCACATCTCACCAAACATATCTTGCGGGAATAGATAAGTAAGTGCTGTTTCTTTGCCTTTCTCATCTTCAATAATGACAGCCACGGACCCTTTCAACAGAAGGTATAAGTGTTCACCGACATCTCCCCGATTGAGGATCCGAGCCCCGGCTTTAAAAGTCGCATGCGTTCCCTTTACAGGAAAATCTGCAAGTGCGGCCCCCTCCTCACCCAACCTGTGAACGGACGAATCAACGTGCTTGCTCAAAATCAATTCCTCTGTGCGAGACACAGTTATAGTGCCATTTAAATGCACATGACCGCACACACTATTGAATAATGGGAGTTCAATCGCGTTAGTATTTTCTGCAGCAAGCATTGCGCTGAGACTATGAGGGCCGAGGAATGGTGGCATATCAAACTAAGTTGACTGTGTATTTGTATGTCAGTACAGCAGCGACTCTATCGGTATTAACCACACCAGAAGCACATTGCAATCCAGGCACTTACCAACCAATAACGCTTGAAGAAAATCAGCCACGAGTAGAACCTGCGCCTGATACAACGCAGCTCGACAAAATCCAAGTAACGGGATCGCGAATCCGTCGCACCAGCATTGAAACGGAACATCCCGTGCTATCCATCACCCGCGACATGATTGAGCGTAGTGGTGCCACTTCACTGGGAGAATTAATACAAGACCTACCGGTGGCCGGTTCAGCAATGAACACTGCATTTAACAACGGAGGTGAGGGCGCGATAGAAGTCAATTTACGTAATCTGGGCTCCTCACGCGTTTTATTGTTGGTCAATGGCCGTCGCTGGGTGAATGGCGTACGCACATTGGCGACATCAGCGGCCGATTTGACGACCATCCCGGTTTCAATCGTTGAACGCATTGATGTATTGAAAGATGGTGCCTCTACTACTTACGGATCTGATGCTGTTTCAGGAGTCATCAACATCATCACACGCACACAATTTGATGGTGTCGAGCTTCGCGCCCAGTACGGGGCTTTTGAACAAGGTGATGGGCGCCGTGAAGGGCTAACAGCAACTTGGGGAGGAATGTTTGGAAAAACCTCAGTGTTTCTTGATGTGAACTACGCAAATGATCAAGAAGTTTTTGCTGGTGACCGTGCTATTTCAAACATCCCTGTACAGGGCACAGGACTCACGCGTGGTTCATTGGCCACACCGCAAGGCACCTTCATTTTTGTGCCAGACCCCACAGCAACAAATACCAATTTACTCATCAACGAATGTGACCGGGTAGATGTGCTGAATGACGTTATCGAATCGGAATCTGGTATTGATCTGCCAATAGAAATCCCAGCAGCTTTGGGACAAATCCCAGTGTGCCAGTTGATTCTACGCGATGGATTTAGCGGAGAAAACCAAACCGATTTTCGGCGCTTCGATCCGGTGAATGACCCGTACAACTATGCACCAATCAATTATCTCTTAACGCCAAATGAACGCACTTCACTATTCGCCCAAATTCAGCACCCCCTGCCATACGATCTGAGCCTAAGCGCCGAACTCCTACTCAACCGCAGAGCTTCGCAGCAAGTTCTAGCGGAGTGGCCTCTATTCATAGGAGATGCACTTGCGCCACCGGCGTCAACGATTTACGTTGCTGCCGACCAACAATTTAATCCATTCGGCCAGGATATCGGGCGAAAGGACCCGGTTGCTGATTTTTTCGGTAACGGGGCAATTCTACGGCGCCTGAGCGAACAAGGCGTGCGCGATTTTCGCCAATCTGTAGACACTCAACGCATTGCATTGGGTCTCAGCGGTGATTTCGCATTCAACAGTCGCTCAATCGAATGGGATATCAACGCAACGCTGGGGAACAGCCGAAATAAGGCCACCAACGTCGGCTTGGTAGATTTGCATCATGTACGACTGGCGCTGGGGCCTGCCACCGATTGTGATGCTGACCCCGACTGTGTTCCATTGAATTTGTTCGGTGGCCAAGGCGATGGAAGTGGCTCCATTACTCAGGACATGCTGGGATACATCACGTATGTCGATCGAAGCAGTCAAAATCAGCAACTACAAAATTATTTGATGAATGCCCGCACAGATTTAACTGACCTAGCAGCCGGTCCACTGGGACTCGCTTTTGGTTTGGAGTTTCGCAAGGAGGATTACCGCAGCATCCCCGATCCCTTTGTCCAAAGCGGGCGTTCATCCAATGCGCAGCAAAGCATTACGGACGGATCAATTCAAGCCAGCGAATTGTTTGTTGAACTCGCAGTGCCAATTTTGGCACAAACGAAATGGACCGAATCTTTGGATTTATCAATTGCTGGACGCTACTCCGACTACGGCCGGCTAGGTTCTAAAACCGTGGGAAAACTTGGCTTGCGCTGGCAGCCTAGCAAGCAATTGCTCATTCGCAGCACAGCGTCTGAGGCCTTTCGCGCACCAGCGATCAGCGACCTTTTCCTTGGGCGAGCCCAAAGCTACCCACTCGTCAGTGATCCATGCAACGAGGACTCGCAAGCAGAGGATTCGAATACACAGCAGAACTGCGAGGCCGACGGTGTGCCAGCAAACTACAGCCAAACCCTGCTCCAATTGCCCAGTGAATTTGGTGGAAACCCACGACTTCACCCCGAAAACGCCAATACCGTTACAGCAGGCCTAGTTTTTAGCCCCAGCGCCATTGCAGGATTTAATTTGTCTCTGGACTGGTATCGAATTGAAATACACGATTTCATTACAGCTCCAGGCGCGCAGTACATTATGGATGCGTGCTATCGCGTTGAGCCAGAAATGCGA
Organism: Oceanococcus sp.; assembly: GCA_051252075.1. GTDB lineage: Bacteria > Pseudomonadota > Gammaproteobacteria > Nevskiales > Oceanococcaceae > Oceanococcus. The sequence continues at coordinate 3,295 of JBPOFU010000093.1, read as the reverse complement.
AGGCTCTGCTCCAATATCGAGCGGGACACAGACACTGGGGTAGTAAGTAACATACTGAATCAGTATGAAAACTTTGCTACCGTCGAAACTTCTGGCATCGATTTTTCTATCAGCTACAAGCTGCCACAGAAATCTTTTGGACGTTTAAGTTTCCATTGGGATAGCAGTTACCTCATCAATTTTACCCAGCACGTGCCCACAGCCGATGGCAATTCAGTATCCGAGTCTCTGGCTGGGCGCTATGAAGGCAGTGTGTTCGCCAACTTCCCGCGATTCAGATCCAACACTGAACTTGCATGGAATGCAGGAAATGTTCGGGCCAGTTGGCACGTTCGCTACATTCATGGCGTCATTGAACATTGTGAAGACGGATTTGTACCCAGTTTGATCGAGTTAGATCTCTGCTCAGAACCAACAACCTCACTTGGCCCACAGAATAGGCTCCCAAGCGCCTGGTATCACGACATTCAGCTGGGCTACATACTGCAGGAGCTGGATCTTGATGTGAGTATAGGCATCGACAATCTGTTCGACCAAAAACCTCCTGTTGGATACACCAGCTTTACTCACAGTTTCGATGTAACCACGTATCGAGTTCCAGGCGTCTTTTCGTATATCCGCTTAGTGAAGCGCTTCTAAGCCACTGTTTAGGCATAAGACGAGCACGCCAATATCCCAAAATTGTGTACTTTTTCATCAAATTTGAAATGTGACGCATCTCACAGACGGGCACTGCGTATCAGTCCATAATGCGTCCATAATTAAATTACGGGGTTGGGAGAATAAACATGAAATTCAGCAAAATAATTGTAAGCGCGTGTTTCAGCGTTTTAAGTTTTAGCGCGTCAGCCGGATTGTTAGGAAGTGTTAGCAATGCTATCAGCCCAGTCGTTGCTGCAAATGCGGTAGAAGAACAATCTGGGACCCGGGCTGCAGGTTTTTTACTGATGGCGGTCACTCTCGCAGACGGCGTCCCTGTTGCTACAGTTGCTAGCAATATGGTGGATTTGAGTGACTTTGATTGCCCTGTCTCATCTTGCACATTGCTCAGCGAAAGCAGTGCATCAGCGTCGGACAGCACGGGGATTGTGTATTACTCCGACCGGGCATTGCCGCATACATCACAAAATGTGTACAACATTGAGGGTAGCGACTGGCGATTAACACGAACATTTCGCATAGACCAAGGTGATTCAGGTTTACCCATTATTGGCAGCCCTATAGGCCCGTCAGGCCCATTCAAGGATCTTCGGGATCTTTTGTCTGAAAATCTGCAGCAAGTTGAAACCATTTATGCGGATGTTGCCTATATCTTGATTACGGCGGCTAGCCCAGTTCTGGACGACACCGTGGTCTTGCAAACACTGTCGAACACTGTGCGAGATACTACCTGCACGGCTACGGGTGATAGTGATACCTCAACCTGCGTCGATTTGAACGTACATGTCCCCGATGGCGTGGCATATTTCGCCGACACCTTTGATACAGCCTATGAGGTGATCGACGTCGCTGAAGTGGAAAACGAGCTGAGCCTAGACCTTCGTCAGGCCATTTTACGTCCTGGCAGCGATGAAGGCCTGCCCATCATTGGTAGTCCAATTGGCCCGAGCGGTCCGTTCAAGGACACATTGCAAGCGGTTATAAATGAGGTTGATCGGATTGTCAGCGGCGGCTAGAAAGCTTTGCCGAGACTTCCAGCCCGATCATGATGAATTTTTGATCGGGCTTTTTCTTGTCTGGCAACCAGGAACCGCCGCACTCAATTTTCCATCAAGTAGTTGCCAAGGAATTTTGCATTTCAGATCGATTTTCACACTGTTGCTGTCGCGGGTTTCGATTGCGAGATTCCACAGGGCAAATTCGCCATTGAAGTCAGCAGTCGCAAGTATGGCCTCAGTAGGGTCAACTGCGAACCCTCGTACTGGGCCATAATGAGAGGCAATACGGCCCAAATGCTCCCCACTGAGCGTATCCCAGGCGACAACCGAACCATCCAAGCCACCTGCAAGCAAAATTTTTCCAGCGTGCAAAAAAGCAAATTTGACAACATCTTGCTGTCCCGACATTTCTAGTAGCTCTGCCGACGAAGGCCGCCAAAGCCATGCGCCAGTGGAAGTACCTATGGCCAGTGCGTCCCCTTCCACAGAAAACCTTATATATAAGGGCGTCCCGATAGCGGCGTCAGCAAGTCCGAACAATTCACTACCATCGCGATAGTTCCAAATGGCCACGTGACCCGAGGCATCCGCAGTTGCGATCTGTGCCCCGACGTTGGAAAAATCGAGGCTATAAACCGCATTTTCAGATGCACTAAATTTGTTTATTAACTGACCATCAGCGCTGCTCCAAACAGCCACCTGGCCATCATCACCTGCTGTGGCGACAACGTTACCGCGCTGACCAAAGCGAGCATCATAAATAGCGCGCGCATGTTGCATGCTGGAAAGCTTTTCACCTTGTGGCAAGCTCCACAATGAGGCAGTCGCCACCTCTACCCCTGGAATCGACCACGGTTTTACCAATAAACGGTTTTGCGATATTGAGATTGACTCAATAGGTGCCGCAACCGCTGGCAATTGATTCATTATCAGGCCTGAAGATGCATCGTATATAACGGCTTTGCCATTCTGTGCGCCAGCAACAACATATTGCGACGTCGAATCCCATTGAACATTAAAAAAGTAAGTGGGATAGCTTGTAAACGTCTCGACAGTATCAAGTTGTTTTAAATCTCTGCGTTGAACAAACCCCTGCGCACCCTTAGCCCCAGCTGTCACAAGATATTGCCCGCTTGCATCTATAGACAGGCTGCCAGGATTGAAAACCACCGATTGTTCTCGATGAATCGTATTGGGTCGTACCTGTGTCAATTCAGCGAATCCATCAGCGCTGGCCACTAACAACTGCCCACCATCATGAGATAAAGCGACCGAAGTCACCGCTTCGGCATGGTGCTCGATATCATAAAGTCGGCGTTGTGCCAGCGTATCCCAAACTTGCACAGCACTATTGGCATGGTCTGCTGTGTAAAGTGTATTCCCATCTGCACTTAATACCCCATCTGCCAGTATTTGACTGCCCCGCTTGGGCGATGCGTTGGCTGCCAAGCTCATCAATCTTATACCGCGCTCTGCATTCCACACGTTATAAGCACTTTGCTTTCCAATCGTCAGAAAACGCCTTGAGTCATCACTGAACTGAAAAGTTGCTAGACCGTGGAATTCGACAGCAAATGAAAGATCCAAATTGTCGCTTTCAAGATCCCATTGACGCAAATCACCAGCACGTGAAAGGG
>JBPOFU010000092.1:0-10645 GCA_051252075.1 Oceanococcus sp. | reverse complement strand
CTCCTGAGCAATCCAGTTATAAATTGTTTGAAGTACACCGCGCATGAGTGCAGTCGGATGAAGAAGAGCATTGATATCGTCCACCTCGAAATAGTCTTGTTCTCCCCATCGGCAATGTGGATCATAGGGCAGCTGATATCGACCGTTTCCACCACCAACGACACCAAGTACGATTGTGCCGTCTGGTGAAATGATCAACTGATAACGAAGTCCCTCGAATCTTAAATCAAAGGTTTTCTGTCTCGGCATTTTTTTTCTCCTGTGGCCATTGCACAGGACTATGATAAGTCTAATATCCGACACATCGCGTCGCGAATGACGCAGCGACACTGGAATCAAAACACCTCATCCACCTTGCTACTAAACGCCGTATTCACCCGCTAAGCGACTGACGGTGGATTTGAATTCCAGGCGTAGGCTTTTCGGCGCCTCGACTATGATCTGATCTCCGAAACCGAGAATCCACCAACGTAACTCGGATGAATCGAGAACTGTCACTTTGACTGCGTGCCAGCCATCTTTCAGGGCTTTCAGTGACTGGTCCTTGCCCAAAGGCCTTTCTGCTAAATGGCTGGCCACTGCTGATTGAACCTTCAAGCGTAAAGCCAATTTGCTGGGTGATGCGGGGTACTGAAAGCTGGTTTCAACGTAACTGTCGAGATCAAAACCTGGCAATGATTTCGCGGATTCGTTGAGGATTTCAGCATGTTCCATGCGGTGTAACGCGTAATGCACTGGACTTGTGTAGTCCCAGGCAGTTGCTACTAGATAGTAAATTTGATGCCTTAGGACCAGGGCCAACGGATGGAGCACATGTTCCTTGCTCTTGGCACTGTCCCTTGAGCGATAGCGAATTTTCAGTTGGCGGCTTTCCAGCAAAACTTCGCAGATGCCCTCATAAATCTTTCCGGACATCGCTGGAGGATCAAGTATTGGCCCGCGTCTGGCTACCCGAAATATTGATTTCCACTTGCTTTGGCGGCGGCCCCGCTGTGACTCAAGCACCTCCTTAGCACGAGAAAAGTATGGCTGAAGGTGTTCAATAGCACCTGCTGGCAATGATTTTCCGAGATAGTCATGACTCATCATCCAGGCCATTGCTGCCGTTGGCTCCATTCCCGGGATATCCAACACGCGAGTATGAGAAGGCCAGAACCAGTGTTTGGCCCTGCCATGCTCCTCACAGGTATAGCCGAAGACTGTCGACAGAGAGTCAAGATCTCGCGCCACCGTGCGATCGGTCACTACGTAACCTTCAGAGCGCAAGCGATCAAAGATACCTTGGGTTGATATCGTGCGTGGCTCACGCGGAATGGTGCGGATCATCAGCCACTGGCGGAACAGCGTGTCATGGATCGCGGGCATAACTTTGGTTCCTGGGCAGTTGAAACAACAACAGTGCCACAGAATAAGCAATTGTTCGACACCACGCGTCGCTTACATTGGCGAATAGATTGCACATTTTTTTTGCTGGAGATCTTAGAGAACAGCAGGCTGTTTATCACCGCTGTAGGTTTCTGTGAGATGTACTGTTGGCGAGGCAGTGACAGCTTTGAAGGTGAGGCGCATTATCGACAAGAGGCGTTGCGCAGGGACGCTGAGCTAGCAAATGGCGAATCGTAAAATACCGAACATGACCGAAAATGCGGCGGATATTACAAAATGGTGCGGACTAATGTAATCGTTACGGATAACTGTATAGGAGGTTCGTCCTACCAACATCGCACTAGCTAAAAGATGCCGCCAAACTTCTCGCGTGAGTTCGAATTGGATTCTGGGCAGCCTAACCGCTCAAGGAATCCCGCGAACAGATGTTCAAGCTCATCTAAGGAGGAATTGAGCCGGTGGTCATCCGGAACTAGGTGCAAACGAAACCCATTGGACTGTGCAAATTCACATGAGTGTTCAACAGGAATGACTTCATCCTCCCAGCCATGAACGATCTCTACATTCTCTGTTTTGGGTACAAAGTCTTGTTGTTTATAGCCCGGCATTCGAAGTGCGGGCGCCATGGCAAAAACGCCTTCGCAAGCCATTTGGCTGGCGACAGCGAATGAAGCGTAGCCACCCATACTGGAACCGACTAAGCAGTATTGTTCTGGTTTATCAGTAGCCAAGTGGTCCAGTAGCATGTTCACTCGTTCGTCTGGATCAACTGTCGATGTGTAGTCGAGACTAACGACTTCACAGCCGTATCGTTTAGCGGTTTCGGCGAGTCTCTTAATCTTGGTCCCCCAGGGACCACTTTCTTTGCCGTGCGAGAAGTAGACTTTCATCAGATCTTTACGTACTTGCCCTGGCGGCAGGCTTTGCATTTGTTGCCTGCTGCGCCACCGCCCTTGGGACCTCCCATTGTTCCTGGGCAGCCACCACTGTCGTTGCAGCGGGTGTCGCCGCACCTATCGCATTTTGCGACGGCAGCGGGGGATTTATTCTTGTCACAACCGGGGCATTTCATGTTTTTTTCCTTGATCAGTCACGTGGATGTAGAGAAACGCTAAGACGTTACCAGGGCGGCCCAAGGTACAGGCGTACAGCTTCTTCCTCATCGATGTAGTCTGGATAGATCTTCGAAAGATCGGGAGGCGCGTCTGCTTTTAATTGGATTTCGCAATTTGCGTATGTTGAGAAGACGGCTAGAGCTGGGCCTGTTTTCATATTTTCCAAAAGCTCAGCTTCGATGTCGGTGATATTGAGTTCGCCGCAGTAATCTTCGCCCACACGCTCGACGATCCAGTCATCGTTGAACAAGTATTTCAATAAGTGGGGGTATAAGGAGATATTCGAAAGATTGTTAAAATCCCTGCTCGATCGAACTAATGAAGTGGACGGAGTTAGTTCACTGAGTCGAGACTCAATATCCTTTCCGATGATCCAGTGATCCTTCCCTTCGAGTTTTTCGACTAGTAAAGCCAAAATCACATCATCTGCATCCCGAAATACGTGCAGCATGAAATCGAAGCTGTTCACACTCCCTGAATTCAAGTAGTCGCCATCCAGATCGTCGTTCGTGATTCCCGCCTTGCATGCGTGAATTTCATATTGCCGTGCCAGTGTATGGGTGGTTGTTTTGGTCATGCGTGGTCCTCAGGTGTTTTAGCAACTTCACTGTTTGATGAAGGGCTCCAGATTCTTTCCGCGAATGGTGATTTTGGCGGTTGGCGGTACGTTATCGCTTTCGGCAACGATCTGACCAGTCGTGGTCATTGCAATCGGAGTCTGATCGTCAGAGTATTGAAATAAATATCCCTGAATGTTTCCCCAGAATTCAATCCAGCCTGCATTGGTTACAAAATGTTGCACCGCAAGCTCCTGAGCGATTTCGATCTGTTCGTGCAACGGTAGGCCGCGTGCTTCCCAGGACAACTTGATGCGTCGTCTTGGTTCCAGCACAGCGCATACGAAGATTGGAGCATTCCTTCGAACGAAATCCGTCTGCACAAATACAAATGACGGATAGCGTTGTGATTCAAATCTTGCCATTGTTCATTCCTATTTTTATATCCCTCGTCAAAAGCACGTAGCTGGCTCTCGCCTTGCCTGTGATATTCACCGAAAGATCTAAGTTTATTGATGGGTCTCACGATACGCATTCATACGACGCTTCATGTCGAATAAAACGTAATGCCATGTTTTTATTAGCATGCGCCGTGAATACACCTTGCAATTGCAGGCAAGCGACGTGATCAATGTTGTATTGAAATCGGGATAACGAAATGGCGTGTAAAGTAACGTCGGCTGTTAGGATTCGAAGTTGAAATTCACGAATATGTACTCTGCTGTGCGCTTCACCGTGAAGCTAGACGCTTGGTCCCATAATGAAGAATCAGAAACAAGCCGTTGGAGTTCCTCGTCGCTTTTTTCTGAAACATCTTGGCTGGCAAAAATGCAGCTTTCGGCAACAATGCCTTCCCATGCCCACTGCTGATGAAGGGCGGGTATTCCCGCCATGGTGACGACCTTATTTGCCCGAACTCGCGTATCAGGATCTATCGGCACATTGTCAAAGATGCTCATCTATCGACCTTTTAGAAAAAATGATGGCGCATTTCGCATTCTTTCAAGCCTTGTTTAGTCTTGGCGAAAATAGAGCCCTTTCGTTGAGTTGATTTGAACATCGCCTTGCGACGCAACATGTCGCATACCTAGTCATAATGAGTTCTAATTGGTTGAACAGGAGCACCCTAATGGCTAGGGAATATGTAAATTACGTTTGCATCAGCCTCAGCGATGATTCGAATCTGGGCGACCCAAAATCTGTGATCCCACTCTGGGTGGAGAAGCTCGATGAGGATGGTGCTGAGGATGGCTTCGACACGCGATACGATAGAAAATCATTCGGCTACGATGAATTCAGCGAGGCTTTCCTTTTTGAAACCCGTGGCGGCCCCGGCCACCAGGCCGCACTTGTACTTATGCGTATGTTCCCTGGCTCAAAAGTTCATCTGACTTGGATGTCAGATGACGACTGCGACTGCGACGAAGAAGAATATGCGGAATAACGAGGAGCCTTGCGCTTATGTCGAATGATTTAAAAAGTTTTATCGAAGAAGCCGAGCAGCACTTGACGAGGTGCGCGGGTAAAAGTGATATTCGAATTGCGCCGCCAGATACCCAATGTCAGATTCTCAAAGCTGGTCGGGCCGATGGCGAATCGGCGACGCTCATGTCTGAATTAAGCAATGCCGGCATGCGCGAGTTGATGAGCCTGTGCCAGGGCCACGCACAGATCTCTCCGCTAGCGGCGACCCGAGTCACATTGGTAGCCGTCGCCACCGGTCCGGACGCTCAGATTTATCTTTTGATTCGAGATTGCCTTGACCATATCGAACTCGAGGCGGTTGCACGAACCGTCTCCGACAAAAGCGAGCATGATCTCGAGTTGCTCTATCTGCTTTGCGCGGACAACGGCAAACAATTGGGCACTCGTTTTCTTGCTTGGTCCCAACCACCCAGTGCAATTGAATTTGAAATCAAAGCAGGAGGCGAAAACTTGGTCGATGCTATCTGGTCTTTGTTTGACGCATGCGATTACTGGGCGCAAGTATCCGATTCGAATTGGGGGCTTCCACCTCAACCTGACTTGCTGTCGAAGCATATGGACTCACTCGACCAAAACAATCTAAAACTTCAGTTGCTTGACGAGTACAAGAGCTTGAATCCACAGCCATCAGGGTTCTCAGCTAACGCGGGTTGGCACATGCGCATGTCCGATAATCTTCGGGCCTGGAAAGTGGACCATCAGCGCAAGGCAATACACCCAGTTAGCGCCCCACTTGAACCGGATGCGATCAAACGATTCGTCTTGGCTGAATATCTTTCGAGGGTTCTGAGCCTTGATATTCAGAAAAATTGAGGCTGGTGGCGCTCCCGCACTCGCGTTAGAACAAAATTAGAACAGGACAAATATGTACGACATCATTGGAGACATTCATGGTTTCGCCCAACCTCTGCGAGCCTTGCTCGCCAAGCTGGGCTACCAAGAATCCGACGGGGTGTATCGCCACCCCTCCCGACAGGTCATCTTCTTGGGAGACTTCATTGATCGGGGCAAACAGAATCGTGAAGTTGTAAGTATCGCCCGTCGCATGGCCGAATCTGGGTCGGCGCTTGCAGTGATGGGCAATCACGAATTCAATGCAATTGCCTACGCCACGCCAGACCCAGATCGGCCGGGTGAATTCCTGCGACCACACAACCCGAAAAACGATAGTCAGCACAAAGAGTTTCTAGCTGAATACGCGAACGATCCCGTGGGCTACCGGGACTGTATTGATTGGTTTATGACCTTGCCACTCTTTCTGGATTTGCCGGGACTACGTGTGATTCATGCCTGCTGGTATTCCCCGGTGATTGATGAGTTAAGTCAGTCGCTAGGGGCGAACAGCACACTGACACCTGAACTACTCATTGCCGCTAGCCGAAAAGGCGAGCCCGAGTACGAGGCCATCGAGCTGCTGCTTAAGGGGCCGGAAGTTTCGCTGCCGCCTGGGCGCAGCTTTTCGGACAAAGACAAGAATCCGCGTACAGAGGTGCGGGTCAAATGGTGGCTGGATCCAGAAAAAAGTAGCTTTCACGAATTGGTTGTCGGGCCACCCAAGGCAATTGACGCTGCAAGGGATGCGGCGTTGCCAGATTGGCTGGTTACCCCGTACCCGGCGGACGCACCTCCGGTCATGATCGGTCACTACTGGATGAACGGCCATCCATCACCATTGGCGCACAATGTGGCCTGCCTGGATTACAGCGTGGCAAAGGGTGGAGAGCTTGTGGCATATCGCTGGGACGGGGAGGCCATACTCTCTGCCGAAAAGATGGTTCGAGTGCAAAATCCCATGCTGGGTGCCATGGCTTGAATCGAGTCTTTGTCTACGGCACATTGCTGCACGGCGAATCCAACCATGGACTGTTGGCAAAAGCCACATTTGTTCGCCGAGCGAGAACCACACCTGACTATCATCTGGTTGATCTCGGCGAATTTCCTGCGTTGGTGGCGGGTGGTTCCGTTGCAGTGCTGGGTGAGGTTTACGACGTGAATGATGACGACCTAGTGTCTCTCGACGAGTTGGAAGATCACCCAAATTTTTACCAGAGAGGTAGGGTAACGCTGGAAGACGGCGAGGAGGTTATGGCCTATTTGCTTGGGCCAGACTACATGACCGGTTTCTCGGTAATCTCCAATGGCAGTTGGCTTTACAGATAGCATTAATAGATGGATAAGCCGCAACTGAATAAACAGCCGTAACTTATTGGATGTATCCGTAATAACAAGGCAGAAACCGTACTGACTGTTATGCAGTATCGATGTAGACCTGAACGTGAGGATTGTTTTCTTTTACAAGCATTTCCAATCTAACGGTTGCTCGCGTCATGCCGCAAAACAGCACCGGCCTCCCGCTCTCCACCCTCCAGTCGGGTGGGTCAACGTCAATTAATATTACACATGGCGCCTGACCTCCTTTGAAGCGATGAACACTGTCAAACAGGATCTGCCCATCGGTGTAGATGGGTTTGTGCTCAACATCATATTTCAACGTGAACTTGCGAATATCGACACCGGCAATTCGATTAAGTTGGTAGAGCTCCGACTTGTCCAGGCCTTTGCAAGTGAGAATGACAATGTCTTCGTTTTTGAATCCGTCGCGGCGCAAAGAAGTGATCCGCGCATTCAGCAACTTCCACTGTTCACGGGGCTCGTTGTAGGTTGAAACGCCAACACCCATGCCGGGAATGTTGATGGCAGATTTAAACTCAATACCGTGCGTACTAGCGATAAAATCGGCTATGGTCGGTGGTGTTCTATAGCTGATATTGGCCTGATAAGTCACCGTTGCTGGAATTTCGATCGAGCGAGTGCCGCGTAGGTTCTGGTACTTGTCTTCAAACCAGATCAGTTCATAGTTCTTGGTCAGAAAGAGCTGCAGCACATCCCACCACTCCTGTTGAAAGTCCTGTCCTTCGTCGACGACAAGCCGCTTAAATCGCATCGAATCCGGTACATCGATCGCAATTACGCTCTCAACGACCTCGCTCCAAAAATTAGGATTGCCTTTTTGCTTCGAGAAATTTACGGGTTGACCCGCTTGTTCGAGTGCATCCACGCACAGGCCATGGAATGTGCTTATCATCAGGCCTTGCTTCTCTTCGCGGACTAGCTGCGCCATTTGGTCCCGAAGTGGGCGGTTAAAGCAAACGTAGAGCGTCGAGCTACTTTCGTCGGCATGTTGTAAGAAATTCAGCGCAACTTGGGTTTTGCCACAACCCGCTACACCCTGAATGCGCAATCTAAACGGTTCGAAGCTTAGATTTTGAATGACGTTCTGCAGGCCTGATGACAGTCGTGTATAGGCACGTTCGCCAGCAGCAATCGCTGTACCGACATCCGGCACCAAATTGTAGGATTGTGTGAAAAATTCAATGACGTTTGCCGGGATAGTACTGGTGTCGCGTTCTTTGTGAGTCAGAAGGTTTTCGATGCGTTGAATCAATTCGCCATCATTACGCTTATCCACAATTCGGGACATATCCAACATAGGGCTACTTACTTTGAGAACGCTATGGTCAGGGCAATAAATCAAGTAGTCCACGATCAGACCATGCCCGTAGTGCCGAGCTGGAAATTTTTTACGAATGACTTCAATGGACCAACCGATTTGATCGTGAACATTTTTGTTCTTATTGCGGTAGCGCTTAACCAGACCCTTTTCAGTTTCCTCGATCCTGCCATTCTTTTGCTCAATCACCAGAGCATGACCTTGCTTGCTGACGACCACAAAGTCGATTTCGCCGAATTTTGTTGAGCGTTCTAAAGAACGAGCCCAGTGCACCGAATGAAAAACGGTGTAGTCATCCGTCAATTCGTTGATTAGGCGCTTAAGGGTTTGGGCTTCGCCAGGGTGCACGTCCTGCGCGATCGCCACACCGGCGCCGTTGGGGATCATTCTTGCCATTGTTTAGGGCCTTTAGTCTTCTGATATTTCGGTCATTTTGAATTGGAATATAGAGTGATGCGTAATTTGGGAATGCTGCCGCAATATGCCAGTATTTTTTCTAAAGTGACTGTTTTGCGTGTACTACCATTAATGATCTGTGATGCACCAAGAGGCCTTTGGCCTGCTCCCCATATATTTTCGCCCGCGAATAATGAAAAATTAAATGAAACGTGCTCGGTTGGGCCTGTGCTGCTTTCGAAACTCATCATTATTGATACACACAGGTCAATTTTTTTGCTAGATGATTTTATATTGCTCTTGCTAGTTCATCTCTAACCGTCATTAATGCGAACCCTAATAGATTCGATCCTTTCCATGACGAAGGGTGCGCACCTATTGCATCGTTTTTATTCATTCCGATTCCCCAGATTTGATCGACCGGACTTGCCTCAACGAGAACCCGATCCCCGGTGCCGATTAGGTATGACCGAAGTGGTTCCGATGCAGAAAACTTATGGAGATTCGCTTCAACTACTATTCCGAATCGGTGTGTTTCCCAGATTGCTTGATTGAAGTTTCTAACCTCTCGTCCTGCCGATTTTGCGGCTCGTGGTGATTCAGCAGCGATCACTCGATTCCTCGCCTCGTGATCGTTAAAAACTCTGCTTTTTTTGCCATCATGAAGTGTTCTGCAGTCCTGAATCGTATGCCACCAGCGTCGAAGGGCGAGTTAAACCATTGGCTTAAGCAAGACTGGTCAACCGTATTTTCGTGCTTTTGGTTGTGCCCCCAGAAAAAGACATAGCTTGGCTGGTGACCGGCGCCAATTTCCTTGATCAACTGATGGAGAGTGTGTGATTTCGACATCTAAATAGAACTGCCTTAAATTTTATGTGGGTAAATGCGAACCCGTCGTATATCTGCCCTGACCAGTAGTGGGGTTAACGTGGAGACTTTCTTCAGAGCGTACTGTATCCGCTGAATATAGTTGTTCGATTCGAGTTACTCTTCATCACTCACGTAATTTTGGCTATTTGCATCTCAGGGTTGACCAACAGAGTTTTTAACCCTGAACTGCACAAAACGGGCTTCCGGTCTGTGCCTTTTGGAGACATTCGTCAGATTTCTAGCCGCCGTTCAGATTCTGCGAATGCAGACCTTAACATCGCGAAGGGCGTCGTTGGCCACGTGCCCTAAACCCGTCATTCAATTTGTGAGATGGCTGGAAGAATCGTATAAAAAACGAACATTGAAACCCTCGGACTTGCCATAACCTCTAGGCAAAAATGATCTGTACCTTTAACCCAGGATTTGCATCTGAGAGGACAAGCTCTGCGTGATGCAAATGGGCAACGGCTTTCACCATGCTCAAACCCAAACCATTGCCTGGGGAGTGTCTGGAGTTGTCGAGACGAACGAATCGCTCTAAAGCCCTTTCTCGTTCGTGAATTGGTATGCCGGGACCGTTATCGGATACTTCCAGTACGCATTGACCCTCTCGGCACTTCACAGCAACGTTAATATGTCCGTCTGTTGGTGCGTACTTAATCGCGTTTTCGATGATGTTCCCGACCATCTGTGCCAATAGATTACGGCTACCCAGGACCTGAGCCTGTGCATCCAGAGCAAGGTCGAAGCTCTGTCCATTGTCCTCAGCCACGGCGCTGTAAAGGTCGGCTACATCCTCGACGATTTCGGCCAGGTTTACTTGAGTCCATTCGCTACGATGATTGCCCGCTTCTACTTGGGCGATGCTAAGCAGTGCGTTAAAAGTGTGTATGAGTCCGTCGGCGTCTTCTATGCCCTGCTGAATTGTCTGCTGATATTCCTCAGCCTTGCGTGTCTCAAGCAAAGTGACTTCCAAGCGGCTACGAAGGCGCGTCAAAGGGCTACGTAGGTCATGTGCAATGCCGTCGGTGACTTCTCGTATGCCTTTTACCAATTGCTGGATGCGATCCAACATGGCGTTCAGATTGTTGGCCATCGTATCGAGGTCAGCATTGCCGTTGCCGACATCTATTCGCCGGGATAGATCGCCACGCATGATGTCAATGCTGGCCGTGTTGATCACATCCACACGGCGGAAAATCGCCCGACTGACACTCAAACTTATGATGAAGGACAACAGCAAAGCCGCTGGTAGCGACTCTGTTAGATAGTCGGTGATTTCATACAGCCACCCGACTTGTTCCACGCGTTGAGTTACGATATAT
>JBPOFU010000091.1:0-10733 GCA_051252075.1 Oceanococcus sp. | reverse complement strand
GGTTTCAAGATCGCTTGGCTGCGCAGCCGGGTGATGCCTTGACAGTCATTCTTCAGGAACGCACGCAGGCGCAAAAATCAGCAAGAACCAGCACAGGAAAAGATCAGGACTTTTCATTGTCCGTGCCCTTGCTTGGTGGCGTGAGCGATGACTTGGGCATCGATACTGAATTGTCCAGCTCCCGTGGATTCGACGGCTCCGGTGATTCCAGTCAAAGCAACAGTTTGCAAGGTGAGTTGACGGTTCTGGTCACAGAGCGCTTGCCTAACGGTTACCTGCGAGTCGCTGGAGAAAAAGTGCTGCAGCTGAACCAAGGCAGTGAGTATTTGCGTCTCAGCGGCATTGTTCGGCCCGACGACATTGCACCCGATAACAGCGTGCTGTCCACACGGATTGCACAAGCTGATATTTCCTACAGCGGCCACGGTGCTTTGGCGCAAGCCAATGCGCAGGGTTGGTTGGCACGATTTTTCAATTCGCCATTGTGGCCATTTTAGGAGCAGGACATGCGTAATCTAATTTTGGCCATATTGTTATTCGCAAGCACACAAGTCTGTGCTGAACGGCTCAAGGATTTGGTCTCTGTACAAGGTGTGCGTAGCAATCCGTTAATCGGTTACGGCTTGGTCGTGGGCTTGGATGGCAGTGGTGATCGCACTACACAGACGCCATTTACCACGCAGTCTTTAGCAACCATGCTGCGCCAACTCGGCGTCGCTATGCCGCCCGGTGCGAATCCTCAGCTGAAAAACGTGGCAGCTGTTGCAGTGCATGCAGAACTGCCGGCGTTTGCAAAGCCGGGTCAAAAACTGGATGTGACGGTGTCGTCCATTGGCAATGCCGGCAGTTTGCGCGGTGGTAGTTTGTTGATGACCCCATTAAAAGGCGTCGATGGGCAAATTTACGCAGTGGCTCAAGGCAGCATGATAGTGGGTGGTTTTGGCGTCGATGGTCGAGATGGTTCTCGCGTGTCAGTAAACATACCCAGCAGTGGACGGATTCCCAATGGCGCCAACATAGAACGCATTGTGGCCAATGGCTTGGCTCAAGCCGATGAGTTGATTTTAAATCTGCATCAGGGTGATTTCACTACAGCTCGACGGATTGTTGACAGCATCAATAGCATGTTGGGACCAGGTTTGGCGCGCGCTATGGATGCTGTGAGTGTGGCGGTTCGCGCTCCACAATCTTTAGATCAAAAAGTGGCGTTTATTTCGGTGTTGGAAAGCGTCGAAGTCGAACCGGGTGAGGCACCCGCTCGAGTGGTTGTGAACGCGCGCACAGGAACTGTAGTCATTGGAAATCATGTGCGAGTTTTGCCAGCCGCAGTCACCCATGGTTCACTCAGTGTGACTATTCGTGAAGGGGCTCAAGTGAGTCAGCCGAATGCATTTGCAGGGGGTGACACAGTCGCCGTAGCCGATTCAGAAATCACTGTCGAGCAAGGTGGCAGCCGTATGTTCTTGCTTGAATCAGGTGTTAATCTCGACACCATCGTACGCGCGGTGAATCAAGTGGGCGCTGCGCCTGGTGACCTGGTAGCGATATTAGAGGCCTTGAAAGAAGCTGGTGCTCTACGTGCACAATTGATTGTGATCTGATGAATTCATCGGCCATCACTCCGCTGTTGCCTATCCCCGGTCCGGGGCAGAATTTTTCTTCTGCGTCTCGACGCGGTGAAAAACCTGTAGCAGAAAGCGATGCGCTGAAAGCGGCCCGTCAGTTTGAGGCCTTGTTCATTAAGCAATTGCTGAGCGAAGTAAAAATCAGCGCGAGTATGGGTGGGGAAGAGGAAGGTGCTCAGTCCGACTTCGTTGATTCGATGTGGCGCGACCAACTTAGCAAACAAATCTCGCAAAAAGGTTTGGGATTAGCACAGGTGATCGCAGGACAACTGGGTGGAGGACAGATACGCCCCAATTCAGCTTCTGGTTTTCAGCTGAACGATCGCGTGATGGCACCCAATGCTGCTGCGAATAGCAATGCTGCTTCCCCCGGCCTGCAGTTGTATCAAAACCTTCTACCTCAGAGTCCAAATTTCTCTGATCCTGGAGATTTTGTCCGTACGCTTAAGCCGTATGTGCAGAAGGCGGCGGAAGAGTTGGGTGTTTCGCCAAAAATACTGATGGCACAAGCGGCACTGGAAACTGGTTGGGGGCAACACATGCCAGTGGATGCACAGGGCCGTTCCTCCAACAATCTCTTTGGCATTAAGGCTCATGGTGCTTGGAGCGGTGACGTGGCCCAAGCGACAACTCAAGAATTTGATGGTCAGGCGATGCGAACAGAACAGGCCGGCTTCCGCAGTTACAACGGAATTGCCCACGGTGTGGACGATTACGTACAGTTTTTGAAGTCCAATCCACGCTACCAGGACGCCCTGCAACATGGTGGTTCAGATAAAAATTTCGTGCTAGGCCTAAAGTTTGCAGGCTATGCGACCGATCCACAGTATGTAGAGAAGGTGATTAGCGTTGCTGACAGTGACAGGTTGGCGCAGTACTGGGATGCGATATGAGTGGATTATTTGGAATTGGAAGCTCGGCCTTATTGGCCAGTCAACGGGCGTTGGCGACTACGGGACACAATATTGCCAATGCCAATACGGATGGTTATAGCCGCCAACGCGTCGACTTCTCTGCGCGTCATGTGGCCGGTCAATTGCTCGGCCAAGGCGTCGAAAGCAACAATATTCAGCGCTATTCGGATCCGTTCGCGAATACCCGCTTGGTTCAGAGCACATCCAGCCATGCCTCCATCGCCAGTGGGGCGGACTTAACCCGACGTTTAGATTTGAGCCTGTCCGACCCGGCAACCGGTTTAGCTGATCCCCTACGCAACTTTATCGATTCAGTCGACGCTTGGGCAGCCGATCCCACTGCGCCAGAAAGCCGTATCAATGTTTTGGGCCAAGCCGAGACATTGGCTCAGCGTTTTGGGCAAATTCAAGATGGCTTCGACAATTTCAACATAGAAATCAATTCACGCATTTCCAGCAACGTCGATGAGATCAATAATTTGACCTCAGGCATCGCGCAGCTGAATGAAGAAATCGCGATGAATCAGACCTTTCAGCCGAATGATCTATTAGATCAACGCGATTTGATGGTGCGCCAGCTTTCACAACGCATCGATGTACAAACCGCAACGCAGGATGACGGTAGCGTCAATGTTTTCGCAGGTAACGGGCAGGCTCTGGTTGTTGGCAAGCAAGCCAGTCAATTGGACGTTGTGCCGGGTGGCGGCCCCGCTGATCCCATAGGAGTGGCCCTAAACGGCGCCAATTTGAATAATCAAATAGAGGGCGGTGAACTCGGCGGCCTGCTGAACTTTCGTCAGGATGTGTTAGTTCCTACGCAAACGCAGATGCGTGATCTCGCCAATGGTTTAGTGACAGCAGTCAACGCGGTGCAAGCCAACGGTGCCGATTTAAACGGTGTCGCCGGTGCTGATTTATTGAGTATCTCGCCGACATCTGCACGTATAAGCGTGGAAATCAGCGACCCAGATTTGCTAGCCTCTGCGGCGTCCGGAGCGGCGGCGGGCAGTGGCGATAACAGCAACGCCCTGCAAATGGCAGATGTCTTGAAAGGACCAATTTTGGGTAATGCTTCCGCTGCGGAAGCCAATATCGCATTGGTCGGTCGGGTCGGAACCACGGCACGCCGCTTGGAAGCCGCAGAAACGGCGCAATCGGCGGTGTTGCAGCAGCATCAAAACCTGCGGGATGAAGTCTCGGCAGTTAATTTGGATGAAGAAGCCGCCAATATGCTGCAGTACCAACAAGCCTACCAAGCCGCTGCACAGATCATCGCCACGGCGAATGAAATGTTTGAAACCCTGCTAGCAGCAGCACGTTAGGAGACGGCTCATGCGCGTAACTCAATCCATGTTGTACCGACAAACACTGCAAACCATGCAACAGCGTGAAGGCAATGCTTTGCAGCGGCAAAATGAAATCGCCAGTGGCATACGGCTGAATCAAGCCATGGATGATCCCGCCGCTATGGGCCGGGTGATGCGCAATGATGACAGCCAACAATTGCTGCTGCGCTACGCCGACAATATTCGCGGAGTTGAATCGCGACTCGGCTTTGTTGAATCTGAACTTGATGGCGTGACCGATTTGCTGCATCGCGGTCGAGAACTCATGGTTGCTGGAGCCAACGCTACCCAATCCGAAGAGTCATTAGCGGCTATCGCAAACGAATTGCGTAGCCTAGGCGAGGCCATGATCCAGATCGGCAATGGCCGAGATGGTCAAGGGCGTTATTTATTTGCCGGCCATGATGATTCTTCGCCTGCATTCGTAGCTGCGGGAACCAGCTATAGCTATGACGGCGGTACTGCAGCACGCCAGATTCCCATCGATAACTCCACCAGCATGGCAAGCGGCTTAGTGGGCGATCAAGTGTTCTTGAACGGGCCCGCCGGTGACATGTTCGCCTTGTTCAATGACTTGGCCGATGATTTACAACAGGCCACGACCACCCCAGCTGAGGTCGCGCAGCGTCAGAGCGACATCGATGCAGGGCTGAATCGATTGGATGATGCATTAGGGCATGTGCTGTCGGTGCGTACCGGTTTGGGTGTGGATTTACAGCGCTTAGCAACGGCCAGCGAGCGTATCGATGTGCTTTCGGTAGAACTGCAAAGTGATACTTCAACTTTGCGAGATACCGATTTACCACAGGCGATCTCTGAGCTTTCCCAAGAAATGACTTTGCTCGAAGTTGCACGCAAAACGTTTGTGCAAATTCAAGGCTTATCGTTGTTTAATTTCTTGCGCTAAGAATCCGAATTGGCAGCTTGCTTCCTTGTAAGGATAGTGGGTCAAAACCGACTTCCGCTCTGATGGGGACAATGCGTGTTCTCGTAGTCTTAAAGTCACACGCGGCGCTTGAGATGCCCCAATACATTCACAGCTTTAAAAATCGTGGGCAGCCTATCTGTTGATCTAGCAGCGAACACAGGCTATGAGCCGGAAGCGAGAAAGCTGTGAACACGCAAAAGATTACCCGCCGCGGGGATAAAAGCGTAAGAAATGATTGCTGTTGTCGCGTTTGGAAGCAATGCAGTGCTCTGTATGGGGCGCAGTGAGCCAAAGCAGGCAAGTTCAGAGTTCCCGATATTTGGGTGACCTGAGTGCAACTTCTACGCGTAGCGCTTTCTCGGCACTCGCCATTCCCAGGTATGTTGGCAATTTTTCTACTCGACCGCTTGCCCATATGTGATTGGGTGGCGATCAGGGTCACGGTCGTCGAGGACGCATGATTCCGGATGTTGCTGTCAACCAGTATTTGGCGAGTTTGGCCAATTGGTTTGGTTTGTCGGATCAGCGTTTTCCAGAGATTTTCCTAAATGTGGAGATTTTCAGCAGTGATGGCAGTGTCGCCAGTGCTTAATTGGATATGTTTGCCTAATTGATGTTTGTGAATTCTGTATGCAGTGCTTGTTTGTAAGGCCTAAAACTTGCGTCAGTAAATCAGCGCTTTAGGGCTAACTATGGCCCGCTCTAAAAAGAAGAAAAAATTTCTCTAAAGATTTTCCGCAGTCTTCCGATAACCATCTCGGCATCGGCACGGGTTGTCCAACTCAGTGGCCGAAAGACAACAAACTGATGAGGAAGAATCATGCAAACAATCAATACCAATGTGATGTCGTTGAATGCTCAGCGCAACCTGTCCAGCAGCAGCAACGACCTGGCCACCTCCATTCAACGCCTATCCACAGGCCTGCGTATTAACAGCGCCAAGGATGACGCCGCTGGTTTGGCAATATCCGAGCGTTTTACCTCGCAAATTCGCGGTTTAAATCAAGCGGTACGAAATGCCAATGACGGCATTTCTTTATCGCAAACCGCAGAAGGCGCTTTGGGTGAGGTTTCTAACAACCTGCAACGTATTCGTGAACTGGCGGTGCAATCATCCAATGCAACCAACTCGCAATCTGACCGTAACGCACTGCAAGCTGAGGTTTCTCAGTTGCTCTCAGAAATTGATCGTGTAGCCGATTCAACCAGCTTTAACGGTGTGGATTTGCTGGATGGCTCTTTCGCTGGTGCCGTTTTTCAAATTGGCGCCAACGCGGGTGAAAACATCACCGTGGCTTCACTGACTGATGCGAACACTGCTGCCTTGGGTAGTTTGAGTCAAAACACCACGGCGGGCTTGTCTGTCGCCGCGAGTGGCATCA
Source organism: Oceanococcus sp. (assembly GCA_051252075.1). Lineage (GTDB taxonomy): Bacteria > Pseudomonadota > Gammaproteobacteria > Nevskiales > Oceanococcaceae > Oceanococcus. The sequence continues at coordinate 4,538 of JBPOFU010000091.1, read as the reverse complement.
GTGGTTTCGCAACCGCGATTGCTGCTGGTGGTTTCACCATCGATGGTGGTAGTGGTGCGGTTGATATCGGTGCCATTTCCGGAGCAGGTAGTGCTGCAGAACGTGCCGGCCAGTTGGCGAACGCCATCAACGAAGTTTCACAACAAACTGGCGTAGGTGCATCGTATAACAGCGCGACCGGTCAGCTGAGCTTAAACAGTGAAGCCGCCTTCACCATCGGCGGTACCGCCAACGATGCCACAGAGGCTGGTTTTGCTAATGCTGCATTTGCAACAGTCACAACGGCTGCGGGTATTGATACCCTGACGGTGGGTAACTACGCTGGGGCCCAGACTGCAATCGGTTTGATCGACAGCGCATTGACCTCAATCAATGGGGCTCGGGCTGACCTGGGTGCTTTGCAAAGCCGCTTCGAAAGTGTGGTATCCAATTTGCAAACCACCAGCGAAAATCTGAGTGCTTCTCGCTCACGTATCCAAGATACCGATTTTGCAGCAGAAACGGCCAATCTAACCCGCGGTCAAATCTTGCAACAAGCTGGTACCGCCATGTTGGCTCAAGCCAACGCCGCTCCGCAAAATGTATTGAGTTTGCTGGGCTAATAGCACAACAAGTCGCCGCCGGCTTGCCGGCGGCGTAACTTGGAGGAGATAGCCATCATGATTGAAATTTCTTCGTTAACTCAAATGGCACAATTACAAACCGTGGCGGCTGCCGAACAGCCTCGCACGGTTGAGCCGGTTCAGGCTACTGCAGCTAGCGCCAAAGCGGGTGGAGCGGGCCAACAGGGTCGCGACAGCGGCAAGGATGCGCGTTCAACTACGCAAGGACGCAACGGACACTCTTTGGACTCTAACCACATCGCGATTGACGATGTGTCCATGCAGTTTCGCGTCGATCAGGACTCAGATCGCTTAATTGTTTCGCTGCTGGATGCTGATGGCGAAGTCATACGGCAAATGCCATCGGAGCTGATTTTGCGTCTGGCTCAGCGGCTGGAAGAAATCCAAGCCGAAGGCAAACTGGGATTGGACGAGGTCGCCTGAAACTAGGCGTCTTGGAACGACACTTGCACGGAGACAATCATGCCTACACTATCATCAGCAGGAATTGGCTCAGGGCTGGACGTTAACGGTCTGGTCACCCAATTGGTAGCCGCCGAACGGGCGCCAGCAGCCAATCGCATTGCACGTGCACAAAGTACTATTCGTGTGGAGTTGTCCGCGTTTGGGCAATTCCGTTCGGCCTTGTCTGGTGTGGATTCCAGCCTCAGCGGCTTAAGCGATGCACAGGCCTTGGACGCGCGCAGCGCGAGCAGCGCGGATGATGAAGTATTCACCGCTACAGCTGCGGCGGGTGCGGCGATTGGCCAATTTTCCATAGAAGTACAGCAATTGGCTTTCGGGCATAGATTGGCCAGTAATACGCCTATCACACCCGCTGGGTCCGATGTCGGCTATGGCACGCTGGATATTGACTTAGGCACTGACAGTTTTTCAGTCGATATCGAAGCTACGGCCCAAAGCCTCAGCGATATCCGCGATGCGATTAACAATGCCACCGATAACCCTGGCATACGTGCGACCTTATTGAATACCGATGCAGGAACAGTGCTTCAGCTCACCTCGGACCGCACCGGCAGTGACAGTGAAATTCAGCTTAGCGCCAGCGGTGGCGATGGTGGTTTAACCACCTTAGTCGGTGATTTGGGTGTGGCTCAAGGGTTTCAAGACGCCATAGTCGAAGTTAACGGCTACGCAGTGACCTCGGCTAGTAACACTCTCAGCGATGTGTTGGAAGGCGTTAGCATAAATTTGTTGGATGCTCGGCCTGGTGAGGAATTTAATCTTACCGTTAGTAGAGACCAGTCGGCCGCCAGTGATGCGTTGAATGCTTTTGCACAAGCCTACAACCGCTATGTCGATACAGCGGATGCACTGGGGCAATTTAATCCAGGGAGTGATACCGCAGGTCCGCTGAATGGCGATTCCATCTTGCGTAGCGCCAACAATCAATTTCGCCAGATGCTGTCCGGTAGTTTTGGAGATCAGGGCTTGAGCCTCAGCGATTTTGGTCTGGAAATGGATGTAGAAGGCCATTTGGTACCGAATGAAGCGAATTTGCAGGAAGCGTTATCCAGCGATTTTGATGCCTTTCGAAACTTCTTAGAAGGCGATGATGGGTTTGTTGCTAACTTTCAGACAATGACCACGCGCTATATCGAAGATGACGGTGTGTTGGATGGTCGTATTGACAGTTTAAACAGTCGTTTGGATCGTCTGGATGTGAGCGAGGAACGCTTGGACGTTCGGGTGTCAAAAATTGAACAACGTTACCTGCGTCAGTTTGCGGCATTGGATGCGATGCTGGCTCAATTGCAGCAAACCAGCTCGTATTTAAGTCAGCAACTCAGCAACTTGCCGGGTGTGGCAAACAACAACAATAGCTAAATTTAAGCTCAAGTTTTTCGACTTTTTGTCGATAACTAATGTGAACTTAATAGGAGCTTCACCATGTTTGCCGGTAGCCATGCATATGCATCAAATCAGTATCAAAATGTCGCACTGGACACCGGTGTGGCCGCAGCAGATCCTCACGGGTTGGTGCGCATGTTGTTGGCTGGTGCGATTGAGCGCACTGGCGCGGCGCGGGTTGCTTTGATCAACAAGAACAATGAACTGGCGTGCAATAAGATAGGTTCGGTCAGTGCCATTGTGGCTGAACTGAGCAGTTGCTTAGACCACAGCCAAGGCGGGCCGATTGCTGAGCAATTGGATCAGCTATATGACTACATGCAACGCCGCCTTATGCAGGCCAATCGCAATAGGGATCAAGAAGCCTTGTTGGAAGTCATGGATCTACTCTCGCAAATTCACAATGCTTGGATAGAGATGCGCTAATTCTTGAGTAGTGCCGTTCGCGGCTGCTTAATTTATGGCCTAGCAGTTGCATCGCATCATCGCATGACATTTTCTTGACGCCCAGTTCGTAAAGTTCTCCTCAAGCGCGACGCAAAGACGTCATCGCACCGACGAGGAGTTAACGATGCAGCCGATACTCAATCTGAGTCTGAGTCAAAAAGTGGCGATGACGCCACAGCTGGCGGAATCAATACGATTTTTACAGTTGTCTGCGGTTGAATTGGCAGATGAGTTGAAATCGGCCTTAGAAAGCAACGTGATGCTTGAAGAAGATTCATCATCAGAATCATCTTCAGAGGCATCCGACGAGAGTGCTGCCAAGCCCGCAGACGATGTGGCCATAGATTGGAAACAGGCTGAAGCGCCTGCTTCTGAAGATTGGGGCGCCAAGGCGCAGTCCGCCAATTCGGGCGATTTTCGTGCAGAAGATCGTTTGGCTGCCGAGCAATCTTCCGTGCATTTCCGCATGCTAGAGCAAGTTCAACTGCATTTTGATGATGATCGGCGCCTGGATATCGCGACAGCCATTATCGATGCCACCGACGATTCCGGTTACCTCAGTCAAACTGTAGAGCAGGTCGTCGCCAATTTATCCGCCATCCGTTTGGTGTTGCCGGGTGAGGTAGAAGCTGTATTGCACACCGTGCAGCGCTTGGACCCAGTCGGTTACGCCGCGCGCTCTTTAGGCGAATGTTTGCGGGTGCAGTTAGAAGAACTGCGTGAAGAGGACAAAAATGCCCACATCGAAATTATCGATTTGGCTTTGGATATCGTCGACAGCCATTTGAATGCGCTGGCAAATATGGATTTGGACGCGCTGGTTCGCAGCTGTGGCCATTGTGAAGAAGAGGTTGTTGAGGCCGTTCGCTTGATTCGCGGACTCAGCCCCAAACCGGCGGCCGATGAGCATGTGGCACATGCCGCAATTCCCGATGTTGTCATTGATACGGCGCAAGGTGGCTGGTCGGTCCGATTGAATAACGGAACCCTGCCTAGCATCAAAATCAATACTGAATATGAACGCATTGTGGAAGCGGATCCAACCGCAAAAGCGCTGCGAGATCAATTGCAGGATGCCCGCTGGTTGATGCGTAGCGTAGAAATGCGTAATGACACTTTGATGCGGGCTACTCGCTTCATATTCGAGCATCAACCAGACTTTTTACGCCAGGGTGAGTTGGGTTTGCGTCCTCTGACGCTTAAATTTGTTGCTGATGGCATCGGTGTGCACGAAAGCACAATTTCTCGCATCACAACGAGTAAATACGTGCAAACACCGCACGGTGTGTTTTCATTGAAGACCTTCTTCCCCAGCCAACTCGCTGTCGCCGACGGGGTTGCATCCTCAGGCGCGGCGGTAAAAGCGGCTATTCAGAAGCTGGTATCGCATGAGGAAACGGGTACGCCACTGCGAGATGTTGATTTGGCTGCGATTTTTGCCCGCCGAGGCGTCCGCATCGCCCGCCGCACAATCGCCAAATACCGTGAGGCTTTGGGTATCTCCTCGTCCAGGGAGCGGCAAGAACAATATCGCCGCGAAAATCTAATTCAAAGAAAAATTTTGCAACCGATAACCAGGCTGGCCGTTTAGGCCGGGGCCGGAGAAGAGACATGAGC
>JBPOFU010000090.1:0-10765 GCA_051252075.1 Oceanococcus sp. | reverse complement strand
GCTCACCGGTCATCACCCGCACAATGACTTTGTCGCGATTAATGTCACCGTACAGCTGTATGAGCTGCTCCTCATAGCCTTTGTAGACTTCACCCAGTTCGGCTTCTTGCTGTTGTATATCGGCTGCAGCTGCGGCGCTTAATTTGCCATCCAACTCCAGACCACGCCGCTTCAAACGCAAACGCTCCAGCTTGAAGTTCACCGCACCAATTTCCGATTTTTCGATCTTGCCGATTTGTTTTGCTAACTTTTGTACGCGCCGTTGTCGCGCTAGCAAATCCGACCAAGCCGCCTCGCCTTCCGCAACGGTGACCCCGTTTTCTTGAACAGCAACCAACCAGGCGTACAAATTGCCCCATTCCAAACGTTCGAAAACGGTGATATCGCTGGGGTATTCACGCTCAATCAACCAATCGTCGACGATATAGCGAAAGTCGCTGCCGTAGATGTCACGATTACCGACTTTGAACAAATTGCGTTGATAGAACTCCTGCTCGCCTTCTACAGGCAGACCGGCAGACAATAAGCGCGCTTTGCTAACCAATTCGCCTTCGCGAACCTCGCCCAGGACCCCCATAGCCTCTTGGCCAGGCGCGGCATATTGCGCCTGCACAACGTCGGCAGGCCAAAAATGTGCCAAACCGCGCACTGCGATGAGCCCTAACAAACCAGCAACGAGGAGAACGCAGATGGTCACAGCGCCACCTGTCATCCAAATCCACGGATCACCGCCACGAAACCAGCTTTTCAATGTCACTTGCGTACTCATAAGTTGCTGTACTTCATACGTAGACGCTGGCGAATAACTTCAGCCAAGGTGTTGAAAACAAACGTAAACATGAACAAAACCAAGCCCGCGAGAAAGAGTATTCGGTAGTGCGTGCTGCCAACTTCTGATTCCGGCATTTCAACCGCAATATTGGCGGATAAAGTGCGGAAGCCTTCAAAAATGTTGAAGTCCATAATCGGTGTGTTTCCTGTGGCCATCAATACAATCATGGTTTCACCCACAGCGCGGCCCAAACCGATCATTAAAGCGGAAAACATTCCGGGACTTGCTGTGGGCAACACCACTCGTACCAAGGTTTGCCAAGGCGTAGCGCCCAATGCCAAAGAACCTTGAGTCAGCTGTTTCGGCACACTAAAGACCGCGTCTTCCGCTATGGAAAAGATGGTCGGAATCACCGCAAAGCCCATGGCCAGGCCCACGACCAGAGAATTTCGTTGGTCGTAAGTGATACCCATTTCGTTATCCAACCAATGCGGCAAGCTGCCACCAAAAAAAACGGTTTCAATCATGGGGGATAAAGCCAAGGCCAATGCGACAGCCAGAATTACCGGCAGCACCAGCAACAGCGGTTGCCAGCCCTCAGAGACGCGATCTCGTAAATATTGCGGCGCGTGCAACCAGGCCCACCCGGTTAGCAACATGCTGATCGGCAGGAATACGATCATCAGAAAAACGCCGGGTAAATGCGTCTCGACAAACGGAGCCAACCACAAGCCGGCGAGAAAGCCCAATATTACTGTGGGCAAAGCCTCCATAACTTCGATCGCTGGTTTGACCAGCTGACGCAATCCAGACGACATGAAATAAGCGGTATAAATCGCCCCCGCCAAAGCCAAAGGAACGGCAAACAACATGGCGTAGAAGGCCGCCTTAATCGTTCCGAATGCTAGAGGGGACAGGGAAAACTTCGGTTCAAAATCACTGTTTGCCGCCGAAGATTGCCAAATATAGTCCGGCTCAGGATAGCTTTCGTACCAAATCTTTCCCCACAAGGCATTCCAAGACACTTCAGGGTGCTCGTTGTGCATGCTGATGTGTTGAATTCGACGGTTCCCGTCCTCCAGCAGCACGATATTGGCGCGCGGAGAAACTGCCCCCATTTGCAAGCCTGGCGCGTCCAACTGCAACTGTGCCAATTCGCGCTCCGACGTCGCGTAGTACGCCCCTATATTGGCGTCAGCCGATAGTGCAACAAATCCGCGACGACGCTGCTCTGCCACCAAGGCAATAACCGGCGCGTCACCAGGCGCGGCGAAATCTCGCACTCGCTGCAATGTGTATTCAATGCCATCACCACGCAATGGAAACCATTGGGTAATGCGTCCATCACTGCTGGCAGTCAATATGGATATGCCACCAGCCAGCATTTGCATGGCACTGATGCTTTCGCCCGCTGGGGCTGCTTGTATGGTCTGTACCAGCGTTATTTCAGGAAAGCGGCGCAAGTCGTAAAAGTACAAAGTGCCGCTTTCAAAGTTGGCGGCATACAACCATTCTTGTAGCGGGTCCATCAACACACTATCAATCTGTTGCGGCAAGGTTAAGCTACGCTGGTCAGTAGCTTCCAAACTGATGGACTCATCAAAAAATGAACTCGCTTTCTCCAAGCGTCGCAGATGTATCTGCATGCCACTGACCACCGCCAGTGTCATTTTGTCATCGTCTTCTCGTGCACTGAGCAATTCGCCTCGAGCTAAGGCGATACCCTCGTCACCATAGGGGAATTCAACAGTAGGGGTGATGGTGCGCTGTTCGCCCTCTGGGTAATCCAGACGGTATTTGTGGCGCAAGATCCGCACATTCCCGTCTTGGTCTAACAGTGCCAAACTGTTGTCCGCTTTGCTCACATGCGTTGCGGCTGCTATCGGCGACCCAAGATCCACCAATTTGTGCAAGCTGCCGTCGGCAGCAGAAAAAAACCGCAAGCGACCATCTTGGGATACCCGCAAGGCCAGTTCCCCCTGCTCTTCCAATAGATAGAGCAAGCTCCGATCACCACTGTCATTGGGAATCGCGAAGCTGTATTTAGCCTCCATAGACGGTGACTGAAAAATCGGCAGCACCACCCACAGCAGATAGAAAAAGATCAGCACCACCGCAAAGATAACGCCCAAGCCGCCAACAGTTACACCAATACTGGCCAAACGATCTTTGGTATAGCGCCACTTCATCAGTCTGGCACCTGCATGCACCGTACGACTGGGGGTCGATTGAGCTTGGCTCATATCCTAAAACTCACTACAAGAGCGTGAATAATGCCTATAAGTTAGCAGGCCTGCGCTCGCTCACTTTGGCAGATAAACAACAGCCTCCGCACCGTATGGGCGGAGGCTTTACTTCTCTAAAAAATTACTTCTTCTTACCGAAGTCGTGACGAATGCCCATGCCAATGGTTGAGAATTCGGCAGTCGGAGCATTGTCTACAGACAAGTCGGAGTAGTAGGCATACAACTTGGTGCTTTTGGCCAAAGAGTGATCAACACCAAACGTTAGCAAGTCGCCACCTGGAACACCTTCTTCTGACTGCTCGTCAGCACTACTGAATTGCAATTTGAGTTTGTTGTTCTCGGTGATCTTCAATGCGGCGCTGAGCACGAAGCCGATACCGTCCTCGGAAACGCCACTAGATTTTTCAGTCTGCTGAACAAGGGCACCCAACTGTGCTGGCCCAATTTTGTACTGCGCTGAAGCTCGCATAATGTCGCGACCTTTGACTTCACTGTTGTAAGCCAAACCCAATTGCAGCGCGTCTGCTTTATAGATCAGAGAAGCCGAAATACCATCAGCCAGTCCATCGCCTTCTGCGCCGTCTGAACCACCACCGGAATCAGTGCCTGGGTTCTCACTTTCGTCATCGCCCGGTATCAGCATCAACCAGCCTTGTAGACCGCCAAATTTCGGCGACATATAACTGATGGTGTCAGAAACACGATCTTGACCACGTAAAACGCCGTCGATATCACCCAGGTGTACGTCACTGAACAAATCCACTTTCAGCTCCGCCTTCTTCATTGGAGTGTCGTGGATGCCGACAAAGAACGAACCCCAACCACCGGACAAACCAATCACCGAATTCCGCGCTTTCAGCGCACCCGTTTGGCGCTCATCCCAGTCCACTTCGTACTCCAAGCGGTAGAACACGTTCAACACATCCGTTAACGCATGCGTGTTCTGCACCCCAAGGCGTGAAGCGTTGCTATTGGTTTGAATCGAAGCATCACCAACACCGATTTCTGTGTTGTTGACGGATACGTCAGCACGACCGTAAAGGTGTGGCATTTCCATATCAGCCCAAGCTGGAGCGCTCAACATGCCCAACAAAGCCACTGAACACGGTGCAATATTTTTAAGTTTCATTTTGAGTTCCCTGTTTTTTTTGTATGCGGGTCCGTTTAACAGGCCCACGTTACTTTCTGTTTGTTTCTTATTTCAGTTTATTCAATTGCGCTTGTGCCAATTTGGCGGGCAATGGCACGTAGCCGTCTTTGACGACAACATCTTGGCCTTGGCGCGACAATACCAATTTCACGAATTCAGCTTCCAGCGGAGCCAGCGGCTTGTTTGGATGCTTGTTTACATAGACGTATAGCAATCTTGACAGTGGGTATTTGCCAGACACTGCGTTATCAGGGGTCGCCTCATAGGCTGTTCCACCATCTTTCTTCGACAGAGGAACTGCACGCACACCGGAGGTCTTGTAACCCACGCCCGAGTAACCAATCGCATTCAAGCCCGTACTAACTGATTGCACTACAGAAGCTGAACCTGGTTGCTCGTTCACATTGTTTTTGAAGTCGCCTTTGCACAATGCTACTTTCTTAAAGTAGCCATAGGTTCCGGAAACCGAATTACGCCCGTACAACTGAATCGGACGGCTACTCCAGTCGCCGTGCATGGCCAAGTCACCCCAGCGGTTAACGTCGTTCAAACCAGCACATTTGCGGGTGGACGAGAAGATCGCATCAACCTGAGAAATACTCAGTTGCTTGATGGGATTATCTTTGTTGACGTAAACCGCTAGCGCATCAATAGCGACACCAATCGCGGTCGGCGCATAGCCGAATTTCTTTTCGAAGGATTCCACTTCTTTGCTCTTCATCATGCGGCTCATAGGGCCGAAGTTGGAAGTGCCTTCTGTCAAAGCTGGCGGCGCTGTTGAAGAACCAGCAGCTTGAACTTGGATATTTACATTGGGATAAGTGCGCTTGAATTCTTCCGTCCACAAGGTCATCAAATTGGCCAATGTATCTGAGCCAACACTGGAAATGTTGCCTGATACACCCGAAGCTTTGCTGTAGTTCGGCAACGCCGGATCAACGCCAGCTGCCAACGCACTGGTGGCCATTCCTAGACCTAAACCTGCAGCACCAATCAAAGACAATACTTTCATCTATTCCATTCCTCTATGTGTAGGTCTCTCAAGCCCATGCTTGATCAACAACTGGAGCACACTGTAAAGATTGAAGATGACGCTTTTATGACAAATGTGACAATTTGAGCTAACTCGCTAAATTTCCGCACTAAATTTGGGCTTGGTGAGCACACGGTGCGGCAGAAACTCACAATGAAAGGTGCTGCCCGTTCCGACCTGACTGCTAATGCGCAATGTAGCGTCATGACGCTCCAAAGCATGCTTTACGATAGCCAAACCCAAACCCGTTCCACCTGTTTCACGCGAGCGGGCGGCGTCCGCACGATAAAAGCGCTCTGTTAAACGTGGCAAATCAATGGCCGAAATGCCAATGCCGGTGTCACTTACTTGTAATAAAGCCCCGGATTTTTGGTGAAGCCAGCGCAAGGTGACGCAACCACCGGCAGGGGTGTAACGCAGAGCATTGCTTAATAAATTTGAAATAACGGCATGCAGTTCGGACTGATTCCCCAGAATATTGAGGTTTTCTACAAGCTCTAGCTTCAATTCATGCTGCTCCTTGGACAAGATACGAGCCTCATCCAAACACGCACCAATCAATGCCGCCATATCAACTTCAGCGTCACTGCTACGCTTGTTGTTTGTTTCCAAATTGGCCAGTTTTAACAAATCTGAAATAATTTTTTGCATCCGCCCAGCCTGGCTCAGCATTTCGCCTAGCGGTTGCTGCCAAGCTCCCAGCGCGCTGTGCTCAGCTTGTTCGGAGTCGTCGGACATCATGTCCAAGTAGCCACGAATGACGGTCAAAGGCGTGCGTAATTCATGCGATGCATTGGCCACAAAATCGCGCCGGCTTTGCTCCAGAAGTTTCAGTTGCGTGACATCTCGAGCTATCAGCAGCTTTTGCCCCTGTCCGTATGCTATCACCCGTATCCATAAAGTTTGATCAGCATTCGCTGGTGCGGGGATTTCTAAACCTGCATCATTTTCGCTATGCGCTTTTTGCAAATAGGCACTGAATTCAGGGTGACGTAACAAATGAGCAATACGCAAACCCGCGTCTCGCTTGCTCTCTAGCGCCAACATTTCCCTAGCGGCTTGGTTAAACCAGCTGATGCGCAACTGCGCATCGAGAACAACTGCGGCATCCGGCAAAGCCGCTGTCGAAGCTCGAAACTCCGACACAATGCCACTCAACTGCTTTTTGCGCTTACGTGCTTGCTTCCTGCGTTCCCAAGACGTGTGGTTTATGGTTCTCCAAATGCCGTCACCATCGGGCAGCTCGTTTTTTTTTGGAGCATCCATCCACTTCAACAAAGCATCCGCATGTCGAAGGTGATTGAAAAACAATAACAGCAAGGCTAGCAACGCACCCAAGGTGACGTGCCCCAACACTCCTCCAACAAAGCCACCAACTAGCAGGCAAAGAAAAAGCCTAAATAGCTCAAATCGAGTGGCTGGCAGCATTAGCTTGGATGTTCTGAACAGCGATAGCCGCTGCCACGTACGGTTTGAATCAGCCAATCTTTAGTCACAGCAGACAAAGCCTTACGCAAGCGCCGGATATGCACATCCACGGTGCGCTCCTCTATGTACACGTTTTGCCCCCACACTCTGTCCAGCAACTGTTCGCGGCTGTAAACCCGGTCCGGGTGGCTGACAAAAAAATGTAACAAGCGATATTCAGTAGGCCCCAAATTGATAGCTTGGCCGTCGTCATTCAACACGCGCTGTGCGGCAACGTTTATTTGTAAGCCACCAAAATTTATAAGCTCGTCCGAACCGCCTGGCAGAGTCCGTCGCAGCACCGCGCTGATTCTTGCCACCAACTCAGCCGTTGAGAACGGCTTGGTAACGTAATCGTCACAACCGGTATTCAAGCCTTTAATTTTGTCGCCTTCTTCTCCGCGCGCGGTGAGCATGATGACCGGCACATCAGCAAAAGTTTCAGATTGCTTGAGCTCTCTGGCGAAATCCATGCCGCTGGTTTGCGGCATCATCCAGTCCAATAGCAACAGATCTGGGACCTTTTCCGCCATCGCGAGGCGCGCCTGGGCCACATCGGCAGCGGCGCGAATATGAAACCCTTCGCGCTCCAAAGAAAACCGTAGTAAATCCCGAATGGGCTTTTCGTCTTCGACGACCAGAATATCCGTACCAGTCATAGTGGCTTCAATCACTCATTTAGCTGTGTTTGCGATTGAGTGTGTGACACAAATATGACAGGAGCATGACAGTCATTTGCAAAGCCTTAAGCCGCTATACGTTGCGCTTGTTCGCGTACATCCGGCGATTGCGCCTGATCCAGTATCAAGGAAATAGCGCGTTCTACGGCAACCCGATATTTTGCTGCCAAACCCTGACAGCCAGCAAATGGCGTAATCAAACGTGAGGCCAGTTGAGGGTTTTTCTTGTCATAAACCAATATTTGCTGGGCCAACAACTCGATTCCATCGGCCGCATACAAGGCTGAAGGATTGGCCATTCCAAAGCTACCAAGTACCGCGCGCACCCGATTGGGGTTGCTAGTGTCAAAAGCCGCGTGTTGCAACAGTTCCCTCACAGCGTTTAAACCTGCCGTGCCATGCCGCGATGCCTGCAGTGCGAACCAACGATCCAATACCAATTTATCGTCTTTATAGCATTGGTAAAACGCCAGCAATAAAGCCTCGCGCATGGCGCTGTCAGTTTGATTTAAGGCCTGTAAAGCGGCCATTCGATCACTGAGATTATCGGCGTTTTGGTACAGCGTTTCTGCGGCGTCACAGGCTTGCTGTGAACCACTATCCACCCACAGTTTGAGCACACGCGCTCTTAGGCTACGTTGTGCTGCGGCTTTGGGCTCAAAACGGTACGCATTTGCTGCCAAACCCTGATTCAATTTGGCATAAGCGGCTGGCAGTTGATCTTGCAAGAACTCCGCCAAAGCCACCTCCAAACGTTGTACAGCTTGCGCTAAAGCCAGGGGGTCGCACGCTGTGTATTTCAGCATGAGATCTTCCACAGAGGGAGGACTCAATAAGGCCGCAATCACCGCTTCATCGCCCTGCTCTGTCAGCATGTGAGCAAAGGGTTCCAAAATGGCTGAAGGCACATTTTCGCCGCTATAGGCCTTTTGCACCCAATATTGATAAATCCGCTGACTCGCCTCCCAGCGTGAGAATGGATCACTGGAATGTGCGGCGATAAGCGCAAGCGCAGCTTGGCTATAGGCATAGTCCCAATTCACTGGCGCGGAAAAACCCTCAAACAGCACTGGGACTGGCTGGCTGGCCACATCAAAATGGAAACTTTGCTCTGCCTGGTCAAATTCTAGTACTTGGCTACCCACGAGTTGTTCTCCGCCAGCCCCCAGCAAGCTGAGCTTGATTGGGATCAAAACCGGCGTCGCGGCGGGGTTTGTTGGATAGCTTTGTTGGCAATGCAGCGTGTAACGGCCATCGCTGTACTCGTCGCGAATGTTGACTAACGGCGTGCCCGCCTGCCCATACCACTGCTGAATACCCTGCAGATCCAGCTTATTGGCATCGGCATGTGCGGCCAGAAAATCTTCGATAGTGACCGCTTGGCCATCATGCCGTTCAAAGTACAAATCCATACCTTTACGGAAACCATCCACACCCAAGCGTGCATGCAACAGGCGTACCAATTCTGCGCCCTTTTCATACACCGTCATAGTGTAGAAATTGTTCATTTCCACATAGGATTCTGGACGTACTGGGTGCGATAAAGGCCCGGCATCTTCAGCAAATTGTCGCGCGCGCAGCATCTTCACTTGCTGTAAGCGCTGTACCGGACCTGCACCACAATCAGCGGAAAATTGCTGGTCGCGAAAGACCGTTAATCCTTCTTTTAAGCTCAACTGAAACCAATCGCGGCAAGTGACACGATTGCCTGTCCAGTTATGAAAATATTCGTGGCCTATGACCGCTTCAACAGCGGCAAAGTCTGCATCGGTGGCCGTTTCCGGGCTGGCTAAAACGTATTTTGGATTGAATATATTCAATCCTTTGTTTTCCATTGCGCCCATATTGAAAGCACCGGCAACCACAACATTGTAGGTATTGAGGTCATAGGCCAGCCCGTAGACCTTTTCATCCCATTGCATGGAACGCACCAGCGAATCGATGGCATGCTCCATGCGATCTTCTATGCCGTGGTCGCAATAAAATGCGATATCAACCTCACGCCCTTCACTGGTGGTAAATGGACGCGTCTTCATTGCCATGTCACCAGCTACTACGGCAAATAAATAGCAGGGTTTGGGATGTGGGTCGTGCCAAATCACTCGCTGACGACCGTCCTCCAAAGTTTCTCGGCTTTGTTGCTCGCCATTGGCCAACAAAATCGGCCACTGCGTGGCGTCGGCGGTTATCTCAACGGTATAGACCGACATCACATCAGGGCGATCCAAAGCGTAGGTAATCCGCGAGAAGCCATGAGATTCACATTGCGTACAGAGTATGCCTCCGGCGTGATACAAGCCTTCCAAGCTGGTGTTTTCCCAGGGTTTCAGCCGTACTGTGCTTTCCAAAACAAACTGGGCTTGGCTTGGCTGTAAGCTCAAACTGAGTTCACCGCGGCTGTATTGCTCCGCGGACAACTCTTCTCCGTCGATAGCCAAGCTCAGCAATTCCATTTGCCGTCCATCCAGGACCAACGGCTGACTAGGGTCACCCTCAAACCACATGCGCGCATGAACCAAGACTTGCTGCTCGACTATGTCGAAACGCAATTCCACACGTGGCACTTGCCAAACGCTAGGCCGATAATCCTTTAGATACTGTTTTTTCTTCATGCTTTACCCGAATCCAGCAATCCACCGGCTTGCAAAGTGGTCCTTAAGGTTTCTGTCACTGCGGCCTCGCCAGAGAAACTAAGATGGCTGCCTTCATACCAATTGATGCGGGCTCCGTCCCAGTGTTTTTGCAACTGTATAGGGTGGTCAGGCCAAACCAAGGTATCAATGCTGCCAGCAAAGATGCCCAATTTTTCTGGCGGCAAATGTGTAGTGAAATTTAGTGGCGATACCACTGCTAAGGCACGCCGCATCCGCTCTTCATCTATGCCATGGCGAGCCAGCAATTCTAATTCTGGGCGCGGGAAATGGCGCCAGTTGGTGGATGCAATATCCACCACGGGGATGCCCGCAACTGCACAGGCCAAATCCTGATCCAAAGCGCTGAGCAAGGCCGTGTTGTAGCCACCTAAACTCACTCCGTAGGCGCCGATAGCTGGCGCATGCTTCACCAAGCGCAACCAACTGAGCAAGCGTCGAATATCCCATTGCGCCTGCAACTCAGCATGGATGAAATCCATGATGTCGCCTTCCAAAAACCCTTCTCCGGAGATCAGACCCTTTTTGCGTGGGCCGTGCAAAGGCAGCACCGGGCAGGCCACATTGAGACCCAGCTTTTGATGAAAATATTCGGGATCAAAGACTTTCAGGTCCGTAATCGGCGTGCCCATGCGGTAGCCATGGATGCAGACCAACCAAGGACGTGCCGCTCCGGAGTGCTCAAAAATACGTGCATGTGCGGTGCGGTTGGCGCTGTAGGACAGCCAACGCTCACTACCTGGCATGTCTTCATCTGGCGCATAGC
>JBPOFU010000009.1:0-62269 GCA_051252075.1 Oceanococcus sp. | reverse complement strand
CCGCCTTCGAAACACCCACTCAGCACCACTAGCAAAAAGAAAACTAAAACTCTCACGCGCTGTCCCCGTATTCGTATGCATAGGGGCTCAGCATACTGGACTTTCTCGGATTCCACGGACAGTTTGAAAACAGTCTGGGACTGAACAAAGCGGTCTTCCGGATTGTTCCATGAACGGACCCTGAAGCCGCTAGAGAGGAATCATCGGTTAGTGCCTAAAGCGGGCCTAGCTGCTGCAAGACGGCTTTTCTGCTTTCGGCCGACAGCAGACCGTAGCTGACCTTCTCGCCAGTCCGCACAGCACCAAACCAATTGTCGGGAGCGGACACTCAGAAATGCCGCGTGGATGAAGCCGTTTTTCTGCTCGGACAAACTGCCGCCATTGCGACCACTGGTCGGCGTCGAGAATATTTGCGATGGAAGCGTGTAAATCCATTTCCAGGCTCAATGTCTGCTGCAACAATTCGGCAGGCTGTTGCATCAAATGCTGCGCCTTGGCTGCATAGCCTGGTGCCATAGCATCCAATCCTGAGCACTGAAGTTTCAATCGCTCTGCGTCAGTGTCGATTCATGCTCAATTGGGGATTAATTCGGTCAAAAACTGCAAGCACATTGTCACGCTGTTGTTTGCTCGCATTGATGAGATCAAGCCCTTTGAACATGCTGCGCTCCAGCAACCAACCTCCATCCAAGTCACGATTGCGCTGATGACCAGCACAGGCAGTCAGCGTCATCGAAATCAACAAGATCGAGAAGCCGAAGCAGCTGAAATCCCTGGCAACATACGACGGCAAATCTTCGCACTCACTATACGCCCCTGCGCTTTCACTACGCCGTGGCGCTAAACAAACTGGACTGCGAACCGAGCAATTCTTGAATGGAAGCTTGCAAGCCGGATCTGTCGGTTTCCGAGCTACTTTCTGCATAGTACTGATCCAGCAGTGCATAGAGCTCCCACAGCACATCTTCGCCGACCGTCACTCCACCGCCGATTGCTTGACTCGCGGGCCCTCGTCCTTGGGCACCCGCCAAATCGCCCACCGCCCTGGCATCAAAGCCGGCGTTTTCCATGGCCGCTGCCAGCGCCTTGCCGGGTTGAATGCCAGCCTCCTGGAAGGTCGCGACGATCGATTGCGCATCTGTGGTCGTGAGATTTTTGGAATCAAACTGACCCAAGGTTTCATTGATCAGTTGATTTTGGGTATCGGTTAGCGATGCGCTTGATTGTGTCCTTGGGGGTGGGGGCATGGACACGCTAGTCGCAGCAATGGAATCCATCATTTCAATTCTCCTAGTAAATCGCGTTTAATGCGGGTCATATCCTGTCGTTGTTTGCTCGCCTTTAATAGTTGGCGATGCATGGCTGTGACCGTATTCATCATGTGAATGCCGAATGATGGGCTGGTTGCGCACACACATCAGTGCGTCGCTAAAGAGCTGGCAACTGCCCCTGTATTCATCGCCGTGCCCGTCCTGGAAACTGCAGGCCGCACCACGTTCTTGAGCCTTGCAGGCTTCCCAAGGCGCCATGTTGCTATTGCCGTGGGCGTTGGCTGCGGAAACTGATAAAACGGTCAATATAAAACCTGCGAGCAGGCTGCGGCGGCTTTTCGCCACATTGAATCTCTTCACGCAGATTAACCCCCAATCAGGCCGCCGGGAGGGCCGCCGCCCGGAGGTCCGCCTGCTGATCCGTCATCAACCGTCTCGCCCGTAAAGCAGCCGATGAAGGCGTTTTCGCCGGAGCTGGCGGTGTGATAGTGGTAACCACGCGCATCATCAGTGTGGCCCCGGCAAACATCGAGATCTGTCTCTTCATTGCCGTTGCTGTCGAGCATCGTATGTATCGCGTAACCATCCAAGGCGTAGCCGAAGGCACCACCGTGCCCGTCCGCTTCAAATGCTATGCCGGGGCAATCACCTTCACCTTGATTAGCACCGTGGTAGTGGTATCCAGCAGCCGGATTGACATGACCGACGCAATCATCAAATGCGGCAATCGTATACGCGCTCAAGATGGCATCCGTTGGCGCGGCGGCATCAAGTTTCACGCCGTTATAGGCCGCACCGACACCGCCTCCACCAATTTGCCCTGGTTCAGAACGAGGCTGAGGCGTCGTCGGTATCAGATAGGTTGCGGACACCCCCTGCCCCGACTCGGCATTGTAGTAAGCAATGTCACATTCAACGCAGAAGTTGTTGTATTCCTCAGCAACATCAGGGCGCGCTGCCGCTTCGCAGGCTTCCTGGGTATCAGTGATACGAACTGCACCGGTCGATTCATCAAACAGTTGCCAATTGTCATCGGCATAAAAGTTGGCCAGGTTGGCGACAAAGGCTCCAGTGAGGTCATACAGCACCCCGTTATCGAACCACTTGCCGGATTCCATGGCGCCCGTGCTCGTTGTTTGCGGGCAAAACGGCCCTAAGCTGGCGCGATCTGCTGGAAATCCGTTCAGCGTAAATTCATAGCAGGTGGTTACGCTGCCATTGGACAAAGTGCAGTCGACCGTTTGTAAACCGCTCACTGAAGCCGAATCGAAACGAGTGGCATCAACAGGCCGATTGGCTTCCGTGGTGACAATGGGATCACCTCCGTCATCGGCGTTGTCCGCAGAACTACCACTGTCTCCGCAAGCCACTAACAACGATGCCAATGCAGACGCAATAAACGGTATCGGTAGTCGATACGCTTTTGAATTGCCTATATCTTTCATGCGGATTTCTCTTAGGAGATTGAACTGTTGAATGACGCTTTTAGGCTTTAACGCAGGGGCATAAAAATTCCGTCGAAAATTTTTCATTTTCTAAAAAACCTATGATCCCAACGGAACAAACAGAACGCCTCACGAGCCTAAAACAAAGATGCTGACGGGCTTTCGGGGGTCAGTATCACGACTTTACGATCATCCGTTGAGAGCCGCGTCGCTCTGTTCAATCTCCGCCGGGGCGATCGCAATGGGTTGCGCAAATGTCGCCGCTGAAGCGAGCAGCTACATGCCTTCAATGAAGAATGTCGCCATTGAAGGATCACTCGAGCCTTTGAAATCAGCGGCGATACGATGGCTAGAATTTGATGTCATTTTGCGCATCCATAGGGATTGGGTTCAACTGAGGTGACCGTACGAACTGAAATGCACTAGCTTGGAACGTCCTTCGCGAAATAATTATTCAATGCACAAACCGTGGCTTATGTTCCTTTCGTGGTCCTTGCCCTCCATTGCGCGAGTCAAAGCTGGCAATCAGCTCTGCAAAATCCTCAGCGCGTCGACTCAGATCATTGAATTCACGGGCTGTTACACCGTCCACGGGATCCGTTACTTGCGTGCCGGTTAGGAATTCCGACAATGCAGCCGCTACGCCCATGGCCCCGGGCAGCGTGTGCTCTGAAGCAAAGCTCACATGAAGAAAGCTCGTCTCGGTTTCTTCACGGTGGCAACCATTACAGGTGTTCAGAGCAAAATTGTGACGTGCGTTATTGCTGTTAATCCCGTTTGCACTCCATGGAATATCGAAGAAAAACCCTTCGAAAATATCCTTCTCCCTGAAACTGCGCTGGTGCCAGTCATCGAAATGTTCTGGAGTAAATGGTCCCGCAAGCGATGCGCCCGCAAACCAGTCAGATTTCAGATCAAAGTCGCCTTGCAACAGCGCATCTTCATTGGCATTGATCAGTCTAGCCAACATAGGAGTGCCATTGAGACTTATAGGATCGGGCGACAAGGCAACCGTATTTTGACGAAGATGACCTGAGGCATGATCGAGAACAAACTCACGCAACTCCCAGTTGGTGTCCAAGGCTATTTCGTTGGTGCGTATTTGGTTCAGAGCTGAGCCATTTACTTTACCTAAGCTGTCATTACGGTCAGTGAATCTGCGAGTGATGACTTCCAAAGCACTGTTGTATCGTTCCGTGCCCAGTGGATTCGCACCCAGATCGCGCCAGGCTTCAGTCCAAGACCGCAACTCCCGCATGTTCTTGGCCGGAAGCTCATACTCAAAGATGACGGTAAAGCCTCCGGTCGCTGTTCCAGCCAGGGGAGGTAGCGGCACACCGTTTTGATCCAGCACTCCGAAAACGAATCGCCCTTCCCCCGCTGTCGCAACATTTCCATCAGCTGTATGGCGGCGCAGATCCATGCGGTTGACAATCGCAAGCAACTTGAATGGGGCAATATCAAGGTTCAGCTGACTACCACCGCTGGCCGCCAACCAAGGATCGATGATTTTTTCCCACATCGCCTCACGTGCTGCCACCGTATGGCCATTGATGGACTGATCAAACGCCCATTGCTGCAGCCAGTCCCGTACGAAATCCGATGGCTGTTGTTCCCCTGCCATTTGTTCGATCAGATAGCGAAAGCTCCAAGTGGCAAAATCCCCGTTCTCTGGGTCTGTGCGCAGAGGATCTTCAACAACACGCAGGTCGGTAATCATCAGTTGCGAAGCGTTATTGACCTCGGAATCCTGCCCGCCGCGTTTGAGATCGTTATCCCTCGGGTGGCTTTTCGCCCCTTGGGCGTGCGCTGTTGACGCGATGAATAGGATCGTAACGAGCGCGCTGGCTAGTCGGGCAGAAGTGTTCATGAGGTGTTTCCTGTTCGTCTGTCGGTGCAGCCATGTTAAAAATCTGAAATGGCCATACAAACTGAAACGCACCACACTGGAAATTCCGTCGAACAAAACACAAGTAGTGCGAATTCGCTGGAAATCAACAACGCGTCGCCATTGGCAGAACTTTCTTTAAAACCTCGCTAGTCCACGTCTCGCGCTGGTCGCGGTCCTTTGTCTTGTTGTGGTCGCGCCCCGCAGTGGTCAGTCGCGACGGCTCGGATGCGCCAAGATCATATCCTCGGTCAACGCCATGTTCCAGGCAAAGCGCTTGCCTGGGCGCCCCTGATACGCATCGGCCAGCAAGCGGGCCCAAGGGGTGTAGTCATCTTTCCAGACACCATCGTAGTAGCTCGCTTGCTGGTAGGCCTTGATGGCATCGAAATCCTTCCCCCGCTCAGCCTGATAAATGGCTTCCACCGGTACATGCGGCACGCCCATCGCGCGCCAGTCCTCAAGACCAATCGGATTGAGCAGTATCAATTGCTCGACCAAGTCCGGGTATTGCAGCGCGAATCGGGTGGCCAGCATGCCACCCATTGAATGCCCCAGCACGCGCACTGACGCAACTTCAAGCTCATCCAGCAGGCCCTTGGCATTGGCTGCCAGTTGGGCAAAGCTGAACTGATAATGGGCCGGCAATGTCGAGGTACCAAAACCGATCTGGTCGGGCGCCACCACACGAAACCCCTGCCGCGCCAGAAAATCTATGGTGTCGGCCCAGTAAGCGCCGCTGAAGTTCTTGCCATGCAGCAGCACGCAGGTGCCACGGCTTTGACCTTGCGCCGGCACGTCTACCGACTGGGATACCTTCAGCGCCAGCTGAATGAGGTTACGAGAATCTGGTGCTTGCCGGTTGTACAAGCAATACTGCTCAATCTAAATCCAAGCCCCAACCCACTGAGCAATCATGAAAATCACCACCACGCTAGCCACCGCCCAAACACCTGATGGCGAAGCTCTGGTCCTACAGGAGCACGATGGCCATCACTACTTAAAGGTGCGCGGGGTACCGCTGATGAGCACCAAAGCCTCGTCCTCAGAACAGAAAATGGCGGAGCTTGCTTGTTTGGACCTGCCCGCCCAACCCCGCATTTTGATCGGAGGACTGGGCTTTGGCTTTACCCTGCGCCGGGTTTTGCAGCTTTGTCCATCGAATGCGGTTGTTGATGTGGCGGAGCTTTTACCGGTAATGGTCGATTGGAATCGAGAATTCCTCACCGGTGTGAACGGCCTACTGCTGGATGACCCACGCGTACACATACACATTTGCGACGTTGCAGATCTGCTCAAGCGCAATGGGAAAGACCGCTATCACACGATACTGCTGGATGTGGACAACAGCCCGGAACCACTAGTGCAACAGGGAAATGCCGGACTCTACAACGACACCGGTATCGTCCGAGCAAAGGCGGCGCTGCATCCCGGCGGGCGGGTGGTCTACTGGTCTGCCAAGCCGGACAAGAACTTCACCCGTGCATTGGGGAAAGTCTTCAAAAAAGTTGAATGCATCAAGGCAAAAGCCTACCCGCAAGCGAAAAAATTCACCCACACCCTGTTCGTCGCGCAGCGGGATTGAATCTACAGCCGCTTACCAGCTGACTTTGATCGCGCCGTACAACAAACGCCCGGGATTTTGACTGGGATTGTAGGTACCCGGAAACATCGCGGTATCGATGACTTGATTGAGCGTGCGCTCATCGGTCAAATTTTTACCACCCACGGTTAAAGTCCAGCGATCATCCGGTGTCGTTAGCGACACATGAGCCGCATAAGTGGTCGTAGCAGGAATACGCGTCGCTTCATCCAGATCGGTGTCGGTGTAGTGTGCGTCGCGATATTGGAGTGTGGCGATGGCTTTCAAGCCAAAGCCGCCAAGCTCAAAATCCAGCGTGGGACTCAGCGTACCGGTCAATTTTGGGGCGAAGGCCAAGGTCTTTCCGCTCAAGTCTTGCAAAGCGCCAATGCCTTCACTGATGGGCGCTGGTGCATCGGGGTAGCTGGCATAGCGGGCACGCAAATAGCCCAAGGAAGCGTTAATGCTCAAAGGCTGGAAGGGCGTCAACCATTGAATGTCCGTCTCCAGTCCTTCGGAATAAGCTGTAGCGGCGTTGGTCACATCGAAAAACAGGCCGTTAAAGGCAAGTACCTGCAAATTGTCAAAGTCCATACGGAACGCCGTCGCATTGAATCGCAGCGTGTTGTTCAGCCATTGACTGCGCAGGCCGAGTTCATAGGATTGCGCTTGTTCCGGCTCAAACTCCAGCTCGTCACCGGTAAAAGAGATGGCATTCACACCACCGCTTTTAAACCCTCGGGTCAAAGAGCCGAACACGGACACATCGCTGTTGAAGTAATAACTTAGCGTCAGCTTGGGGGAAATGTTCTCCTCCACTCGCACGGTCGGCCCCGGCGCATAATCGTTGGCGCCCATCAACGATGCGGTAATACAACGAGTATTTGCAGCAAGCATCCCGTCGACCTGCTGCAGAACATCCTTATTCGTACACACTGAGGTTCCCGTCGGCACCGATACTTTTTCCTCACGGTTAATCCTCAGGCCCGGCGTCAGCACCCACTTGTCAGTGATGTCCCAACTGATCTGACCGAACGCGGCGTAGGCACTGACGTCCTGAAAATAGTCGAAACGGTAGTAGTCCGTCTCACTGACAAAATCCAGTAAAGGTGGCAGCACTCCACCGACCAAACCGCCCAAAGGATTACCGGGCACATTGGTCTCACCCGAGAGCAACTGTTGGGCATCTTTGGTGCCGGCATAAGAGCCTATGTCCTGTCCTGCGGTCACATCAGCGACGATGTGAAAATCCGACTGAAAGTAAAATACGCCAGCAATAAAACGGGCCTGCTGGCCGAAACCAAACAAACTGGCCGCCTCGCCAGAAAAGCGCCACTCCAAGGAAGTCTGGCTATAGTCATCCACTTCGTTAAGATTGAGCAGATCTGCCGGTGACACGTCCAGATCCTGGAACTGTTCAACTTCCAGCCAAGACAGCCCCAGAATCAACGTACTTTCTAGCTGGCTCAAGCCCAGCGCATCATCGAACGCCCAAGTGCCACGTACTTGCGCCGTCTCGGAAGCCTGGAACAATTCGCCCGGATTATCGAAACTGGTCTGGAAATCAAGCGGATCATCTTCGATTTTCGGGTCGAAATTCACCAGATAGTCACGCGTATCCTGATCCAGATTCATCAACTGCCGAGGCCAGAAATTCACCGTGGTTTCCGAACGCTGCAAGATCGTTTCCACGCTGGCCTGATCCAGCGGCTCCCATTGCAATTTCAGGCGCAGGGCATCTTGGTCGCGATTGTCTTCTTTGCGACCCAACTTGCTATTGCTCATACGACCCGCCCTATCCCAAGCCATGGCGGAAACGCGTACGCCGAAATTGGCAGAACCCCGATAACCTATGCCGCCCTCTATGCGCTGGTCACCGAAATCTTCCAATTTGTAGGACAGATTGGCCTCGCTGCCCTGATCCATCGGAGCACTGCGAGAGGTGACATTGAATACTCCCGCTATGGTATTTTTTCCGAATAGCGTGCCCTGTGGCCCGCGCAAGACTTCGATGCGCTCTAGGTCATACATGGATTGCGTGAAGTATGTCCCGCGACCAAAAAATATGTCGTCCTGCACCAACCCCACAGCCGGCTCAAAGCTGGGATTAAAAGTGTTAGTGCCGAAGCCGCGTATAAAAACCTGCGGCGACGAAGGGCTGGTGAATTCCACCCGAACATTCGGCACATACAGCGACGCTTCCACCAGATCGCCAATGCCGTTCTCCTGCATAAATTTGCCAGACAGAGCGCTGATAGAGATAGGCACGTCCTGCAGACTTTCCTGGGTTTTCTGCGCGGTAACGACGATCTCTTCGATCACCCGTTCGCGGTCGGCGGCCTGCACCGGAACGAGCGCACAACAGCCCAACATGAGCAACGATCGCCAGCCCAAAATATTCAGGTGCAATGACTGATGTATGAGCCGTCTAGGCATGCTGGGTGTCTCCTGTTTTATATGCGAATCCGGTGCCCTACGGTCACTTCCTAAGAAGGGCGAAAACCCGTTTCGTCGTTTGCATGATCCTGCCATGCTTGCGACAACATACCAATAAACATAGCCTCTCAAGTCGCAGACTATGCAAACCCAATTCAGTTGAACAAGGTGACGAGAACATGACGAGCATTCTGGATACCCCTCTTGGAGCAGATGCGCTGCGCGTGGCACTGGCCGAAGTTGCTGCACAAGATACCGATCCTGCGGTAACGCGAATCCTCTCCGGTCGCTTCGATCCCGCCGAAGACGTCGCCACCTTGGCCAAGGAAGCTTATCTTCGCTATCTCGATTTAAATGCGCTGTACTTCAATCTGTTCCCGTCTATTTCGCAGATGGAAAAGGACATCGTTGGGGCCGTCAAAGAGCTGTTGCGTGGGTCGGGAAGTTGCTGTGGCAATTTCACCAGCGGAGGCACGGAGAGCATCATGCTGGCGATGAAGGCCGCGCGTGACTTTTGTCGCGCGACCAAACCGCACATTACCCAGCCCAATATTGTGCTGCCTATCACCGCCCACCCGGCATTTCATAAGGCCGCGGATTATTTAGGGCTTACGGTGATCATGACGACCGTCGACACCACCGGCTTTCGCGCCGATCTCACCGCCTTTGCCGATGCGATCAATGATCAAACCATTATTTGTGTCGGCTCTGCGCCAAACTTTTCGCACGGAACCGTAGACCCGATAGAAGAGATGTCAGAAATCGCCCGTGAGCGTGGCATTTTGTTTCATGTGGATGCCTGTGTTGGCGGTTTGTACCTCTCCCACCTGCGTATGGCCGGACGTTTCCACAAGGCGATTGATTTCAGCCTGCCCGGTGTGACATCCATCTCTACCGACTTACACAAATACGGTTACGCCCCGAAGAATGCCTCCATCGTGCTGTTTCGAACCCCGCAGCTGCGCCAACATGCTTGGTTCGTGAACAGTCGCACGACCGAGTACACGGTGTTCAATACCACGGTGCAGTCCACCCGCACCGCCGGCCCAGTAGCAGCGGCCTGGGTCACCATGCGTTACCTCGGGCACGAGGGCTATATACACATGGTCAAGCGCAGCCAGGACAAAGCTGCTGAACTTTTGGCCCGGTTTAAAGACAATCCACATTTCTATGTGATGGCCGATCCGGAAATGTGCATGTTCACCATCGCATCCGACACCTTGAATGTGTTCGAGCTCAGCGACGCCATGCTGGTCAAGGGTTGGACAACCGTGCCGCAATTCGCCTGCGGTGGTGGCGTGGAAAATATTCATGTCAACGTCTATGAAGGCGTGGTCGACCGCATGGACCAGTTCGCCGTAGATCTCATCACGTCCGCCGAAACGCTTGTCACTCAGGGCAGCAAAATTGATACCGCGGCGATTCAACAAGCCGTCGACAGCGTCGCGGGTAAATCCGTACCTGAGATGCTGCCGGTGCTATTGCCTCTGGCCGGTCTCAAGGGGGCCGACCTACCCAGCGAAGTGGCGCCGCTCAACACAGTGATGAATTTATTGCCGGCGGATAAACGCGATGAACTGCTATTGATGTTCATGAGTATGAGTTTCTGAAGCCGCCCCGCTCAACACCGAAAAGTTCATCGTAATGCTGATTCTGCAGCTTGCGTATTTGCTGTTCATGCCCGCCTTAGCCTTTTGGCTAGCGCGTCACTCCCCGCTGGCAAAACGCTTGGGCCCAGTCGTGTTCGCGTACTTGTTCGGTCTATTGCTGGCGCAGTTGCCCATTAACGACACGGCGATATCGGCGAACATCCGCGACTTATCCATTCCACTGGCCATACCGCTGTTGCTGTTTGGGCTGGACGTGCGGGGCTGGCTCAAAGGTGCGAAAGCAACCGTCATCTCTTTCGGGCTGTGCTTGTTGGCTCTGTTGCTGGTGTCGATCACGGCCCATCTGATTTTCTCGTCACGGCTGGAACATTCTGCCGATATCGCCGGCATGCTCACCGGTTTATATTCCGGAGGCTCACCCAATATGGCGGTGGTGCACGGTGCGATCGATGCCTCACCGGAACTGTATGCGCAAATCAATGCTGTTGATTTTGCCAGCGGTGCCGCCTACTTTCTGTTTCTGATCACGCTCGCCGGGCCGGTTTACGGTTTGTTTCTCAAGCCGTCCAGACCACTGCATTCAGATCAGCCGCCGACTGAGCGCGCCACGTTAACCATCGATTGGACCGGCGCGGCCTTGGCGCTGGGCATCTCTGCATTGATCGTCGGCGTTACCGTCGCAGTCGTCTTGTTGATCAGTTCCACGATGGCCGTTGCGCCCATCATGCTCGGCATTACATCTCTCAGCATCATCGCGTCTTTCTGGCCACGCTTGCGTAAAATAGAAACCGGCTATTCCATGGGCTATTACCTGGTAACCGTATTTTGTTGTGCCCTCGGTAGCCGACTGCAGATCGACCAATTTGGCGAGGGTTTGGCTCAGATTGCAGCCATGCACCTGAGCATATTGATCGGCACTATCGTGCTGCATCTGTTGTTTGTGCGTTTGGCAGGTATAGACCGTGACACCGCGATCATCACGCAAACGGCCGCGCTTTATGGCCCACCTTTCGTTCCCCCCGTCGCCAGCGCACTGAAGAATCCAGCGATACTGCTTTCGGGCCTGACTACCGGGCTGGTGGGCTACGCGGTCGGCAACTATCTGGGCATAGGCATCGCCTTGTTGCTGCGCTGACAGCTGCGCGGCCCTTTGGCTGGGTTCAACGGGACTAAAGGTTCGCAGGATTCTAGTTACCTTGGCTAAAGACTGGTTGCTGACTCATCCAAACAATCTTCAATCCTCTATTCGGCCTCGATCCCTATTTCAAAAAATTCACTTAAAAACCAACGACCATTTGTTTTGACGAATGTTACGGTGGATTCTCCCATACGTGCTGTGCCTGTGCTTGCCTGTATTTTGAAACTGGAAAACTCGGGTGTTGGGAACAATTTGAGTATTGCATCTGTCGGATTTGAAGCACCTACGTGTCGACGATTGAAGGGATCAATCTCAGTAGCGCGTTTAGAAGGACCTCCTAACTTTATTCCATTGCGGTTAACCAAGTTGACGAATTCTTTGCGTTTATCAGTGTCCTGAGGTAAATCATCGGTTGTGAAGGTTGAACTCCTCATCGCACTTTCATCAACGCCCTCCAACACTGTCGAGGCCTTGGCCGCAGTAATTATATTTAAGGCCAGCAGGAACCCCCGCTCTAGCTCTGCAACACATGCGGCAACTTCCGCTATATCTTAAGCAGCAATTGCATTTTGGAAACGTTTCGCGGCCAATTGAGGGGTCTCGCCACCTCGCTCTGCTGCATTTACACCGGCAGCAAACAGTAGGAAAAAACCACAAGAAATTGTTTCATCAAGCACCTCCAAATGGTGCCCGTCTCCGATGCCACAACATGAACCGTGACGAATCATGGTTCTGGCTCATGATGCAATCCGGCAACTATGCTCCTTACTTTGATTGATACCAAGTTGGCGAGGTACAACCCGTCTCGTTTCAAAACCTAGCAGACATTGAGCATATGAACTCATTACGCGTCGATAGATACTCGATTTCTGCCAAGGCTTTTGCACTCATAGAGCGCTTTGTCAGCACGTTTGATAATGTTTTCAAATTTTTCTTCAGGTGCGTCGCTAATCCCCACGCTGATGGTCACCCTCAAGTCCGGCGCATGGTCGTTGAATCTCAATTCAGACACTGCCTGCCGAAGTCGCTGGCAATTTAAAAATGATGCTCTGGCGCCTGTTCCAGGGAATGCCATAAGTAATTCATCACCACCAACCCGGGCAATCAAATCAGACGGGCGACTGTGGGAACGCATGCAGTCAGCTACTTTGGACAACACTGCATCCCCTGCGGCATGAGAATACCCGTCATTTACCGCTTTAAACTTGTCGATGTCGATCAGAGCGATGGATAATGGCTGTGATGAGTCTCGTGCGCTATCAACCATTTGTCTCAGGCGTGACTCGGCATGGCGCCGGTTTGAAATTCCTGTCAGATGGTCCGTGTTAGAAAGCATTGCTAACTCTTTCTTTTGACGGTGCAATACGGTAGACGTCAGCCAAGCAAGTCCAAAGACGTAAAGAAAAAGGGCGTAGTACAAACCCATTATTCCCGCGCCCCAGATTACGTTGCTCTGGCCGTCAATGGTTCTATCTATCAATATTGGAGCGTAGGCAAGGATGCCCGTACCATGGGCAAGGACCAGGGCAATTGCAAGGGCGATGCTGTAGAGAAACGCGACAAGTCCGACCGTCTGATTGAACCATAACCCCACTAGGATCACGACAGTAGAGTTCCAAGCTTGTAGCCCGGTGGTCCACAATCCAAATGAAACTTCGAGTACCGAAATCCAGGCACCGTAACCAAATACAATGGCATATGCAGTCCATGTGCCCGGTCTCCCTCGGATCATTTCCAAAATACTCACCAACAGCAGGATTAAGACCAGAGCAATTGAGGAGCTGAAAAGAATTTTGGTCGCACCCAAGTCCGCAACACCAGATGCTTGGGTCGCAGTCATGATCAGCGGAAACATGATTAGGTGGAATGGCAACGCACTCGCCATCAGTAAGGCAGATTTCTTGCAGATAGGCCAATCATGGAATGCTGCAAACCGCTCTACAATGTTCAAATCAAACAACCCGTTGCACCCAGTCTAGAAGAGTATTTGGTTCAACCTTTGCTCGCAAGAAAATGCTTCCGGCGGGGTGAGTTTTGGGCTCTGCCAATTAATTCCAATAGTCCACTTATAGAACTTAGCCGACACTCACCGATTTTAGTCTAACGCACAGATTGTGCCTTTAGGCGACATTGAAAACCTACGCAGCAACCGTCCGTTTGGTGCTAAAAAGCAGTCAACTTCTTTAAATTAGCCTTAATTACTTGTTATATATGAACCTCAAAATGAGACAAGCCTTTTCAACGTTTCGTTGAAGTTTTCTGATTGCCCACCGAGGTTGATTTGCTCGAAATACTCATACCACGCTGATTTGGAGAACAGTTTCTCGTATTCAAGAGCTAAAGACTTATTCGGGAACTGGAAGATCGCAAAGAAATCATATTTTGCTCGATTAGGTGTTGTTGGATCGTTGTAGCCCCACGAAAGTATTTCAGCACCCGACTTTTCCAAGTTTGCCATTGCCTCAGTAACAGGAGATAAGAATGCGGCTCGCTCCTCGGAACTTAGATTCAACCAAGAATTTTTGGCTTTACATATTTCAATGAAGGTATACATGATAATTACCGAATTGGTTTTTAACGCCTAAATTCAGCGGCGTTTGAGGCGACGCTTGTTTTTTACGAAAGCAAAAATGGGTGGCGGGTCAAATGTACGCTGCAATGATTTTTTGGGGACAACCGCAACGCCCTATTCGAATTTACCCATCCGCATCCAGCGCCGTTTTATATAAGCTTTTCTTAGGCGCAGCCATGAGCTGCCTGACCAACGGAGCAAACAAATCGAGCGACAACTCAGGATGAGAATTATCAAATGCTAGATTGTCGTATTTTGCAATGAAATGCGCTGTTCGATCGTAATGCTCTGAATTTTTGAACTGGTCCCGCATATCGCGATCCATGCCCAAATGATGAAAGAAGTTGTAACCCTGGAAAATCGCATGATGTTTGATCATCCAGTGATTCGCTTCCGAAATGAATGGTTGCAAAATAGCCGCAGCCACATCGGCATGATTGAAGCTACCCAACGTGTCGCCTATGTCGTGCAGGAGAGCGCAAACCACGTATTCATCATCTTCGCCGCCCTCGGCAGCCCGTTCAGCGGTCTGAAGGCAATGCTGCAGCCTATCAATTGGAAAGCCACCAAAATCGCCCTTAAGGAGTTGCATGTGCGCCAGGATTCGATCCGGAAGACCGGACATGAATTGCTTTTGCTCCCCAAGAATAATTTGCCAGTCTTCTTTAGTGCTTTCTGTAAAAGAATTGAAGCTTGTTTTCATTGGTCTCCCCAAAATTTTCATCATTCGAAAGACTAACACCACTTCGCAAAGGAGCTGCGATACCAATTTTCCACCCAGCTTTCGCTTTGACGATTGTGTTGGCTGATCGAGGTCTGCTGCCCAAAGCCCAGGCCAAAGAAGTTACCAGCTTGCGGTTCTTCTACGAAGAAATTGGCACTATTCAAACAGAATGCTAGCAACTTACTGAGCAGCTGAAGGTTGGCCCGGCTAGCGTCGGCTCCAAATTGACGGCGTTTATCAAGGCGCTGTTATGGTTGGGTTCTTAATGTTACTTTTTCACTTATAAAGTCTAAAAAATAACTGCGGAGACAACATGTTGGAATCACTTATCACCACGGGATTGCCGATAGCTTTGATTATCGTCATGATCGGTGTTGGCTTGGGGCTGACTCCTGCCGATTTCCGTCGCGTAGTGCAGCAACCCAAGGGGTTCATAATTGGTGCAGCGGGTCAGTTGTTGTTGTTGCCACTGTTTGCGCTAATGTTGATAAAGCTGATGGGTTTGAGCGGCAATGTTGCCATCGGTTTATTTATTATCGCGCTGTGTCCGGGTGGCACGACTTCCAATTTGTTCAGCATGCTTGCGAAAGCCGATGTTGGGCTGTCGGTTTCCTTGACGGCGGTGGTCGGCTTCATCACGCCATTTACCATCCCTCTGCTGGCAAGCTGGGCACTCACGCAATTTGGCGACAGTTCGCAGAATTTCAGTTTGCCTATTCTCAAGACCTTCGGGCAACTCATCGTGGTTGGCGTTGTTCCGGTGCTCGTAGGCATGTTGATTCGAGGCAAATGGACAGGCTTTGCACTGCGTGCCGAACCTTGGGTCAACCGTATTTCCAGTGCTGTTCTGGCCTTACTGATCGTGGCCATTTGTATGCAACTGGGTTCCAAATTGGCATCCGCAGCGGCGGCGGCTGGGCTTGCAGCATTGTTCCTCAATCTAAGTACGATGTCGCTGGGCTACGGCTTGGGGCGCACGTTCCTGTCTCAAGAAAAGCAGGCTCGAACCATCGCGCTTGAAGTCGGCATGCAAAATGGCACCATGGCTTTGTTGATCACAACAGGGCTTTTGAAAAGTGCTGAAATGTCGATGGCGCCCATTATTTATAGCCTGCTTATGTTTGCGACTGCTACGGTATTTACCTTGCTGGTCCGGCATCGCTAGCGACCAAACGTCAAGGTCCACGCATTGCGCCATGACGGCATAGCCTGCGGTATTGGGGGGGGTAGGTTGTCGCCGCTGTTGTATTGCTTATCGAAATGGCCGCTTGTCCGTCGGCCCCATGCTATGAGCTGCTAAGTCGGATTTAGGCACGAAGCCGAAGAAGCTGGCCGTCTCCTCATCGTCCGCAACGGGTCGAGAGCGCCTAGAGCAGTCCAATGACCGCCAATGGCACAAATCGGTAGATTATTCTGTGCTGTTCTAGGTTGAAGTGCAGGCGTGCTCAACTCAGATGTGCAAGCCGATTAAAATATCAGCAGTGCACGTCGCGCTGCGCCCAAAAAATGGATCAACGGGTTGGCAGTTTGGGTCGATGATGCGTGCTCCAAAATTCAAAAGCATCCTGCAACATTTCCTGCCCTTCACTTAAGACGAACGCGCGAAAGGTCTCCGCCACCACCGAGAATGTTTTGTTCGGTCGACTCACCAAGTGCCAATGCCCTTCAATCGGAAAACCGGCCAGCGGAAGTTCAACCAAATCCTGCTGATCACCGTCGTCCATGGTCAGGGTCGAGATGATCGCTAATCCCATACGCGCCAAAACCGCATGCTTGATGCCCGCATTGCTGGCAATGGTCATTTTGTGTGCCAATTCCAGGCCCAAACTGTGCAGGTGAGATTCAATTGCCAAACGCGTGCCTGCCCCTTCCTCGCGCAAGATAAATTTCTCCTGAGCGACATCATCCCAGTTCAAGTTTTTGCGTTGCGCTAGCGGATGCGAGCGTGGCGCCACCAGGACCAAATGGTTGGGCCCCACGATCTCGATATCCAAATCTTCGACATCCGGTGGGTGGCCAAAGAAATACAAATCGTCGAGATTGTTGTCCAAGCGTGACATCAACCACTGCCGGTTCCCCACTTGTAAATCAACCTCTATATTTGGATAGCGCCGGTAAAATGGCCCCAGCAAGTGGGGAATAAAGTATTCCGCCGAACTCACCGCGCCTAAACTCAAACGCCCTGCTTGCATGCCTTGCAGCTTGGCCAACTCCATATCCAAGCGCCCCATGCAGTCAAATACTTCACGGGCATGGCGCAGCACGATCTTCCCTGCATCGGTGAGCTGCGCACGGCGGCCTTGTAGCTCATACAGCGGCATGCCGATATTCTCAGACAGCTTTTTCAATTGCATAGACGCACTGGGCTGGCTCAAATGCAGAGCCGCAGCGGCGGCCGCAATGCCACCGCATTCATCCACCTTCAGCAGTATCTCCAACTGCCGAAATGTACCAATGCGGGCCGGTAAACGCCGTTTCGATGGGCTAGCTTTCATGGTAAAAGCATACCGCTGTTTTCGATAACAAAGGCAGTCTAGACAAGGAAAAACTACAACTTTCCAATTGCGGAAAACCCATGCTTTAGGCTATTGTTATATCTTTAATACAAATATTCTCCGGAGCGTGGCATGACCGACTATTACGGCTACCGTAAAAAATTCGCTGTTTTGGTTCCATCGACCAATACCGCAGTGGAGACGGAATACCACATGATGCGCCCGGAAGGCGTGGTTTTAGCCACCCGTGGCTGTGTCATTCCACCTTTTTCCGTGAAGACAGAAGAAGACTTCGTCAACATGGTCAAAGCGATCGGTGCGGCAACGGAACAAGGCCTGCGCGACGCGCTAACTTGCGAACCCGATCACGTTATCTTTGGCTATTCCGCCGAAACATTTTGGGATGGCAAAGAGCGCTCCGACCGCGAGTTCAAAAAATACAATGACATCGCCCAAGCGGCGGGGGGCTGCAACATTACCTTTGGCGCACAAGCGATACTCGATTCCCTGGCCTGCTACCCGAAGGTAAAACGTCTGGGTGTGATCTCACCGTATTTGCCGGTGGGCGATGACCAAGTCATCAAATTCCTCGGCGACATCGGCTACGAAGTGGTGCACATCAAAGGCCATTGCTCGGACAGCCCGGTCAACATTGCACACGAAGATTTTGCCAAAACGCGTGAATTGGTGCGTGCAGTGGACGACGCCAATGTGGATGCCATCCTGCAAGCAGGAACCAATCTGTACTTCGTCGAGTTGGCCGCACAACTGGAACGCGAACTCGGCAAGCCGGTACTGGCCATTAACGCCATCACTTTCTGGCACGCGCTACGTAGCAACGGCATACAAGATCGCATTCGCGGATTTGGTTCGCTGCTGGCCGAGCACTGATGCCGATACTGTTTATTACCGTGCTGATCGATTTGATTGGCTTCGGCATCATTATTCCGATATTGCCCTTTATGGCGCCCAGCTTGGGGGCCACACATTTTGACATCGCGTTGATTATTGCCATCTATTCATTGTTTGGCGGTTTGGTCGGGCCGTTCTGGGGGCGTTTGTCGGATCGCATCGGACGCAAGCCGGTGCTACTGATTTGCTTGGGTGGAGCGGCGGTGTCGTATGTGTTGTTGGCGTTTTCCACCACCCTGACCATGCTGTATATCTCACGCGCGCTGGCTGGGATTATGGCGGGCAACTTCGGCGTGGGTTCCGCCATGGTGGCTGATATCAGCGAGCCGCAAGATCGTGCAAAAAACATGGGCATGCTCGGTGCAGCCTTCGGTCTGGGTTTGGTTATCGGGCCATTTTTAGGCGGCATTTTGGCCGGCGATGACGGCAACTATTTCTTAGTCGGCTGGGTCGCTGCCGGGCTGTCTGCTTCCGCCTTGCTTGCAGGCCTGCTGTTCCTGCCCGAATCGCTCACGCGCAATGTACGCAGTGAGCACAAAGCCCACCGCGACATACACGGCAATGGCGGATCGTGGTTGCGCATGCTACGAGACAATCGCAACACCCTGCTCACGGCGCAATTCTTCCTCGCTAGCAGTTGCCACACGACGGTCAGTTTCATATTTCCACTGTGGGTCGGCACCTACTTAGGTTGGGGGGCAAAAGAAGTCGGCATGGTGTTTGGAGCTCAAGGGCTTGCAATGGCAGTACTGCAATCCAGCCTCATCGGTCGTCTAGTTAGAGCTTTCGGTGAAATCAAAGTGCTGCTGCTCGGTACCTTAATGATGTGTGCAGGCTTTGCCGTCGCTGCCATAGCCAACGGTGAAACCGCTATTTTGTTCGGGTTTTTCTGCACCATTACCGGCGGTACGTTGTGTACCCCAGTGCTCAATACTTTGGTTGCCAATCGCACCCCCGGACACTTACGTGGCCGCATGCTCGGGACCACCAGTTCCAGCGGCGCGTTTGGTCGTGTGCTCGGACCACTGCTAGCCGGCGCCTTGCTAAGCTTGGGCAACTTTCATATCGCCTGGCTGGGCGGCGCCGCTATGGCGATGATGATGGTGGCCTGGACCGTAAGCCAGCTCAAAATAACCGGCGCAATGACGCCAGACACACCTGCGACCGCAGGTGCTTATTCCACGGGGGAGACATCCGATGGCAGTTAATCCAGAAACCTTTAAAGCGGTCATGGGCCAATGGCCATCAGGCGTTACCGTGGTCACCACTCACGATGCGGACGGCCCAGGCGGCATGACCGCATCCAGCTTTTCCAGTGTTTCACTGACACCCTCCTTGGTGTCCATCTGTGTTGCACGCCATTTGGGCATGCATGAACGAATTCAGAATGCCGGTCTTTTCGCAGTCAATATTCTGTCCAAAGACAATGTCGATGATGGTTTGCGTTTTGCGGGCATGCTGCCCGGCGTCGAGGACCGCTTTGAAGGTATAAAAATCAGCACCGCGGTTACTGGCGCTCCACTACTCAGCAATACATTGGGTTGGGTGGATTGCAAATTGTGGGCCAGTTATGACGGCGGAGATCACACCATTTTTATCGGTGAAGTGATGGACGCAGGCATAGACAAAACCGCCGCGCCTTTGCTGTATCACTCTCGCTCTTGGGGGCAGTTTGCCGATGTACTGGCGAATGAAGCGCAGCTCACCCAAGCCGGAACAGAAAGCGGAATCAGCATACCAAACGCCTTTGGGGATGATATACAGCACCCTGCCAGCGTGGACGACATAGTGGCGCGCATCAGCCAAGCACTAAAGAGCGACCCCGATGCTCCTTTGCTAATTTTGGACGATGCCGCAGCGGTTGCTGACCCATTGCTGGTGCGCTTGTGCATACAAGCCATTGCCGGATTGGTCGGTCGCACTGCCGTGGCCTTACGACCTGGTGCTGGCCCCATGGCCTTGGCCAATGTGCTGGCAGCACTGAAGTCGGGCATACACCACATCTCGGTATCCGCTGAAGGACAAGGCCCGTATTTGGACGCAGCCGATGCACGCACCATGCTCAATCGCATGGGCGTTGCTTTGCGTGACTAAGACTAGCTAGCAGCGCAGACATGGAAAAAGCCACCGTCATATTGATCACGCTGGTCTGCTACAAACTGCTGCTCATCGCAGTCGGTTTGTGGGCACAAAGGCGCACCCACGACGAGACAGATTTCTTCCTCGGCGGGCGCAGCTTAGGGCCAGTGGTGGCGGCGATCAGCTATTCCGCCAGTTCATCATCCGCGTGGACCCTGCTCGGCATGAGTGGCGCAGCCTTTTTTCTCGGTCTGTCCGCGATCTGGCTGGTGGTCGGTGCGGTGACCGGCATGCTCATCGCTTGGCTGTTCTTCGCTCCCGCCATGATGCGACTCAGCCATCAGCATCAGCTCATGACCTTGACCGAGCTGCTGGCGTTCGGCAGTAACGGCGTTTGGCGCAAGCTGATTGTCTACAGTGCATCGCTCATTGTTATGGTCGCTTTTGCCTTTTACGTGGCCGCTCAATTCCAGGGCGCAGGAAACACCTTCCACTCGACCTTTGATCTTTCCATGAGCCACAGCATCGTGCTGGGCGCATCTATTATTCTGGTCTACACCCTACTCGGTGGGTTTTGGGCGGTGAGCGTCACCGACACCATTCAGGGTGTATTAATGGCTGCGGCGGCCCTGCTTTTACCTATTGCCGCTTTCATTGAAGTCGGTGGAGTTGAAGGCTTCGTCGACGGCCTCAAAGCCGTCAGTACGCCCGATCAACTGAGCCTGACCGGCCGCCATGCGGGATTGGCTGCCGCTGGTTTTGTGGCGGGAGCTTTAGGCCTTGCTATGGGCACCTTTGGTCAGCCCCATTTGTTGGTGCGTTTCATGGCCCTGCGTGACGCACGCGCACTGCGCCAAGCACGCGTCATCACCGTACTGTGGTTTTTGATCGTATTCGGCGGCATGTGCTTTGTCGGTTTGGTTGGCCACGTACTGCTGCCCAATACCGCCAATCCTGAAACCATATTCTTCGCCCTGACCAATCACTTGTTTTCACCTTTGGTGGCCGGCGTACTGGTCGCCGCGGTCCTGTCCGCGATCATGTCGACAGCAGACAGTCAATTGCTGGTGGGTGCGTCCGCGCTTGCACATGACATGGGCCTAAACAAACGCTTCCCAGCACACAGCATGCTGATTTCACGGCTCGCTATTGCCGTGTTAGTTGTCATGGCCGTGGTGATATCAATAACCCTGCCTGCCACGATTTTTGACCGCGCTTTGTTGGCGTGGACAGCCCTGGGTGCCGCGTTTGGGCCCTTGGTGATCTTTCGCCTCGCCGGGATTCAGGTGCATCAGCAAGCCGCTTTTGCGGCCATATTTGTCGGCTTTTCTATTGCTGTGCTTTTTCACTTCAATCCTGGCGACTTGGTACAAACCCTGATCCACCGCAATGCCGTGCCCGCGCTGTTCGAACGTATAGGCTCGTTCTTTACCGGGATGCTCATTTTATGGCTCGGCCGAAAACAGGTCTGAACCTACTCGTTCCCGGCATCGGCTAGCGGAAAATACAGCGAAAACCCACACAAAATAGCGAACCCCACGCGGCCTCATTTGCTGATCAACCGGCAACTGCGAGTATCCTTCGCATTAATTAAATATGAGCAATAGGCTCACTTGTGCAGACCCGGCTAAGAACGGGGCTGCGCCGCGAGGAAAAAACGATGACGAAGCTGTGCTTACCCAAGTTGCTACTAACCCTATCTGCAAGCCTGCTAGTCGCTTGCAACTCAGGTCCTAGCCGAAATGTTTCGGGTAACCCCACGGCACAGCCTAGCGCCCTGCCATCGCCAACACCATCCACTAGCATGGACCCAGGCAGCTCTCCCTCTCCGAGCAACTCACCTTCTGTTAGCGCCAGTCCAGAGGCGACTGCAACAGCTACACCCGGATCGGCGCCACCACCGGCAGGCCTCGCTGGCGATGTGCCCGCTGGCTGCAATCAAGACATGAATCAACGCCTTACCGATGGGGTTGGTTATTGCTATGAAGCTCAGTTCAATTCTTTTGACGACACCGTTATCGACATGACGGTCTATGTCCCGCAGCCAGAAAAACGCCAGCAGCTTGCGGGTGAATCAAAAAATCATACGCCGCTAATTATTCACAGCCATGGCTTTGGTGGTGTCAAAGCCTCGGATTTTGCCCCTGCCGGTACCGAGTTGGATCGTCAGGTGGCTTTAGATTTATGGCAGGCTGGTTATTGGGTGATTAGCTACACCCAACGCGGCTTTGGCGGCAGTGGCAACCAAATCGGCTTGATGGCGCCTGATAAAGAAGGCTGGGATTTCGTGCGTTTGGTGGATTGGGCCGCCTGCCACTTACGCGAAAATGCGCCCCTGGAAAATGCAACTGCTGAAGAAAATGCCGATCCCGAATATGACGATTGCGGCAGCAGCTGGGGAGCATCTCTGCTCAGCAACGATGCGGGCACCGCGCTGATTGATTTTGATGATGATGTCGCCGTGGGCACGGTCGGCTACAGCTATGGCGGTGCATTTCAATTCAATGCACAAAGTACAGACCCGCGTGTTGATGCGATATTGCCCTTGGGGACTTGGCACGATTTACGCTTCTCACTGCACCCCAATGACACGCCAAAAACTGCATGGATTACCATCATGACGGCCTTTAGCTCGCCGGTGCCCGGCGTCGGCGGCGGAAACGGCGAACCTTTGCCAGACATCATTATCAGCGCCAATCTTGAAGTGGAAGGTGGCAACCAATCCACCGACGATGCCCCGTATAACAAAGCGCGCCAAGTGTCTGTTGCGAACGCCAATATTCTTGCACCGAACGGCCCCATCGCCTATTGCGATGATCACGCGACCGACTACGCCAACAAATATTCAGATCAAGATGGTGATCCGGTCAATCTGGAAGCTGCTAGCAGGCCATTGCATGCCAGCACCAGCCGGACAGCTCGGGCTGATCTGTTCATGATTCAAGGCTATGCCGACACCTTATTCAGCCTGAACGAGGGCTTGGACAATGCACGCTGCTTCGAAGATGCCGGCCGCGACACCTATTATTTGGCCGAAACCTCGGGCCACCCCCTGCCAGCCGTCGGCCCTGCCCACTATGCGGGAGTCGATACCAGCATGTATCTGGATGAAATCGTGCATTGCGGCGTGGATGCACAAGGAGAACCGCAACGCTACAACAGCCGTGATCTTGGGCGGCAATGGTTCGATGCGAAATTACGCCAGGTCGGAGATTTTTCCGAAGTCCTGCCGCAGAAAGTCTGTATCACCCAACAAAACGCCGATAGCGCTTTGGTATTGGATGTCGCCGACCCCTACTTCGCAAACGGCACCAGTAACAGCAGTGACACCGCTTACAAATGGTCACGTGAGGGCGCCAGCTTTAGCAGTGTCGCTGAGATTCCTATCGGCGGGCCGATCTACACACTGCCAGCAACGACATTGATCACCGGTGAGGGGTCCTTAGGCCAAGGTATCAATATGGATCCACGCGTGCAGTTCGTAGCACTCACGACCATGGCCACCGCCAGTGTCATGGCGGGTATCCCCAGCGCGAATCTTTCGATACAACGCAGCAACCCCGCCAGCGATGA
Organism: Oceanococcus sp.; assembly: GCA_051252075.1. GTDB lineage: Bacteria > Pseudomonadota > Gammaproteobacteria > Nevskiales > Oceanococcaceae > Oceanococcus. The sequence goes on along the minus strand of JBPOFU010000009.1, from coordinate 38,544 downwards.
AATTTTCTATATCGGCACAGCGGTAAAACGTTGCCAAAGCCGCCCCACTCCCGATCAAGATCCACAAAGTTGTGAAGATCTTGCCCCTGAGTTGTTGCATTTTCAGGTGATGCCCATCCGCGTGTTTGCGACTGACGCCGTGGGTGACGCCGATAGCAGTTACCCACTGGATGATCCTAGAAATTTCGATGGCGAAGCCAAAGGCCACTTCTACCCGATTCGCTTTGGCGACAATCCGCAAGACGAGGCTATTGGCCGCTTGCAAGGCGTGACTGCCCGCCTTTATCCGGGCGACCAAGTGGGATTGATGCTGCTTCCAGAACACCCGGTGTATACCTCGGTTTTCTCACCGGCCGTTGGCCAAGTCACCGTATCCGGGACGGTGGGATTACCCCTGCTTACGGATGCGAATGCACCGCCACAAAGCGTGCCTGCTTATGTCATTGAAAATTAGCCGGGAAACGCTGGCATCATTTAACGAACGGCAACACGCGCAGCTTGAATAAGCATCAAGCTTGCTGATCTGTCACTCGCAGATGCCCTATGCCATCACAAAATGGTAAATCGCCACTAGCGCCACATTGGCACATCCAAACAAATCTCGGTTTGCTCAGGACAAGGGTATGACAACTGCTCTTGCAGGCATGGACTTCGCTCTGACAGTGCGGCCAATTCGAGCTACCTGAACAGGCACACAACTGATGCGTGCCGGCTGGCAACTGCAAAGCTTGAGGATAATTTTTCAACGATTTTATCTGCACATGTCGAGGCAAATCACTGGTGTAGATATTACTTTTATTGTTGATGCACTGACAGCGTGTTCACAGCAAGTTTCAATGAAAAAGCCAAAATATTTCGCGGATGGACCCAGCAGTCGCACCGATGAGGCCCAGCCGCCCACATTGAACGGCCAGGCCTATGCTCTTTTATGATGCGCGAGCGAAACGCCCATGGTTAAAGTCATCAATGGCCACACGAATTTCCGCTTGCGAATTCATCACAAAGGGACCGTAGCCAACCACCGGCTCGTTCAAGGGCTCGCCACCTAACAGCAGCAACTTGGCGTCACTTTGCCCCTCGATGGAAATGCCCTCACCTAGGGTATCGAACACCGCCATTTGCGCCGCACTGAGATCACGCTCACCGTTGAGACGAACCTCTCCGCCCAGCACCACGAGCATGAGATTTCTCCCCGCTGCCGCTGGCAATTCAGCTTGGCCACCTGCATTCATACGCAGATCCCAAACATCCACCGGCGAGAAGGTGTTGGCGGCACCCTTTTGTCCGTTGTAGTCACCTGCAATCAGGCGCAACCGCCCCGCCTGATTCGGCAAATCACGCACGGGAATGTCGCTGTCTACAATCGCCTGATAACCCGCTTTAGCGCGCTTGTTTTTTGCCGGAAGATTGACCCACAGCTGAACCATTTCCAGTTCACCACCACGCTGAGCAAAAGCCTCGGAATGAAACTCCTCATGCAAAATTCCGTCGCCCGCGGTCATCCACTGCACATCACCGGGACCAATAATGCCGCCCGCGCCAGTGGAATCCTTGTGTTCGACTTCTCCGCTATAAACAATCGTGACAGTCTCAAAACCGCGATGCGGATGCTGGCCAACACCACGTTGCCGACCATCACCTGGAAAGGTTTGCGGCCCAGCATAGTCCAGCAGCAAAAATGGGCTCAAAGGCAAATTGGGAATGGAATAGCTGAACAAGGAACGCACGGGAAACCCGTTTCCGACCCAATGCGACGTGGGGGCAGTTAAAACATCAAGAATCTTTTTCATGCTCGGCTCCTTATTGATTTGAAGCAATGAACTAATCATAAATACAAGACAATGGTTGCGGTAGAGGGTAGATTGACAACTCAATGTCTCACCAACAGGACAATAAGCCGCCATGCAAGACCTCAACGATCTGTACTATTTCGCCCAGTCGCTAGAGCACGGCGGTTTTGCTGCGGCCAGCCGCGCGCTAGGAATACCCAAGTCCAAGCTCAGCCGTCGTGTGGCTGAACTGGAAGCGCGTTTGGGCGTGCGACTCATTCATCGCTCCACCCGGCGTTTCCAAGCCACAGAAATAGGCGAAGTGTATTACCGCCATTGCCTCGCAATGCTGGTCGAAGCCCAAGCCGCACAAGACACGATAGAAGCGGCACAAACCGAACCCTGCGGCATCGTAAAACTGAGTTGCCCAACCGCCTTGTTGCAATTTCATGTCGCTGACATGCTCAGTGCTTATATGGCACGTTACCCACAAGTGCGCATCGAGTTGGAAGCAAGCAACCGGCGTGTCGATGTCGTCGCTGAAGGCTTTGATTTCGCTATCCGAGTGCGACCACCACCTTTGCAAGACAGCGATCTGGTTTTGCGCGTGTTATCCGACCGTGGGCAGTGTTTGGTGGCGAGCCCCGACCTTATTACACGCTGCCCTGCACTGGAACAGCCACAGGATTTAAGCCATTGGCCCAGCCTCGCCTTAGGGCGCCCCAACGAGGCCCATGAATGGCAGTTGTTTAAGCCAGAGGGGGAGCAGGTTGCACTACGCCATCACCCACGCTTGATGACTACGGACATGGGCACTTTGCACACAGCGGCTTGCGCTGGGCTGGGTATTGTTCAGCTTCCACACGCTATGGTGCAAGAGGATCTAGTGCAAAAACGCTTGGTGCAGTTGTTACCGCAATGGCAACTGAAGCGGGAAATTATCCACCTAGTATTTCCTACACGCCGAGGCCTTCTGCCTTCGGTGCGTGGCTTGATAGAACACTTAGCTCAAGCCTATGCGGAATTTGATGAGTACTAGCCGAGCTCAAGTTTGGGTTTCGGATACATCGTTTCCCGACCCCAAAATCCGGAGCAGGACATACAAAACATCAACCGGACAACCAGACGTTCGCTGAAGGTGCGCCAATGGCTGCTGTCAGAACTAAGCCGACCCTCCCGAAGGCATCCATTGGCAATAATATTGCGAGCAATTTTAATGTGCGCTAGAACTGACTGAATTATCGGATCGCAACATGTTTCGCGCGGGGTGTCGATTTCATTGACGTTGATATCTCATGATGGCTAGCTCGATTTTGTTCGACAGTTATTTTGACTGAACTTTTCTGTACATGCATAACGGACAATTGGATACCTCAATTCATTCCGGGAAGTGAGTAAGTACGGATTTAGGATAGCCCGCATCTACTTTATAGCCGCGAAACGTGCCCCAACTCTCATATTGCCCCGTCATCCGAACATATTCCTTGCCCTTGATGATGTAAATTTTCCCATTTCTATAGGTGGCGGCATCTACGCCGTCAACCCGCCAAGATACAGGCAGCGTTCTCATAATGTTATTCATGGAATTGCCCCCCGTCCTGGTCTTCTGAAAATCAACAGTCGAGCCGTTGCGAAGCACCTCAAGGACATAACCTTGATCAATTAAGATGGCCATTCCACGCCTTACGTCATAGAACGCTGCATCCACTTTTTTGCCATAACTCTGGCCGCCGAAATTCCAATATCCGCCCTCTCCTGCTCCCATTTTATGTTCTGAGCCTATTAGATTTTCTCTATCAAGCCCGACGTAATATGTCACTGACCTCTCCGCACCACCCTTCTTTTGTCGCTTAGAGTTCCACATGAAGCCCCTGTCATCGACAGGGTTGCCCATCGCCGCTGTAATGCCATTTGAAAATTCCGGCAATTGGCTCAACGGCTTAACCCATGCATGAGAAACGGGTATAGGGTATCTAGGGTCATCCAAGCGGTTATTGGAGCTTACCTTGTCATAGTAGCCATTTTCATAAAACAAATAGGTTTGGCCGGACGCAACGGTTTTGGCCGCAGCGATGGGGACGGTAGCACGTACGAATGCTTTGTATTCTTTCTTGACAAGTGCCGGATTGCCATTTTGACTTGAATCTTTCGGACGTGGATGGCCGACCAGGCTGATGAGTCGACCAATTACGCCATTTAGCTCATGCTGAATGCTCCCCGCAATATCAAAGTCATGCCTTTTTGCGGCCAAGTCGGCCTTTTGCGTTGCCGTCAGCTGCACACCATCCTGAATATTTTTAATTTCTGTCCATATGGCAGAACGTTCAGCAACTAGCCCCCGCAACTGCTGTTCAAACCTGTCCTTCGTTGCGGAAGAATAGGAGCGGAACTCGTCGCTGTTTCGGAATATCTTTTGATCATAAATTTGAGTTGATAGATGTTTCTCTCGAGTTTGAAAAGGTTTTGCCGCGGAATAATAAACGTCACGTCTTTGGCGATACTCCTCCCGCAGCTCCCCTGCTTCGATGTATTTCACATAAAGCAAGTCTCTACGAGACTTCAGAAATTCTGTATAACGCTCCAAACTGGAGCCAACTTCGCCTGCTCCACCGACCGAACTCGTCGGGTCCTCGCCACCAGAATCCAAAACGCTGCATTTGGGTTTGGTATAAGCCGCGACAACACCCATGATGCCGCTCGGGTCAAACAATGAGATGTTGTTAAGCACCTCCTGAGCAATCATAAAATCCCGCTCTTCTTCCGAGTCGTATTTGCCGTTGGATATGTCTGTGATGTTGCTGAAAAAACTCATGCCATTGCTAGCCAGAGTTCCAGCAGTTTTGGTATAGCCTGCTACTTGACTCACGGCAGGACCGCTTTGTTTTGCCAGGCCGACGAATGCGTCCTGTATGACTTCCTTTGAAAGGCTTTTCGATACCTTGCTCAGGTTCTTGATTTGAGTCAGTCCTTTCAAGCCTTCTTTGGACGCTTGTTTAAGTGCCTGCTTCGCCGTCATATTCAAACCTGCGGCGGCACCCAATGTCGCGATAGTCGACGTTATGCTGTAAGCCGAATCCAATACGGATACAACTAAATTTGTCGTTTGAGTGCCGCAGCTGGTTGCCGTATCAGTACATCCGGCCCCGCACTCAAAAGGTAGGGTATTCTTCGAACATTGTCCCCAGCAGACTGGGCCCTCGCCGTAGTACGCAGAGCTGCCGCAGCTTGCGTAACACAGGCCCGCCTGTTTGATCAGGGGGTTACCGTACTTATCATTTCCACACTCTTTAGCGCGTGGGGTTCGGTGATAAATTCTCTTGGTGCAAGAAAGGTCAAATTGCCCAATAAATCCGAGTTTCGCACAATCAGGAGCCTCATCGGGCCGACAAAACCCTAATATATGGCTATAGCCATCTGGGCAGGCTTCAAAAACAAGTAAACCATTATCCGTGCAATTGTCTTTTCCGTGAACCTTCCGGCAGCGCTCATACATTTTTGCATTCGACAAACCATCGCCTCCTTGCCATGGATATTCACTGACATGGTATTCATTTTTTCGGCAAAAGAACCCTTGGTCCTGCCATGCCTTTCCTGGAGGGCAAACTTGTGTGCATTCCCCGGGGCCACCACGCGAGAATTCAACGTCGCCTTTTTTTTCGCAATCGTCGTAACAAAATGCGCCTTCTTTATGCGTCCCGGAAGGGCATTCTGTCGGAAGGGTTCCAGCACCACGCCCAAAAGAATCTTTCCAGCAAAAATCGATACTCGCCTGAGCACTGCCGCCTCCAAGCAGCACTGCGGCCATAAAAAAAAATAACTTTGTTTTCGTCTGTCGATTATTGCCAATAAACATATCTAATACCTACGTGCGAAAAAGAGACATAAATACTCAGTCTGATACCCGACCCTATCTTAATTCCGGCTTTGACGAGTGAAGGGGCACAGCTAAATGATGACGAGATGCAAGCCTGAGTGACCGCTCCCGCCCATCGGTAAAATGTGCCCCGAGCAGGCGGAAAGTCAGCAATAGGCACATCTTTGCCGTAACTAGCGAAAAGTCGAAGATCAACTATCTGCTCAAAGCACGTACGGCAGAATCACTTGATGCTCAGGCTAGGTCCTAAGGAAGAGACGGCACCTTAATATTGATGATAAGAATGGTTACTTGCCGCGGAGTAACTTAAGTGGTGGTGAACTGATCTAATCGCATCAGTTTTCACTTCTTTAAGAAAGCCCATTAGTCTTGAGTATCTTTTCCGTCTTCGCCAAGCTCTCAAAGTCAATGTCGCAATTTGGCATGTAAGGCAATATCGTTGGCTAAATTGTTGCTAGGGAGATAGGACTATCAGTAATAGCATTACCACGGAGGAGATCTTCGGCTACCGTTTGGTTTTAGTAGCAGCAGGCGTCATGTACGTCGTATTTGGGTTGCTAATACACACATTGGACCCAGTTGCCATTGATCCTCTATGGGCACGTTTTGTAGGCGCAGCCAGTTGCTTTGGGTTTCTCCTGCTCTCATTTCTAGATCGACAGCACGCGAAGAAAATGCTGACGCGGGGGCTCGAATTTACCTCGTTTTTCGCGATTATCCATTTTTCTGTCTTGCTCTACGTCAATAACATCGCCTATCTCTATTTCGTCAGCATCCTCGTCATTCTTGCTGCTGGAACGCTTGGAATTTCATCGACAATTCGTTTAACAACGTTTGTGATTGTGGGTTTCGTCGCCTGCGCTATAGCCGGTCTTGCTGCGGAACGGCCGCACGTGCCTGTTTGGTTTTTTCTCATGATGGTTGGGGCGCAAGTAGGCATGGTCTACTCGACGCAGTTGGCACGGCTAAGCACTCTTGACGAGTTGGAAAGAAGCCGTGCTCAGCTCGCAAAAATGGCGCGCTATGATGCGCTTACTGACCTGCCGAATCGCATGATGTTTTTGGAAGCACTGAAGACCGCACTGGCGCGTACCAGTCGCTCCCAGTACAGCCTCGCGCTCATCTACCTCGATCTCGACTACTTCAAAGAGGTGAACGACAAGCATGGCCATGAGTGTGGCGACCAGTTACTGGTCGCCGTCGCCGAGCGTTTGCGCAGCGTGCTGCGTGCAGGCGATTTGGCTGCGCGTCTTGGCGGTGATGAGTTCACGGTTATCCTCGAAAACATCAAAGACACTGCCGAGGTAGCAGCGTTAGTCAAGAGACTGTTGGGCGAGCTGGCGATGCCGTTTCACCTAGCGGATGCGACCATTCACATTTCCGCTAGCATCGGTGCGACGCTCGTAGATAAAGATTCGGACAACGATGTGGTCATCCGCAAAAGCGATGCGGCGATGTATGAAGCTAAAAAGGCGGGTCGTAACACTTTCAGCCTCATATCGACTTAACGCTTTCGATCAACCGCGATGCTTTGACTGCATTCAAACGGATGTCCGTTTATGGCACAAAGTCGCCGATCACCTGACCTCGATGAACGTCTGATGTTGCTGATCATGTCCAATGCCTGTGTCTTGAACTGACCAATTCAGTGAGGCTGCGTGATCAATTGGTTGACGGCTTCCAATCAACGCTGCTCATTCGGCTATGCCGCGTTGTTTTCCGCTTTCTCGCTATCCATCGCCTCAATTCCGGCCGTTTTCGAGATCGAGGAATTGAGTGGCACCGTGTCCAGCACCCAGCGGACGTCAGGGTTTTCCCGGCGACCGGGCGAAGGAATTGTATGTGCTTTGAAACCTTCAAATGGTTTTAAAGCCGCACTATCCACTTGCCAGCCTTTGTCTTCGATGTGACGGCGCCGCGTTTGCCGCCAATGACTCATGAATTTGTCTTCTTGTACCGACAATTCATTGGCCATGGTCTCAGGCAACCAATTCGGCGCCGCATTTTCAACGATGGCCGCATCTTCCAACAAAATCTGTTTCAAGCGTTTTTCAGAGCCCTTATCGAAAATGCTCGCTTTCATGAAAGAGCGCAGTTGTATGGCAAAGGTGCGGGTGGTGAATTCATCCACCGGCGTATTCGCATCAAACATGATGAGCTGCCAGCCGGGGCGCAAATCCACTTGCAGACGAACAATGTAGCCCGGCAAATAGAAGCAGGGATGCACTCGCGTCGGCTGCTTTTCCTTGCGGATGAAGCGACGAATGCCGTCTTTGAACTGCGGAGGATGCATCACGCAGGTGTGGGTTCCCCACCAGTCTTCTTTGGTTTCACTTTCTATGAAGTTTTTATCAGCACTGCTGGGATCACCAAAAATGGGATGCACAAATGAGGCATGCGCCATATCAATGCCATTTTCCACTACCCGTGCAGCAGATGCTTTCCAAGTGTATTCCGAAGTAACTTCCTTCCAAGCGGGCTGGCCATATTCCTCAAAAGGAGGAATGGGATAGCGCTCGGATTCCGGTAAATCACCCAAGAACACCCAAATCATGCCGTAGCGCTCTTCCGTCGGATAGGCATCAATACGCGCACGTTTCGGAATCTCACCGTCCACGCCACGCGTGGGAATCATAGTGACTTGGCCTTCGCCGTTATAACGCCAACCGTGATACGGACAAGCCACACAATCGTCGTGCACTTTGCCACCTGACAAGGAGCCCCCTCGGTGCAAGCAGATGTCACTCAAACAATGGGCTTTTCCCGCTTTATCGCGGAACACCACAAAGTTTTGGCCAAGCATTTTGACCTTGACTGGTTTGTCCTTGACCGCGTGTGACCATTCCGCCACATACCAAAGATTGATGAGCATGATTTGTCCTTACTAGCCGTTGTAATGCGGCCTGAGCTTGGTGAATTGCTACGCATCCGATGCCACATTAACGGGCACTTATCTGCCTGCGTCAAGTCTGATTTCTGGCGACTCGGATTGACCTATTGTATTATACATATAACATTATGTCCTCAAGGCCTTCTTGCAGGCGCTCAGCAGAAAGAAAACTATGACAGACAAGATCCTCACCTCTATTAAGGACATCGTCGAATCCGGCGAGTCACTCGACCGCCAATCAACATTTGATGCGCTGTGGGCACTCACTGGCGAATTGATGCAGCGCGTTCAAGAGCGTTTTGAGCTGAACCTAGATCCCAGCTGCGAAGATCTGATGCCGTACCAAGGCAATGATGGCGCCAATGGCTACTTGGCCACTTATGCCGGCCCGAAAGTGGATTGGCTGGTGCATTCCTGGACCGGCAACCCGAAAGCCAGCTTCACCAATATGCACCTCACGATTGGCCTGGGCCCGCATATTGATGCGCCACACTTCGGCTTTGCGCTGGGCACATTGCCTGACTTTTTTGTTTACATGGATTACCTACCGCGCCGCGACATGTGGGCGAATCCAGAATACGGCGACCAGTATTACGGCAAAGCCAACGAAGCCTATTTGGATATGCAGGCCGACAAGAATTTCCGCCCCTTCATTAGCCGTGATTTTTACACCCGAGCTGCGCAAAGCCCGGCAAGCTTGTGCTTTGGCGCCGAGGTGAATGATGAAAATTTCGCCGTCATTCGGGAAAGAGCCCATGCCCATCTGGATACTTGGTTCGATCTGGTTGACGCTGCAACGGAAGTGCCTGTGGAAGAACGCTCTGCATTGGCAGAACGCGATTTAAGCGTGCGTCGTAGCATCACCGTTCGCGATCCGGCCAATGTTGTGGTTGAACGACTATTTGGGGAAGAACTCGGCGCTCGCCTGGTTACTCAACTTTGGGGCGGAGATCGCAAACTGCCGCGCCCTTGCTAATGGGCAAGAGCCTCACCACAGCAGGCACCCCCATGGTTCGAGCATTGTTTCGTTCCATCGCCTCCCCTGCGCCCGCAGAAACTCCCAGCCTGTTTGCAAAAGTGTTCTATCCGGGCATTTATACCGGTTCGGATCTGGAAAAAAACACCGGTAGCTTGCCGCTTATCCCTGGTGAAAATCGTTTTCCCCTAGCCATATTGATGCCAGGTATCAATGTCACGCCTGAAGCCTATAGCTGGTTAGCCATCGCATTGGCCGAGGCCGGTTTTGTGACGGCGGTTTATGGCTGGATCGTCGAAGAAATGCCGGGCATGGTGGCATTAAGCCCCGGCTTGGATATCAGCGCGTTAGCGCCTGACGACTACGCTCAGCGCCCTTCAGCGACCGGCTTATCCGCGGTTATCGCTGAGTTACGTGCAATGGACCAAAGTGGCCTGCTAGCAGGCCGTTTGGACTTGGACAACATCGTCTTGGGCGGTCATTCCGCCGGCGGCAGTGTAGCCTTGTTTAACGCCAGACCGGATTGGTTTCCCGGCCTAAAAGCCGCCTTCGCTTACGGCTCGCACAGCAAAGCATCAACCATGCTGGGCTATCCCGCCGAAACCGTACTGCCGCTTCCTGATGCGCTACCCACATTAATAATGGGTGGCAGCGAAGACGGCGTAATCGCCGCCAGTGCGTTTCGTTATGGCGAAGACGGTGAACAAAACCCTGATCCCATCGGCCCACTCAAGCGCAGCTTTGATGAAGGCCTAAGCAGCCAGCGTGAGGATTGCCACCTCGCCATCGTGAATGGGGCTAATCATTTTTCCATGTGCTGGCCGCAAGACAGCAGCACCGGGCGCCCGTTTTTGGATTGGCCTGAGACACGTAGCAATACTGATGTGCGTCAGGACATAACGGATTTGGTCACTCAATTTGCCAAGGCCTATGTCGCTCAAGATGTGTCAGCACTACAACAGCTATCCAGCACTTTGTCGGACACCAGTCGCATAAGCCAACGGGCACGCCGCTGAGTCCAACTCATCACTTAGCTTATATGCTGACAAATATTAACTATATTGTTATAGTTTTATAACAACTAAAATCGTGGAGCACCGCATGTCCGAGCAACCGAGTAACTGGCAACAACTAATCGCTGGCGAGTGGCATGGTATGCCAGCACTGTTTAAGCCTGATGGCAGCCAAGTGGCCTTCAACCGTGTGTCCCGCGAAAGCAAGTTTGAAAATGGCCGCACAACCTATTACATGCACACCAATTTTGATGGTGCGGATGTGTTTACCAGCCGTTTCCAGATTCCTGAATTTTGCTTCGGCGTGATCGATTCCGATCAAGATCGCATTTACACAGGACCGGATTTCATAGGCTCGGGACGCCCTTTCGGCCCCTTGGTGGATTCCGAATACTTCAGTCCTGGTTGGAATTTGCAGCTACGTACAGTCAACCACATCATCCCTGAACGCGAACTGCAGGTTTATTCCTCGCAGTTGTTTGAGGGGAATTGCCTGGTTGCGGTGTTCAATGGTTTGTATATCAATACCCGAGATCATGAGCCAGCAACGCTACAAAGCATCGAAGATCATCTAGAAACCGAACGTAGTCGCGCCAAAAAACCTTTTGTACTACCGGTTAAGCACGAAGGTCGCTGGACTGGTGAAATGCAGGTTTACAACGACGAACAAGAATTGATCGGCACCAACCAAGTGGAAATCGTTTACACGCCGCTGGATTTGGTCCGCGCCAATATGGACGTCACCATCACCGGCGTAGTGAATCGCAAATTCTCCTTCCTGCGTTCACGCAATGCCAACCATCATCAGTTTCACGGTCCTGACGCATACGGCAACGGCATGTCCTTTGGCCGTTACATGTACGCACGCAACCATTTCTTTGGTGAAGCGGCGACTTTAGACGCACGCGAAACCTTGATCGATGACGAATTCAGCCTAGCCTGCTACTGGCAGCTCAAGAAATCCCAAAAAGAACAATTCAACACATTTGGTCTGCTGACTTGGGAACAAGGCGACAACGTCCTGCAGGCACAGTTTGTGGAGCCTGGAAAATGAACAAACCCTTAGCCGGGGTGCGCATCATTGACCTGACACACATGCTGTCGGGCCCTTACGGTGCAATGATCATGGCCGACATGGGCGCCGACGTCATTAAAGTCGAACCCCTAGCGGGCGAAGGCACGCGCAAACTGCTAGCCAAAGATCCAAACAACTCCATAGATGGCATGGGTGCTTATTTTCTCACCCTGAACCGCAATAAGCGCAGCGTTTGCATAGACCTAAAATCGGAAGATGGCCTGGCCTTGTTTTATGAGTTGGTCGCCGAATGTGATGTGGTTATTAACAACTTTGGCGCTGGCGTTCCAGAACGTTTGAAGATTGATCAAGAGCATTTGTCCCAGGTGAATCCACGCATCATCACCTGTTCGGTGACCGGCTTCGGTTCCAATGGCCCCAATTACAAGCGCCCTGCTTTCGACCAAGTGGCACAAGCGGTTGGCGGCGGCATGTCGATAACCGGCACTGATCCGGAAACCCCGGTTCGCGCGGGCATTCCGATTGGTGATTTGGGCGGCGGCATGTTCGCAGTGATGGGCATATTGTCCGCTCTGCTGGAACGCGAGCGCTCCGGTGTGGGCCAAGACGTCGACATATCCATGGTGGACTGCCAAGTCTCGCTGCTGAACTACATGGCCACCATGTACTTCTTGTCCGGCGAAAACCCGCACCAGATCGGAAATTCCCATTTCGTGCACGTGCCTTACAACAGTTATAAGGTGTCAGACGGCCACATCATCATTGCGGTGATCACCGACAATTTCTGGCAAAACCTGAAAACTGTTGTCAACGTGCCGGAATTCAATGACCCGAAATATGATGGTCAACCCGGCCGCCTGGCGGACAAAGACATGATCGACGGCAAGTTGAACGAGATCTTTGCCACCAACACGCAAGCCTATTGGCTGGAACAGCTAGAAGGCCAGCGCATTCCTTGCGCCCCGATCAATAAGTTCAGCCAAACACTGGATGACCCTCAGGTTTTGCATCGTAATATGGTGGTGGAACTGACCCATCCGAATGGGCAAACCACCAAAGCACCCGGCAGCCCAGTGAAATTCTCGCGCACCAATGAGGAAAGCTTCAGTTCGCCACCACTGAAAGGCGAACACACGGAAGACGTGCTGAGTTCCTTGCTGAATAAAAGTGCTGAACAAATTGAGGCGCTGCGTAGCAAGCAGGTGATTGCATGAGCGAACGAGTCGTCATTAATGATGTTGGGCCGCGCGATGGTTTGCAAAACCAAGCCAAGATTCTGACACCTGCACAACGTCTGCAATTGATACAAGCGCTGCTGGATGCTGGCATTCGTCACATCGAAATTGGGGCTTTCGTGTCTCCCAAAGCGGTGCCCGCAATGGCCGGTACGGAAGAGATCGCCGCGGCCCTGCCAAAGGTTGATGCCGAGTTCAGTGCCCTTATTCCTAACCGTAAAGGCTATGAACGCGCCCGCGATGCTGGCATACGCACCATGGGTTTGGTGGTTGCTGCCAGCAACACCATGAACGAGCGCAACATCCGCATGACTACGGATGCCGCGCTGGACGTCGCCCGCGATGTATTGAGCCAAGCGAAAAGCGATGGCATGCGGGTACAAGTGTGTATCGCCACCGCTTGGGAATGCCCGTTCGAAGGGGCAGTCGCTCAAGATACGGTCAGCACGATTGCTGAACAATTGATGACAGCAGGCGCTAGCGAACTGTTGATCGCCGACACCATTGGTGCCGCCAACCCCATGACTGTTCGCAGTTTGATGGATCGCTTGGTGGCGCAAGTTGGCGCTGATCAGTTGATCTGCCATTTCCACGACACCCGCGCTTTGGGCATGGCGAATGCCTACGCTGCCCTGGAAGCCGGTATTCGCCGCTTCGATGCGTCCATAGGCGGATTGGGCGGCTGCCCGTTTGCTCCTGGCGCCACCGGCAACATTGCAACGGAAGATTTGGCCATGATGCTGAGTCTAATGGGCTTTGAAACCGGCCTCGATATAGACAAATTACTAGCCGCAGGTCAATTGGCTGGCGAGCTCACGGAAACCTGCACAGGTGGCCGCGCATACAAATGGCTATCGAACAACACCACACGGTTTAAAAGCTAAATATGTCGGGGGCGCCACGTACCCTGTATGACAAGCTTTGGGATGCGCATGACGCAGGCTCGCGTGGCGATGGCAATCACCTGCTGTACATCGATCGCGTTATCTTGCATGAAGTAACCTCGGCGCAGGCCTTTGAAGGCTTGCACGAATCCAAACGCCCCTTATGGCGTGGCGGTACTTTGTTTGCGGTAGCTGACCATCAAGTCCCCACCACAGATCGCGCCAGCGGCATCAATGGATTCAGCGATCCGATAGCTAGACTGCAAGTGGAAACCCTAGACGCCAACTGCAGCCACCACGGCGTTGAGCAGTTTCTGCTGAATGATTTGCGCCAAGGCATCGTGCACGTGGTGGGACCGGAACAAGGCATTAGCCTGCCCGGCATGAGCGTGGTCTGCGGTGATTCCCACACCTCCACGCACGGTGCTTTAGCCGCACTCGCGCAGGGCATAGGCACTTCCGAATTGGAACACGTGTTTGCCACCCAGTGCCTGCCGCAAAACCGCTGCAAAAATCTACGGGTGATGGTCAATGGGCAACTTCCTATTGGCGTTGTCGCCAAAGATTTAGCCTTGCACATTATTCATCTGCTGGGCATTTCCGGCGGCACCGGTCACGCCATTGAATACGCTGGCGAAGCGGTGCAGGCTTTGGATATGGCCGGTCGTTTTACTTTATGCAACATGAGTATTGAAGCGGGCGCACGCACTGGTTTAATCGCTTACGATCAGATCACCGAGGACTACGTTAAAGAGCGCCCGCGCGCGCCCAAGGGTGCCGCTTGGGAAGCTGCAAGCCAGTATTGGCGCGAACATTTACATTCCGATACCGAGGCCAGCTTTGATCTGGAAATCAGTATCGATGCGACTGAGATTGAACCGCAAGTCAGCTGGGGCACCAAGCCGGATCAAGTGGCCGCGGTGAACAGTGTCGTGCCACAACTGGATGATGCACGCGATGCCGCACAGCGCCGTGATTGGGAGTCCGCCCTCGCCTACATGGATTTAAAGCCCGGACAAAACCTCAATCAAATCCGCATAGACCAAGTATTTATTGGATCTTGCACCAACGCGCGCATTGAGGACTTACGCGCCGCTGCGCTGGTTGTTCGTGGCCGCAAAAAAGTGGATACCGTAAAGCGCGCCTTGGTCGTTCCCGGCTCCGGACTAATCAAAGCACAAGCCGAAACGGAAGGCTTGGATCAAATCTTTATGGACGCTGGTTTCGAATGGCGCGACGCTGGATGCTCCATGTGCAACGCCATGAACCCCGACCAACTCGAAGCTGGCGAGCGCTGCGCCAGCACCTCCAATCGTAATTTTGAATCTCGTCAGGGACGCGGTGGTAGAACCCATTTGTTAAGCCCAGCCATGGCTGCTGCGGCCGCGGTGACCGGCCATCTGACCGACGTTCGTCAATTCACCTGAGCTCTATCGCTATGACAACCATACTCACACTGAAGCTGCTGCATATCCTCGGATTCGTCTACTGGCTAGGCGGCGACCTCGGTACCTTTTTTGCCAGCCGGTTCGTGGTCAACCCGGAGCTCAGCCCGGCACAACGAGGCACCGCACTGAAGATCATGCTGGGCTGCGACCAGGGGCCGAAACTGTGCATGCCGCTCACCTTCGCGCTGGGTTACTCATTATCGCAACGCATGGGTTTTATCGGTGCACCGGTGTGGCTAGAAGCTATCGTTTGGGGCTTAGCCCTCCTTTGGTTCGCCAACGTAAATTACCTGTACTTCACCGACAATCAAGCGGCCAAAGCGCGTTTGTCACAAATTGATTTGTATTTCCGCATGATCGTCGTCACGAGCTTGCTCACCGTTGGCATACTTTCCTTGCTCGGCCATGGCCCATTAAGCACGGACTGGCTGAGCCTGAAAATAATGATTTTTGCTGGATTGGTCGCGTGTGGCATATACATCCGTATCCAGTTAAAACCCTTTGTCGCCGCGTTCATGCAATTGATGACCAGTGGTTCGACGGCTGAAGTAGAAGCCACGCTCAGTCGTGCTCTGGGGCGCTGTCGCCCTGCGGTTTATCTGATCTGGATAGGCCTCATCGTCAATGCTGCACTCGGCTTACACTTGCTCCAGCTTTAAACAAGGAATTCTTATGCAGCTCTACAGCGCAGCCATCTCACCGTATGCCTCACGCTGTCGCGTGCAGATTTATCACAAGAACTTAGCTGTTGAGATTGTTCCTCCGCCCGGAGGCATGCGCTCAGACGACGTGCTGGCGCGAAATCCGGGCGGACGCATTCCAGTGCTGGATTTGGGCGACAAATCCTTGGCCGAGTCCTGGAGCATCATGGAGTATCTGGAAGACACACATCCTGATACGCCCATGCGCCCCAGCGATGCCTTTGAACGTGCGCGGATTTCAGAACTGGTACGTTTTACCGACATTTACCTCGCCAGCGCCATGTTCCCTTTGTTCAAGGCTTTGCGTGGTGGTGTAGACGAGGAAACTGTTTCCCAAGCCATGCTGGGGCTGAGCGCACAACTCACGGTTTTGGAATCGCAATGGGCGCGTAAGCCACAAAGCTGCGAGCTGGATTTAGCCGATGCCGCCCTTATCCCCATCGTTTGGTATGCCCAAATTTTGGCCCGTCACTTTGGCAATCCAAACTGCATGGCTGGCCTAGAACAAACACAGGCCTGGTGGACGCGCATGAACGCGGTGCCGGCTGCAGCCAAAGTATTGGCTGAAATGGATGCCGGCTTGCGTGCGGCGCTGCCGGTGCTGTTCGAGTAAAACCAAGCCACACATCAAGGGCGAGCACCATGAGCAATGCAAACACGGCCACAACGCGTTTCCTAGGGCTGAATTTACAGCCCGAAATACGCAAGCTTTACGCCAGCCACTTTTTGATCGCGAGTTTTGCCGCGATCATGTTGTCGTCATTCCTGCCGCAGATGCAGGCCTATTTTCTCACCGAATTCTTGCATCTTCCGATGGAACGTCACGGACGGGTCAGCGGCATGCTCAATTTTTGGCAGGAAATGGTCATCATCGTGGTCGTTGCGGTGGCAGGACCACTGGCTGATCGCATCGGTCGCAAACCGCTGATGGCTGGTGGCTTTTTCCTTATGGCCACGGGCATTGCGCTACACCCTCAGGCCAGCACGGTACTGCAGCTCTTAGCCGCTCGCTGCGTCGTGGCGGTCGGGATTGGTGCGGTCATCGTCATGATGATTACCTTATTGGCCGACTACTTCGCCAATGACAGCCGCGGTAAAGCGGCCGGTTATCAAGGGGTTATGAACGGCCTCGGCGCAGTCGTCGCCGTGTTCTTGCTACTGCGTCTGCCCGCCATTTTTCAAGGCGAATCGGGCGATGCCATTCGCGCCGGATCACAGACCTACTATTTGGTTGCCGTACTCGCGGCGATAGCCGGTATCATGATGGTCTTTGGCCTCAAAAACGGCCGCCCGAAAGCCGCGGAAGACGCGCGCCAATCGTTTCCGGAGTTGTTACGCGCAGGTTATAGCGCAGCCCGCGATCCACGCATCGCCCTTGCCTACGCCGCCTCTTTCATCGCTCGTGGAAATCTGGCAATCGTTGGGACGTTCCTAGCCTTATGGGGTGCCAACTACGGCAGTTCCGAGTTGGGTTTGGATAGAGCCACCGCTTTGGCTAAAGCAGGTGCACTGGTCGGCATGGCACAGGGCATGGCCCTGCTCGGCGCCCCTTTCTTTGGCATCTTGGCTGACAAAATAGACAGAGTGAAAGCCTTGGCCTTGGCGCTGTGCATATCCGGCATAGGCTATAGCTCCACGTTCTTTGTCCACGACCCCTTCGGCGGTTTGATGATTTTCAGCGCCATATTTATCGGCCTGGGTGAAGTCGGCTGCATCATCACCAGCGGAGTGCTCATCGCTCAACAAAGCCCAGAACACAATCGTGGCGCCATCATCGGCACCTTCAATCTCACCGGTGCCGTCGGCATCTTGGTCGCCAGCGTCGCTGGGGGCTGGCTGTTCGATCATTGGCGCGAACCGGGGCCGTTTGTTGCCTATGGGGTATTGGCCTTTGCAGTCATGTTCATGGCAATGACTTTGGCTGGGCGTGAACGCAAGGCCGTTAACACATGATGCAAGCTGTCGAAATCCGCGAGCCCGGTGGTCCCGAAGTTCTGCAGTTATGCCAGCGCCCCATACCCAAGCCGGGCGCTGGTGAAGTTCTTATCAAAGTACACGCCGCAGGAATCAATCGCCCTGACCTGCTGCAACGCGCAGGCTTGTACCGCGCGCCAGCAACAGCCAGTGATTTACCCGGCTTAGAAGTGTCTGGCAGCATCGTTGCTGGCGACCTGAATGCAAGCGCTTGGAAAATCGGGGATGCTGTGTGCGCCTTGGCGCCTGGCGGCGGCTACGCTGAATACTGCTGCGTGCCGATCGGTCATTGCTTGCCCATCCCCAAGGGACTGAGTTGGCTGCAGGCCGCCGCATTACCGGAAACCTGCTTCACGGTTTGGAGCAATGTTTTCGAACGTGGAAAACTGAGCAAAGGTGAAAGCTTGCTGGTCCACGGCGGCAGCAGCGGCATAGGCACCACGGCGATACAAATCGCCAGTAGCTTGGGTCACACGGTCTACACCACCGTGGGCAGCCAGGACAAGGCCGAAGCCTGCCTCGCTTTAGGTGCACAACAAGCCATCATTTATTCCGAGCAGGATTTCGCTGAATGCCTGCTAGAAAGCACAGAAAAACGTGGTGTCGACGTCATACTCGACATGGTCGGCGGCGAGTACTTGCCCCGCAATATCCGCTGCTTAGCAGATGATGGGCGCTTGGTCATTATCGGCTTATTGGGTGGCGCCAAAAGCGATCTACCCATGGCACAGGTCTTACTCCGTCGACTGACGGTGACCGGTTCCACCTTGCGCCCACGCAGCGATGCCTACAAAACCCAGATCGCGCAAGCCCTGCTCAGGCAAGTTTGGCCGCTGATCAATGACGGAAAAATCAAACCACTCATCGACCAAAGCTTTTCACTGAAAGATGCCGCCCAGGCCCATCAACACATGGCGGATGGTGCACATATAGGCAAGATTGTTCTCAGCATAAGCGAAGTCGCAGCATCAGCTTTGTCCTGGAACCGGGAGGTCTAGGCTTCGCCCTGTTTCGCCAATTGGGGCGCGCGGGCACTGGGCTCTCGACGAGCCGGTGGGTGACTTTGAAGAGACACTCAGGAATGGCGCATAGACTCAGCCATCATCTCGTACTGTGCTGAAGGCCCACAAGCTGACCGAAAGAAGGCATTGCCCGAACGGGGACGATCAGAACAAAGTCGCCACTCACCGATTTTAGCCGAACTCACAGTTCGTGCCTTTTGGAGACAATCGGCAGATTGCTAGCCGACGTTATGACTCTCCGAATGCAGACCTTCACCTCGCGACGGGCATCGCTGGCCACGTGCCCTAAACCAGTCATTCAATATGTGAGATTTCTGGCAACGACCTGCCATAAGCAGACAAACGCGCCATCGTGGCTTAATCTGCTTTCATGCCCTGTCCTGCCTGCCATCACGACAACCCAGTGCAAGCCAAATTTTGCGTGGAATGCGGCTTAACCCTGAGTGGGGGTTGCAGCCATTGCGGGGCTGCGCTCGCGCCCAAGGCTAAGTTCTGTCACGAATGCGGCACACCAGTTACTGATGCAGCAGCTAGACCAACTGAACTTGCCGGCGCCCGCAAGATCGTATCCATCTTGTTTGCAGATCTAGTCGGTTCCACCGCACTACACGAGCGACTCGATCCGGAATCAACGCGGCGCTTTATGGAGGCCTACTACGACGTCGCCCGCAAGGCGGTAGAAAGCCACGGCGGCAAGGTCACACAATTCCTGGGAGATGGCGTCAAGGCGGTGTTCGGCATACCGCGCATCGCCGAGGACGACGCCCTTCGTGCCGTGCTCGCTGCCGCCGCCATGCAGGAGGGCTTTAAGGCGCTTGCCAAACAGCAAAGTGAGGCCGTCGGCAGCACGGGTCTGCGTGTCGCGGTCAACACTGGTGAGGTGGTCGATCAGGGTGGCTCGGAAATTATCGGCGACCCGGTGAATGTCGCGGCGCGTCTACAGGAACACGGGCAGGATGGCGACGTGGTCATCGGTGAATCCACCGAGCATCTCGTTTCTACACAGGTCACGCTAGAACTGCTGGGCGCCTTTGATCTCAAGGGACGATCCGGCACGGTAAAAGCCTACCGCGTGGTCTCACTGGACCCTCCCCAACACGCCAAGCTCACGCCTTTTGTTGGGCGCGAAAAGGAATTGGCCAGGCTAGCGAAAGCCTACAATTTAGCCGTTGAATCCCCTGCCACTCAAATGGCTGTGCTGCTCGGCTCTGCCGGGTTGGGCAAGTCACGTTTGATCGGCGAATTCGCACGCCGCAGCGCTGCCACCGCCACTGTTATCCAGGCGCATTGCGATGCCGCCAAAGGGGCCACCTTCGCCCCGCTGGCCGACGCCATGCGCAAGCATCTCGCATTGGACGCTGATGCCAGCCTCGAGGCCATGCAGGCCATCGTGGATGCGACGCTCAAGGACGATGATGATCAAGCACGCATCAGTCGCGGCATCTTGGGCATGCTCAATGGCCTGCCCGCTTCCCCCGAGGAAACCTTTTTCGTGGTCCGCCGTTTTCTCGCCGCGCTCACCAAAATCAAACCCGTCGTACTGATCATCGACGACCTGCAATGGGCCGAGCCGCTGCTGCTTGATCTGTTAGAACATCTTGTGCAATGGGGACTCAAGCTCCCCCTACTGCTCCTCATTGGTGCCCGACCTGAGCTTCGTGAGCTGCGCACTGCCTTCGGAAAAACCGGCGGCTTTGTCACCGATGCCCTCACGCTGGATGGTCTCGACGCGGCATCTTCCATGCAACTGGCCGCCGGGGTGATCGGTGCCGATGACCTGCCCGCTGCGGTCGCTGCAAAAGTACTGGCCAGCAGTGAAGGCAACCCATTGTTTATCAGCGAGCTGACTCGCATGCTGGTGGTAGAGGGTGCGCTGATTGAGGAAGACGGCGAATGGCGCGCCGGCGATACGCTCGCCACTGTACAAATGCCGCCCACCATTCATGCCCTGCTCGCCGCCCGTATTGAACGGCTCGACCCGCTGGACTGTGCGATTCTCGAACGGGCCGCTGTGATTGGCCGACAATTCTCCCGCAACGCCGTAGCCGCTCTGCTCCCCAACAACCCGGCTCAAATTGACGCCCGCCTTGAAGCCTTGCAGCGCTTTGAACTCATCGAACACGGCACGGGCTGGTATATCGGCGATCCGGTACTGCGCTTCCACCATGTACTGATTCGCGATGCTGCGTACCGACGTCTACTCAAAGGGTCGCGCGCCGAACTACATGCCCAGATTGCAAACTGGATCGAGGCCCAGATTGGCGATGCCCATGAATATGACGAGACTATTGGTCGCCACCTGGAAGATGCTCACCGACTGCTAGGCGAGCTCGGCCCCATTGATGAGGCTGGAGAACATCTCGGCGAACGCGCCGCGAGCCGACTCGCATCTGCCGGACGCCGTGCATTGGCAGCCGATGACGTACCACTGGCCGCCAGCCTTTTGGGCCGTGCACTTGAGCGCATGCAAGCCGATCATGCTGATCGCGCCGATCTCTGCATCGACTTCTGCGAGGCCTTACTGGCAGAAGGAGAAGTCAGCACCGCCGAACAGGCCATACAAGAACTGGCCCGATTGATGACAGACTCTGATCGCCTCAAAGCTTGGCACCAGTGCTTCCTCGGTCAGCACACCGTACTGACCGCGCCGCGTGAATTAACTGCGACGGTCTCATCGGTCTCTTCAGCAGCCCTAACTCTCGCCAGTCTGCAAGACTCAGCCGGTGAAGCCAAAGCCCATTATGTCCATGCGCTGGCACTCTCAAGACAGGGCCAGATCGGCGCCTGCGAAGCAGCACTGGATCAGGCTCTAGCCGCGGCCCGCAAAGCCGATGACCGGCGCCAGGCTAATACTGTTTTAGCCATCGCCCCGATTGCCGCACTTTGGGGCCCGAGCCCGGTCACGCGTGCCAGTGGCCGTTGCCTGGACGTGGTACGTGTGCTGCGTATAACTCAAGGAGCGCCTGCCGTAGAAGCCGTAGCGCTCATGTGCCAGGGTGTACTCGAAGCCTTGCGCGGACGCAGTGAAGCCGCCCATCGCATGATTAAATCCGGCCGCGAGATGGTGGAAGAGCTGGGTATCGCCCCGCACCTCCGCAATGCCGATGCCTTTGCGGGCTATGTCCATTTATTGGAAGGAGACTTGCCCGCTGCTGAAGAGAAACTACTCACCGCCTATGAAGGCCTTCGCGATCTTGGTCTCGGAATCGATGCCGCACGTGCCGCTGCCCTACTCGCCAAAGCGCTCCTGGCCCAAGGTCGCAGCGAGGAAGCACAGCAACTGTCCTATGAAAGTGAACAGCTGGCCGGCGACGATCTAAAAGCCGCCATAGCCTGGCGCGGTGTACGCGCGCAGGCACTGGCCCAGCGTGGCGAACATGAAGACGCCATCAAGCTGGCCCGCAAAGCGGTGAAAATCGCAGCCTCCACCGATGCTCTACTTGATCATGCTGATGCGCGCCTTGCGCTGGCCGTGGCGCTGCGGGCGGCCGGGAAAACACAGGAAGCCGACACCGAGGAACAGCAGGCGTGCACGCTGCGAAAAGACAAAGGCGCCATTTTATTGCTAGACAAACGCGAGGAATCTGCAGACACACCGGACACTCCTGACGGGCGCCAAAACGACGCCGTAGATCGACCTCAAGTCGAGCACGTATTGCGTCCCGGAATCCAGTACGCCCCTCAGCTCCTCGAACTCGGAAAGAAGTCTACGAAGGCACTTGCACAGCGTGACTTCATCAAGTTTAGAGGCCTGTTTCACGATGATTTCCGCGAACAGGATCACAGCACCGGTCTGAGCTACGGGATCGATGGGGTCATCACGTCGATGCGCAATCTGTTCAAAGCAGAAAACTCGGTCCACAAGCAGGAGATCCTCGGGACGCTGGGCTCCAAACTGACCGTGTTCAAACGGCATTGGAGAGCGTCTGGTTCCACCAGCAAATTGATGGATGTCGGCGCATTTGAGGGCACGGCTTTCGTGGTGATGGAGGCCGGTAACGCTTACCTATGGATTCACTCTGAAAGCTTCGCCGACAACAAACTTGGCGACGCCATCGCCAGGCTCTACGAGCGCTATGCCGAAAGCCTGCCCGAAGGCCCTCAACGCGAACGGGCACTGACCATTGCCCGCAGTGTTAAGTGGACGCTCACGGACGACCGCTCCATCTCGATCAAGGAGGCTATTACCCCCGACCTGCAAGGAACTGACCACCGGCCTTTAGTTGGCCATGAAACGGTCGGGCATTTCAGCCAACGGCTAGTCGATACGACCGAAGAATTAGTCGAGAATCTTCAGTTTCATCTCAGAGACATTCTTGCCCTGACCCCGGACGCCCTGTTGCGTACCACGCAGGTCACTGGCAACTGGAAGGACTTTGGCGGAGAGGGCGAAATCGAACTTCTCATGTTGTCCGTCTTCGGCCCCGATGGCCGGCAGACGCAGCTGGAATGGTTCGACCCATCGCAACAGGATCTGGCGCTTGCGCGTTTCCATGAACTCGCCGGCGGTGAATCCAACGTGCCTGCACAGGCAGAATCCGGCACAGCGCTCATCGGCAAGAATGTTCGGCCGAATCTTGCTTCTAAATTAATCGAAAGTTTTGTAGCGGCCGTCCATGCCGGTGATTTCGAGACGGCCAGGTCCACACTCCGGGATGATTATATCGAGGTCCATCACCCCACGGGGCTATCCTACGGCCCGGATGAAAATATCCGCACTTTTAAAGGCAGCTTCGAAAATTCAGACCCGTATTTGTATGCAAGCGTTGTCGCAACTTTAGGGAAACAGCTTTGCCTTAGCCGTTTTAAATTGGGAGGTTCTGGGGGTGAGGCTTACCGCTTAGAGTTTGGCGCCTTCGAACTCAGCTTCAATCTACTCTCAGAGACCGATGAACAAGGCCGCGCCATACATGGCGAAATATTTGCCGACGAAAAACTTGGCGAAGCCCTCGCCCGCCTGTATCAACGCAACGCAGAGTCACTGCCCGAAGGCCTGGCGCAGCGCTGGGAGCAATACGATTCTGAAGATGTTGACCATGCTATTGCCCGTTACAAAGAACCTTGTTCCAATCAAGATGCGCCGCAAGACTTAATAGGGATCACCTTGCGTCCTGGTGTACAAGCCAATGCCATGACTCACTTCATGGAGCAATTCGTTGACGCACTGAAGCAGCGAGATTTTGCCCAGCTGCGCAGCATGTTTATTGACAGCTATAAAGAGATTGATCACCCCACCGGCAGCACCATCGACAAGGCAGGCACCATTGCTTCTCTTGAGCGCCTGTTCCGGTCGCAGGAACCCTACTATCAGATAGAGGTGCTGGCGACCTTGGGAGACGCCCTGCAACTTGGCCGGCATGTGTTTGGCGCGACCTCGGCTACCAGCAAAAACTTTGATGTCGGGGCCTACGAGAATGTCCGCATCCAGATAGACGACCGCGAAGAGGGTATTGAAGTCTTCGATACTAAGCACCTCGGTGATGCCGTCGCCCGTCTCTACGAACGCTATGCAGCATCGCTGCCCGAAGGCCCCGAACAGGCCAAGGCGACGGGGCTGGCCAAGATCATCCAGGCCGGCACCGGCCGCATCGACCATGAACGCCTGAAGCCCCATTGGAGCGGAGACGTACAACTTGTGGATCACCGCACTGCCGGCATGGGCAGTGTCGTAGGCAGGGACGCAGTGACTCAGGCCATTTCGGTCATGGCGGTCGAACTCACCGAAGACTTCGCAGGTCAGTTCGATGAAATCGTCACCCTGCGACCAGACGCGTTGCTCGCTCACTACCGCACCGACGGCAAGGGTCAGCTCAGTGGTGGCGAGTTCGAGCAACTCGCCTGGTACCTGATGATTGCAGACGAACAGGGCAATATCGCGCGTTGGGAAATCTTCGATGCAGAACAGGCCGAAGCAGCTCGCGCTCGCTTTGAAGAATTAACAGGTGATCCCAAACCGGGGCCTGTGCAATGCAAAGTCCAGCCCAACCTGGCATCCAAGGCACAACAAGACAGTGTGCAAGCGGCTACAAAACATAACTGGGCTGGATTGCGCGCCTGCTACGCTGAAAATTACCAGGAAACCCACCACCCGACGGCGTCCACGTTCGGTGCTGACGAAAGTTGCGAATCCATAAAACGCCTGTTTGCCTCCGTAGAGGCATATTGGAAAATTGAGCCTGTAGCCACTCTGAGCTCACGACTATGCCTGAGCCGAGCCGTCCTCGGTGCCAGCGGCAACAGCACTGGCAGCCGTTACGATGTTGGCGAATACGAATCACACTTCTTGCCTGTGACCGAAGTCGATGACAATGGCTTGTTGGTCTGCCATGAATTGTTCGCTGAAAACAAACTCGGCGAAGCCTTCGCCCGGCTGTACCAACGTTATGCTGAATCATTGCCCGAGGGTGCCGAAAGAAAACGAGCTGAAAAAATTGCCAGCTGGGCTGAGGCCGGCCATGGCCGCCTTGACGACCTCGACCACTTTTTGTCGCATCTTGCAGAGGATATTCAAGCCCATGACCATCGCACGGCGGGCTACGGTGAATTGTCAGGAAAAGACGCTTTAAGAAAAGCGATTTCGGTTTTTGTAAAAGAGCTGAGCGTAGAATTCTCGATGCGCATGGACGATATCTATTCCCTCCGTCCGGAGGGAATACTTGTGCACAACACCACCTACGGAAAAGACAAAAAGAGCGGTGGGAAATTCGAACGCATAGGCTGGAATCTATTCCTGTTTAACGCCCAGGGCCTGGTTCAACGCTGGGAACAGTTCGACCCTGAAAATGTTGATCAAGCCATCGCTCGTTTCGAGGAGCTCTGCCCAGATCAAGCTACACAATCAGCACGGGAAGAAGCAAGACCAGACCTCATGATCGATCGGCTGCCTCCCGGCATCGCGCAGATCACAGGTCTCAGGCTGCAGCCATCCGATGACTTTCCCGCAGGCTATCGCATGGAAGCCGCCTGCAATGCCAGGGACTGGGCCACCGCCCGCACCTGTTTCACCGACGATTACACCCAGCTCTCGCACCCCACTGGCTCAACCATGGGGCCCGACGGCGTTATTGAAGGCATCAAAAGCCTGTTCCGGGGCGAAGACGCAGAATTCCGTGCTGGCCTGATCGCCCGATTCGGCGATCGACTGTCCCTGTTCTGGCGCTACACACGTGCCACCGGCACCGGGAGTAGCCGCTACGACGTCGGCGACTACGACCTGCTGGTGTACCACGTCTGCGAACTGGACGAGCAAGGCTTGATGCGACGGGACGAAGTCTTCGCAGACAATCGCCTAGGTGATGCACTCGCCAACTTTTACGAACGTTACGCCGACTCATTGCCAGCAGGTTCAGAACGGGACCGAGCAATGATGAGCGCGCACTGCCTCGAATGGGCGGCGACCGACTCAAAGAAGTACGCGATGGAGGATGTCATAGCTCCCGATGCGAAAGGTGTTGACCATCGCCTAACTGGTCACGGGGAGGTTGAGAATTACGCACAAACGTACGTGGCCTCCTGGAAGAACCTGTCTCGAGACCGAAAATTTAGCATCGACGACGTATTGGCTTTTAATCATGACGGCATACTTCGCGCCGTCACGGAAAAGGGCACTTGGCAGGAAACCGGAGGGACATTCGAGAACGAATTTCTTTTCCTATCGACCTTCGGTGCCGATGGCCGGGGAAATAGATCTGAATTCTTTGACATCGACAAAGTTGACGAGGCCCTTGCCCGCTTCGAAGAGCTCACCCGTCACCCAGCGCCGTCTGGGGAACCAGACCCCGCTCCACGCAGAGTGATCCCTAACGCCGCCTCGCAAATGATGATGCGGTATGCAACAGCCATTCAAGCACAGGATTGGGCTGCGGCCCGTGCCTGCCCGAGCGATGAGTATCAAGAACTCCACCACCCGACAGGCTCAACGTTAAACGCGCATGAATCGGTGAGCTCATTCGAGCATCTCTACCGCTCAGACAATGCCTATTACGAATGCACTCCGCTGGCGACGCTGGGTAACTCGATATGCCTGATCAAAGGCCGTTTCGGTGCCAGTGGTGGCCGGGGAAAACGCCACGATGTCGGACCCTACGAGAACATTTTCCTCGTCGTTATGGAGGTCAACGAACAGGGGCAATTCAGCTACGGAGAGGTCTACTCAGACAATAAACTCGGCGATGCCCTAGCCTGCCTGTACGAGCGTTTTGCGAAATCCCTGCCCGAAGGACCAGAGCAAAAACGCGCGCTAACCACGGCTCGCGCCGTTACCCTAACCTTGACGAAAACCACGCCTTCCGGGGAAGAAGACGGTAAGGCACACGTGCCGGGATTGTCAGGAAGCGCCAGGGACGAAGCAATAGTTTCCGGCATGCAAGGCATCGATCATCGCCTTACCGGCCATCCCGGAAAAATGGGTGACTTCGATCTGCGTCACGAAGCAGCCGTTCGCGAACTCGCCAGCGATGCCAGCTTTCAGGTCAAAGACGTATTGGGAGCGAGCAGCGAAGCTCTACTGCGCCACACAATCTTTCGTGGTCACTGGAAAGAAGGTGGCGGCGAATTTGAGATTGGCGTCTATGTGCTCTCTATTTTTGGCCCCGATGGACGACAGGCGCAATTTGAAGCCTTCGAAGCCGGACAGGAAGAAAAAGCCCTGGCGCGCTTTGATGAAGCCACAGAAGGCCCAAACCGGCCTGAAGTCGTATGACCCGAATTTTTGAGGCATCTCCTCAGTAGACGGGCTCTTGGCCACTAGATTAAATCGCAAGCCTCCGTATCGACTTCTCTCCGCTTGCCGGCCGATCTTTCATGGCTAAACTGAATATAGCAGGCACAGGCCTATCTATCGTGAAACGGCATGGCCGATTCCGCTTGAAGTGCCGCGAGGATGGGTTCTGAAGCTAGTCGTTGGCGCGAAGGGCTGCTCTGCCATGCGTGAGCCTCATCTGACCTGCCAGTTGGACGGCCGCTTTGGAGAGCTCTAGCCGGCAGGGCTAATGTCTGCATAGCGCCCAGAGCGTGAGTTAGCCTGGATCACTTCAGTGCCCCTTGATAGCACATCTGTGGCGTAGCTCAGTTCTAGTGACGGAGCGCTGTAGATCAGGTAGCTGCCATTCGACTGCAAAAGGTCAGCTTTACCAGGCTCTCAGAATACGCAGCTTCGGTATCACTACTGAATATTTAACGCCAAACAACGAATAACAATCGCCTATTCCGAAACAGCTTCAGCCGTTGCCGTAACCGGCGAATCGTCGACTAGAGTCAGTACGCCCCAAGCTTCCGCTTGGTTCAACACGCTGTCGAAATACGCCGCTAATTGCCCAACGATGAATTGCCGTAATAAAGCATTGGAACCATCCAGAGCGCCAAAACAAACACCATTGGGATTGTCGCCATTGACCATGTCGGAGTGGCCATAGTCACTGGCAACGACCAGATATTTTGGTGCGACACTAACATCGTAGAAAAACTGATAATTACGATTTTCTGGAGCGCATTCAAAGCCAGGAATACCTTGTGCACCTAAACCCATACCCAGCACCAAACTAGGGAAAGGGAATTGAAAGGCACCGTCGTCATCGGTAACCATTTCTCCGGTGCCACCGGGAGGGAATGGCGGCGCGTCACCATCAACCGGATCAACACCAGCAATCGCCCTAGCATCGATTCCCGCGTGCTCAAACAACATACGCCAAGCGGCTTGACCACCGCGTGAATGGCCGAGCAAGCCTGTTTTTCCTGAATCCAAACTGACGAGTTCACCGCTGCTAGCGAATTGCTCGATCAAGATGGCATCGAGATTGCCTTGAACCCAGGCCAACACTTCGACGGCGACAGTGGCTTCATCAATCACGCTGGGCGCGCTTGATGGATCACTGCCATACATTTGTGGGGCTACAACCACAAAACCGAAGCCGGCCAGAAGGCCTAGCAGTTCAGAGTATGTTTCTACAGCGGCGGTAAATCCGTGCTGGAATTGCAGTAAGGGATAAGCACCATCAGCCTCCGGCGCGAACACCAACATCGCCTTCGGTGCATCCGCCTGCCCTTCATCGATAGTGAATTGACGCACCGATAACGCAGGGTCGGCGTAGTAGTCTGTCGCGCTCTGCTCTGTCACTTCGGCATCCGCAGCGGAGATCGACTGATCCGCATTGCAGGCGCTCAAGGCCAGTCCTGCTAACAGCAAAGCACGTAGTGACATACTCAAAATTCCTCGAGCAAACGGCCTTTACCGATGATCTGGTCTTTAATGCCACTGGCGCGCAAAGCATGCCAAATGGTGGCCACATTGATGGGCAACAAAGGTTTTTCCAGCCAGTGCTCTAAGGTCGGGAATATATCCACAGTAGAAAGATTGGTGCCGCACTGAATGATGGCATCGACATCATCGCCATCCACTTGTTTCACCGCATCGACCACTTGCTTGATTGTAGTTTCGGCAATGGCGGTCGCGGAAGGGCGATTCAAACCTGCGATGTGCTTCACTTCAAAACCAATCTCCGAGAAGAAGCGGCGCACATTGTCATCGCCAATCGGTGGATATGGGGTGATCACTGATATGCGCTTAGCACCAAACAACTTGAGCGCGTCACGCGTTGCACCCGCACCGGTGGTCAGGCCCATGTCGCCAATCTGGTCTTGAATGGCTCCTTCAAATTCCACATTACCCTCCATGCCACCCCAGAAAGTCTCTGCTGACATACCCAGCATGAGATGGGTGATTTTGGCGGACAAAGCGTTATCAACTGCGGGTGGCAACTCTTTTCGCATCAAGTCGAGGAAGCGCTCGAAAACTGTATTTTCATCGTCACCGGACTTTTTAACTTCATCAGCCCAGTTCTTCAGTTCGATCCAAAAACGCGAGGGATGCCAACTAAGGCCAGTCAATCCAAACTTCTGCAGGTCGTACTCCACACCCGTGTTGGTGGAAGGAATGAGTACGCCGATACGAGCACGGTGTGCGACTTGGTAATTTTCCATAAGGCTTAACTGCTCGGTAGGTCGGCGAAAAGATCGCGTTTTTTGAAGCCCGCCATCATGAAACGGGAGAATGCCTTGCCGCCGGTCAGCCAGGCGACTTTGGCGTTGGGTTTGTTGCTAGCCAGCACTTGGTCAGCCAGCCACGGGGTGACCGTTTCTACCGTGTCACCCAATATATTGAAAATCTTTTGAGCCTTAATCCAGCTTTCTGAATTGGGATCGTAATCCCCCATTAGGAGATCAGTTATGACGATGCCGGGGCTGAGCGTGCAGACCTGCACCGGGGTGTCTTTCAAATCCTTTTGCAAAGATTTGATCATGTAATTTACAGCCCGTTTGGTGGCGCCATATGCGGTCATTCCAGGCTGCACTTGGCCGCCACTGCCAAAACCTTCCATATTCCAAATCTGGCCGTCGCCCTGCTTCAACATGGCTGCAGCAACCACACGATTGGCCAGCAACGCACCGGTGAGGTTGGTTTGCACTATGGCTTCTAGATCCGCGGGATCGGCTTCCTGCAGTGGGCGACGAGCAATGCTCATGCCCGCGTTATTAATCCACACGTCAACGCGGCCAAAGCTTTCTATCGTGCTATGCCACAAGGATTGCAATTGATCTGCTGAAGTGATGTCACAGGCCTGCCCCGCAATGCTGTTGCTGTGCGTGGACTGCAGTTCGTTCACCACGTTTTCCACTGCCGCATCGCTACGGCCAGAAATCATCACATTGCAGCCACGCTCGGCAAAGGCGGATGCCAAACCGCGGCCGATACCACGGGTGCTACCGGTAATAACTACAGTTTTCATGAGCGTTTGTTCTCAGCCATTTGTTGCTCACCCATGCGCATGCTCAACATTTTTTCCACTTGCTCTTCACCAAAGACATTCACCGCCAGTTTGTTCATGGGATCACGCTCATAACCCAAACGACGCAGCCGGTGATCGAAAGCCTGCAATTCCGCACGTTCGTTTTCTGGCACGGGATTGGCATTGTCCAACCAGCCCATCCAGCGGGATACGAACTTTTCAGCGTAAGCCTCAAATTTATCGATGTTGGCGTCATTCAAATCGCCGGCGATGCTCATGCCCACAGGGGACAAAATCTGCCGCATATAAGGGCCATGGCTGACCAACCAGTGCAAATCTGGATCGCCACGCAGTTTTACGAACTCTTCATTGGCTTCGCCGTCGTAATACTTGTCCAGATAGTCGGTGTCCGTCATCAAATTACGACGAGGCAAATAGTCCGCATAGAAAAACAACTTGGGCAAGGTGCCAAAAATCACGATGAGATGCGGCACATCGGTTTCTTGCCCTAAGAAACAGGTGGCATTCATATCCAATATGGAGGCCTTGCGATTGCCCAACCAGGAATTCACCAACCACTCGCAGCCTTCCCCGGTATAGGCATTGAAAGATCCTTCAAAGTCGCCATTGGGGCTGGTGTAGTACTCACGCCCCTCGCAAGACGGGTGTTTTTCGACTGGAAATCGGGTCGCAATGCGATTTTTAATGCCGGCCAATATGCCGTAGCAACGCTCCCAAGCATTGCTGACATCCACGTCAGGGTTGGCGGCTAAAAATTCATCGATGGTGGTGGTTTCACTGCTCATAGCTATCAATCTCTAAATTTTTTGAATATCAAATACTGACATCGGCAAATAAATCGGCGCGTGGCTTAAGCCTCGCCAGCAAAAAGCGACTGGCGATCTTGCCACCGCTAAGCCAAGCCACTTTGCCGCCGGATTTACTCATCGTTAAGATGTTTTCGATCAAAAATGGAGCGACCGTTTCCGGCTTGTCACCGAGGATATTCATGATCTTGCGGCTCTTGGCGAAGTTCTCTGGATCCGCTTTGATCTCACGAATCATGCCTTCACTAATGACCATGCCGGGGCGCACCCGACCAACCACAATGGCACTGTCTTTGAGTTCTTTGGCCAAGGCGCGAGTGAGGTAATCCAGCCCCCGCTTGGTGCTGCCATACACGCCCATGCCGGGGAAAAACTCGCCGTCGGAACCGCCGCCCAATACATTGAAAATGCGGCCTTTCCCCTGCGCCAGCATGCCTTTTGCCGCCACCTGGCAACCAAAGGTGGTGCCGAGCATATTGCTGCTGACCATGTTGCGCACATCGGCTTCGCTGATCTCGGCAATGGCCTTGGTGGTGTTGGCAACACCAGCGTTGTTGATCCACACATCTACGGTGCCGAATTCTGCCGCCGCAGCATCCCAAAGCGCTTGCACGTCTGCTTTGTTGCTGACATCAGCAATACGACCCATTGCCCGACCGCTGCCACTGTCTGCCAGTTTTGCTAGAGCTGCGTTGACAGCATCCTCAGTGCGACCGCTGACCAATACATTGTCACCACGTTTAAGGCAGTACTTGGCCAAGGCAAAGCCGATGCCCTTGGTGGAACCGGTAATGACGAAATTACTCATTTCAGAGGAAAATCCGGATCGGTGTGTGCAGGACGCCAGCCGGTGGCATACAACTTATCCGCTGAAATTTTACGCGTCGGTGCTTTGATCTGACCCAAAAATTCCAATTTCTCCACGCCTTCTCGCTCAGCCAATGCATCGAACACTTCGGCATTGGTGCGGGGCAAACCTTCATTGACGCAGACGTTATAAACGCCTGACAGGCCGTTGCTGAGCGCGTGATAGGACGCAGCTACCACATCTTGAAAATGGATGATGTACAGCCGCGCATCTGCTGAAAATGGCCCTTTTCCGCCCATAATTTGATGCGCCAGCTTCACCCGTTCACCGAAACTCATATCACCGGGCGCGCCGTAAATATCAGGCAAGCGCATTACGCAACCCTGCGCTTTGGACAAAACCAATTGTTCAGCTTGACCGTAGTAACGCGCTGATGGCTCTTCGACATTGCCAACTGGAGTCAATTCATCAATGGGTAGATCACCTGCACCACCATCACCGTAAACCGAAAACGAGGACAAAAACAGCACCCGATCATGTGCCTGAACCGCACTTTGGCAACTGGCGACTAAAGCGTCGTGATACGTCGCTTCCCGCTCTTCGCGGTTACGCGCTTGGCGGACGTTTGGCGCCACGGTAACGACAACTGCATCGCAGTCTTTAGCAATTTCCGCGACTCGCTGCGCATCGGTGCCCCGCACCACATGCACTTCATCTGCGAACTCGCGCAAGCCTTCTACTTTTTCTGGTGTCGTGGTGGTGCCAACGATGGCAACACCGTCTGAGCGCAGGCTTTTCGCCAAGGCCTTACCGACATGGCCGAGGCCCAGTATCAGGACTTTTTTCATGTGTTCTCCTCGCGGATAGACTGGGCAAATCTGGATTGTGTTTGCCTCCACCCCGCGCTGCTTCATATTGTTATATCATTAATACAACTGCCACCACAATCATGTCGCGATGAATACTTTCTCCACGCTCGGTATCCAGCTTGTTCCTGGGGTGCGCCCACGCCACCTGTGGTGCTATCTACTGGTTGCCATCATCTCTTCCGCTTACGCTGGTGCGCTGGCGGTCTTGCAACCCGGCCTACTGCATGCCATGGGCATACCGCACGGTGAACAAGCCACCCTGACCGGCAATTTGGCCGCACTGCAAGAATTGGTGTTCATACTCTTGCTCGGCCCGATTGGGGCTTTGGCTGATCGCGTGGGTCGCCGCCTGGTGTATACCGTCGGGCTGTTGCTGACAGGCTTGGGCTATACCTTATATGCCCATGCTGGTTCGGTTAATGAACTGATCGCCCTGCGTCTAATCGTTGCGCTGGGCAGCGCTGCTGTGATCGGCATGATGGTCACCGTCATCGCTGATTACCCACAAGAACAAGACCGTGGAAAGGCCAATGGACTGCAAGGTTTGGTCGCAACGCTGGGTGCCTTTGTCGCCCCCATGCTTTTACCGTTACCGGCCCTGTTCGCTGGCAAAGGTATGGATCAATTGGCGGCGCAACAAGCCACCTTTGCGGTCGCCGGCAGTCTGGGCGCATTCGCGGCAGTCATCGCCGCAGTGGGTTTGTCGGGCCAAGCAGGTCGCGTTGAGCGCTCGGCACAAGTCCCATTGAAGGCTTTGTTGGCGCAAGGCATTAAGAGCACCCGTGATCCAGCCATCGCACTGGCATGCGCTGCAGCTTTCACCTCGCGCGGCGTATTGGCCGTCACCGGTGCCTTTATGAGTTTGTGGTTAGTGCAGTACGGCACCGCTGAACTGAATATGAGTGCCAGCGACGCCATGAACAAACTGGCCCTGCCCCGGGTTTTGATGATTGTGTCCGGCGCACTCGTCGGTGCCATATTGATGGGATTCATCAGTGACCGCGTACGCCGCGTTACTGCTGTGGCTTTGGCTAGCGGCGTCACCACCGTGGTGTACACGTCTTTGTTCATGGTGGATGACCCCACCGCCCCCTGGGTGTTCGTACTTCTAGGCTTGATGGGCATTGCCGAAATCAGTGCCTTCGTCAGCTCACAAGCGCTAGTCGGGCAGCAAGCTCCGGCCGTATTGCGCGGCGTCATCATCGGCTTTTTCGGCATGGCCGGCGCGGTTGGTATTTTGGTCG
The DNA here is from genome assembly GCA_051252075.1 of Oceanococcus sp. GTDB lineage: Bacteria > Pseudomonadota > Gammaproteobacteria > Nevskiales > Oceanococcaceae > Oceanococcus. The sequence goes on along the minus strand of JBPOFU010000009.1, from coordinate 4,191 downwards.
GCACCACCGCCGGTGGGTACATGTTCAGAGACATCGGCCCCAGCGCCCCGTTCATTATGTTTGGCGCCATTAACGCAGTGGTGTGCGTCTGGGCATTGTTGCTCCGTCGCGACCCCGATCAAATGCCATTAAAAGACGCAGAGGCTGCAGCATGAGTCAACAACCTATAGTCATCGCCGGTGCAGGCCCCTGTGGTTCTGTCCTCGCCCTGTATTTAGCGCGCCAAAACATTCCTGTCGTCCTGCTGGAAAAGTACCCGGAGCTGCCACGCGACCTGCGTGCTTCAACCTTTCATCCGCCTACGCTGGAAATGCTGGATGATCTGGGCGTTGCGCAGACCATGATCGACAAGGGACTGGTTGCCGATCGCTATCAATACCGCGATAGACGCACGGAGGAAGTAGCCGAATTCAATATGGATTTGATCGCTGGAGAAACGCGCTTCCCGTTCCGCTTGCAGCTGGAACAATATGAGATGACGCACATCCTCAATGAGGAATTGAAGCGTTACCCGCATGTGCAGGTTCTGTTCGATCACGAAGTCATAGACAGCACGCAGGACGCCGAGGGCGTCACGGTCGAAATCACCCGCCCTGAAGGCATCACTACAATTCGCACACCCTTTTTAGTGGGCAGCGATGGAGCCAGCAGCAATGTGCGGAAATCCGCCAACATCGGCTTTGGCGGTTTCACCTACGATGAAATGTTTCTGGTTGTCAGCACCCCCTTCGCCTTCGAAGATGTGTTCGACAATTTGTCCTATGTCAATTACGTCTCTGACCCGGATGAATGGTGCGTGATTTTGCGTACAGAAAAGCTCTGGCGGGTACTGATTCCGGTCTTCCCTAAGACCCAGGAGGACGTCACCCAGTTGCTCTCTGAGGAGCATGTGCAAGCACGTCTTAAGCATCTGCATGCACGCGATGTACCGTATGAAATCGGCCACCGCACCTTGTACAAAGTCCATCAAAGGGTGTCGGACACCTACGTCAGTGGCCGTATCACCCTTGCTGGGGATGCCTGCCATATCAACAATCCTTTGGGCGGCATGGGCATGAACGGCGGCATACACGATGCTTACAATCTTGCTGAAAAGCTGACCGACATTATCAAGAACGGCACCGACTACCAAGAACGCTTTGCCTTGTATGACCGCCAGCGTCGTGAATTGGCCGTACGTTTTGTGCAAGAGCACACCATCAACAATAAAAAATTGATGGAATCAACCGATCCTGAGATTCAAAACAAGCGACAAAAAATGTTGATGGAAACGGCCGCAGACCCAGTCAAAGCCAAAGCATTCATACAAGAACGCGCCATGATCGATTGCCTGCGTGAAAGTTTGGCGGTGACGTGATTGTGCTGCGATGGGCCGCTCGTTTCATTGGGCTGCTCGTTCTACTCGTTATTGGCTATATCGCCTATGCCAGCTACGCCTGGCAAGACATATCAGCAGCCAATTTGGAACAGCGCTACGGCGATGAATCACTCGCGACCGCCGCAGTAGACGGCTTGGACATGCGCTACCGTCTGCAGGGGCAAGCGCTGGGCAGCGCGCCGGTCATCACATTAATCCATAGCCACTTCTTGGACATGGGCATGTGGGATGCCTGGGTCGCGGAACTGGCTGCAGATTTCACCGTGCTGCGCTATGACATGGCGGGCCACGGTTTGACTGGCCCGGATGCCTCTGGCATCTACACCGTGCAACGCGACGTGCAATTGCTGCGCGGCTTGCTTGATCATCTGGGCATCGCCAACTCCCATGTTGTTGGCTCCAGCTTAGGTGGCAATGTGGCCTTTCATTTCGCCGCTCAGCACCCCGAAAAAATCGACCATTTGGTGCTGGTCAATTCGGGTGGTCTGAAACGCAAAAGCAGCCGCAGCGGCGCAGACATCCCAGCTTGGGCCGACTGGGTTTTCCCCCTAGTACCGCCTGCCGCCTTGCATCGCTTTATCAACTGGATGGCTGCGGATAAATCCGTGACCGACGACGAACTGAAAACGCGCTTTGTAGACATGCTTCGACGGCAAGGAAATCGCAGCGCGGAGTTGTCGCGTCTACGCCAATTCGAAGTCGGTGATTCCTCCCCTGTACTGGCCAAAATCAAAGCTCCCACATTGGTGCTTTGGGGGCAAGACAACCCACAACTGCCGGCTGAACTGGCGCAAGAATTCGCCGATAAGCTGATCCGGGCACGCCGACTTCAGGTGATCAGTTACCCCGGTGCGGGGCATCTGCTGCCATTGGAACGCCCCACAGCCAGTGTGCGAGACACCCGTAACTTCGTGCAAGCTCAACTCGCGCCCAAATCATGAATCTCAAATACACAGTTCTGTTTAGCCTGCTGTGCATCAGCGCCTGCTCTAAAGACATGCCCCCGCCGCATGCCGAGCCGCTCAATGCCACGGCAGAGCAACTGGCGCAGATTCCACGACTCAATCTTGGCGAATACAAGGTCATCAAAAGCGCAGCTCTGCAATGGCAGCTTGGAGAAACCGAATTACGCCTACGCGTCGTCGAGCCACAAGGTGCAGGCCCCTTTCCTCTGCTGATTTTCTCACATGGCTTTGCCTCCGACATCGACAAATACGATGCCCTGTTCGAGCACTGGGCCAGCCATGGTTACATCATCATCGCGCCCTACCATTTGGATGGTGGCGGCAGTCTGCGGGCCATTTTTAACAGTGTCCGAAAAGGCAATATGGGCTTGATTCAAGCCCGAGTAGACGACGTACAGTTGATCCTGGATCAGTTGGACAAGCTGGATGGCATCAGCCCCGGTTTGAACAATCGTATCGACCATGACCGTTTAGCCGTTACCGGCCATTCCTTCGGTGCCTTCACCGCCCAACAATTTGCCGGTGCACAAGCCATAGATCATGACAGCGGCGAAGTCGTGAAAGTACACGGCGCACGCATTAAGGCCGTGGTGGCGATTTCGCCACCGGGCGAAATGTTCGGCGTTATCAATGCCGAATCCTGGAAAGGCATGAATATCCCTATGCTTGCCACCACCGGAACCTGGGACGTAGATGGTCATTTCGTCACCCAGTGGCAGCAGCACAAGTTGTCCTTCGACTCTGCAAAACCGGGGCAAAATTGGTTGTTGGTCAGCCAAGGCGCCGACCACTACTTCGGCAATCTAATTTGCCGACCTGACCGTGAAGAAGCACCTCAAACCGATGCACTGAACATGGCCAACGCCACGGTGGTGAACTTCCTGCAAGCCCATCTTTACGACGATAAGAACGCCCAAGCCTTACTCAATAGCAACACACTGCAAGAGTTAAGCAATGGCTTTTCGAGCTTGCAGCATCGCTAAATTGAGTGCTGCGATCTTGCGATATGCGGGATAAAAAAAAGCCCCGTTACGCGGGGCTTTTTAACTTTTTAATCAAACTACCGCACTGCGACACCGTTGATAGTCGCTTCAATCAGTTCGGTCGTTGTATCACCCGACAGCGACTTAACCAACAAGCCTGAGTCAACATCAAAGTAATTGCTGGTCGTACTTGAGCTCGTGCTGCTCTGACCGCTCACAGTCGTCGTCGAAGTCTCAGATTCATCGAACTGACACGTATCGTAAGTTCCTGCAGGAACCGAAACTGCAACTCTCCCCACATAAGTTCGAGTTGAGTCGGTAGCCGTTTCCGAATTGATGGTTTGCCCAAAAGAGCTAGACGTGGAAGCGGTGACATACGACTGACTCTGACTTTCACCAGGATTTAAATCATAGCGATCGACCCTGGGAGGTGTAAGTACGTTTTCATTCTCAACAGTGCCGAATTGCGTAGACGAACTGCTGGTTGTGCCAACAGTTTCTATCTGAGGAACATTGTTGTTTACCTTAGAGTACGTTTCCGTTTGCGTCGTACTTGTGCCACTGCCCGATACAGTCGATGTCGTAGTGCCTGTAGTTTCAATGGTCTGCTGGCCGTTAAATGTTGCCGGCCCGGTAACCGTACGATCATCTGTGAAATCTACAGTTCCATCAGAATTAGTCGACTTGTAAGTCTGCACCACACGTGTGCCCTGTACAAACAGATCTGGGTTGAAACAGGCCGCAGCACTGCCCGTTGCCGCAGGCGTTGCCGTCGGCATAGGCGTCGCGGACGCCGTTGGTGCAGGCGTGGCAGATGGTGTTGCTGTGGGAGCACTGCTCGCAGGCGGGCTACTCGGATCGGAAG
>JBPOFU010000089.1:0-10954 GCA_051252075.1 Oceanococcus sp. | reverse complement strand
TTTTCCGGCGGCTTGACTGTGGCTGTGATTTTGGCCTCCCGCGTGGACAAATTGTTCGATGTTGCACCCGGTTCCTTTTCCCCCCCCCCGAAAGTGCAATCGTCGATTATTCGCCTGAAACCTCACGCCAATGAATTGCCCTGGCCACAACTCGACAAAGTGCTCAAGGCCGCCTTTTCTGCCCGCCGTAAAACCTTACGCAACGCGCTAAAAAGTTTGTTCAGCTCTGAACAACTGGAACAACTGGGATTAGACCCGTGGATACGGCCAGAACGCCTTACGCCACAACAATTCTTGGCGCTGGCGCAACATTTGCAACAATTTCCCAGCGAGCTCTAACTCAGCGCTGCAATTTCGTCGTCCGCATTCAACTGGGTATTGCGCATTAAGCTTTCTTGCGCCAGAGATGCCACCAGCACGCCCTCGCGCGTGAAAATCCGCCCCTGCGTGAGGCCGCGCGCCGCTTGCGCAGAGGGGCTGTGCATGCTGTACAGCAGCCAATCATCCAAGCGGGCCGGACGATGGAACCAAATAACATGATCCAAAGTCGCCGCCACAATGTTGCGCTGAAACCAGCTCATGGCGTGTGGACGCATCGCCGTGCCTAAGAAATTGAAGTCGGAGGCATACGCCAGCACCGCTTGATGTAAGCCCATGTCATCCGGCAAATGGCCGCTAGCTTTAAACCAAATATGTTGAGTTGGCTCACGCACTTCAGGGCGAAACGGATTGACCGCATCCACCGGCTTGAACGCGATAGCGAGCTCTTGCTGGTAGCCCGGACGTAAGGGCGCAGGGCAGTCTTGCAACCAGCTTTGACGCAGTTCTGACTCCAGAGGCAGCTCTTCCGGCATCGGCACATCCGGCATTTGCGTTTGATGCTCGTGACCAGGCTCAGGGTTTTGGAACGATGCCATCATGCTAAAAATAGGCCGCCCATGCTGTATCGCATGCACTCGCCGCACGGCAAAGCTGCGGCCATCGCGAATGCGCTCCACCTCGTAGACGATCGGCGCTTCCATATCTCCTGGGCGGACAAAATAAGCATGCACAGAATGAGCTTCGATGTGTTCTACGGTATGACTAGCGGCCACCAGCCCCTGTCCTAAAACTTGGCCGCCGAAGACACTTTTGCCCCCTAAATTGCGGCTTTGTCCTCGAAAAAGGTGTTGCTCTAATTGCTCGAGTTGCAAAATCTCAATTAAATCCTTGAGCGCAGCATTCATAATGTGTCCTGTTGCATAAAAGCACGAGTTCAAGCCACCCACGATGTGGCAGCAGCTCAAACTCGAAGCCAAGGGCATTTTGTGGGATAGTCCGTATTGTGCCGGACTCAGTGTCGCAAATCAGTTAGATTTCACACTGTCCGGGAGGAACCCCATCTAAAGATAAGACAAACAATGCCAGATACTGAAGCTCTGATTGTTGATGATTCCATGTCTGCACGCTTTGCCTTGAACCGAAGCCTGCAGCCACACGATATGAATGTTACCCAGGCGAAGACTGGGGAAGAAGGCGTGAGCACCGCGAGTGAGCAAGCTTTTGACGTCATTTTCATGGATCACGTGTTACCCGGCATCGACGGCCTACAAGCCATGGAGCAAATCCGCGCCATACCGCAGCACGCTTCTACGCCGATCATTATGTGCACCTCAAACGACACCCCTGATTACCGCGAGGAAGCATTGCAACGCGGAGCCGATGGTGTTTTATGCAAGCCCCCTGATGGGCAGGCGCTGAGTGACATTTTGAGCACATGCCTGAACGCCGCAGACACCGCCCCCATTACCGATAGTGCTGATAGCACCGAAGAGACTAGCGACATGAGCAACGACCAACAATTACAAGCCATCGACCAACGACTGGATCGCCTGGAAGGCATGCTGGAGCGCTTAGAAACCACCGTTTCGCAAATGGACAACCGCACCAAAGCGGTTGCCAGAGCCATTGCCGATCAAGCGGGGCGTGACTTGTCCAACCGCTTGCTGCGTGCTGTGCTGACTCTCAAAGGCAAATAGCGTTTGCAGCCCAGCCACCAAACGCAACCAGGATTCGCCCTAACCAAGGCACTCATTGCGAGTTGCTTATTGGTTTTTTTATTGCAGTTCTCAGGGCAAAATTTTCTACTACAACATTTCGCCTTATGGCCTCCGGGACCAAGGCCGATACAGTTCAGCGATGCTGGCGCATGGAAGCTACCTGATTTCCAAATTTGGCAGTTGGTTAGCTATGCTTTTTTACACGGTGGGGCGACTCATTTACTACTGAATATGTTCGGCTTATGGATGTTTGGCCGCGCTATCGAGATCGCTCTGGGCCCGCTACGATTTGCAACTTACTTCAGCATTTGCGTATTGGGCGCTGCTCTGGCGCAAATTTTAGCGGCTCAATACAGTGGCAAGGTGGTTCCCACTATCGGTGCCTCCGGAGGCGTTTTGGGCTTATTACCCGCCTTTGCCATACTCTTTCCTAAAGCGAAAATTCAGCTGCTCATCCCGCCCATTGCTCTGCCCGCCCCCATCTTCGTCATCCTCTACGGGGCCATAGAGCTGCTATTGGGCGTGACCAATAGCCTGCCGGGTATCGCCCACTTTGCTCATTTAGGTGGCATGGCCTGTGGGCTTGTTGTTCTTGGTTTTTGGTGGCTGCAAGCCAGCATCAGTCGGCGCAATATCGCACCCTAATCGATAGCTTCGCGCCAAGCACGGAAGGTATTTTCTAACACTTGCCAAGAACTCGGCTTGCGATGAGACAAGACTTGATCGAGCTGCTTTAGCGACAATACGCCGCCACGATAGCCTTCTGCGACCAACTCGCGGACATCACTACCATCGGTCCGCGCGTATTTGGTTAAATCCAGACTAATCAGCACGTCTGCGGTTTTCAGCTGTGTTTGTGTTGTGGTGTCGATGGCTATATCCATGGCATTCAAAATGACGTCAACCACATTTTCCGGCTTGTCGTAACGACGCGCACCGTTGATATCCACCGCGACCAAAACCTCAGCTCCCATCGCTTTTAGCGGTGATAAAGGCACATTTTCCACCAAGCCTCCGTCAACCAACATACGACCATTTTGCTGGGACGGTACAAAAATTCCGGGAATGGCCGTGGATGCGACGATCGCGTCAATCAAGCGCCCTTCTTTTATCACCACCGCTTCCCCGGTATGTATATCGGTAGCAAGTGCGGCAAAAGGGATGGGAGCATCTTCCAGACGCTGGTCACCCACAAAGCGCTCAACCAGTTTTCCCATTTCGGAATTACTCAGCAAGCCGAAACGCGACAACGTCGCCCCAGCCATATCCATCCAGCGCAACTTTGCTGCGGACTCACGAAGATCGTTTAAATCCACGCCGAAGGCATACAAGCCTCCGATCAAGGCACCGATGCTAGTCCCGGTTATGAAATCCGGTTTTGCACCATGTTCTTGTAAGGCTTTCAGAACGCCGATATGCGCGGCACCGCGCGCAGCACCACCGCCCAAGGCAACCCCGATACTGGCGTGTTCACGTTCTTTGCTAATTTCCGTCATCGCCGCCCCGTACCAACAACTGAAGGTGTGCTGTTCAATGGCTGGGCCAACTCGATCCAACCAAAGCGATTCGCCAGTATGCGCGCCATAGATTCGGCCATACCTGCAGATGAGAAGCCCTCCACACGCAACTCGTACAACATCTCTGTCTGATTCTCTGGTGGCATGAGATAGGCAGAAAACCCCGCGAGTTCGAGTTCAGCCACTGCATTGAGACCGTCGGATTCTCGGCGAAAACGATTGAGTGTCAAGACGTACGCATCATCACCAGGAATGGGGTGGTTACCTTGCCTCGCTTTATTCAAAAATCGTTTACGGCCCGGCAACTCATTGTTGGCAAATTCACGCCCGGGCGCGCGAACGTACACCGGGAGTACGCCATGCGGCACCCGTAAATACTCTGGGTTGTACTTTATTAAGCCGCGCCGCTGGTCGGCGTTTTCAACTACGAGGAAAAATGGCCCTACCCCTTTGGTGTGCGCGTAGCGGTGCGTGTCTATCCCTACAACGCGCAAAACCTGCCCCCCCTGCAATGGGAAATAGTGCCGCCGGTCAGGTGTGTATAAGCGCTGACGGGGCTCCAAACCCGCCCCCTGAACAATGACATCGTGCCCAATCAAAGACTGCGCCGCAGCGTAGGTATCTGCAAAAAAGACCTTGCCGTGAAAGATCAGGTGCTCAAGAGGAGAGTTTTTGGAATAGGTGCTCGCATCCTCGGCATAAATGCGAGTGCAATCGTCCATCACACCGGTGTACCAACGGATGCCATCCCGAACCACTAGCTCACCGGTCAACTTCCCTCTACGCCCTTGATGCAAGCTGTAATCCAGAGGATTAGAAACTATAGACGGCTTGTTTTTCCACAAAATGAAACCATAAGGTTGTAGCACGGGGTCAGCGCTGGGGAATTCAAATTCCCAACCACTGCGAAATTCGAAATTACACCCAAGCTCTACAATCCGTGCATAGTCCAATACCCCACTGGCCGCGGGGAAACTCACCGCTTGCCCAGCGGTGGCAAAAACGCTCAGTTGTAGCGTTATTAAGGCAATGAATTTTCTTGAAAATCGCATAGTCCAAGTTTAGCCGCCACAAGGCGTATAAAATAGACCCTCAACCAATCGAATTGCAGCATGCTTAACGCCGACACTGAAATCGTCAACCTAAATCGGGAAGTCATTGGCATCTTGGTCCCTGAAGGACAGAAGGTTCGTCTACCGTCTGGCACCCAATGCGGAATCACTCAGGCATTGGGCGGTTCCTTCACGATATATATCGAAGGCCGCTTGTTCCGCATAAATGGGGAAGACGCCGATGCCTTGGGCAAGCCTCAGCCAGCAAAAATCAACTTGCCGGAAAATGCTGGCGACGATGATGTTGTGGACATAGTTTGGCAACAACTGCGCACCTGTTACGACCCGGAAATTCCGATCGATATCGTTGAATTGGGCCTAGTGTATGAATGCGAAGTGGCTCCGGTTGCGCAAAACTCTCGCAAAGCCATCGTTCGCATGACTCTGACTGCGCCAGGTTGCGGTATGGGCGATGTCCTCGTGGCCGATGTCGAACACAAGCTCAATCAAATCCCCACCATCGACGAAACTGATGTGGAATTGGTCTTCGACCCGCCATGGAATCAATCCATGATGAGCGAAGCAGCACGCTTGCAAACCGGCATGTACTACTAAGCACGGATTACTTCAGCCAGTATGTCTGACACCAGCACACAAGGGATTCGCATCCAAGTGGTCGCGGAATACCTCCCCGAACAATCCCAGCCTCAAAGGGATCGCTTCGTATTCGCGTATCACATCGATATCGGCAATCACAGCGACCACGTTGTGCAATTGATGGATCGCCATTGGTTAATCACCAACGGTCGAGGCGAGATGGAGGAAGTGCGCGGCAGTGGCGTGGTCGGATTACAACCCATTATTCACCCTGGCGAGCATTTTCGTTATAGCTCTGGCTGCCCACTCGATACTCCAGTAGGCACCATGGAAGGCCACTACGATTTGAAAACCGGCGATGGAGAGATCATCAAAGCCCGCATCGGTGTGTTTCGCTTAGCCCAACCCGGCAGCCTGCATTGACATGACCACAAGCCAACAAACAGAAATTGAAGCCGCCGCTTTCCGCCGCTTGCTGGCTCACTTGGATGCCCGCAAGGATGTGCAAAACATCGCGTTAATGGAATTGGCGGGGTTTTGCCGCAATTGCCTCGCGCGCTGGTACGCTGAGGAGGCACAGCAGCGTGGAATGGCCATCTCGAAAGAGCAGGCCCGTGAGCAAGTCTACGGCATGCCCTATGCGCAGTGGAAAACGGATCACCAAAAATAGTTGAACCATCAGTATCGGGGGAGCAGATGAAAAAATTGCCTGTTACAGACGCGATTTGGTTGTTATTAGAAAATCGCGAGCGCCCATTACATGTTGGCGGCCTGCAACTATTCGAGTATCCCGAAGACGCACCGGCGGATTTTCTTCACCAAATCGCTGAGGATTTTCGTGCTGGCACTTTGGTGAAAAAACCGTTTAACCAACGCCTGATAAAGCCCTATAGCCGCATGGGAAACTACAACTGGATTGAAGATACTCATTTTGATCTGGACTACCACTTTCGCCATTCGTCGCTACCCAATCCAGGTCGAGTACGCGAGTTACTAAGCCTCATTTCTCGCTTGCACAGTACCTTATTGGACCGCCATCGCCCGCTATGGGAAACCCATCTGATTGAGGGACTGGAAGGCAACCGCTTCGCCCTGTACACCAAAATCCATCATTCCGTTGTCGACGGTGTCGCCGCGATGAATTTGGCGATGAATTCATTTTCAACCGACCCACAGGCGCGCGATCTTCCGCCTCCTTGGGCCCGTAGCCGTAAAGACCTACGCATAGGTCGAGAACACAGCGCACGCGATGCTGTAGACGCAAACATTAATAAAGCGAGCTCTGGCGCGCGCAATTTACCCGGCGTCATAAAAGCGCTGCGCGACCAATACAAGCAAGCCCGTATTCACGAAGCAGAAGTCGTTCCCTATCAAGCACCACGATCCATACTCAATCAACCCATAACCGGGTCTCGGCGCTTCGCCGCGCAGTCTTATTCTTTGAGCCGCATCAAAACAATCGCTAAAGCACTGGATGGCACCATCAATGATGTGGTCATGGCCATGTGTTCCAGCGCGCTCCGTACATACTTGAGTAGCCAAAGCGCTCTTCCAGAGCAGCCGCTGATTGCCATCGTTCCCGTTTCTGTGCGCCCGCAAGGCGAAGAGAGCACGGGCAATGCGATTGGCTTCTTACTGTGCAATCTGGCCACCAATGTGGGCGATCCCAGCGATCGCTTCTCGTTGATTCAGGAATCCATGCGACGAGGCAAAGAGCGCATGAGCCGGCTCAATCGAGAACAGATTGTGAACTACGCCTTGGCACTGACTAGCCCGATGGTTCTGGGGCAATTGCTGGGCTTTTCCGGTCAACGCAAACCGATGTACAACATCACCATTTCTAATGTGCCCGGCCCGCGTGAAACTTTGTACTGGAATGGCTGCAAGATGACCGGCCTGTATCCGGCATCCCTGATGCTTGATGGCCAGGCGCTGAACCTCACCATGGTGTCCTATGCCGACTCTATGGAATTTGGAGTCACCGCATGCCGTAAAACCTTGCCCAGCGTGCAGCGCGTGCTGGACTATTTAGACGAAGCCTTGAATGAACTTGGCGAAATTGCCGGTGTATAAGCACCGTTATAGATAGGAAATACTACCCATGAAGATGATTTTCGCAGCCTTGCTGTGTGTATTGCCGATGCTTGCCAACGCCACCGAATCTGGCATTAACTTGGAAAACTTCGACAACTCCATTCGCGCGCAGGATGACTTCTTCCGTCATGTGAATGGACAGTGGTTAAAAACCACTAGCATCCCGGCTGACAAATCCGACTACAGCAGCTTTTCTGCTTTGGCTGACCGCACTGAAAAGCAGTTGCTGGACATCATCCAGGACGCGGCAAAATCCAGTGCCTCAGGAGAGGCGCAGCAAGTGGGCGATCTGTATGCCAGCTTTATGGATGAAAATGCCGCCAATCGCGCTCAGCTTGCGCCACTGCAAGCCGACCTCATGTTGATAGAGCGCTTCAACCAACACGCGCAACTGCCCAGTCTGATGGCACAGCTGGAAACCATCGGAGTCGAAGGCCTATTCTCTGCTGGCATCTTTGAAGATGCGCAAGACCCCGATGCCTACATACTTTATGTCGAACAGCACGGGCTCGGCTTACCCGATCGCGAGTATTACCTGGAAGACAGCAAGAAATTCATCGCCGCACGTCAAGCCTATAAAACCTATATTCAAAACCTGCTACAGCAAGCAGGCACCATTGACGCGAAACAACATGCGACCGCGATATTGGCCTTGGAAACCCGTATAGCTAAAACCCATTGGGATCGAGTGGCGAGTCGCGACGCGCAGAAAACCTATAACCGTCGCGCTTTAAAGAGCATCAACGACAACACACCGCAATTCGATTTCTCCGCCTGGCTAAACGGCATTGGAATACACAGCATTGATGCGGTGGTCCTTAGTCAGCCCAGTTTCTTTCAAAGTATCGGCGCCATTGTGGCCGAAACAAGCATAGATACCTGGCGTGAATATCTGCGCCTACGCTTACTGGATGCCTACGCTCCTTATCTCAATGACGCATTGGTGCAAGCGCATTTCAATTTTCATGGCAAAGCCCTGCTCGGCATCTCAGAAAACAAACCGCGTTGGAAACGAGGGGTGGATTTGGTCGAAGGGAAATTGGGTGAAGCACTAGGGAAGATTTACGTACAACGTCATTTCCCACCGCAAGCCAAAGCGCGCATGAAGGATTTGGTTGCCAATCTGATTGAAGCCTATCGGCAAAGCATCGTGCAATTGGAATGGATGGGCGAAGACACCCGTATTCAAGCCTTGGATAAACTCGCAAAATTTCGCACCAAAATCGGCTACCCCGACAGCTGGCGCGATTACAGCGGCTTAGAGATTCAACGCGGTAATTTGGCGGCCAATGTGCAGCGCGCCAATCGCTTTACTCACGAATATCATCTCGCCAAGCTGGGGCAACCCATCAACGAAGATGAATGGCTGATGACCCCACAACGAGTCAATGCCTACTACCACCCCATTGCCAATGAAATTGTGTTCCCGGCCGCAATATTGCAACCGCCGTTCTTTAACTTGGATGCTGACGATGCGGTCAACTACGGCGGCATCGGCGCCGTGATCGGGCATGAAATCGGCCATGGCTTTGATGATCAGGGCAGCCGCTATGATGGTGATGGGCGACTTCGTAACTGGTGGACAGAACAAGATCGCGAGAACTTCGAAAAACGCACCTCGCAGTTAATCTCCCAGTACAACGGCTACTCTCCGCTGCCTGGCCATAATGTCAATGGCGCTCTCACCATAGGCGAGAACATCGGTGACTTAGGAGGCCTGTCCATCGCCGCCAAGGCTTACAAACTGTCTTTGCAGGGCACGCCAGCCCCGGTCTTAGATGGCTATAGCGGCATGCAGCGCATGTTCATTGGCTGGGCGCAGGTCTGGCGCCGCTTGTACCGCGACGACGCCTTGCTGAATCGCCTAAAGACCGACCCGCACTCACCGGGGGAATATCGCTGCAACGGCACGGTCAGCAATGTGCCTGAGTTTTATCAGGCATTTGACATCAAACCCGAAGACGGCATGTTCCATGCGCCAGAAGACCGAGTCACCATTTGGTAGCGGCAATCCGCTTAGGACGTTAAGCCAGCTTGCGGCATAAGGTCAGCCCATCAGCAATCGGCACCAAACTCAGTTCCACGCGTTTGTCTTGCGACACATGCAAATTGAACGCACGGATGGCTTTGGTGCCGTTTTCTTGATCTTCCGGGTCAGCTACACGGCCTGACCACAAAGTATTGTCCACAGCAATGAGGCCACCGGGGCGCAGCAGTTCTAAACAAGCTTCGTAGTAATCGATATAACCGCGCTTATCCGCATCAATAAACGCAAAATCAAACTGCCCGGCTTGCCCTTCGCTCAATGCGCCTTGTAAGGTTTCGATCGCGGGTGCCAAGCGCAAATCTATCTTTTCAGCGACACCGGCACGCTGCCAATAACGTTGTGCTACATCAGTCCAGTCTTTTCGCACATCGCAAGCCAGTAAGTAGCCATCGTCCGGCAAAGCCTGGGCCACGCACAGACTGCTGTAGCCAGTAAACACCCCAACCTCGATACAACGTCTGTAGCCACCAACATGCACCAAGAGCGCCATAAGCTGCCCTTGTTCTGGTGAAATTTGCATACGTGCCATGGGATCTGCTGCCGTTTCCGCGCGCAAATCACGCAGTACATCTTGGTCGCGCAAACTGACCGATAGCAGGTAATCGTAGAGCCCTTGCGACAAGGTAAAGGATTGATTTGACATGCGGAATAGCACCAAAAAAGAGGGTATGGGATGCAATTTTAACGCCGTTGCAAGCAGATTCCTTAGATACGCGTTAAAATGCGCCCCCATCAGGCCTGCTAAAAAGATTGAAAAGCAACGGCCAATCCCTCTAGTATTGTGACAATTGAGGGGCGCAGCACGGGGATCACTTCCTTATTGCTCAGTTTTTTCGCTTGATCTATAGACAACATTCCAACACTTCGGGAGCTTCAACATGGGTAAACAAGGACTGATTGCCGGCACCGCTCTGGCAATTGCACTCAGCAGTACTGCATTTGCACAGGACGATGAAGAGCGTGCAACGTATATCTCCATCCTAGGATCTTATTCCTTAATGGACGAAAACCGTGACGGCGCTGCAGACGGTATCGACGATGCCATGGGCGGACTGCTCATTTTCGGCCAACAGCGCGCAAGCGGCTTCGGTATTGAAGCGACTATTTCTGCTGATTTGATTGAAACCGGTAGTGGCAACGGCACGGATTACTACCGCCCCGGCTTAGGCTTGGACCTGCTGTACGGCTTTGGTGATCGTAAATCCTTCACCCCATTTGTTTTGGTTGGTGCCGGTGGCATGTACAACGACGTTAGCCCTGATAGTGCTGACGACTACGATTGGTTCGCCAATGCAGGCCTTGGTTTTGTAACCGGCCCGCTGAACAAATATGACGTCAAAATTCGCTTTGAATTGCGCTACATTTACGACAACTTCATGGACGGCTACGACGATTACAAAGCTGGCCTAGGTCTGGAAATCCCGCTGTACGGCGAGCCAAAGACCATCGAGAAGATTGTTGAAACTGTTAAAGTTGTTGAAGTGAAAGCCGAAGGTTTTGGTGATGCTGACAACGACGGCATCATCGACAACCGTGACCAATGCCCTAACACCCCTGAAGGCACACGGGTTGACGGTACAGGCTGCCCACTGGGTGACGTAGTAGGCC
>JBPOFU010000088.1:0-11332 GCA_051252075.1 Oceanococcus sp. | reverse complement strand
AGCCAGCACCGTCTGCTCTTCCAGCATCTTGGCGATGGCATCTGTGAGTTGAATTTCACCACCCGCTCCGCGCCCCGTCGCGCGTAACAATTTGAAAATACGCGGCGGTAAAATATAACGCCCGACGACTGCTAAATTGGATGGCGCGTCTTCCGGCTTCGGCTTTTCAACAATAGCCCGTATTTCGCTCACGCCGTTGCCAATCGGCTCTACATCCACAATGCCGTATTTATGGGTGTCTTCTTGCGGCACACGCTGTACGGCTATAACGCTGGTGCCGTATTCCGCGTAGACCCGCTGCATTTGTGCCAGACACGGCCGCAATTTTCCGTCGATTAAGTCATCCGCCAAGATGACTGAAAAATCCTCATCTCCTACAGCCGGCTCTGCGCATAAGACCGCGTCACCCAGCCCTAGCGCTTCTGGTTGCCGGATGTACATGCAACTGGCGCCGGCGGGCAAGACATCGCGCACGTCCCGTAGCATGTCCGTTTTGCCTTTGAGTTCGAGGGTGTGCTCGAGTTCATAAGAGCGGTCGAAATGATCCAAAATTGAATTTTTATTGTTGCTGGTGATGAACACCAACTCCTCAGCGCCCGCACTGACCGCTTCATTGACTGCATATTGAATCAATGGTTTATCAACAATTGGGAGCATCTCTTTTGCGCTCGCCTTAGTGGCTGGCAAAAAGCGAGTGCCCAATCCTGCAACGGGAAAAACAGCCTTGCGAATACGCATGATTTAGTCCTGGGCTTTCCAGCTGCCGGCTAGAATTGGTTTGTGATTGTTGGCGTCTTTGACTTCAAAGTTATAGCTGTTTTTTAAGGCCTTGCCATGCAATTTGGCTTTTCCAGGTAAAAACAATGGCGTCTTAAATTCAACCTCTAAGCAGCCAGCGCTATCGGCATCAATTGGCAGTTCAGCAGCGCTGCGTGCCAGAGTCCACATGCCATGAATTATGGCTCGTTTGAAGCCCAGTAGTTTCGCGGTCGCACCGGTGAGGTGAATGGGATTGACGTCCCCGGAAACCATTGCATATCGGCGCCCTAAGTTTCCTTTCAGTGTCCACTGAGCCAATTCCGGCATGCTGCTTGGTTTAGCTGCTGGCGGTTTTTTCTTGGTGCCACCGGATGATTTATCGCTGCGACGACTCAATATGCTGGTGATCCCGCGCCAGACCAATTTGCCTTGCTCATTTTGAAATTCAGTCACCAAGTCAAATTCATAGCCGCGCTCGGTCTCGTCCACGTTCTTAATTTCCACGGAAACATCGTAAGTCGCATCCAGCGGCATGGCTTGATATTGGTCAATTTTGTTGGATACGTGAACCATACCCATGGCGGCTAATGGGAAATCGGGATGCCCCATTAGATGAAGATGCAGCGGGAACGCCATGACTTGCGGGTAGCACACTGGAATATTGGCTGATTTGTTACCGCCACAAACACGGCGATAAGCATTCACCTTTCTGGCTTTGGGCTTGACGTTGTTGGCCGTGGCAATCAAGGGCTCTTTTAACGCAACGTCTTTTAACGCAAGTGAAGTCACCACCTTGCCAAATGCCGGCAATGCGGGCGGTAAGCGATCAAATTTCAATTCAGCCATGGCTGTACTCCTAATACGTTCGCGATCAGTGATCCGGCTCTAGGGCACTTGCCGGGAAATGGTTAAGGATTGATTTGGTCCATCTGCGGCATTCACATTGAGGCTAACTTGCCAATCGCCTGATTGTGCCTGTGCCAAGCCGGACTGGCTGATGCGTGCAACGATGGTCCACGCATCAAAATTGGATAAGCTCATGTTTTCCAGCATCCCCATGCTGTCATCCAAGCGCACTTGGATAGGCCATTCTCGTGGTAGTGCCTGGCGGGATACAGCCAGTGGCATGGGAGAACCTTGCTGAGCCTTCGCAAAAACAAAGAGTGTCGCGTTATTGGGCAATTGAGCAACGAGCTGCGGATCAACACGAATGGTGAGATTGAGATAGGCAGCCTTGTCCTCGCCATCAAGCTTCGGCTGGTCGATAGTCAAGCTTGCGGAAAATTCTTTGCGCAAAATATCGGCCAACTCTGTTGGCAATTCTTGTTGCGCTTCCAAGCGTTGAAGATAACTTTTCTTTAAGGCTTCATCACCCGTTTGAGTCGCGGCGAGCAAGGCATACCACAAGCCGCGGACGTTATTTTCATCTAAGCTCAATGCCTTGGTGATCAAGGTCATGGGCTGGCCAGTGAGATTCTGACCGGCTGCCAAACCAAGCGCTTCGGCTTCGGCGACCAATAGCTCGGCTTCGCTTTGCTGGGTGAGTTCATTGGCTTGGTGATAGGCGTAGGCCGATTGGCCATAGCGTCTCATCACGCTATAAGAGCGCCCCAACATAACCCAACCCTCCAAGTCATCTGGATTTTCTTCTAGCTTTTGCGCCAGAGTCGCTACCATCGCTTCTACAGAGGCTGGGGCATTTACTGGTGCCGGATTACTAGAATGTTGCTGCCCATTGCTGAATTGATAACTCGCTAGTGCAATACCGATAATGGCGACAACAACGGTGAGTTTTCCAACCAGCGGCCAGGGTTTGTTCAGCCAATCCTGTTTGTCCTGTTCCAGTTCCTTGAGCGTAGTTTCTTCCAACTGTGTGCGTGCCTGCTCAAACTGAGCCTGGTCAATTTCATCATCAGCATGCCTTTGTTCGAGCATCTTAATCTGCTCTTTGTAGGCTTTGGCGTTCAGGCGCGCACGGTCACTGACGCGCAATTGACTGCCGAGTTTGCGCGACTCGATCATCATGCCGATGACTAACCACAGACCGCTGGCCAGCGCGATGAGTCCACCAATAAGCCAAATCATTTCATTCATCGTCGAGTGCTTTTAGGCGTGAAGTTAAGTCTTTGTGTTGACTGGGTGGCGGGTTTGCTGCTGGTGCTGTAGGCGCGGCGCGCATACGCCAAACCAAAAAGGCTCCCACCAGTAGCATCAAGAACGGTCCTATCCACAATAGCCATGTGCGAGGGTTAAATGGGGGGCGGTACAAGACAAAATCACCATATCGCTGTGTCATATACAGACGGATATCTTGATCTGTTTTGCCTTGTTCTATCATTTGTTTGACTTGATTGCGTAAATCTTCAGCTAAAGGCGCATTGGATTCTGCTATGGACTGGTTCTGGCAGACCAAACAACGTAACTCGTTATTGAGTGAGCGGTAACGTTGTTCTTGTTGATCTGTTAATGCGACAGCTTGTCCAAGGAACAACAGCAAGGCAACAGCAATCAAGCGGTTCATGATTCGGCCTCAAGCTTTTGTAGTGGTAGCAGCTCTTCATTCACGTAGGGCCACGTCATGGGGCCAATTCGTTTAGCTCTCACTACCCCTTTCTTATCGATGATAAACGTCTCCGGCACGCCATAAACGCCCCAGTCGATACCAACCATTCCTTGTCGGTCCTGAGCGGTTAGGCGGTAGGGGTTGCCACGTCGGCTCAGCCAGTTGAGTGCGTCATCGGTGGCATCTTTGTAATTCAAACCATACAAATTGATGTCTGGTCGCTTTCCAAGCTCGACCAAAATATCGTGCTCGGCTCGACAGGCGACACACCAGCTAGCCCAGACGTTTAATAAACTCACTTGGTCAAGAAACGCTTCCTGAGAGACCATGCGGTCCGAACCCAGGATAGGTAATTCGAATGCAGGCGCGGGTCCACCGATTAGCGGTGAGTCCACTTCGCGTGGATCGAGTTCCAAGCCACGAGCGAGCACTGCGACCAGCACCACAACGATGATCAAAGGAATGGCGAGCTTGAGTTTTGTCATGCTGCTGATGCTTTGGTGGTATCTGATGGCGTGGTGCGAGCCACTCGGTAGCGCCGATCACTGGCCGCAATGCCTCCGCCTATGGCCATCAGAATCGCGCCAAACCAAATCCAGCGAATAAACGGTTTAACGTAAAGGCGCACACTCCAAGCCTCATTGCCTAGCGGTTCGCCCAAAGACACGTACAAATCGCGAAATACGCCAATATCGATTGCGGATTCTGTCATCGGGTTTTGTGGCTGTGACGCGTAAAGGCGTTTTTCAGGTTCCAACATTGCGATCGTTTTACCATCTCGTCGCACGATCACTTCGCCATGATCTGCATTGTAATTTGGCCCCTTCAACGGGCGTGTGCCACGGAACTCCCATTGGTAACCTGCCAATTCGGTAATCTGACCAGGCGCCAGTGCCAAGTCCTTTTCCACATCAGCATGGCTCACCATGCCAGCGCCTATGGCGAAAACCCCCAGGCCCAAATGGGCGACACACATGCCTAAGATTGCGGTTGGCGGCAAACGCCCTTTGCGCAACCAACTGCCAATTTCTTGCAGCGCGGAAGCGATGCACCAGACTGCCAGAACGCAGGCGGCGAAAATTCCGATACCGCGAACGTTCGGTGTGATTGCGGGCAGCGCCAGGCCTAGCAGCAACGCAATGACCATGAGATTGCGGTTGCTGCGAACCGCTTGTGGCCAATCCGCTTTCCACCACTTGATGCGGTAGGAAAATCCGACCAAAGCCAGCATCGGCAACATCAAAGGCACAAAGGTTGCGTTAAACCAAGGAGGGCCGACCGATGGTTTTGCCAAGCCTAGTGCGTCAACAAAAAGGGGATATAAGGTTCCTAACAGCACACTGAGAGCGGCGACAACCAACAAGACATTGTTCACCAGCAATAGACCTTCCCGAGAGTTTAGGCGCAGCGGAGCAGACATGCTCATTCGACCTGCCCGTGCGGTATATAAGGCTAGTGATCCGCCGACCACGATTGCAAAAAATATCAGGATAAAAATGCCGCGTTCTGGATCAGTTGCAAAAGCGTGAACCGACACCAACACTCCTGAGCGCACCAAGAAGGTGCCCAGTAAGCTGAGGGCAAAAGCAGCAATCGCCAGTAGTATTGTCCAACTTGCTAAGACGCGACGTTTTTCGGTTGCCGCCAAAGAATGGATAAGTGCAGTACCCACCAGCCAAGGCATAAAGGATGCGTTTTCAACGGGATCCCAAAACCACCAGCCTCCCCAACCTAGCTCGTTGTAGGCCCACCAGCTACCCAGCATGATGCCCAAAGTGAGGTAAACCCACGCCCATGTCGCCCAAGGGCGCGTCCAGCGCAGCCAAGCTGTGTCCAAGCGCCCTTGCATTAATGCTGCCATGGCAAACGCAAATGGCACGGTAAAGCCAACGTAGCCCATGTAGAGCATTGGCGGATGGATCGCCAACCCGGGGTCTTGCAACAAGGGGTTGAGATCTTTCCCTTCCAACGGCACCTGCAATAAGATCTCGAACGGATTCGAAGTGAGTAATACAAACAGCAAAAAACCGACTGCTATGGCGCCCATGCTGGCCAGTACTGACGCGCTAATTTCCAACGGCAAATTGCGCGAGCGCAACGTGACCGCAAAACCCCACCCCGTCAGCATCAATAACCACAGCAGTAGCGAGCCTTCGTGGCCGCCCCAAACGGACGACACTTTGTACAACAAAGGCAATGCCGTATTGGATTGATTGGCGACGTAGCTGAGCGAAAAATCATTCTGCAGAAAAGCGATGGTGAGCAGGATAAAAGCACAAACAATTAATGCGAAGGCGGCACGGGCGGCGGGGACTGCGATTAATAGCGTTTGCTGATTGCGTGAGCGCAACCCCCATAAGGGCACCAGCATTTGCACCAGGGAAACGGCCAGTGCGACGGCCAATATAAAATGCCCAGTTGCAGCGATCATGAGTCTTCCAAAGATTTAAAGGGGGCGCAATTGTGACCGGTACCGCCATTACCTAATTTTTCGGCTAATTCAGGCGGCATATAGTTTTCATCGTGTTTTGCAAGTACTTCTTCTGCATTGAAGCCCCCATTTTTTACGTACCCCGTGGCAACTATGCCCTGACCTTCGCGAAACAAGTCGGGCAGGATTCCTTCGAAGCTGACGGTAATTTCGTTATCGCAATCAGCTAAACGAAAATCAATTTTTAAGCTTCCAGGTTCGCGCTGCAGACTGCCTGGTACGACCAAGCCACCAAGGCGAACGCGTGCCTGAGCGGGAACTTCGCCGTTTACCACTTCACTGGCGCTGTAGAAGTACATGAGATTTTGCCGAAACACTTGGCTCGCTAAGATGGCCAAAGTGGCCACGGCCAAAACGATGCCAACGACCAACAAAATGCGCTTTTGACGTCGTTTCATTGTGCTCGTTCAGTTTGTTGTTGATGAATTTTTTTGCGAATGCTGCGGCCGCGTAAGCCAGCCCATGCCCAACTTCCCACTAAGGCAAGCATGAATACCGCATAACTGGGCCATACGTATTTTGCGTATCCACCCATTGCTAACCATTCAGCCATTGCTTTCAGCCTCCACAATGTCCTTGACCCAGCGGGTATGCCGCTCGCGCCACAATAAGGCAGTTCGCATACGAATCAACACGGTGGTGCTGAATAACAAAGTGCTCGCCAGTGCCATTTCCAGCAGCGGCCAAAGCATGCGAGCGTCCATAGAGGGTGAATCAAATTTACTCACTGTGGGGCCCTGATGCAGCGTGTTCCACCATTCCACTGAGTAATGGACGATAGGCACATTAATTGCCCCAACTAATGCCAGTAAGCTGCATGCGCGCGCGGCTTGGCGTTCATCGTCTAAGGCCTGATCTAGAGCCAATATGCCCAGATACAAAAACAGCAAAATGAGTTCTGAAGTTAACCGTGCGTCCCAGACCCAATACGCACCCCACATGGGCTTGCCCCATAACATGCCGGTAATCAATGCAACAGCGGTAAAGCCAGCGCCAAGCACAGCCGCTTCGGTGACAAAAACTTCTGCCACTTTCATGCGCCAAATGAGGGCTACGAGGGCGGCAACGGCCATGCCTGAGTAGGTAAACAAAGACAGCCACGCGGCGGGCACGTGAACAAAGATGATGCGGTAGCCCTCACCCTGTTGGTAATCAACCGGTGCGAGCCACAAAGCGCCATACAAACCGTGTGCCAGCAACAACAAACCTGGTAACGCTAGGCACCAAGCTAGTTTTCCAGCAAAAGGATAGAAGGTCGGGCCTGAGCCGAGCCTGTGAAACCAAAGCCACATAGGAACAAGATTTTTTTAAGAGGATTCGCTGGCGATTTTTAATGCAGCTGAACTAGCCCAAGGGGCCAGTGCGATTGCCAACACCAACATACAGGCCAGCAAGTATAACTGAGCAGTGGCAGGTAAACCGTCGTGACTGGCAACAGCACACCCTGCACCAAATATGAGAACGGGAATGTACAGCGGAAACATGAGCAAACTGGTCAAAAGGCCTCCGCGCCCAAGGCCGGCAGTCAAGCCTGCGCCAATGCCGCCTAACAGCACCAATACCGGGGTGCCGAGCAGCAGGCCCAGCAACAACTCAGGCAAGGCGTGTTCCGGAAAATATAGGGCCGCGCTCATAGGCCAGGCCAGGGCTACGACTGGCAAGCCGGTGAAAATCCAATGCACTAAGCCCTTTATGAAAACAGCAATAGGCATGGGCCACGGCGAGAGCAACATGCTGTCCACCCAACCTTCTTGTAATTCTTGCCGGTACAGCGTTTCTAGGCCGAACACGCAGGCAGTGAGTGCGCCCGCCCAGATCACTGCGGGAGCATAACGAGCCAAATGTTCAGGGGAAGGCACACCACCAAGTGGAAATAGTAAACAGACTAAGCAAAACACCAGAGGCGCTTGAAGCGCATCACCGCGACGTAGCCAGTAGCGCTGCAGTTCCCTCATCAACAAACTGCTAATGCCGTTCATGCCTGCTCCAGCTCTAGCTCATTTGGCTGGTGTTTTTGAAATGGTAAGGCGTCGTGGCTGGAAAAGACGCAGCTGCCACCTTTAACAAGATGCTGCTCGATGAGTTCACAAAGCAATGCGCGGTTTTCTGCATCCAAACCATTAGCCGGCTCGTCGAGCAGCCAAACTTGTGCTGACTCTGCAAGCAGACGCGCCATCGCGCAGCGTTTCTTTTGTCCGGTGGACAACTGCCCCACGGGACGCGCAGCCAGTTTGTCGAGCTTCAGTTGCAACAGAATTTGGTTGAAATTGGTGTTGCCGGACAGCTTTACCGCAAATTGTAGATTTTGCCGGACGCTAAGATCGCGCCCTAAGCCCAGCTTCTCATCAAGGAAGCTAATGGCTTGTCGATTTTCTTCATGACGCAGTGCAAAGGCCTGTCCACGCCAATGTAAAGCTCCCTGCTCCGGCTGGATAAAACCCGCAAGTATCCGGAGTAATGTCGTTTTTCCGCGGCCATTGGGTGCTCGTAGCCAAGTAAGTCCGCCTTGATTTAGCTCGAGGCTCAATCCAGAGAACAGTTCCCGCCCGCCGCGGCGCAGCCATAGATCATGCGCTGAGATCAACGATTGGGGGTTATTGGACATGGTCAATATAGGCTGCACGATATGCAGCCAAGCTCACAGAAGTTGCACCTTGCAAAAGCATGGTGCCCGAGGCCGGAATCGAACCGGCACGGCCGCAATGGCCGGCGGATTTTAAGTCCGCTGCGTCTACCAATTCCGCCACCCGGGCTGCGTTTAAGTGGAGGCCAGGACCGGAATCGAACCGGTGTACACGGCTTTGCAGGCCGTTGTATAACCACTCTACCACCTGGCCTTCATTTCCATCTTACAAAAAACCCCGGTTGAACCGGGGCCTTTTGAACTCACCTCGTACAGCAATAGACAGACTGTACCAGGGCTTCCAAGAAGCGTTATTAAAAAACGGCTTCTCTTCAGTGAGCACTTAATTGGAGCGGGTGAAGAGATTTGAACTCTCGACATTCTCGTTGGCAACGAGATGCTCTACCACTGAGCTACACCCGCTTAAGAGAGGCGGCATTTTAGGTGATTTTGAGAGGCTGTCAAGCTTCAAAGCGAACTAATTATCGGCTGCCATCAATGGCCAGGCTGCGCGAAGGTAAATCACCATCGACCAAATCGTAAGTACGCTCGCAACCAGCAACAAAATATAGCCCAATTCATAGACAGGGATACCGAATGTTGATTCCTGCCAAAGCAACATGCCAATCGCGGTCATTTGCGTGCCAGTTTTCAATTTCCCTATACCTTGCACGGCGACACTTGCGCGCTGCCCAAGCTCTGCCATCCACTCCCTGAGCGCAGAAATTGTAATTTCCCGACCAATGATGATGGCAACCGGTACGAGCATGGCGAGGCGCGGGTCATTTTGTAGCAATACAACCAAGGCTGTTGCCACAATGAGCTTGTCTGCAACTGGATCAAGGAAGGCGCCGAAATTTGAGGTGGCGTTGAGCTTGCGTGCTAGATACCCGTCCAACCAATCGGTGATCGCCGCAATGATAAAAATGACAGATGCAAAAATCGTGCTGTGCACAAAATCGAGATAGTAGACCACCACCAATAATGGGATGGCTCCTACGCGCATAAGCGTCAACTGCGTCGGTAGAGTCAGTCGCAAAGCATTATCCAGTGGAGTTTTCGTGTAGACGATCATACACGCGCTGGGCTAGTTCGCGATGCAGGCCGTCGACTTTTTGTAGTTCCTCTAAACTGGCTCGGCGCAGTTGCCGCAGACCACCAAAGCGACGTAGCAGATTTTGTCGCCGCACTGGGCCCAAGCCCGGAATATCATCCAGCTCGGAGCGGGTGCGTGCCTTGCCCCTACGAGCACGATGGCCGCTGATAGCGAAACGGTGTGATTCATCGCGCACTTGCTGAATCAAGTGCAAGGCGGGATCGGCGTTGTCCAGTCTCAGCGCGTCACCAGCGCCGGGTAGAAATAACTGTTCCAAACCCGCTTTACGACTGCTGCCCTTGGCGACGCCTATGATCAGCGAAGGATGTACGCCCTGCTCTTCCAGTGCTTTCAATGCGCAGGAGAGCTGACCTTTACCACCATCAATTAACAGGACATCGGGACAAGGGCTTTCGCCTGCCGCGACACGCTGAAAACGGCGGGAGACCGCTTGGTACATGGCGGCATAATCATCTCCGGGGGTAATGTCCTTTATGAGAAAGCGTCGGTACTCCGACTTATTCGCCCCTTCTTGGCCAAACACGACGCACGAGGCAACAGTCTCCTCTCCACGGCTGTGACTGATATCGAAACACTCCAAACGCTGAGGTAAACGCTCTAACGCAAAGCGTTGCTGCAAGGCTATCAGTCGGCTTCCCATGTTTTGTTTGGACAAAGCGCGATGTTTGATGGCCTCTACAAGATTGGTCGATGCCATGTCTCGCAAGCGGCGGCGAGTGTCGCGCACGCGGCTCCTTATATGAAGTTTGTGACCCGCAGCCTCAGCCAAGGCATGCTCCAGCCACTCTCGATCTGCCGGCTCAATGTTCACGATCAGTTCAGGTGGTGGTTTATGACTGGTGTAATGCTGGGCCAAAAACTCACTCATGAGTTCGTCGTTCGGCGTGTCTTTTGGCACTTTTGGAAAATGCTGTGACTGCCCGCGATTCTGGCCGCTACGAATACTCATAATGCCCACAGCGGTTAGCCCCTGCTCCATTGCTAGGACCACGAAATCCACGTCGCCACTAAGCCCTGTTACCACGCGCGTTTCTTGCATGCGCCGAATCGCTGCTATGCGATCGCGGCTACGCGCTGCGGCTTCGAAGTCGAGTTGCCCCGCTTGCTCATCCATTTGCGACTGCAAATTCTTCAACAGGCTGTCGGTGCGCCCATGCAATACGTCAGCGACGGCCTGCACGGAGCCTGCATAATCCGCAGCACTGATGCGATTCACGCAAGGCGCGCTGCAGCGGCGAATTTGATGTTGCAAACAAGGTCGAGTGCGTGCTTCGAAATAGGAATCTGAGCAACCGCGGATTTCGAATACTTTTTGTAAGGTCGAGATCGTGTCGCGCACCGTGGCTGCGCTTGGGAACGGCCCGAAGTATTGTTCGTTTTTCTTGCGTGCACCGCGGTGAAACACGATGCGTGGATAGACGTGGCCACTTAATCGTAAATACGGGTAACTTTTATCGTCGCGCAGGCAAACGTTGTAACGCGGGCGCAAGGACTTAATTAGGCTGCTTTCGAGCAGCAGCGCTTCATCTTCCGAACCCGTGATGCTGACTTCGATGTTGGCAATTTGATCCACCATCGATTCAATACGTGGA
This sequence comes from Oceanococcus sp., assembly GCA_051252075.1. Classification (GTDB taxonomy): domain Bacteria; phylum Pseudomonadota; class Gammaproteobacteria; order Nevskiales; family Oceanococcaceae; genus Oceanococcus. The sequence continues at coordinate 187 of JBPOFU010000088.1, read as the reverse complement.
TTACCGCTGGCTCTTAAAAAATAGCTGGATACGCGTTTTTTTAAATTGCGTGCTTTACCGACGTACAGCACATCATCGGCCGCGGAAAGCATCCGATAAACGCCGGGCTGAGTGCTGAGCTGAGAGGTAAAGGCCTGCGCATCAAAGCCAGGGGCATCAGCCGCCATCGTCCAACACGCCGTAACGC
>JBPOFU010000087.1:0-11431 GCA_051252075.1 Oceanococcus sp. | reverse complement strand
AGGCATAGTGTGCTTTGCTTTTCCAAAGTCGTCCTTTGGTGACTCAAGTGTAATGCCTTTTGTGTACTCGAACATCGCTCAATATATGGCGTGCTTGGTTGTGAATTTACATCTGTTATTGCTTCTAAGTATCTAATATTACGAACTATACTTTTGTATAGTGGAATTAAGCGAGGTTCTTGCTTGGTGCATCGGATCGGGTAGTCTAGCGTTCGTGGAAGGCGATCCGCGAGGACGATGGGAGATTACGATAAATGAAAATGACGAAAAAAAGTCTCATACTTTTCTTATTCATAGGTCTGTTGCCGATAGCGCCAGCATGTGCAGACGCGGCACCGTCGAAGTCGCAGCAAGATGGGCCGACGGCTGCTTTTAGTATTGGCCTAGGCGGCGGACTCGCTAACGTTGACAGTGATGCTTGTCAGCTTGCTAGACGCTGCAGTGGCGCTGGCAACGTGTTTTTGCTCAGTGGTCGTTTCCATGCCTTTCTCGGACCCATTACGCTCGGTGGTCGTATTGTGAAAGATATGGAAGATGAAAGCGAAGCTAGCGAGGCGGCTGCCTTGATAGGCTTGCGTCCAGGTCGTTCACCGGTGTCTTTGATGATCGGACCTGGAAAAATACGCAAAGCAAATGATGGTGCTCGCGAGAAGGTTTCCGTAATGAGCTGGGAAATTCTTATTGCGCCGCATGGCCGCAATGTTCAGTTCATTATTCACGGTGCGAGTGGGGAAGTCGATTACGCTGCATTTTCTTTTGCGGCGTCGTTCGGCCATCAGTAGGTCATTTCGGCGGCGAGTTACTCCTGCGAATTACCCAGTTTGGTCCTGAGGTAAATCGGATACGTAACAGAGCCTAGCGTTTGGCTTTTGTCGCGACGCGGTCGAACCACCAGTTGAGCAATGGCGACAATACACTCTGTAAGCGCGCCAACATCCTCAGTTCCATGCTGACCGGAATCGAAAAGCGTTTTTTGTCGACGCCGTTGGCGATGGCCTTGGCGACTGCCTGTGCTGTCCACAGTCCTGCGCTGGCGGTAATGGCCTTTGTCTCTAGAGGTTTGGTACGGTTTTCTGCTTCGTACTGTGGTGTATCGGTGTCTGGAGGGTAGGCAATGCAAACGTGGATGCCCTCTACTGCCAGTTCCCCGCGCAGCACTTCAGCCAGGCCTCGGACGGCAAATTTGCTGGGCGAGTAAGCGGAATAGCCGAATATGCCGAGCAATGCGGCTCCGGAAGAAATGAAAACCAGCGAACCGCCACCAGCAGCCCTGAGATGAGGTAGTGCAGCGCGTGCGCTGTACAACGATCCAAAGTAATTAATACGCATGCTGTCTTCAAATGTGCTTTCTGCAATCTCGCTGAAATAACCAGGGACTGCGATACCGGCGCTCAGTACAACCACTTCTGGGGCACCAAGTTGCTGGCAAGCACTATCGATTGCACTGTGACAGCGTTCAGAATCGCCAACGTCCACAGAAAGCGTGACGATGTGCTGTTCAGGCTGTAGAACATTAGCGCTCAGTTCCATACGGGCCTGCTCGAGTTTTTGCTCATTTCGTGCCAACAAAGACACTGACCAACCTCGCTGCAAATAAAGCGCTGCCAACTCTAGGCCGATACCGCTAGAGCCGCCTGTGATAAGGGCGTGGGGAGTTTTTGGTTTTAACATTTTTGAATTATTGGTAGTGAAAGCGCGCTATCAATAGGAATGCCGCTTTTTTAAGCTTTACGTTTACAAATCCCATGACCAACTGAATCCGTTTTGGAAAAGTAAGCGATAAGTTCAAATATGCCGACTGGTGCGAGAAAAAGCAGCACGCTATCGGTAACCAGCTCCGTGTAGTTGCCAAGAATCTTATTGACCCGCCTGAGATGCTGGTGTGCCTGCTGGTGCATTTTTGCACAATCCAAGACCAAATCGTGCGCTTGAGTATGCAGTTCATAGGCACGTGCATAGCGGCCGCTGGCTTCCGCGTCTAACGCTTCTTTCCACAGTTGTTGTGCTGTGATCACGCGTTCATCTATGGGTAACATGCAAATCTCACTTCACAGCCGTTGAGAGCTTACTTTAGCAAAGCCTTAAAGTTCTGCTTTAAAACGTTTTATTCACAGTTGTTAAGGTAATTTTGCAAAATCGCGCACTGCCCTAGCTGGAGACTTTGCAAATGCTCGAATTTTTTACCAATCCGAGTTTTATGCCGCATGGCTTTTGCCTCAAATGGCAGCCAGGTTTGTTGTGGGTACATGTGGCCTCTGACACCTTGATTGCCTTGGCCTATTTCTCTATTCCCGCAATGATTGTGTATTACCTGCGTAAGCGAACGCAGATTTCCGATATTCCGAACATTTATTTGCTTGTTGGCGGCTTGTTCGCTTGTTTTATCGTTTTTTGTGGGATTACCCATGTGCTGGGCATGGTGACCATTTGGAAGCCTTGGTATGGCTTGCAGGGCGTCAGCAAGCTCGCTACAGCTGTTATTTCCGTGGCCACCGCGCTCGCAATGATCCCAATTTTACCGCGCGCTCTTACTCTCCGAACGGCTGAAGAGCTTGAACTTATTAATGACGAACTCAAGGCGGAAGTCGTACAGCGCAAGCAGCGGGAACACGAGCTCGCGACTACCAACCAAGAGTTAAGAGATCAGATAGCAGCACGCGCACGGGCGGAAGAAAGCGAGCAACTTGCTGTGCAAGAGAAATCTAGTTTGGAGCAAACCTTACGTGATCTTCGGGCCGCACAAGCGAGGCTGGTTGAATCGGAGAAGCTGGCATCGCTTGGGAAATCCATGGCGGGCATTGCTCACGAAGTGAATACCCCTGTTGGAATAGCGATTACATCCGTGTCTACATTGGCTGCCGATTTAGAGGCAATTTCCAAATTAGTAGAATCGAAGACATTAACCGAAGCTGACTTGAAAAGATTCTTATTGTTGGTTGATCAAGTCACAACGTTGTCGACCAGCAGTCTTGATCGTGCCGCGAAATTATTGAGAAGTGTGAAACAAGTTGCAACGGACCAGTCAAATGATGAAGTTCGGGAGCTTAACCTGCATGATTATTTGACCTTGGTTTTGGACAGTATTAAACCGAAATTTTTCGCCTCAAAGCGTGAAGTGAAACTCGAATGCTTGCCGGATATTGTTGCGGTATGCCCGCCGGGCGTGATCTCTCAGATTGTTACTAATCTGATTATCAATTCTTTAGTTCATGCCTATGACGCGACAGATGAAGGGCCGATCCATGTTTCTGTTGAAAAGAAGGACAAGGAAATAATTTTGACATGTGAAGATTGGGGTAAAGGCATTGAATCCAGCATACAAAGCAAAATTTTTGAACCCTTTTTTACTACCAAAAGTGCAGATGGCGGCAGCGGTATAGGTTTGGATTTAGTGCGCTCATTGGTGAGCGAAAAGCTAGCTGGGACCATAGAACTGAACTCTGAGTTGGGCAAGGGATCTCAGTTTGTGGTTCGATTTCCGGTGAAAAATAAATGAATGTGTTTGTGAAAACCGATACCCAAAAAGGACTCCAGTAATGGATTGGCTGAAAGCATCACGTAATACGGAACTTGAAAGCGATGAGGGCCGCCAAGGCCAAAAGCCTTGGGTGGTGCTCATAGTCGATGATGAAGAAGGCATACACGCAGTGACCAAGATGGCACTTGGGGATTTCAAGTTCAATGGCTTAGCACTAGAGTTTCTGCACGCTTATTCGGGTAAAGAAGCGATACAGATTGCCAGAGAGCGAGATGATATTGCGGTCATTATTATGGATGTCGTCATGGACACAGAAAATGACGGATTGGAGGCGATTGAAGTCATACGTAACGACCTTAAGAACTATCAATCTCGCATTATTCTTAGAACCGGGCATCCAGGGCAAGCGCCTGAAAACGAGATTATCCGAAAATACGATATAGATGATTATAAAGAGAAAACAGAGCTCACCAAAAAACGGCTGTTTACTTCGATTTATGTGGCCATTCGTTCTTATCGAGATTTGCTCGCTTTGGAACGAAATCGCAAGGGCCTGGAAAATGTAATTAAGGGTTCAACGGATTTGTTACATATCCGGGGCATTGGTGAGTTTGCAGAAGGCGTTTTGTTACAGATGTCGACCTTGTTGCATGCCAGCAACAATGGGTTTTTTGTCAGAGACCATGGATTTGCCAGCCTTGAGGACGCATTGGAACCGGCCGTTGTCGCAGCAACTGGAAAATTTGAAAAAGCGACAAAACTGGGTGATATAGAAGCATTGGATCAGGCCGCATTTTCAACTGTGATTAAGCGATTTAAAGAGCCCGGAACCGAGTTTGACGATGTATGGTTTGTGCACTGTATTGAGTCACCTTCCAAGCGCCGCTTATTGCTCTATATAGAAAGTGAAGCGCCTTGGACCACGCTGGATCATCAAGTTTTGGACCTGTTCAGCCATAACGTAGCGGTTGCCCTGGATAATCTTTATCTTAATAGACAGGTGTTACAAACGCAGGAAGGTCTCATCATGATGCTGGGCGAAGCCATTGAAGTGCGTTCAATGGAGGCCGGTCAGCATGTGCATCGTGTGGCGGAATATTCAGCATTACTGGGCGGTTTGCTTGGCATGTCCAAGCAAGAGGTTGAACTCTTACGGATGGCGGCCCCCCTGCACGACATCGGTAAAATTGCGATTGAAGATTCCATACTCAACAAACCCGGTAGCCACACGCCTGAAGAAAGTGTCCGTATGAAAGAGCACGCCGCTATCGGTGCCAAGATTCTCACGGGGCACGGGCTTCCAATTCTCGACGCGGCGAGTCAGGTCGCTGCTGGCCATCATGAAAACTGGGATGGCAGTGGTTATCCCGCTGGTAAAAAAGGCGAAGACATACACATCTATGGGCGGATCGTGGCACTTGCGGATGTTTTTGATGCCTTAAAAAGTGATCGTTGCTACAAGAAAGCATGGTCACTGGAGAAGACGCTGGAATTTGTTCGCGGACAACGCGGCATTAAATTTGACCCGGCGCTGGTGGATCTGCTGTGCGACAACCTAGATCAGTTTGAAGAAATTGCAACGCGATTGCCAGATTGACGCCTTGCCTTTAAGCAGATGGATTATCGGCTAAGTCCTGCAGGATTTTCGTGTGGTCTGTACGCTTGAGTTGGTAGCGATTGAGGAAATACACGCTGAAGAAGTACAAGACCATGATGGCGGGAACATAGACCCAGCCAAGTTTGGAGGTGGCGGCGTCCGTTATCGCGGCTTGGTCCAATTGACGTGGGAAATCGATCAGATCCAGCGATAGCCCGGCGATCAAAGCGCCTATTCCTGTTGAGGCCTTGATCGAGAACACGATTATGGACGAAAAGGCGCCTTCTAAACGCCGGCCCGAGCTGTGCTCCCCCTGATCGGTGAGATCAGCGATCATCGAAGCGGTGAGTATGCTGATACAGATCAGGGCAACGGTCAGAATCATCACATGGAAAAACAGTATGACCATGAGATCCTGCGTGCCGTTATCTGGGAACCAACCTATCTGTCGCAGGACAACAGGGATGGGGCCAAAAACAATAGCGAAGATGGCCAAGCCCATGGCGGAGTTTTTTTTGTCCCAAATGCGCCCTAGGACGGGTGACAAGCTGGCGGCGGCAGCAACAGCGATAACCATACCGATGGTGAGTATGCCTAGATCATCACCGCTGAGTTGCCAGTAGTACGTGTTTACGTAATAGCCCACGGAATTGATGTAGCCCCAAGCGCTGGCTGAAAAGATCGAACTGGCGATAAGCGCCCGAAATGACGGGTTGGAGAAGACGATTTTAAAATCGGTCACTAAATGTGATTTTTGATCGGCTGTATTGGGGTTTAGCCGTGCGGTCTTTTGCGTGCCTAAAGCGCACATCAGTATGGCGGCGCCGGAAACCAGAGCGCAGTACAGGGCAAAGTCTTGGTAGGCGCTGGCCTGCATGCGGCCATCGATACCGCCCGGCTGTTCGTTGAAAAATACAAGGTAACCAACGATGGCTGAACCCAGTCCAGCCATCCATCCGAACAAGAAACGGATACCTATGACTTCAGTTCGTTCGTCATAGTCACTGGTCAATTCGGCTGCCATGGCGTTGCTGGGCACGGCATACAAAGTGAGGCTGACCCGCAGTAGGATGGTAAAGCCTAGCAACCAGACAAATAGGCCTATATCAGCCAGGCCATCCGGCGGCGCGAACAGCAGGGCAAAACAAATCGTCACCGGTACGGCAGCGAGATACATGTAGGGATGACGGCGTCCCAAGCGCGAGCGCGTGTTGTCCGAAATCACACCCATTAAAGGGTCGGTAAAGGCGTCAACACACAGGGCTAGAAAAATAGCCAGCCCTGTGAGCGAACCTGATAAACCCAGTACATTGTTGTAGTAAAACAATAAGAAGACATTAAAGGCAGTTTCTTTAACACCTTCCGAAATTGACCCGATACCGTAGAAAACGCGAGTCGAAACCGGTACGCCGATCGATTGTTGTGGAGAACTGCTCATGATCGGCGATATCTCTTATTTGTTTTTAAACCACTAACATTTGACGGACGATGCCAGCGCAAGTGCTTTTGTCCATATAGCGCGGTACAGCGTAAGTGAAGCGGGCTTCGGACAGTGCCGCGCTTGCAATGCGTTCAACATCCTCTTCGCGTAAATCCTTTAAATGCGTCGGAATATCAAAGCTGCGATTCATTTCGCGAATCCGTTCAATGAAGGCGTCTGCCAATTCATTGTCGCTGCCACCGGCAGGGCCTATGGAACAGGCTTTGGCTAAATCGGCTAGACGCCCGGCGCAATTGACCTTGGAATAATCCAGAACATGCGGCATGACGATGGCGTTAGCTAGCCCGTGGGGCGTGTGATACAGGGCGCCAAAGTTATGCGCAATTGCGTGGACATAACCAACACCGGCTTGCGTGAACGCTATTCCAGCAAGGTGTGAAGCTCGCGCCATGTTTTGGCGCGCGAGAAGATTTCCGCCGTCCATGACAGCCGTTGGTAAATTCTCCATGATTAAACGGGCGGCCTCTACGGCTTTCTCATCGGTTTTCTTCATGGCGTTGCGAGAGACATAGGCCTCCACGGCGTGGGTGAGAGCATCCATGCCCGTAGCCGAAGTGATGTGAGGCGGTAAGCCAGCCATTAAGGCGCCATCCAAAGCGGCAGCGGTTGGCATTAACTTGAGGTCCATGGCCGGCAGCTTACGCTGCTGATCTGGATCGGAAATGACCGCGGCGATGGTAACTTCTGAGCCGGTTCCTGCAGTGGTGGGGACGGCGTATAAAGGCAAGATGCCTTTGAATATCCGAAATAACCCCGCCATTTTGACTACAGGCTTGTTGTTTTTCGCCCGCGCGCCAATAATCTTGGCCGCATCGATAGAAGAACCGCCACCCACTGCCAATATGGCATCACAGCCGTTGCTGGCGAGCAATTGATAGCCCGCTTCGATTTGCGTCACTGTTGGATCAGGTTTCACGCCGTCGTATACGACGTAATCCAAATTGAGCTGCTCTAACTCCGCTTTCATTTTATCTAGCAGACCCAGTTGCACCAGCACTTCATCTGTCACGATGAGGATTTTCTTGTGCCCCTGCGTCGCCATAAACCGGCACAGTTCCAAAGAGGAGCCGGCACCTTCAAAGGTCTTTGGCCATTTGAACGGCAAAATGGCAGTTACGCCTTTGAAAATAAGCATGTACATGCGCAAAAAGAGCACTTGAAGTCCAAACAACATGATGTTCTCCGTTTTGATCTCTAGGCCGCTGAGTGCGGCTTGTTAGCCTCGCATTATCAATCAAGCTTGCTCGCTGAGGAAGCGGGCTTAAGGCGATAAGTGACAAATTGACGCATCGCGTCAGACGCTAGGCTATGTGCTTTGCTCGTTTTGTCCAGTAGGCAGTGCAAAAACGCGCTGAAAATAACCCTCGCTGATACGGGCGGCTTCGGACTCGGCATCTTCTAATTCATCAATTCCCGCCAAGATGCGTGCCAGTCGTTTTTTGTATTCCATTTGCATGGCACGACCAATTTCTATGCGCTGAGCTTGTGGGCTACCAGCGCCGTGCATGGATTCAGTGAGATAGCCAACGGCGTTACGTCCCATGGTGAGATTTTCTATAAGGCGCAGTATGCGAGCACGCTCTTCCACAGGCACCCCGTCTTTTGTGGCGAGATATTTTTTAAGCAGCTTGCCTATGCGTGGGTGTTTAAGATCTTGTTCCGAGGGCAGGGTGACCAGCAGACCGCCGGCAATGTCTTGAGCTAAGCGGGATATTTCATAAGGCAACTTAGTAACATGGTGCTTGCACACATTGGCCAGCATTTCATCACAAATGTAGGAGCCGGATTGGGTTGCATAACCCTGATGACTGGATGCGATGCCCGTGCCATAGACGGTTTCATTGAGGTGGGTCATTTCTATGATTTTGTCTTTGATGTGACTGGCGTTATCGGCGCCGTTCATCGCTGCAATTTCGCCCGCTGCCCCGGTGAGTACATCGCCCAATCCGCTTTTGCATACATAAGAACGCCGGTGATAGGTAGTAAACCTTTGCACCAACATCGCCGCAAAATCGGTCTGACCGTCCATGAAAATGTGCTCATTCGGAATAAAAACATCTTCAAAGATGACCATGGCCTCTTGGCCGCCGTATTCCGCATTGCCGACATCTATGGAACCACCTTCCATGGCACGGGTGTCGCAACTTTGCCGGCCATACACATAGGTGATGCCCGCAGCGTCAACCGGAACTGCACCGACAATCGCGAAATCTTTGTCGGCTTCACTCAATCGCAATGTAGGCATCACCACCATCCAGTGGGAATTGATACAGCCCGTTTGATGGGCTTTAGCGCCACGAATCCAAACTCCTGTTTCATCACGTTTTACGACACGCACGAACAAGTCTTGATCGGTTTGCTGGTGAGGTGGCTTGCTGCGGTCTCCCTTCACATCGGTCATGGCACCACCGACCACAAAGTTGCCTCTGTGCATGTCCGTGAGAAAAGCCTTCAAGCGTTGATGGTGGTCGCTGCCGTAGGCTTGGTCTAGTTCGAAGCTGACTGAGTACAAAGCATTGAAGGCGTCCATGCCAACGCAGCGCTGAAAGCAAGTGCCGGTTAGTTGCCCCAAGCGGCGCTGCATTTTGTTTTGTGCAACCAGGTCATTAACAGAGGTGCAAATATGCAGAAATCGGCTGATGCGCTCACCGGTAAACGGCGAAATCACACTGGCCAGTTCTGAGTTTTCCAATGCCAAGTCGTAAGTGCGTGCCAGTGCGTTGATGGACGGCCGAATAATAGGGTGGTCAACCGGTTCCTTTACTTGCTCGCCAAACAACCAAACGTCTAAACCACGATTGCGCAGGCTCTCGATGTAGTCCTGTCCGCTGTGGATTTTCTTGATGTTGCGATCTGTGCTCATGGCGTGGTGCTTGTTTCGGCAAAAGACCAGTGTATGCAAGCTCGTCTATCTGGTCGACAAAAATCGCCCATCAAAAGGAAGGGTGTTCGCCGATTCGATCCGTTTCACAGTGACGGCTAGAGCATTTACGAATCCAGTAAATCGCCAACCAGGCCGTGACGAAAAGCCACCAAAGTTAGCTCTACGTCATTCTTAATATCAAGCTTGTCGAATATGCGACGGCGGTAGGTGCTTACGGTGTTGGGACTGATGGTCAACAAGTCCGATATGGCTTGGGTGCTCAGACCATTGGTAATTTGTAAGGCGACGGCCAGTTCGCGTTCAGATAAGTCATCGAATGGAGAACTCGGAGCTCCATCGACTAAGCGAACTGACAAATCACCGGCGACCTCGGCAGACACGTAACGCCCTCCCGCATGCACGCGACGTATAGCCCTGAGCATTTCGCTTTCTTCGCAGTCCTTGCACAGAAAGCCCGAGGCCCCTGCGGCCATTGCGCGTGATGGGTAAGGCTCATGGGTGTGTGCGGAGACCACGATGACATCAATGTTGGGATATTTTTCCGTCATTTTTTGAGTCGCGACTATTCCCCCCAGACCGGGCATGTTGAGATCCATCATGACGATGTTGGGGCGCAATGCCTCAATATAGTCGAGCGCATCTTCTCCACTGTGCGCCTCACCGACGACTACCATGTCATTGGTTTGGCTCGCCATATGGGCAATGGCGCGGTGGATCATTTTGTGGTCGTCGACGCTTAACAATCGGATCACGGTATTCCCGTCCTGGGTTTGAGTGTTCATTGTAGGGGAATCACTACGCCGATGTGGTGTGAGATTGACATACAGCATGAGATTAAGCCGGTAGCATGCACTGGTCTTCACATTTTATTAACGGGAATTAATGATGAAAGGGATTTCTCAGATCTTTACCGCTGCAGTATTGGCCGCCGCATGTGGCAGTGCAAGTGCCGGTTTATTGGGCAACGTGCTGAAAAGCCCGGCTAAAGAGGCTTACATCGTGCAGTTCGATGCCGAACGCTTAGGGCTGCAGAATGTCTCGGCGCTGACCTCCAGCGTGTTGGCCGGTATTGGTGCTGACGCTGCGTTTTATGAGTACGACACCGTGCTGCAGGGTTTTGCCGCTGCCCTGACTGATCGTCAACGCCGCTTGCTACAACGTAATCCGCTGATCGCTTCCATAGAAAAGGACCGTTTGATCCAAGTCGGTGCGACTCAGTCAAACCCAGTTTGGGGTCTAGATCGCATTGATGAAGTCGCTAATCCACGTGATAGCAGCTACGACTATGTTGATAGCGCTGGTGAGAATGTGCATGTTTACGTGATCGATACCGGGCTCAATCCTGACCATCAAGAGTTCACTGGTCGTGTTGGCAACGGCCGTAACTTTGTGAATGACGGCCCCGCAGGTTTGGGCGGTTTGTTACCCGTCGATTTGCTCGGCATTTTGTTGGGTGGCGGTGGCGACATCGATCCAGACGCGTGGCAGGACTGCCACGGTCACGGCACTCATGTGACAGGTACTGCAGCAGGCACTCAATATGGTGTTGCTAAGAAAGCAACCGTACATGGCGTGCGCGTGTTGAACTGCGGCGGTTCCGGTTCCGGTTCTGGCGTTATCGCTGGAATCGAATGGGTGGCTGAAAATGCACAATACCCAGCAGTGGTGAACTTGAGCTTAGGTGGCGGTGCCTCTGATGCTGAAGATCAAGCGATTGCCAATCTCTTCAATGCCAACGTTTTGCCCGTAGTGGCAGCGGGTAACGACAATGCCGATGCGTGTTCAAGTTCGCCAGCACGTGCCCCAGAAGCTATTACTGTCGCGTCGAGTGCAGAAAATGATACCGAGTCGAGCTTTAGTAATCACGGCACTTGTGTCGATATTTTTGCGCCAGGTTCAAATGTTGTTTCAGCTGACTACAATAACAACACCGGTAGCACCACGATGAGTGGAACATCTATGGCATCACCC
>JBPOFU010000086.1:0-11575 GCA_051252075.1 Oceanococcus sp. | reverse complement strand
GAGTAGGTGGGGTGACGCTGCCTCAAAAATATTTGAGATTCGGCGTTAGCATCGAAGGAAATAAGCGAATGAAAATTCGGAAATATCACGTATCCGACCTAGATTCTGTTCTGAATGCTTGGGAAGCCGCCAGTCGCATGGCCCACAAATTCTTGACGGATACTTTCTTAGAGCAGGAGAGAAGGAATATCGCCGAAATTTATCTCCCCAATACAGAGACCTGGGTTGCAGAGGTGGACGGCGTGGTAATAGGTTTTATTGCCTTAATGGGCAACGAAGTTGGTGCTATCTTCCTACAGCCCGATTGCCACGGCAAAGGTATCGGAAAAGCCTTGATGGACAAAGCCCAAGAGCTTCACGGAAATTTGGAAGTCGAGGTTTTTAAAGAAAATTCTATTGGTTGTGATTTTTATTCAAAATACGGTTTTGTGCCTCTAGCCGAAAAATTCCACGAACCTACGGGGCAACAACTTTTGCGACTAGTGTTCAATGCACGTTCCACAAACTCTAGTCAAAATGGCTGCTGATAAAACATCGCAGCGAAGCCGAATACTGGCTGCAAGCTTTCGTCGAGCGAACTTGAAAGGACAAGCAGTGAAAATAACTATTTATATAGCCGTCACTTTGATCGGTCTACTCAGCATCGCAGCAGGTGCAGCGAAGATTGCGCTTGTTCCAGATGAAGTGAAATTTCTAGCGCAATTCGGATTTGGACAATACCTGACGCTTTCCTTTGGAGTTGTGCAAGTTTTTGCGGGTTTACTACTGGTGTTTCAAAAGACCCGATTTGTTGGAGCATTTGTCGCGGGACTCGCATTTATGCTGTCATCGCTTTTGCTGCTGGTGGCGGGTAAATATCCATTCTCCGCTGTATCTTTAGTGCCCGTAGTTATCGCTTTCGCAATTTCATACAACAGTTACTCTGGCCGAGGAAATGACGGCAATGATTAGCAAGTTGGTCATCGTCAATGACCGCATGCAGGCCGATTTCAAATACCTACGCTCCGAGCCGGTGGGATCGCATTTTCATGCGGACTTTGCCCCTGAGCTTACGCCACATCAAATGTTGGAATTGGGTGTTTTCGGCGGTAAATACATGACGGACTGCATCGAGGAGTTTCCTATCGAATGGTTTTCTTCGGCAAAATTCAGTCCTAACAAATCCGACCCTAAATTGAATTACTTTAGCGTCAATGCATCCCAAGCGCTCAAAGTTTGGCAGGAAAAGGGTTGGTTACATGAAGATGATCCGCGCGGTTGGTTTCAATGGTATTGCCGCTATTTTTCGGGTCGAAGGATGGAAGATGATGAACGCCAAATTCGTCGTTGGAAGGGTATGAAGCGGCATGCCACACAGGTGCAAAGAAACTGCAGCAAAGGCGACTATAGTTGCCGGCCTAAGCAGCGTCAGGCGCTACTTCACTGGGCGTATGACTCTCGAAACATGTGACTGCAGTGTCGCAGTAGTGTGCGTGTAGAGTAATTACGGCCTGCTTGGCTTCGGTATTGACAGTTTAATTGTCAGGCACTATTGTTAACTCAATGGTTAACTTAACGAGCGAAAAGCTCAACGTTGTATTTTCAGCGCTCAGTGATCCGACGCGACGGGAAATGTTGCTACGCCTGTCTAACAAGCAAATGTCCGTTTCAGAATTGTCTGAACCGTTTGCGATGTCGAAGCCCGCCGTGACGAAACATCTTAAGTATCTTGAGCGAGCTGGCCTTATTCGCCGGCATATTGATGGGCGGGTGCATCGCTGTGAACTTGTTTCAGAGCCGCTAAGTGATGTGGCCAAATGGATTGGTTTCTATGAAAAATTCTGGACCCAGAAGTTTGATCAATTGGAAGTGCACTTGGCTTCCTTGAATTCAAAAAAAGGATAGATGTTTTGCAAGCCGCATTGAAATTGGAACGAGTATTTCACGCCTCCGCGGAACAATTGTTCGTGGCGTGGACCGATCCGCGAATGATCAGTCGCTGGTTCGGTCCCGAGCATTTTTCCGTCATAGAAAGTTCAATTGACGCGGTCGTGGATGGCAAATACAAAATTGTGATCGAATCGCCCGATGGGGATGTCATCACGCATTACGGTACTTATGTGCAATACAGCCCTCATGATTCCTTAATTTTCACTTGGATATTGGCGGATCAATATTGTGCCGGTAGTAAAGACCAATACGTCACAACACTGGTCTCACTTTCGTTTGAGGTGATATCCGAAAACGAGACGAGATTGACCTTGACCCATGAGCAACTTCCTAATGAAGAAGCGCGAAATGGGCACATGTTTGGATGGAAAAGCTCGTTCGATTCACTGCAAACCTTCCTGTCTGGTGTATGACCAGCTTTTCTTCGTCCTAAATGTTCACCAATTAGTTAACTAATTACATTTTTAAATAAGGAATACCCAATGACAAGCATTAAACACCGCGTAATTATCGAAACGACACCTGATAAGCTTTTCCAGGCGATTACGAATGAGCAGGGTTTAAGTTCTTGGTGGACTAAGGCGCAGGTCGCTGAAAAACCAGCAAGACAAATCAAATTTTTCTTTGGCCCATCTGGCGAGCATGTCGTCGAGATGGCCACAATGGAAGTTGTTCCTAATCGCAAAGTGAGTTGGAAATGCACTGCAGGGCCTTGGGAGATGACGGATCAATTCATTTTCCTCATCGAGCCTGATGCCCGGGGAAGCGCCCTGACATTTGAGAACTCGGGCTGGCCAGAGCAGGATGATTTTTACGCCCATTGCAATGCAAAGTGGGGTTTCTTTCTTGCGGTCAGTCTTAAGAGTCACCTTGAAACAGGAGCTGGGCAGCCGCATCCTATGGACCCCAATATCTAGAGGCGTGGTCATGGATGCAAAATTTTGGCATCAAAAGTGGGAGCAAAAGGACATTGCTTTCCATCAAACGGAAGCCCACCCACTACTGGTAAAACGATTTCAAGCGCTTGCTTTGAGCGTTGGTAATCGTGTGTTTCTACCTTTGTGCGGTAAAACATTGGATATCGCTTGGCTGTTGGCAAACGGATATCGGGTGGCGGGGGCGGAGCTTAGCGAATTGGCGGTCCGGGAATTGTTTAATGAACTGAACATGCAGCCTGAGGTGCGCGAAGTTGGCAAGCTCAAGCAGTATGTAGGCAACAATATCGACATTTTTGTTGGCGATATATTTGATTTGTCAGCCGTGATGCTTGGTCCGATTGATGCCGTTTACGATAGAGCGGCGCTGGTTGCGCTGCCCGAGAAAATGCGTCGCGAATATACGAAGCATTTGATGCAGATAACGAATCGAGCGTCACAATTTGTGATCTGCTTTGAATACGATCAAGACATGCTCGCTGGGCCTCCATTTTCCATCGACGCTGAGGAAGTTCATCAGCATTATGTTGCTGACTATCAATTGGATTCTATAGAGAGCGTGGAGGTTGCCGGTGGATTGAAAGGAATGGTTGCTGCAAAAGAGCGTGTCTGGTTGCTATTTAGTAAGCGAGAAAAACGTGTTGTTGAACAATCAGAGGCTTGTAAATGAACAACAACAGCGAAATCGTTGATCGTTTGCGTGAGTGTATTCCCACATTCGAATGCGTGCCGGGTGGTCACGATTGCTGTGGTCCGGTCACAACGTCTTCGGAAGAAATGTCACGCCTACATATGAAAACGGACGCAGAACATGACGCCGCAATAAGCGATTTCAATTGCGTTCACTTGGGGCCTAAGGGCTGCACCGTATACAACGAACGTCCACTGATTTGTCGCTTATTTGGCACAGCTGCAAAAATGGCCTGTCCAAACGGTCGCGGTCCAAAACGCATGGTTGACCCCGAATTTAAACATCAGGTGCATTTTTATATCGCTAATACGCGGCAGGTTTTGGTGTAAGTAGGCCATGATTTACCACCTCGCATTCGTGCTATTTGCCCCGATTCTTTATATACAGGGGAAGTATGTAAAACGGGTCACTCCGAAATTGCCGGAGCCGGAAGGTGTTCGTGTGGGGCAAGCGGGTGCAGGGCGGCAGATGTGCTTGTTGATCGTTGGTGATTCCGCGGCAGCCGGTGTTGGGGTGGAGCAACAGAGTGATGCCTTATCCGGCCATGTGGTGTCTTCGCTGAGTGCTGAGTATTCCGTGGTCTGGAAAGTGTTCGCTCAATCTGGTGATTCTTCTCGTCAATTGTTGGAAAAGTTGCAAATGTCGCCGAGCGAACGTTTTGAATCGGTGGTGGTGTCCATCGGGGTGAACGACATAACCGCACTCACGTCGTCGAGCGTTTGGGTCAATAATTTGGAGTGCATAGTTGCTGTTCTCAAAACGAAATTCGATGCACGTCGGGTGTATTTGTCCAGCGTTCCACCTATGCATTTGTTCCCAGCATTGCCAAACCCGTTACGTTGGTGGCTTGGTTTGCGAGCGAGACAGTTCAATGGCTTGATGAAGGCTGTTGCAGAGCGAGATTCCAACTGTGACTTTTTAGCCATACCGTATCCATCGGATCTTGGCTTTATTGCACAAGACGGCTTTCATCCTGGGGCCCGCGCCTATAAGTTGTGGGGAGAGCATGTGGCGGAGGTGATTCATAGAAGTGTGAGTGATCGATAGCAACAACATACAATTTGAGGATTACGGTATGAATTTTGGAAGTGCGCTGTGTTTTATTTTTCTCGCCGTTTGGTCTCTCGCACTGTTTACCCAAAACGAATCCTTGGCGGCATTGTTACTCATCAATGCAGCGATACAAATATCACTCTTTACCCTTGTCGCCTGTATTCCGTACTGGAAAACCAAGCGCATGTCCTATGTTGATATTGCCTGGCCATTTGGCGTCGCACTCATAGGCATTCAAATCATCCTATTAGGCGATGGCGATTGGATACGAAGGGGCACGGTTGGCGGTGTTTACCTCATGATCGGTTTGCGCATGGGCATAGGAGCGCTGACCATGGCGAAAGCCACCGGCGTGATTTTCAGAACGGAGTTTCCACGTTACACCTATCGCCGCATGATTTTAGAGGCGTCGAATCCCAACAGCGTGAAGATGCATTCTTTGGCAGAAATTATGGCGCAGGGATTTGCGAATATGTCAGTGCTGGCCCTGCCGGGGTTTTTGCTGGCGGTGAATGCCAGTGCATCCGTATCAGCATGGGAGATTGCCGGCATTTGCATCTGGGCAACGGCCTATGTGCTGGAATCAACCGCCGATGCACAGAAGCTGCTCTTCATTTCAAAAAACAAAGGCGGCGTTTGCGATGTGGGGCTGTGGCGATACAGTCGTCATCCAAACTACTTCGCTGAATGGCTGGTGTGGACTGGTTTGGTGCTTGCAGCGGTTCCGTCTTGGTTCAGCTTGGTAAGCAGGGAGCCTGCCTATGTATGGATCACTTTGGGCATTGGGGCGGTTTGTGCCTCTGCGATGATGTACACCACCCTGGTTTATCTCACGGGAGCCGTTCCAGCGGAGTATTACTCGGTACGCAAGCGTCCTGAGTACAAGGCTTATCAACAGAGAACAAATATGTTCTTTCCCTGGTTTCCGAAGTCGTGAGTGAGATTGTCTTGAATCGTCCTAGCCAATGAGGGCTCAAGATACTATCAGCTCGCTAGCGGTGGCCTTGTGATTAAATTCGGAGAAAACGAAATGCCTAAACTGATAGGAATAGACCATGTACACATTTATGTTTCAGACCGGCCAAAGGCGGCGGCTTGGTTCGAAAAGATTTTGGGAATGCGAGTCGTGGAGTCGTTGCTAGGGTGGGCTGTTGGAGGCGGTCCGCTCACCATTGCGGACACTAGCGGACAGGTTCACTTCGCGTTGTTTGAGAAAGCAGACTGCACCCCTTCGACTGCGATAGCGTTGGGTGCCGACGCGACCAACTTTCTGAAATGGAAGGCCTTGTTCGAGGAAGAAGGAATACTTGTTCGCTGCACCGATCACGATCTAGCCTGGTCGCTGTATTTCCAAGATCCATTCGGCAATATGTATGAAGTCACCACCTATGATCATGTGTCCGTGCGGGCCGCCATCGGCGGCGTTGACGCGTCCGGCGGCTAGTCAACTGTTGCGTTAACTCAAGGGGAGAACGAAGTGGGAAAAATTTTCCAAATGATTGATGACAAAATGGCGGATTGGATCAAACTACAGCACATGTTTTTTGTGGCCACTGCCCCCTTGAAGCAGGACGGTTTAATCAATTGTTCACCCAAAGGTGGAGATTCATTCCGTATTCTCAGCCCCACGCAAGTTGCCTATCAGGATTTTACCGGCAGTGGCGTCGAAACGATCGCCCATCTCAAGGAAAACCAACGGATGGTGGTGATGTTTTGTGCTTTTGAAGGGCCGCCAAAAATTGTCCGTCTGCACGGCCAAGGTGCGGTTATTACGCAACAAGATTCTGAATTTGCGGAGTTGAGCAATCAATTTCCACCTGCTGTGGGAACGCGTGCCTTTATCAAAATGGATGTGCGCAGAATCTCCGATTCCTGTGGCTACGCAGTGCCGCAATACGAGTTTCTAGAGAATCGAGATATCCTCGATAAATGGGCCATAAACAAGGGTGAGAGTGCCCTGCAGGATTACCGTGATGAGAATAATGTTCAGAGCATAGAAGGGCTTACGGGACTTGAGTAAGCTGCACAATCTCACCATAGCAAGGCCCAGTTGATATGTTTAAAGCCGTCCGCGTCGGACTCTTGTTGCTCGTGCTGCTGACTGTTGCAATTGGCAGCTGGCAAGCACAGCAGCGCAGCGGCGATTGGAGCCAGACCTTGTGGGTCAAGATCTATCCGATCAACGCCTCAGGCAGCGAGCGCAATGCGCAATACATTGCGCAACTGGATGTAGAAACCTTCGCAAGTATTGAAACGTTTTTTCAGCGCGAAGCGGAGCGCTTCGGACACAGCCAAGCAGATTCGGTGATCATTGATTTGGCCAGCGAAATGCTGGATGAAATCCCTCCTGCCGGCGATTTGAAGTCCAGTCTGAATATCTTGATATGGTCGCTAAAGATGCGCTGGTGGATTTGGTGGAATGTGTCGGGGCAGGATGAGTTTAGGCCCGATGTCCGTATCTTTGTGCGTTATCACGAGGCCTCCAATGACTTCGCTTTGGACACCTCTTTGGGTATGCGAAAAGGCATGTATGGCATCGTGAATGCCTTTGCAAACCGGCATATGGAGGGGAGTAACAATGTGGTGATTACACACGAAGTGATGCACACGCTAGGAGCAACGGACAAATATGATCTTCGCAGTGGCCAGCCTATCGCACCGCAAGGTCTGGCGGAGCCGCAGCGGTCACCAATCTACCCGCAGAAAAAGGCTGAGATTATGGCGGGGCGCATTCCTAGCTCCGCACAAGAATCACGAATGTCGAAAAGCTTAAAAGAAGTCGTCGTCGGCATGACTACGGCTCGTGAGATAAAGCTGACTGAATGAGTTTAGTGCTACGCCCGGCTAAAGAATATCGCCAATGAACATCGCGCCGAGGCTGCTATGGTTGGACTGTTCCGCTGGCGCGTCTGTGGGCGTAGTAATTACCGCGTTTCACCCATGGTTTTCAAATTTGTACGCGCTGCCAGCAAGTTTTGTACTTTTTATGGGCCTCGCTAACGTCCTGTATGCCTTGTTTTCATTCTCACTGGCACGCAGGCGATCACGACCACACAATTTGTTGATCATCTTGGTGGTGGCCAATTTGATTTGGGGCTTGCTGTGTTTGACTTGGCTATGGATATTTTGGCAATCCGCTAGCGTTTTCGGTCTTGCTCAACTTTTTCTGGAAGCATTTTTTGTGGCCGGGCTGGGTTGTTTAGAGTGGCGTTATCGAAGTGAGCTGAGTACTAGGCCTTAAGCTGTCAGAACCAGCATATTCAAAAGATGTGTTGTGTTGGAAACCGACGTCACGGTGCTGGCAGTCTGATGTTTTGAATAACCCTGAGTAAGAAAGAGAATGGACGCGAAAAGTGTATTGATGGCCGTAAGTGCCTGTGTCGTAATGTTGCTGGGCTTGGCTCATCTGCTGTTTACCTTCTACGGCCCCAAGCTGCTGCCGCGCGATCCTGCGCTTATAGATTCGATGAAATCAGCGTCTTTGGTCATAAGCAAAGAAACCACGGTTTGGAAGGCCTGGATCGGTTTCAATGCAAGCCACAGCATGGCGGCGATATTATTCGGACTCATCTTCGGTTATCTGGCCCTGTTGCAGCCTGATGTTTTGTACGGCTCGGTGTATTTGCAATCGGTAGGTTTCGGCATGCTGGTCGGATTTTTACTGCTTGCTCGAGCCTACTGGTTTAGCGCTCCGTTTTGGGGCATTACCACGGCACTGATTTGCTATATTGCCAGCTTGTTTTTGGCGCATAGCTAAGCGCAATTCGCTTGTTTGTAGAGTCCATTTTTTCGATGGCAGGCTCACGCTATGAGCTTGTCTGGTCGTAAACTGACGCTATGGCTTCTGGCAGTGAACAATTCGATTGGTCGGGCTTTCACCCGGCAACGCAGCAATGGTTTGAGCGTCAACTCGGCTCGCCAACGCCTGCTCAACTTGGCGCATGGCCGCATATCCAACAGGGCTTGGATACCTTGGTCGCGGCGCCGACCGGCTCTGGTAAAACCCTAGCGGCATTTTTAGCGGTCATTGATGCATTGGTGACCGAAGCGGGTGAGGGCGCCTTACCGCTTGAAACCCGAGTGTTGTATGTCAGCCCGCTAAAAGCCTTGTCCAACGATATTCGTAAGAATTTACAAGCACCGCTCAATGGCATTGCGGATGCGCTGTTAGAAAGCGGGCAAGCGCCTACTGACATCACTGCGATGGTGCGTACCGGCGACACGCTTCAGCGTGAACGCAGTCAAATGCGCCGCAAGCCTCCGCACATACTCGTCACCACGCCGGAATCTTTGTTCATTTTGCTGGGGTCCGAGTCGGGGCGAGCCATGTTGTCGACTGTGCGCAGCGTGATTGTCGATGAAATTCATGCCTTGGTTGGGAATAAGCGGGGGGCTCATTTGTCGTTGAGCTTGGCGCGCTTGCAGGCCTTAGTCGGGCAGCCTTTGCAGCGTATAGGTTTGTCGGCCACGCAAAAGCCGGTAGCGCGTGTGGCTGAATTTCTAACCGGCGGCGAGCCTTGCAAGATTGTGGATGACGGCCATGTCCGGCCGCGTGATCTCGCTTTGGAAGTGCCCGGATCACCGTTAACCGCGGTGATGGCCGGTGAGGTCTGGGCAGAAGTGTATGAGCGCTTGGCTGCTTTGGCGCTGGAGCACAGCACTACCCTCGTCTTTGTGAATACCCGGCGCATGGCAGAGCGTTTAACTCGCCATTTGGCTGAGCGTTTGGGCGAGGTCGCGGTTGCCGCCCATCACGGTAGTTTGTCGAAAGAGCATCGCTTAGATGCGGAGCAGCGGCTCAAGGCAGGAGAGCTGAAAGTTTTGGTGGCGACGGCTTCGCTGGAACTGGGCATAGATATAGGCGATGTCGATTTGGTCTGCCAGATTGGCTCGCCACGCGGTATCAATGCGTTTTTGCAGCGGGTAGGGCGTTCAGGTCATGCCGTGGGCGCTACGCCCAAGGGGCGACTGTTTCCGAGCACATTGGATGAGGCGGTGGAATGTGCGGCTTTGTTAGTGGCTGTAGAGCAAGGTCAATTGGATGCCTTGGGCGCGGTGAATCCCGCGCTTGATGTGTTGTCGCAACAGTTGGTGGCAGAAGTGGCCAATCGGGACTGGCCGCAAGATGAATTATTGCAGTTGGTGCGTCAGGCTTGGCCTTATCGTTCATTGACTGACAAGCAATATCTTGATGTTGTCCGTATGTTGGCCGAGGGCTACACCAGTCGTCGTGGCCGTCGTGGAGCCTATATACATTGGGATCAGGTCAACGGCATATTGCGTGGGCGGCGTGGCGCACGACTGGTGGCTTTGACCAATGCCGGCGTGATCCCCGATCAGTTCGATTACGACGTGGTGTTGATGCCAGATGGTTTTCGTGTCGGCACCTTGAATGAAGACTTTGCCTTTGAAACCTTGGCGGGTGACATATTTCAATTGGGCAATCAGTCTTATCGCGTGCTCAAAACAGAATCCAGCAGGGTCCTAGTTGAGGATGCCCGTGGGCAACCTCCGACCATGCCGTTCTGGGTGGGTGAAGCACCGGGGCGCAGTGATGAATTGTCCCTAGCGGTTTCCCAATTCCGTCTTGGACTCAGCAAACAGTTAGAGCAGGGACGTCAGCCGGCCTTGGACTTCTTGGTATCGCAGTATCCGCTGTCTGCAGAAGTCGCAGTGCAACTGGTGGATTATCTAGGTGCAGGCGAAGCGGCCTTGGGCGCTATGCCCAGCCAGGAAACTGTGGTTTTGGAACGTTTCTTTGATGAAACGGGCGACATGCATTTGGTGGTTCATTCCACCTATGGCTCGAGAATTAACAAGGCCTGGGGCTTGGCGCTACGCAAGCGTTTTTGCCGCAAATTCAATTTCGAATTGCAAGCAGCGGCCTTGGAAGACAGCATTGTTTTGTCGCTAGGAGTTACCCACAGTTTTCCGCTGGTGGAAATTGTCGATTACCTCAAGGCCGATAGCGTTCGTGGTGTGTTGGAGCAGGCTTTGCTTGATGCGCCTATGTTCCCCACTCATTGGCGTTGGAATGCATCCACGGCCTTGGCCATTCGTCGCCATCTGGGAAACCGTAAGACACCACCGGCTTGGCAGCGTAATGATGCAGAGGATTTGATGGCGGTGGTGTTTCCGGATCAAATTGCCTGTGCTGAAAACCTCAGCGGTAAACGCGAGATCCCAGATCATCCATTGGTCACGCAAACCATGGAGGATTGTTTGTTCGGGCTGATGGATTTGCCGGGTTTAGAGCAAGTGCTGAGTCGTTTGCACAAGGGTGAGATCAAAGTAGTGTGCGCCGACCTCACGGCACCATCGCCTTTGGCCCAGGAAATTCTCAACGCGCGTCCGTATGCTTTCTTAGACGACGGTGATGCCGAAGCGCGTCGCACCATGGCCATTGCTCAAGGTGGTCATATGCCACTGGAAGAGGCATCTAGCTTAGCCAAGTTGGATGCGGCGGCGATTGCTAAGGTACGTGAGCAAGCCTGGCCCAGCCCTAGCAATGCAGAAGAGTTGCATGAAGCGTTGTTGATACATGGTGCTTTCAACGATCAAGAAATGCAGCCGTGGACAGAATGGACAGATGAACTCATGCAGCAAATGCGACTGTGTCGTATCGCATTGCCCAGCGGCAAAGGCCTATGGATGGTGGCAGAGAGATTGGCCTTGTATCTGGGGTTGCAGCCAGAAGCTGTTTTTCTTCCGCAGATTCAAGCTTTAGCGCAGGATGAACCCGATCCCTTGCGCGAGTTGTTACGTGGGCGCTTGGAGGCCAGCGGACCTATCCGCTGCAAGGATTTGTCTGATGTTCTAGGCATGCCCATCGCAGATATACAAATCGCCATGCTGGCCTTGGAAAACGAAGGGTTTGCCGTGCGCGGTGAATTTGATCATGCGTTGCAGGCTGACGAGCAATGGTGTGAGCGTCGCTTGTTAGCACGTATTCATCGCTATACCCGTG
>JBPOFU010000085.1:0-12826 GCA_051252075.1 Oceanococcus sp. | reverse complement strand
TGCTGGCCACTGGGGGCTGCCCAAAGTTGGCGATTAAGCGAGAGCTGAAACCCGCGGGCAAGCTAACGCCATTAGCATCTGGCGCTTGCAAGGCGCCCATGGTTTTAAAGGGGCTGTTGAAGTTCGGTTGATCAAACGGGCCGCCTTGCACGCTGCGGCCGCTGCCACAGCCGGTCAACCAACTGGCCGTACTCACACTGCCAGCCGATAGAAACAAATTGCGTAAAAATACGCGACGCGACCAGCCGTTGCGTTTAGCTTGCTGCAAGATTGGATTCATGAAGGCCCCTGATTATTAATTTTAGATAGGGACGGTAGCATCTTGACCGTGCAATTTCGCCTGACGAATATTAGGCTAATGCCTTGTTAGCCTGGGTGAGTAAGTATGCACAGAAGAAATATTTTGATTGTTGTGGGCACTTTGTTGTTCGGCTACGTGTCGTTTGGCTACGCGGATCACCATGGCAAAAGCATGGAATTTCAAAGTAGCAAAATCAATCAGCAGATCAGTTTGCTGCAAGGGCAGGGCGGCAACATAGCGGTGCTGTCTGGAGAGCAGGGCTTGGTCGTGGTCGATGGTGGCTATCGCCGCAATGCCGAGGCACTTACTAAGGCCTTAAAAGCCTATGGTGGTGAGGAAAAAATCAGTTATATCATCAACACCCATTGGCATGGCGACCACACCGGCGGGAATGAAATGATGGGGCATCACGCGCCTATCATCGCTCACGACAATGTCCGCAAGCGCTTGCTGACACGGCAGGAGATCACGCTGTTCAAGATGGTGTCGGAGCCTTATTCGTCCCACGCTGTGCCGTCGCTGACTTACAGCAAAGCCATGAATTTGCATATCAACGATGAGCACATCCAGCTGTTGCATTTACCCGGCGGCCACACCGATGGCGATTCCATTGTGTATTTCAAAATGGCCAATGTGGTGCATCTGGGGGACCACTTCTTTAATGGCATTTTCCCCTTCGTAGACTTAGAACACGGCGGCAATGTGCGGCGTATGGCAAAAAATCTGCGTGGCATTTTGCCCAGCATCAATGATGCGGTGGTGATCATTCCAGGGCATGGCCCTCTGGCGAAAAAGCCGGAGCTGATCGCTTTTATCGAGATGCTGGAAGGCAGCCTTGCCGAAGTCGCCGCCATGAAAAAAGCCGGGCTGAATTTGGAAGCCATGCAGAAGCAAGGCTTAAGCGATCAATGGAAAGCATGGACTGACGGCTTTCTATCTACGGAGGTTTGGATTTCTTTGGTCTACGGCAGCTTGTAAAAAGGCGAGTTGCAAACTAAGCCCGATATGTCCACGATTTGCTTTTGCTTAGCATCCGCTATGGCTTGGCATTCATTTCTGGCGCATACAAATTCCACAGCGCCGGGGCACGCGTTTGCACCACTTGGCGGGCGGATGCCACCGCCTTTACGAATTTCTCCGTGCGTTCTACTGCGGCGGTTTCTAGGCGGGCTTGCATGCCATGGCGCGATCCTTCTAGCAGGCTGCCGGTATAAGAAATATCGATGCGCATTCGGGGTCGCAAAGGGCCATCCGGCAATTCAGCGGAGTACGGCACGGAGACATGAAAAACGCTGTTGATGCCCGATTCCACATGCACGATGCAACGCGGTTTTTGGCGCGGAGGTGCAGCGGGTGCAAAACCCAAAGCACTGATCGAAAAATAAGGTGCGAAGCTGGACACGAAGCTATTGTCTGCGGCATCAAGCACGGTAAAACCATGTTGCGTCAAGGTCGCTTCCACGCGCTTTTTGATGGCATTGGGTTGTGGCATGCAGCCATTGCGCACCTGATCGTAAACCACGACTTTTATCGTATCGACAGTGAACAGGAGATCGTTCACCGTGAGCTCTGGGCTAGCCGCTTGAGCGCCTTGCCAGGCAGCCAAACCGAGGCAGACGCTGCCTAAGTGTTTTCGGATTGAAGCCATCAGATGAATCCGCTGCAAGAGTGAAACGCATCATAGCGGCTCTGGGCCCATGCGAATGTAAGCGAATGGAGTTGTATGGGTATGCGCTGCCTGCGGAAGCCAATGATGTTGTTCTTTTCATTGCACTTCCTTAGTTCAGATCCGGCCCTTTCGCCCCCTGCTAAGCTTGGATGCTGGGGTTGATAGGAACACTGCAAATGGCTGAAATGAAAATACAGGGGCCTGCTGCGATTGGCATTGCAGCGGTTATCGTTCTGGCAAGGTTGTTTACGATTGGGAGTAGTAATGATCCCGCCTTGCGTGATGCTGTAAAGGCGGAATTAGCCAATGATCTCGGCGGAGAACTAGGCAAAGCACTTGCGGATCAAAATGGCGTACGTACCGCCGAGGCACTGGCGAAATTGGTAAAGCTAGCTGATAGCAATTTAGTCACCATCTACTCCACAAAAGTGAGTAAGCCACTGTTCTCGATTGGCAGCACAGACAGTGCCATTGTAAAAGTGAAATATAGCCTGCCTGAGCAGGCGGTTCGTAAGGAGTACTGGCGATTCTCACATGGCACGCTTTCTGGATGGCGATATAGAAGTCGCAGCAGTGCCCTGAGCTACTTTCTTAATTTCATTTAAACGACTTTCAAGCTTTAATGCTTGTCTCGTAGCTTGAGCGAAAGGTGATAAATTCCAAGACTCAATAGCTAGCGCGGTAACGGACGGATATGAGTCATAAGCATTTACTGGTCCTGACATGAACCAAGCGCACCACCAAAACCAACCCCACTGGTATCGCCTGCGCTTCAACGATCCACAGCTTGAGGCCGACTACAAACCGTGGCGCCTCGAGCAAGCTTTGCCGCTGATCATGTTGGCCGGAGCGGTCAGCCTGCCGGTATGGATTATCTCGCCAATAGTGTTCCAGTTCTTACTTGAAGACTTGGCCATGCGTCCGCTGGATATTTTTCTGATCTATGGCCTTGTCGTGCCTGGCATGATCTTGGGCATGGTCTTAAGCCGAACTCCACTGCGTCAGTGGGCGCTAGAACTGGGGGCTGTCATGCTGGCCTTCACTGGCATTGTGTTGATTAATACCTACGCTTGGGCGGCCTTCGATTCGGTTGGGCTTGCGGTAGTTGCCGCGGTGATGTTTGCTTTGTTTGCGCCCTTAATGCGACTGCCATTGCTGTACGCCCTGCTCGCTCAGGCTGTGATCTTTCCGCCTGCACTTTGGAGTTGCTGGCAGGCTTACGGCGCTGGCGAATTCAGCCAAGGCGAAACATACGGTTACATTGGATTTGCGATAACCACGGCATTTGTCGTTAGTGTTATGAGTGTGGTGAATGAGTTGTCCTTGCGGCAGGCCTTCCTGAATGAACGAGAGCTGGCCCATCAACGCAAGGCGATAAATCGTTATCTGCCTCGCGCCGTCGCGCAGCACATCTTGGACGGGCGAGAAACCGCCATCGCCGAGCCGGTACGCCGCCGGGTCACCATCATGTTTGCTGATATCGCCGGCTTTACCCAAATGGCTGATCGGGTCGAGCCCGAAGTCATGACCGAGGTGCTGAGCGAACATCTCTCTAGCATGGCCGGGATTATCGAAAGCCACGGCGGCACCCTGAACGAATTTGCCGGCGACGGTTTGATGGCCTTGTTTGGTGCGCCCGATAGCATGCCCCCTGAGGAACAAGCGCGACAAGCCATTGCCGCAGCGCAAGCCATGCAGGCCCAGATGCCGCTGTTGAATCAGTCTTGGCGCAAGCTGGGCTTGGGCAGCGCTTTGGAAATCCGCATCGGTATCAACACCGGCATGGTCAGTGTCGGCAGCTACGGCTCGGATGGGCGCATGACCTACACCGCCATCGGTTTGCAAACGAATATCGCCTCACGCATAGAATCCAAAGCTGAGCCAGGCGAAATCTTGATCAGTGATGCTAGCTATCAACTCATTAGCGAGCACATCAATTGCGAACCCAAAGGCGAAGTGGAGTGCAAGGGCGTGCATTTTCCGGTGAAGGTCTACGCGCCCGTCGAAATCGAGGTATTACCGTGAGGATAGAAGGGGCTATCTCACAAGCTTTCGATGAAAGTGAGTATGGCGAATGGCGCCTCGAGAAAAGTGTTGCCCCGACTCGCTTGCTCATGGCGCTGGCAATACCAGCCTGGTTTTTTCTCCCGTTTATTGCACCACCTCCAGCGGGTGGAATTATTCCAGAGGCTTTTTACTGGTTTTGCTGGGCATACATGACGCCCATGTGTTTATTGGGTTTTGTTACCGATTCAAGCCCCTGGCGTCAACACGCTTATTTATTGGCTTTATTAGGCTTCCCGGGTGGGGCGCTAGGAACCATGTGGCTTATGGCAGATTTCTGGGGCTCTCCACATGGCATTGCTGCCAGTGGGGTCTGGTACTGTTTGATCAGTTCATTTGTTCGCTTACCCCCTAAGTACACACTCTGTCTTGCACTTTCCGTCACGGTTGCAGCGGCTTGGGTGTTGCTGGAATACCTCAGTCTTCCCATGAACCAAATATGGGTCGACTTGATATATCTTGCTTTTGGCGCAGTGCTCATTGGTGTGTTTTCTTTCATGAATGAAAGCCTGCTCAGGCAGTCATTCATGCAGCAACAAACCATTGCCAGGCAACACGTTGAGCTCCTGCAGCGTCAACAGGAAACAGAGGCCAGCCGCAATCTGATACGCCGCTACATTCCCCCTGCTGTCGCCGACCAGATTATTGCTGGTAACGAAGCAGCGATTGCTGAGCCCAAGCGCCAACGCGTGACCGTGCTGTTCAGCGATATCGTTGGTTTTACTGACATTGCCGACCGCGTCGAGCCCGAGGTGATGACGCAGGTGCTTAGCGAATACATGTCCAGTATGGCTGGCTTGATCGACGCCCATGGCGGCACTCTCAACGAATTTGCTGGAGACGGTCTAATGGCCCTGTTTGGTGCACCCGACGCCATGCTTCCGGAAGATCAGGCCTGCAGCGCTGTGAACGCTGCTATGGCCATGCAAAGAAAAATGCCTGAGTTAAACGAGCAGTGGCGAAAACTGGGTTTAGGCGCCGAGCTGAAGGTGCGAATTGGCATTAACACCGGCATGGTCAGCGTGGGCAGCTATGGCTCCGAAGGCCGCATGACCTACACTGCCATTGGCTTGCAAACCAATATCGCCTCACGCATAGAATCCAAAGCTGAGCCGGGCGAAATCCTGATTAGTGATGCCAGTTATCAACTTATCAGCGGGCAAATCGAATGCGAGCCACGAGGTGAAGTGGACTGCAAAGGCGTGCATTTTCCGGTGCAGGTTTATGCGCCACAGGCATCTGCTTAGGCGGGTCAAAATTGATCACGAATTTAGTTTAAACGGTGCTCAGCGTTCAGCAGCTAGCAATCGACCCTAGATACTCGTACATAGCGAAGAGCGAATGACGCCTTCAAGACGATGCATCATGCAGCGATGCGATAATTCCGTTCGACGGGCGCACTTGCCCCGCCAATAACTGCGACCAAGCGGATTCCACGGCGCTGCTGCCGAGATGCTCTTCAATGTGTAGCCAGTGCTGGCTGCGCGATACGCAGTTGAACAGCGCTTTACCCACGCGCTTTCCGTAAACTTCGGCTCCCCATTCTTTCACTCGCTTTTTCCCTTGCAGTGGTGCAAAGAAAAAACTGGGTTGTATGTCACCGCCTATAGGCTGGCGTGGCGCATCGTGATGGCTGCGGCCTATGGCCATGGAATGCTTCAGCGCAGGGCCGAAGTGTCTATGAATTTGGTCCAAGATGGCGGTATCGCCGGACATGTCTACCAACACGCAATCTTCATCCTTGTTAAGCGTGGCAATGTCTGCATAACTGAGCACAGATGAATAGCAGCCGAGTTCTCGCACAAAGCCCATGTTTTTCGTAGACGTAATGGCGATCGCTTTGATGCCGTCACGTTGTTCTACCAACTCTGCCAAAGCAATCGCAGTTTTGCTGGATGCGGATAAGATCAGTACCTGACGGGCACCGAAATAATCTTGCTCAGCGAGAAAATCGTCCGCTAGGAAGGCAGTTTGGAATAAGCCGCGTAGCAGTGCATGGCGATCCTCAGCATCCTGGCCTTCCTGATATAAGGGGTCGCGCTCTGTGCGGGTATAGGCTCGGTAAATCGGGGCATGTTTCTGCCGATGCGGGCCGTCGTCGCGAAAGCCCTCGCTGTTCGCGCTGGCGGCGAAATCTACCGTCGCGGACATGGGGAACCAGCCGTAATAACGCCCACCAACCGCAATATCTGGATTGTTAGTTGCGATGACTTCCCCCCAGCCCATCGCTGGAACTCGGCCCCAGCCTGGCTCGGCCGGAAAGAAATTCCAATAGCCCAGCAAATCACCAGCGACGGCGTAGGTGACCGTGTTTGCCGTCAGTGAGAAGCGTTCAACACGCAGTCGCACAGAGCCCGAGGGCAGCTCAGCAAGGCTGGATTTGTGCAGCCGCGTCTCGGCGTAGTTCGTGCGGCTAACTTCGAAATGGGTATTGCTGGTCACTGTGGACTCCGTGATCGGTAAGGGCGGTGTCAGCCTAAACGATGGCGGGCTCGGGTGTCTGCAGGAGTGCGAGAGGCTGTGGAACTCAAATTGTTGGTTCGTACGCTCATGCAGTTGGCAGTTTTTGCGGCATGATAGTTTTCACGACTGGGCGTGCCGCTCACTTTGTCGTAATGTGCAGCTTAAAGTTTTGCTCGGTGAATAGCAGTGTCTGATGACGTCATAATCAAAAACGGTTTGTATTTCGATGGTAGCGGTGCCGATGGCGTGGTGCGTCATTTGGCCATTAGCGGTGGTCGGGTGCGTTGCGTTTCAGCCACGCCCCTGGATGAAGCCGGCTGTAAGCAGGTGATCGATGCTCAAGGGCGCTGGGTCACGCCGGGGTTTATCGAACCGCATTCGCACTACGATGCAGAAATTATTGCGGCACCGGAATTGCCGGAATCGGTACGCCACGGTGTAACCACTGTCATGACTGGCATTTGTTCCATCAGCATGGTGTGTGCGGAGGTGGAAGACTGCTCGGATTTGTTTACTCGCGTTGAAGCTGTGCCGCGCGAGGTGGTTCTGCCTTTGTTGCATGAGAAAAAAACCTGGACCCGCCCCAGCGAGTTTCGCGCTTTTTTTGATCAGCATCCATTGGGCCCGAACCTGGCTGCGTTTCTAGGCCATTCCGATTTGCGTGCCGCCTGCATGGGTTTGGTGCGTTCGGTGAGCAAGGAAAAGCCTACAGAAGCCGAGTTGCAGAAAATGGAGGCCTTGCTGGAAGAGGCATTGGATGAGGGCTTTTTGGGTTTGTCGACGATGACGACCAAGCTTGACCGTATAGACGGTGACCGCGCTTGGGCGGCGCCACTACCTTCCACGTTTGCACGCTGGAGCGAATATCGTCGTCTGCATCGCATCTTGCGCCGTCGCGGCCGGGTGCTGCAGTCGGCGCCCGATGCCGTGGGCAAGATCAATGTCTTTGCGTTCTTGTGGGAATCCATAGGCTGGGTGCGTTCGGCTATGAAGATCAGTTTGCTGACGGCGCTGGATCTAAAAGCGCAACCTTTTTTGCATCTGATTACCCGCACCGCAGGTTGGGTCGCCAATATTGGCTTGGGGGCGAATCTACGCTGGCAGTTTTTGCCTGCGCCGTTTGTGATCTACGCCTACGGTTTGGATTTCAATTCCTTCGGTGAATTGGCCGACGCACGCATATTGCGCGACTTTAAAAACCCTGATGAGCCTTACGAGGAAGCCAAGAAACCAGAATTCCGCACGACCCTGCGTAAGAATATGAAGGCTGTGCTGACAGCGGGGCTGTGGCATAGAGAATTTGCCGATGGTTGGGTGGTGGAGTGCCCGGATGAAAGTCTAGTGGGCAAGAATTTCGCCGAGATCGGTCAAATTCAAAACAAAGATGCAGTGGATGCGTTTTTGGATTTGGCGATTAAATACAAAGAAGGTCTGCGCTGGGGCACTCAATTCAGTGCCGGACGCGAGAAAGTCGTGCGTGGTCTGTGTCGCGATCCTTGGATCCATGTGGGCTTTGCCGACTCCGGCGCGCATCTGAAAAATCTGGCCTCCTACAATTTCCCTTTGTGCTTTCTCAAGCACATTGTCGATGCCGATCGTAAGGGTGAGCCCTTTATGAGCATAGGCAAAGCGGTTCATCGCCTCACTGGAGAGTTGGCCGACTGGTATGGCATCGATGCTGGCAGCATCCGTGAAGGCGATAGGGCGGACATAGCCATCGTGAATCCAGACGGTCTCACCGATGAAGTTTTGAAAATGTGCGATGCAGATTTCCCTGCATTTGAAATGCAGCGCTTGGTGAATCGCAATGACGACGCCATCGATGCGACCCTTATCAATGGTCGTGTGGCTTACCAACGTGGTGTGGGATTCGCCGACGATTTGGGCAAAGTGCAGGGCTATGGTCAGTTTCTTAAAGCCCAATAAAAAGGCCCGCCAAGTATGGGCGAGCCTTTGTTAACTTTTTCAGCGATTAGCTGAGTACTTCAAAACTCAAGCCGGCCTTTTCTTCTAGGCGCTGTATGAGTTTGTCGCCCATTAAACTGGCCGGTGTCCAAAAGCCGCCTGGGTATTTGTCTTTTGGCAGATCAAAGGCCAAGCACGCACCAGCCTCGCCCAGTTTTTTACCGGTAGATCCATAGCCAGGGTCGCGGTCGCCATACACTTTGGTGGTGATGATTTTGCCGTCTTTGGTATGGCCAATAAAGCGCAAATCGTAGTAACCATCCAGTTGCTCTTGTGGGCTAGGGCCTTCGCCTGGTGATGGCAGGATTTTTTCGACCAGCTTGCGCGTTGAGGCAAACGCCGCGCCGCCAAATACAGCCGCCAAGCCAGCACACATGGAAGCAGCGCGTGCAATGCCTGCCGGGCCACGACCCGTGGACATGGATTCGTCGTATTTGAAATCCTCACCCCAAGCATAATTTTGCAAAGCATGGCTGCGATGAACAACGCGGGTATTCACGCCTGCCATGACAAAAGGGCCTACCCAAGTGTCCACATCACTGTGTTTTTGCACAAAGCTGACATTTAACTGGCGAGTATTCGGCGCGCCAGCAGGGCACAGTGCATAAGGGTTGGCCATGTCTTTGCGCACAGCGGGGTCAGATGCAGCTTCTTTGACTGCATTCAGGGCGCTGGCGATGGTGCCGCCGGAGGCTCCACCTTTGATGCGCCAAACCACCATGCGCACCTGATTGCAGTACTCGCCGAATGTCTTTTTGGCTTGGCTTTGCAGATAGTGCACGCCTAGATCGGAGGGGATGGAATCGAAACCGCAACTGTGCACTATGCGCGCGCCACTGGCTTTCGCCTGTTCTTCGTAGCGCTTGATCATTTGGCTGACCCACTGCACTTCACCAGTCAAATCGCAGTAGTCCGTGCCACTTTCAACACAGGCTTTGAGTAAGGGTTCACCAAATAAGGCGTAGGGGCCGACCGTGGAAATGATCACTTTTGTCTGCGCGCAAAGAGCCTGCATATCCGCTTCATTGCCAGCATCGGCAGCGATGGTGGTGATATGCGCGCCAGCCTCACCTAGTTCCGCTTTCAGAGTATCCAGCTTGGCTTGCGAACGACCCGCGGCTGCCCAGTTAAGTTCTTTTCCGTAGGTTTCTATTAAGTAATGGCTGAGTATTTTGCCAACGAAGCTGGTGGCACCAAATACGATGATGTCGTGTTTACTTTTAGGCATGGGGTTCAGTCTGTTATGAATTTAGATATCGGCATTATCCTGATTTTCGCAGCGCAGCGGGAAATCGCCTCAATAGCCTAGATTCGCCGTTCGCGGAGGTTCGCTGCTTGCCTGCGATGGCGTCAAGGAGATTTTTCAGCAGTTATCGTATGATTCTGCGGCTTCGCGGCGGGTTTTTACTCCCCGTTGCCAGCATAGGGCTATGGATGGCCTGATTTGATTGTTTAACTGGGAAACTGGAAATGAGTGTGAATTTGAGATGGGCTTCGCTCGCTGCCGTGTGCGCGAGCTTAATGGCGTGTAACTCCGGTGGGCGCGATGTGCAAGCCTTGAGCGATACGACGGATGCCGGTCCCGCTCCAAGCCAGGAATGGAAGAGCTACGGCCGCGATGAGGACTATTCCGCGACCTCGACAATCAGTGGGTACATTCCGATGCGTGACGGCGTTGAGCTGTTTTACAGCGTGTCACAGCCGGCGGATTCCGATGGCAACCCCGTGCCGGGGCCGTTTCCCACGATTTTGACGCAAACCGGCTACAACGTGGATGTGCCGGTCATCCCTGCAGTTAATGATTACCTCATTAAGCGCGGTTATGCCCATGTCAGCGTCGATGTGCGCGGCACTGGCAATTCTGGTGGTAACTGGGATGCCTTTGGCGAAGACGAGCAAGCTGACTATGGCGAAGTCATTGCTTGGGTTGCGGAACAGGAATTCTGTGATGGCAATGTCGGCACCTGGGGCGCATCGTTTATGGCGATCACTCAGTTGTTCACCTCGGCCCACGCTCATCCAGCGCATAAGGCGATGTTCACCATCGTGCCTATGGCCGATGCGTATCGCGATATCGTATTCACTGGTGGGCAGACCAATATCGGTTTTATACCATTGTGGATGGGCTTGGTGACGGGTCTAACCGTAGTCCCGACCGCCAATACCTTTGCTGATCCGGCCGCGGTACTTCCCAATCTGGTCAATGACACCTTGAATGCAACGACCGGCTTCCAAGTGCCTATCATTGCCAACGCTGTCTTGGGTGAGGGCGAAACGGTGTATGACGGACCGTTCTGGCGCACCCGTTCTACTATCGAATATCTGGATAACACCACCATTCCGACGTTCATTGTGGGTGGTTTGAACGACATTTTTCAGCGCGGCGAACCGCTGCTGTATGAGCGTTTGAAGAATCAGGCAACGACCAAGTTGTTGATCGGTCCGTGGACTCACGTTGATGGATCATCCGGTGCCGGTCTGCCACTAGATGGCGTGCCGGATATCAATTCTTTGGCTTTGCAATGGTTTGATGAATACCTGCGCGACATCGATACGCAAGCCGCGAAAATGCCGAACGTGACGCAGTACTACTACGGTGCTGAGGAATACCGCACAGCGGCCGACTGGCCACACCCGGATGCCAAGGCGCAGCGTTGGTATTTGCGTGAGGGCGGTGTGCTGAGCCAAGAGATGCCGGCGGCTGGTGAGGCGGGAACTTCGGTTTTGCAGCTCCCAGTCAACGGGATTTGTTCCGCCAGTTCATCGCAATGGACAGCGGGCGTCTTGGGTGCCACAGGGTTGCCGTGCGTGAATGACAACCGCATCAATGAGTTGCTCCTGGAAAGCACGTTTACCAGTGTGCCTATGGCAGAGGACTACACCATCAATGGTCCCATCCAAGCGGATATTTGGATTGAGCCGACAGCTGCTGTGGATGTTGGCGTGTCGGTTAAAATCACCCTGGTCGGTGAGGATGGCAGCTCACGCGAAATCACCAATGGTTTGTTGTCTGCGCGCCATCGCGCGGTCGATCCGGAGCTGTCCCGCTTTCTCGATGGGGAAATGATCCAGCCTTGGCACCCCTTTACAGAGGAAGCGGAAAGCGCAACGCCAGCTCAGGGTGAAGCCGTGTTGCTGAATGTTGAAGTGTTTCCGACCAGTTTTGTCGTTCCTGCAGGTTCGCAGTTGCGCGTAGCCATAGGTGCCAGCGATTTTCCGCACGGCCTACCGCCGCTGACGGATCTGGCCGATCAGCTTGTAGGGGTTTACACCTTGCTGACCGATGAAGAGCATGCGTCCAGCGTGGTCTTGTCGGTTTTGCCGACCACCGGGCAGTAAGCGCCTATGTCATTGGGTAGCCTCATAGTGTTGTCAGCCCCGTCGGGGGCTGGCAAAACGACCTTAGCTAGACGCGTGATTGAACGTCTGCAGCAGCGTGGCCAAGCCTGTCGCTTTTCGGTGTCCTACACTACCCGAGCTCCACGTTCTGGTGAAGTGGATGGGCGTGATTATCATTTTGTTGACCAGCGGCGATTTGATGCGATGGTTGCGGCAGGCGAGATGCTCGAGCATGCCCACGTCTTTGGGCGAAGTTATGGCACAGGTCGCGCAGTCAGCGTAGGCGCTTTGAATGATGGGGAATTGGTCTTCCTTGATATTGATTGGCAGGGTGCCGAGCAAGTGCGTGCCAATTTGCCTGAGCAGGTGTTTTCAGTGTGTATCTTGCCGCCGTCGCGTGCCGTGCTAGAGCAGCGCTTACGTGGCCGTGGGCAGGACAGTGACGAGGTGATTGCCGGGCGTATGCAGCAAGCGGTGGACGAGATGAGTCACTACCAAGATTTCGACGCCTTAATTGTTAACCAGGATCTCGATCGCGCAAGCGATGAACTGGAGGCTTTGTGCCTAGCGCAAACCCTGCAGACTGCGCGACAAATGCAGCGCCACAAATCACTTCTGGCGCAGTTGCTCGATAAAGACTAAACTACGTCGTTCTTTTGCAGATTTATCCCCCAAATGGCTCGAGTTACCGTTGAGGATTGCCTCAAAAACATCAACAACCAATTTGAATTGACCTTGGTTGCATCTAAGCGTGCGCGCCAACTGGCACGTGGTGCTGATGCCAAAGTGCCATGGGGTCAGCATAAATCAACCGTGGTCTCTTTGCGCGAAATCGCCGAAGAGCTTATCGGTACTGAAGTGCTGACAGAAAATGATCCGCCTCCAGTGCCACAGTTGAAGGTTGATCTTTCCAATATTGAGATTGGCACCGACTAAGTCGTTGCCCGCAGTATCCACGCCTCGTTTGCTTCATCGCAGCGGGGCGTTTTTGTTTGTACTGGTGTTTCAATTCTAGAGGCCGCAGC
>JBPOFU010000084.1:0-12853 GCA_051252075.1 Oceanococcus sp. | reverse complement strand
GGCCAGTTCAAATGGCACAGGCACCCAGAACGTTAGCAAGTCTGATGACGGTGGGTCAGGGGGGGGGGGTAAGGCAGATGCCAACAACGATGATGCCGGTGGCGCTGCAACGACTACAAGCTCGAAATCCACTAACAGCAAATCTGACGCTGCCAAAGCTTCTAAAACGGACGATGCGGCTTCTACTGGAAAAGATACCACTACCGCTCAAAATGGTGACGATGCAAGCGCTGCGGACGAAGAGCCGGAAGAATACAGTGCTGATATGAGTGAGATTAGTGCTCCTGATGAAGGGCTTGAACAAGAGGATGCCCCGGAAATAGAGGATCGTGATGATACAGTCGATACCGTTGAACTCGCAGCCAATGCATCCACCAAGGCCGGCGCGCCCCGTAAAGCGCGCCCTGTTAAGGTCGTAGTTAAAATGCCGGAGATGCCGAACAATGCAAAAATTACAACCACTGCGAAAAATGGCTCCAAGTTGCCTAAATGGGTGAAATTTGATCCCGCCACGGGTGTATTGGGCGGCACACCACCAGCTGACTTTAAAGGCACAATTAATGCGGTGATCCAGGTGCCTCAGCTGGATGGAACAATTAAATCTATTCCAGCAACGCTAAAAATTAAATAATCAGGAAGGGACGCGTGAGTAAAAGTAAAAAATCAAGTGACGATAAATACAACAAAGATGTTAGCTCGGGCGGTGAGAATAAAAACAAGTTTGAACTACCGATTTTTTATCAACAAATTGTTCCATTAAGCAGCGAATCGCATGCTGACATCCGTTTGGATCGTAATCCGGATTTCTCTTTTGCGGCACAAACGAATGCATTGCCACTTACCTGTGCTGAGTTTCAAACAGCTATGGGGCACTATCCAATTGGCTTTGCCGGGACCGGCGATAAGCTGCATGCCGTTGCCATAGTTGGATTAGGTAGCAATGAAAATTTATTCGTGGATCACCAAAAGCGTTGGCAAGCGGATTGCTATCTTCCAGCCTATGTTCGTCGTTACCCATTTTTGTCTGCGAAATCAGATGTAGCCGATGAACTTGCACTCTGTTTCGACCCCAGTGCGGGTGTACTATCGACAGAACAGGGTGAACGATTATTTGATGAAGGTCTTAATAAGACGCCGCAACTAGACCACATTGTGAATTTTGTTCAAAGTTATGAACAAGAATTGATCGTCACTAAACAGTTTGTGCAGCGTCTGACCGAACTGGATTTATTGATGGATGCCGGTGCAAACATTACTTTCAAATCCGGTGCCAAACACCAGCTCAACGGCTTGCGCATTGTTGACCGGAAGAAGTTACTCGAACTCACCCCGGATTTGTGCCGCGAGCTTGTGCACAATGGATATTTAGAACGTATCTATCAACATCTTGGTTCACTTGGCACGTTTCAAAACCTCATTGAGCTTCACGCAGGACGGCATCCAGAAGTGGTGGAGCCAGCCGCAGAGACCTTGGACACAGCGGCCGAGGAATGAGCTGCGACTTCAACCCATCGATGGTTTTCGAGTGAACAGATAACGTTAATATGCGTATTGGGATGTTTTCAGCATAACCATCGTGTGTACTCAATACATATCTGCCGCTTCTCCGATCACCGGCTCAACCAACTTATAGCCATGCCCTGTCACCGTTTCGATGTGTCCCGACTGATCTTCGTTTAAGGCCTGACGTAAACGCCCAACTGTAGTGGTTAGCACCGTATCTGACGTCGACTCGCCGCCCCAGCAGGTATCAATTAACTCATTTTTGGTCACTAACTCTCCGGGGCGCCTGACCAATTCTCGTAAAACTTGCAGCGATTTAAGCGGCACATCTCTATACACGCCACTGATGTTTATGGTCATATTGCGCTGGTCAAAAATGATCCGACCAAAACGGTAAATTTCCGTCTTAGCAGAACTCATTCCAAGTCCCATTCATTTTTGTTTTTTGAGTTGAAGTCATTTCAGCTTCCTTGCACTTGTGCAACAAAGCCTACATAAAACCAAATAATTGATCGTCACATTTGTGTCACATCGTTGAAAATATTAAGAATTTCCTGGAATTAACAGGTGAAACCAAATGCATTAGATACTGGCTTCTATCGTCAACGGCTTACTCGAACCAAATTTTGGCTACTAGCTTAGGGAGATAACGTTTTTTGTTCTGCGCTTAAGGAGATTAAAGTGGGTCATTGGTGGAAATATTTGGCGAACTAATCCACTAAAGTGTGCTATCCACCCATTATCGGGGGCAGGTCACAGGCAAGCCGGAAACGCTGCGCTTATTCCGGCCTACGGTTACGGTCCTCCTAAGGTCTGGAATTCTTTGTATTGGGTTTGGACTCGAACCCAGGTTGGATCGGTCGGCCCCATGTCGCCGGGCAGGGATTGCATGGCCTCGGCGTAGTTTGCCCTTGCATTGTTCATTTTCCCCGCACGGGCCTCGGCGTAGGCCAAAGAGGCTTGAATCAGCGCAAGGCCGAGTAAATCACCCTGATGATGTTGTTGCATATTACGCAGCGCTACCTTGCCTTCTTTTGCCGCCTGATCCCAAAGTGCTTTGTCGATTAAAAGGTCCATCAAGATAACTTCCACTTGATACACATACGGCACCTCACCCTGATTGCGGATCACTGGTTCGCGCAGGGATTTCAGGCTGTCAACGGCGCGCTCTATCTCGCCGCGTCGGCCCCATAGGTCGGCCAGAAAGATTCGTGCGCGCAAGGTTTCCAGATTGTTTGAGCCCAATGTCGCAGTACAAGCTGCAAGCGCTAATTGCAGCTGTTCCTCGGCTTCGTTGTAGCGTTGCAAAGATTGGTATGCTTGGCCCAAAACCAAATGCAGCTCGGCGGTTTTCGTATTGTGCGGACCGTGGGTTTTTATGGTTTGCTCGACTAATGGCTCCAAAATGATACGAGCCTCATCGGATCGGCCGATGTCTTCCAGCACCCAGGCAGTTTCCAACTCCAAACGGGTGCGCAGTTCGTCGGTTTCTGGCAGGCGTGCTTGAGCTTCCAGCATGTGCGCGTGTAAGCCAGCAATCGCGCGTTCCAAGCGGCCACCCCAAATATCATAACGGGCAATTTCCATCCGGGCGCGAAGTCCAGTTCGCCAGAATTTTAAATCTGGCCTGTCCTTGGTCAACTCGATGAGATCAGCGAATATGTCCAGGGCTTCAGGGTCGATCCGGATCGCCAACGTTAAGCCCAAACTGAGCATGACCTCAGCGAGTTCCCAGGGAACCTCATCGGCCATCGGCTCAAGTAGCGCCAGTGCCTTGCGATGTTGTGCCTCGGCTTTTTTGCCCTCAGACAAGCCAAACCAAGCATCTCCAATTGCCCGCCGAACCGACGCTTCCATCAGCGGTTGGCCTTCAAAGCGTTGCCCCACCCGGTGCTCGGCCAAACCCAGCACTTCCGCGACGGTCGCGGTCGGCTGGCCCGACTCTTGCGGGCTAGCCAAAGCAATAAAATCTTTTTGCAAAAAGTCACTGACCGCGCTGGCAATGGCCACCTGGCGCGTGGATTCGGTCAATGCAGAGCGCAGCTGAATGGCTAATACGACCGCTACCAGTAAGCCCGCCAATAGCGATGCAACTACGCCGAATAACCACGGACGACGCTGGCGTGTCAGTCGTACTTGTTCTTGTAATGCACTGACTCGCGCTTGTTCTTCGCGTTGCTGAATCAGTGATTGCCGACGTTGCGCTAGCGTACGCAATCGTTGGGCAATCACCGCCGCATTATCAAGCCGTTTTTGCAGATCACCGTGGGCACAATCGGCAATATCCTGGCGTAAAAGTTCATCCTCAATGCGGCTTTCCCAGCCGGCCGATAAAGGTTCGCGAAAACTGCCGATGACCAACTGATAGATCAAAATACCCAAGGCATAGATGTCGGCTTGTGCGGTCACGCTTTCGCCGCGTAAAACCTCGGGGGCGATATACATTAAAGAGCCGCTGCCCTCATCAATGCTCGCAATTGATTGAGTGGTTTGCTGCAAAGTGAGCAGATATTTGCGTAGGTGTTCTCGGTCAAGCACGGTGCCGCTGGCGAAGTCACACAAGCGAGCCTGTAGCAAATCGCCCTGCGTATCGATCAATACATTGCCCGGCTTAAGATCTTTATGAAACACGCCGGCGGCGTGAGCGACGGCTAGAGCATCGGCACATTGCGCGGCCAATTCCAAACGGACTGTTAAGGGAACTTGCTTCAGCCCGCCTTGCTCCTGCGCCCAGTGAGCCAAATCCCCACCTACGATGTAAGGGCTGGTGACAAAGGCCGGTTGCGTCTCAAAATCCCAGTCATCCAGCCATAACAAGCCAGCCTGTTCATTGGAGGCATCACGCAGCAAACGATTAATCGCCAATTCACGCTTTAAGGCCAGTACACCACGGTGATCGCTAGCGAATTTAAACACTCGGTATTTAGTCTCTGCAGCCTTGTCTTGTTGCTGAGCCAACCAAACATCAGCCTGACCGCCGACAGCCATACTTCGTTTTAAGATCCATTGCGGTCTGTTGGGCGGATTATCACCAGCTTTAAGCTGCAAGCGTGGCGGCGCTTGCTGCTCGTCACCGTCCACACTAACCGGCGCTGCAAGGCGGTATCCAAAACCTTTAACCGTTTCAATGAGACCAGACCGATCTTCATTAAGAACCTGGCGCAAACGACCGATCGTGGTGGTGAGCGCCGAATCGCTCATTGCCCGCCCATCCCAGCAGGCCTCAATCAATTCGTCCTTGGAAACCAATTCACCAGCATGTTGCAGTAGTACCAGCAACACCTGAAGTGATTTAGTCGGCAGATCTTTAGACACACCGCGGATACTCAGCGTCATCCGCTTTTGGTCAAAAGTGACTGCGGCGAAACGCCAAATCGCTGCCGGATGGGTATCCATTATTACGTACCTGCCATTGTCTACTTGCCGTGGGTATACAACGGCAGTTACATCGACTGCAAATTGTTACGCGGTTTGTTCGGGCTTTGGCTTGTAGTGCATGCCCGAAAACGCTGCGTTTATACCGGCGCCACCCCAAACAGCATAGTTATAGCCTTTCAGAATTCCGCCAGCATTTTTTCCGCTACCCCGCTCACCGGTAGAACCAACTTAGGCAATATCAAAGCAAACCGAGCCGGGGTAGGGTGGCAGCATGAATACTCGATATTTCAACTATTCCGAAGAAGTTATTTGTTGGGCGATTCTGCTATACGTTCGTTATCCACTGTCGCTTCGCCAAGTGGAAGACCTGATGGCAGAGCGTGGTGTTGACGTTGGCTATGAAACGATACGTTTGTGGTGGAATCGGTTCAGCCCAGAGTAGGCCAATTCGATTCGCAGGCATAGCAAGGGTGCTTCTCGTTGGTCCTGGCACCTAAACGAGGTCTTTGTTCGGATCAATGGGCGGCAGTGCTATTTGTGGCGTGCTGTTGATCACGAAGGAGAGGTTCTGGACTGTGTCGTGACAGCAAAGCGTGACAAGGTCGCAGTATTGCGCCTGCTACGTAAGCTATTCAAGCGAAACGGAGTGCCGAGCGAAATTGTGACGGAAAAGCTTCGTTCCTATCCTGCGGCACTGAAAATATTGAAATATTCGGGTGATCACTGCACGGAAAAGTGGGAGAATAATCGCGCTAAAAATTCACACCAACCGCTGCGTCGGCGAGAATGAGCCATGCAACGATTTCGATCAGTGGCGTCATTGCAGAGATTCGTGGCGATTCACGGTCAGATTCACAATCACTTCAACAACGAGCGTCACCTGATTCGGCGACAAGATTACAAAGTTGCTCCATGTCGATCATTTCAAGTTTGGCAGGAATGCTGTGCCTGAAATCAGTCGAGTCCGCACTTTCTACGTGATCGGAGTTTGCTTTGACAATGCCTTTCCGCTAGATAATTGACCGTTATTTTTTGTCAGCCGATGTTTCGTCGATTGCAGCGGGAATTAAGTCCAACAGTGACGCAGCACAAAGTTACAGCTCCAGTTCTAAATCTGATTTAGGCCGAGCAGAACAGAGCAGCACTTTGTTCTTGCCGCCCGGTGGCTGAATGTCTTCTGGGTAGCTCACTTGACCGGATAGCAGCGTTGCCTCGCAGGCCTGACATGCGCCGTAGCGACAGCCGGACGCCGCATCTATGCCTTGTGCTTCGGCAAAGCTCAGCAGGCTCTCCTGGTTCGGGTCCCAATTCAGTGTTTGTTGGCTTTGTGAAAAGTGGATGCTGTAGTGATTTTGATCTTGATCGTCGTTCTTGACGCTGGCTCCAAAACTCTCAAAGTGCAGGAGTTCGGAGGCCAGGCCTTGGGCGAGCAAACCATCGTGAAAAGCTTTGCTGAAGTCCGGTTTGCCGCAAATCAGGTAGTCGTATCGGTTGCTATTAGGCAATGCGCTGAGAACGTCGTTCGGACGTACGCGTGCGGCTTTGCTACCGGCTGGCAATTTGGCATTGGGCTGGCTGACATAGAGGTGCAGATGAAAGTTCGGCAACTGCAGTTGTAGGTTGCTCAGGCTTTGTTGAAAGGCAAAGTCTTGCGGATTGCGGATGCCGTGGAAAAGCTGGATTTCACGTTCGGGGTTTTCTGCTGCCAAGCTCTGCAGAATGGCCAGAAACGGTGTGATACCGATGCCCGCACTAATGAGTACAAGCGGCCTCGTGTCGGAGGGCACGACGGCAAATTGACCGGCTGGATCTTTGACAAAAAGGCTGTCGCCAACGCAGAGCTGC
Organism: Oceanococcus sp.; assembly: GCA_051252075.1. Lineage (GTDB taxonomy): Bacteria > Pseudomonadota > Gammaproteobacteria > Nevskiales > Oceanococcaceae > Oceanococcus. The sequence continues at coordinate 6,127 of JBPOFU010000084.1, read as the reverse complement.
TCATGCAAATATCCCGAGCCTTTTCCGACCAACGTTTTTCCTTCGACGGTTTCGGTTTCGCGCTTAATGGAAATGCGATAGCTGTCTTGTTGCTTGCTGGCGCTGGATATGGAGTAGGGGCGATAGACACTGTTGCCATCCGGCTGTGGCAGGACCAGCACAATATGTTGACCCGGGACAAAGCGTGGCAACTGTGAGCGATTGGGGTCTTTAAACCAGAACGAGGTTATATCGCTGGATTCTTGTTCACGCTTGACCAAAGTAAAGGGTCGAAAGCCTCGAGGCTGAAGCGCTTTCGCCTTAGAAATCTGTTTGCTGCGTTGTTCTTGCCAATCGGTGAGGCTGTTACCAATCTTGATAATGTTCGATTTGGCGCGGCGTCCAACTTCATTAAACCAAATGAACAGTTTTCCGCTGCGCTGAGGCAGCAGTTCAACGCTATCGCCTACCTGTATTTGTGCGCTATTGCGCGGGCTGGCGTATGCCCCCAAGTGCTGCCCGGCATGCTGCATAACGGCTAGCGGTACTTTGGGGTCGTGAGCGATGCCCGGCTGGGCAGCGCCAGGCATGGAGCAGCGTATGGTGGGGTGATTGCAGCGAATAATGGCATCGCCGATGCGTAAATCCCGGCCCGTCCAATTGTTTTCGGCAATACCGCGCAGTTCTGGCGGGGTTTCGATGACAAAACTTGGGCGATAACGCTGTGCGCAGAAGTTGCCTTCGGGATAGTGCTGATTCATCGTGTCCAGCGCCGCCGTGGTGATGAAATGCAGCGGATAGACGTCGTACAGCACGCCGGGTGGCGTCGCGTACTTCGACAAGGTGGCGAGTACCTTGAGTGAAAACCAGGAAAAATCCGGGTCAGGGTCGTCCGGTTTCATGCCCAGTACATAGCGAATTTCATTTGAACTCATCGGTTTGCTGAGGCGAAACGGTGTTTTGTCCCGCGCTGCCGGACGTTGCCAAAGGCTGAGGTGCTTGCCGGTGTACATCGACAGTATCGCTGCGGCATAGGGATCATCGGAGGTGATGCAGCGACCATCTGGAAATTCAATTTCCACCCGCGATTGAGCCGCTGGCCCGAAGCCACCGCTGGGCTCACTGAGATAGCGCGCTTTGAGCATCATCAGTTTTGGGACTTTTCTGCCAGTGACGAATTCGCTTATTTCCTCATCGCGAACGGCCCAAGTGCGGTCATCGGCAAAACCGGCGGACTCAATGTGCGCGGCCTTGACCCGTTCGCCAACCATGCTTTTGACCGGGTAACGCCAGATTTCTTTAATTGTTCCTAGGTGCATCGCATCCAATCTTGTATTGCCAAATCAATCATATTTTTTAGGAAATGGCTCAGCTTTTAGCCATCTTTGGATAGGGCTTCGATCACTTCTGTCGCCGCGCGCTGACCTGCGCGCACAGCGCCTTCAAAGTAGCCGTTCCATTCGCTGGATGTTTCTGTACCGGCCCAGAAAATCCGTCCGCTAGGCTGACGAATCGTATGCCCGACAGAGGTCCAGTGGCCGGGGGCGGCGACGCCAGCGTAACAGCCGCGTGCCCATTCATCGTCACGCCAACTGTGATCGTAGTAGGCGATGGGCTTACTGGCCTGCGCCCCAAACCAGGCTTCCAGTGCACGCAGAAAATGCGCCTTACGCTCCTCCGAGGAGCGTTCGCTGTAGGCCACACCTTCGCGGCCTTCAATAAAGCCCATGAGTATGCCGCGTGTTTCATGAGGTGGGGTAACGTCAAAACACACATGCACCGGAGGCTGGTCTGATATTGCTGAACCCGACCAACCCTGCGAGCGCCAGAAAGGTGTTTCGTAAACGGCGAAACATTTGATGGCGCAACCCGGTTGCAGGTTGTTCAGCAGGGCGTTCTTTTCCTGGGGCAGTGGTGGGTCAAAATCGATTTCGCTGGCCAGTGACGGCGGGGCAGCGCAAACGACGGCATCACCTTCCCATGTGCCAGTTTTGCAGATGACTTTGACCTGGCCGTCGAGTTGTTCAATATTATGCACAGGCTGGTTCAGTAGAATTTCAACGCCACGCTGTTGCAATTGTTGTGCGTAGGATTCGGCCAGTGGTTGTACACCGCGCTCTAATCGGTCTTGTTGGGCGCCGCCTGCCGACTCGACTAGGGAAAAGAAGCCACCGCCGCTGCGAAAATAGAACAAAGCGTGCAGCAGGCTGACATCATCGGGATGGGCCGCAAATACACTCTCGATTGAGATGCTCAACACGCTGTAAGCATCAGGGTGGCGCACATGGGCGCGCAGCCAATCGCCCATAGTTTGGCTGTCGAGGTCCTTCGCGCGGGGTGAAAGCCATGGGCTGTTCTTATTGATGCTGCGCAGCAGCCACAGCAGGCGGATAAAGGCGTATCCCAAACTGCATAAGGCCGTCAGCGGTAAGTTGTAGGGAATGCTGCCGCGGTACGCCCCCAGTCGACCGGACAGCAGGGTGCGGTTTTTACCGGCTACAAACATAGGCCAAATGTCGTGGCCTAAACGCTTCGCCAGCGCGTACATCTCGTCTTGCCCCGGCCCTAGCCACTGGCCACCGTAGTCCAACCAGATGTCGTCAGCCTGTTGTTCTGTGCGGGCACGACCACCGACGCGCTCGCGCGCTTCAAGCACGGTGACTTGCATGCCGGCGGCGCTGAGCCTGTCCGCTGCAGCGAGTCCGGAAAAACCAGCACCGATGCCAATGACCTGTTTTGAGTTCATGCTGTTCACATCGCCTCGTTTGCCAATAATGTATTCACTTCTTTAACAGAGGGCTTATCTGGCTAATAAGGACTCAACCGCCATCAAACTGCTTGGGTCTTTGGCCAGCTCTTTTTGTGCGAAAGCCTCGATGGCCTTTTCATGGGCATAAACGTAAGTAAAGAATTCTTGATCCGAGCCTTCAGCATTTTGTTTCAGACGCAGGAATTTTTCTTGAAACGGTGCGGTGCCATCACGCAACAGTTTCATGGCAAATGGCCAGGGTAGAGCCCCCAGTGCCGCGCCTTCAGCGTAACCTTTCAGACGCCACGCATTGGGCTCAACAATGGTCTGCTCTGAGGCTTGCATATAGGCCAGGTAGCGATCCAAGGTTTTTTCTTCTAAGGCTTTTAAAACCAGCCATTTCTTCTTGCGCTCTGGGTTGCGGGTCAGCCGGGCAGCGGTTTCAAACACAGCGACGCCGTAGACTTCGGACTCGTGGATACGCTGCAAGTCGTCTTTAAACTGGGGATAGTTCATCATTTTTAACTCGTTTGATTTGCGGTTTTTTAGGTCGCCGATAGTGCTGAGAAATGTCGATTAAAGCCTGTTCGATAGCGGAAAAATAGGCTTGCGTATCTTCCATAAAAGGCATATGCCCCACATTCTGGAAAACAACGCTTTTGGCGTGTGGGATCTTGCTTGCGATTAGCAACGACTGCTTGGCCGGCACCACAGGATCATGAGTGCCGGCAAACAGGGTGCAGGGCATGCTGATGCTATGCAATTGATCGGCGATTTCCAAACGACGAATACCGTTAAACAAGGGAAACAATGCCGCCGGATCCTGCTGCTCGGTATTGCATCGTATATTCTTAATCATGCGCTGGCTCAGCGGGCTCGCTGTATAGGCCTTGCGGTCATAAGCTAAAAGGCTGGCGAAGGTGCGTTGTATAAACTTACTTTTACCTGCCAGTGCTATGTTCGGTGCAAACAAGCTTTTCGCCCATGGGCCCAGCCCCGCGAGTTTCACCAGCAGGCCTTCAACACCACCCCAGTCCCCACTATGAAATCCGGCGATGCTGATAATGCCGAGCACGTTGGGCGCCTGGTGGATCGCAAGATTCAGGGCGCTGAAACCACCTGTGGAATGCCCAATAATGATCGCCTTACGATCCCCCAACAGCTCTTTTAAAGCACCATTCATTACCTCAAAGAACCACTGCTCATTGACCTGTTCAGGCGCGAAATTCGCAGGTACGGTCGAGGGATGATGGGCCGGTAAGCTCAGAGAATACCAAGCCCTGTCTTCCTGGAAACTAGTAGGCACACAGTCACGCCAAAAGTTTACCGAGGCCAGTACCCCGTGGATAAAGACTATGCACGGTTGCTCATCGCTCACGAGGTGTTCGTTGACCGCCAGATAGGCCAAGCGATGTCCTTGAGATTCTACGAAGCCTTCTTTTACTTTCATGTGTCTAAGTCCGTTTCCATTTGTGCAAGTCAAAAGGGTGAAGATTCATCTCTCGATGCAGGCAGGCATTACGATGGCACCAGAATAAATGGTAGCGGGGCGCTTGTATTGAACGAAAGAGCTAATTCTCGTTGAGATTTTCCCAAGCCCTTTGTGCATCCCTATAAGTGAGCCCAAATGACTCGGAAAATGCACGGCTCAAGTGAGCAAGATCACTAAAGCCTCCTAGCATTGCTGCCTCCATGGGGTTCTTGCCATCAAGCAGTGCGTCCATCGCAACTCTGAGCTTGAGCCACTTTTTGTAGCTTCTTAAAGGAACGCCGGTGCGTTCAACGAACCAATGTGAAAATCGAGTTGGGGATAAATGAACAATTTTTGCCAAGGCTTCTCTATCTGTATCTTCGCCTGAGCTCAATTGAGACTTTATCGTGTGGATCAGCTTTTGGAATCGCGGCTCTAATGAAGTCGCCAAGTCCAACGAGCTAAGGGTCTTTGAATTCAACAGCGCTTCAAGATTAGTGGAAGCATCAATTGTTCGCAGCTCTGGCGGAAGCTCATCTACAGACAGTGGAGTCCACCCTTGTGTTGTTTCTTTATCTAAAGAACTAAATGTCGAGGTGGATAAAGGATCAAAATAGATTGAGCAAACAAGCCCAGAGATCAAGCGATGCTGCGTTTTTGAGGAGAGATAGACAGCTTTTGAGCTGTGCAATCCTGAGGTGGTTTCAAACTCTATTTCATCATTCAATGAGATGGTGAGTTGGGCGGCCCAGTGGCTATGCATTTTGTTCTCACCCACGTGGCCGCGAAATATTGCCGAACTGTGGGAAAAAACAATATCGCCTTTCCAGTCTTTAGCTGTCACGTAATGACCCTTTTAAATCTAACAACTGTGTCATCGCATGATGGATCAATTGCTAGGTAGTTCAAAGTAGGCCGAGCTATAAACTCAAGACAAAAAAATGCACCGACGATACGGTGCATTTTTGTTCTGCGTGTGGCGCTTAGTTACGCAGTGTTTGTATGCGCTGCAGCAGTTCTTCTGGTTGTTGCAAATTGGCAAACAAGGCGTCGTAGTTCTGTTGTGCCCACAATCCAAACTCTGCACTGTCGGCTTCGCCAAGGAGCTGCGCAAGAGCCGCTAGGCTTTCGCCTTCACCACGAGACGCATCGCTGCGAATGTAGCTGATTTGGGTGCTGACATAGCGTTCTTGGCCCATCTGGGCTTGGGTATCGCTGCCGTCACTTTCGGAACTGCTGGAACTTGAAGTGGCCGAGTCACCTGTGGTTGAAGCCAAGTCGAAGGGTAGGCTGACAGCGTCTGTGGTGGTGCAGCCGGACAAACTGAGCAAACCTAGAACGATAGCGGTGGAAAGCGCGATTTTCATAGCGATGATCTCAATAGAAGAAAATGGGTCTGTGGCAAAGTGTACACCGGCGATCAGGCAGTTGTGCAAGCGCGCTTTTATCGCTGATGTTTCGTCGTTGAGTCAGTACAATAACGCCCCTTTTGGCAATGCAGTGCGCAATGACTTCGATAATTTCTATTCGTGGGCTGAGCAAATCCTATGCCGGTGGTTTTCAAGCGCTCAAAGATGTTGATCTTGATATCCAGCGCGGTGAGATTTTTGCGTTGTTGGGGCCCAATGGTGCGGGTAAAACCACGCTGATCAGTATCGTCTGTGGCATTGCGAATGCCAGTTCCGGTACCGTGCTGGCTGACGGCAAGGACATCGTTAAATACTGGCGAGAAGCGCGCAGCCGTATTGGTTTGGTGCCTCAAGAACTCACCACCGATGCTTTTGAAACGGTGTGGGATACGGTCAGCTTCAGTCGCGGCTTGTTCGGCTGTGCGGCCAAGCCGGCGCACATAGAAAAGGTATTGCGACAGTTGTCTTTATGGGACAAGCGCGACAATCAGATTTTGTCATTGTCCGGCGGTATGAAGC
>JBPOFU010000083.1:0-13243 GCA_051252075.1 Oceanococcus sp. | reverse complement strand
GTGATTGTGTATGAATCACCGCATCGTCTGCAGTCCAGTTTGGCGGATATGCTTGAATGTTTGGGGCCGGATCGCGTTTTGTGTGTGGCGCGTGAGCTCACCAAACGATTTGAGTCGGTGATGAATGGGACCGCCGCTGAGATGTTGGCGTGGGCGCTTGATCCTGCGCAAGTGAGCCGCGGAGAATTCGTGATTTTGATTGCACCTTTAGAAAAGGGCGCCAATAAATCCGAGTTGGATGGCGAGTTGGTACTGCGTGAGTTGCTCAGTGAGTTGCCCGCACGCAAAGCGGCGAAGTTAACCGCTCGGCTGTGCGGCGGCAAGGCCAATGATTATTATCAATTGGCAATTGATATGACCACCTGAACAGCGCTTGCTCTACAATGCGCGCGGGAGTTGGCCAGGCAGTCGCGTTGCGTTCATCGCAGCGAGGAAAGTCCGGGCTCCATAGGGCAGAGTGCCAGGTAACACCTGGGGGGCGTGAGCCCACGGCTAGTGCAGCAGAGAGTAGACCGCCTTCTCGTTCGCGAGGGGGTAAGGGTGAAAGGGTGCGGTAAGAGCGCACCGCGTCGGCGGTAACGTTCGACGGCTAGGTAAACCCCACTCGGAGCAAGACCAAATAGGGAAGCTATGGCGTGGCCCGCGCTGCTTCCGGGTAGGTTGCTAGAGGCGTACGGCGACGTGCGTCGCAGAGGAATGACTGTCCACGACAGAACCCGGCTTATCGGCCAACTCCCACTTCCTAGTAGCGGGCACTCACAAAACGACTGCGATCCACTAAACGCGAGCTGGCTGCGCTCGCTACGTTTTGTAAGCGCGCTTATGGGTAATGGTGTTCAATTTTGGTGCGGTGCGCTAAAATGTGCCATTCGCTACGGTATGTTCACCACAGCGAAGCCCTCTTCGCGTTGCCACGGCCCCCTCATGCAGTTGATTGCTCCAGAAAAGATGATACTTCTGACTGTGGCCAAGCTGCGTTTGCAGACTATTAACGCGAAGCACTAATAAAATTCCGTACGCCAGGCCTTGCCTGGCGTTCTTTTTTGCAGCCAGAGCACAGAGCATTATGGGAATTGTCGACGAACTGAAGCAGCAGTTGGGTCTGTCCAATGTCAATATTAAGTACAACCTGAGTAAGCAGGAGCTGTTTCACGAAGCGATTGCGAATGATCGTGGTCGTGTGCGCATTGATGGCCCCGATGACGAGCAAAAGGCCTATCCCACTAAGTTGGGTGTGCATGGTCCGCTGATTTTCTACACAGAGCCAACCTGCACTGGACGTCCGGTACAAGATACCTTCGCGGTGGCTTGGCCTGAGATTGAAGACAAAGTCTGGTGGAAAGCGGACTTCAAAAAATTCGACCCGGCGCATGTCGACGGCTTGTTCCAACGTGTGATTGATCATCTCAATGACCGGGGCAGCACTCTGTATGTCAAAGAGCAATACAGTGGTTGGATTCCGAACTATGCCGTTCCCCTGCGTTTCTTAGGCGAATATGCCACCCATGCGCTGTTTATCGAAAACATGTTTGTCGATGAAGTGCCTGGGGTAGAAAACGAAGACGAAAAGCTTTGGACCATTATTAACGTGCCCAGCTTCCGCTGCGTGCCTGAGCGTGATGGCACCCATTCAGATCGTGCCGTGATCCTGGATTTCCGCAACCGCCGGGTGATGGTCTTAGGGCGTGCGGATTACTGTGGCATCAATAAGAAAGCGATGTTTACCGTCATGAATTTCTTGTTGCCAGAACGCGGTGAAATGCCTATGCATTCTTCCGCGAATATCGGCAGAGACGGCGCTTCTGCTATTTTGTTTGGTCTGTCCGGCACGGGTAAAACAACTTTGTCGGCTGATCCCGATCGTTTGTTGATTGGTGATGACGAACACGCGTGGACTGACGACGGTGTGTCCAACTTTGAAGGCGGTTGTTACGCCAAGTTGATCGACCTGAACAAAGAAGCCGAGCCGGTGATTGCTGCCGCTTTGTCCATGCCCGGCACCTTGATCGAAAATGTGCCACCACTGTCGGGTGTCGCGCTGGAAGACACCGATCCGCAAGAATTGGATTTGAGCGATCAATCCATTACCGAGAACACGCGTTTTTCTTATCCACTGGCGTGCAACCCCGGCGTGGCAGAAGGTGCACGTGGTCCGCATCCCAACACTTTGGTGTTTTTGACCGCGGACGCCTTTGGCGTGCTGCCGCCAGTTTCCATCCTTGATGAAGACGAAGTGATTTATCACTTTGTTTCGGGCTTTACCGCGAAGTTGGCTGGCACCGAGGTGGGTATTACCGAGCCAAAAGCGGCCTTCTCGGCCTGTTTTGGCGCTCCATTCATGGCGCAAAAACCTTCCGTCTACGCCAATTTGTTGGCGGAGAAAGTGAAGAAGTTCAACACCCGTTGCATCCTTTTGAACACAGGATGGACCGGCGGTGGATTTGGCGTAGGCAAGCGGATTTCCATACAAGCGACCCGCGCTATGCTCAATGCGGCCTTGGCTGGCGATTTGCACTTGGATGGTGCGGAGTACGATATACATCCAATCTTTGGCCTGAAGATGCCGAAGTCCTGCCCCGGTGTGGATGCGGAACTGCTCAATCCGAAAAACGGTTGGGAAGACAAAGCCCAATATGACGAAAAGGCGACTGAGCTCAAGGCGATGTTCCAGAAGAATTTCAAAAACAAAGGCTTTGCTGAGCTGGGTATCAAACCCGCAATGTAGTGTGCTTGATGCAAACAAAAACGCCGACTTCATCGTCGGCGTTTTTGTTGGTGCGTTAGCTGTTTTAGGCTGCGGCGGGTGTCTGCATGCGTGCCAAAAGCTCATCTATGGTATTACGCCAAAGGGCCTCATCGCCTTTGCGAAAGCCTTGGTGGCTTAACACCAGTTCGCCGTCGGGCCCAACAATGAATGAACTGGGCATGCCCAATAAATCATAGGATTCCGCGACTTGTCCTTCCTGGTCGTGCAGGCTGTGCAGGCTAGGACCATAGCGCTCAATAAAGTCCTTGGCATCGTCGGCATCCTCATCGACTGAAATCGGCACGAAGCGCACCGGTGCATCCGCGTATTCCAATTGCAGTTGGCTCAAGGCCTTCATGGCTGGGCGGCAAGGCACGCACCAAGATGCCCAAAAATCCATCACTACAATTTGGCCTTGCAGTTGTTGTAACGACACAGGTTTGTTGTCGTTCAGTCCGGGCAGTTGCCACGGCGGCGCGACATCGGCCAAGGCTTGCGCGCTGAAAATGAGGCTGAGAACAATGAGGGCGTTTTTCATTACAGGGTTTTTAAATACTCGATGACGGCTGCGCGTTCACGCTGCGTTAACACGTCGGTGAATTGATGGCCTTGTGGACTATTGCCCAAAATGCGGCCGTCGTAGATTAGGCGCTTATCAAAGCCTGCTGGGTCGGGGTCAGGAATGGTCAGCAAGCCAGCCCAGCTTAAGGTCTGGTTCAGCAGATTCTGAATCAATTGCTGGCCGGATGGCCCTTGCTCTTGGATTGGATTGCAATTGAGCAATTCAGTTCCCGGTATGTCACTGCAGTCCAGCGCTTCGTGTTGCCAGCCTATGGCTGTGAAGTCGTAAGCGCTCAGGCTTTGGTCATAGCCGACCACGCCATCCATGGTTTGCAGTTTGCGCTGCCAAATTTCCGGGCGTGTTTCCGAGTTCAGCACTTGCTCTAATGTGGGAACAGAACCGTTGTGCAGATACGGCGCGGTTGCCCAAACACCATGCAGCGGAGGGGCTTGGTAACCAATCACGCTTTTTTCCCAGCCGCATACGCCTTGTGGTCTTTGTTCCGATGGCAGCAGATCGTCCAGCAATTCCGTCGCCGGGTCTTTCTCATCCGGTGGCACGAAACCTTCTACACCATCGGTGTAGCCCCAATAGGTGGTATCCCAGCCCTCGCGCAGCGTTGGTGTCAGCATGTCCGAGCGCGCTGTATCAGTACCGATGACCTCCAAAGGAGAGATGTGGGCAGCAACGCCGTCCCAGCGTGGGTGTTCCAAATAACTAGGGTCATTCACATAGCGCGGTGAATAAGCGCCGTGGCAAGAAGCACAGGAACCGTTTCCACCCAAGGGTTTGGGATGGTCAACATTGCCGTCTTCACTCCAAAGATCTTTGGTGTGGAACAGCACGGCGCCTTGCTCGGCCAAAGATTCATCAATCTCTTGCGGGTAGGCAGGCGAGCGCAGCGACAAAAAGTACGCGGCTAAATCTTGGTCGTATTCTTCAATCCGGTCGCGATAAGGTTTGCCGTCTTGCGAGAAGATGGTGTCGAGCTCGCCTGGTCCTGCCGCCATGATGATGCGGGTGCTGTCCATGGACGTGCCAGCATCAAAAAATTTGCGTGGGCGCGAGCCTATGTTCCACCACGGTGGCGTGTCCTGGGTATGTGCCAAAGGATGAGACACATCGACAACACCCTGCACGCCGCCGGGTGTGATGGTTTTCAAAGGATTCGGATTGACCCCTAGGCTGTCGTAATCCAACAAAGTAACGAGGAATTCAAAAGCGCCAACGGCATTGTTTTGTCCACGTTGCTTGATACCGATGTTGAACAAAGTGTTGATGTCCATGGCGGGCAAGATCTCGGCCACTGGCCCAGCTTGAGTCCACGGCGAGCTATCCCGTGAGTTCATCAATACATCGTAATTGTTGTTACCCAGACCGATATTCGCTTCGGTGATCAAATTGCCCTGTTGCTTAGGGTCGCCAATTTGTCCACCGTGGCAAAAAAAGCAGGCCGCGGATCCGATATCTCCGGTCCAATTGCCATCCGCATCTTTCATCTGACGCAAACCGATCGGTAGCTGTCCGGAACCCCCGTTGCTGCTATTCGGGTCTTCGCCGGGCAGTGGGTAGGGATTATCAAAGGGGGCGTTATTCATGCCATAACGCAGGGTATACATCTCAGTGAGATTGTCGGGCCTTTGTTCTAAGCCCCACTTCTGCCAACTGTTGTCATAGTCTTCAGCCGACATGGCGCTGACTGGCAGTTCATCCAATAAAAAGGCTTTGCCACGATCACGGCGTGCTTTGTATTCGCCGCAGGTTTTTGGTTCGCGCTCTTGCTCGGGTGCATTGACATGGCAATCTTGATACCAGGCGTTGAAGAAAACCGCCTTGTCGGCATTGGCGCCGGGTAGAACCAGTGAGCGTGGATCGGTGGGTAAGGTTGCGTTGTCTGCTTGGGCGGCGCAGAAATCTTCCCACACATGGCCGCCACGACGACTGCCGAGCAGTGGGAAATCTTCTCCCAAGCTAATGTCACCGCTAAAATCGCAGGCAATGCCAGCCCAGCAACGCAGCAGGCTACGCATGTCCGCATAGGCATCACTGCCACGCGGCCAAGGTTTGCCGCCACTGTGCGGTTCACTGTTATCGGTGGCTTCGATGAGCAGTAGGTTGTCATCTACGCCTTCTCCCAGCAGCTTCCAGCTGGAAAACAAGTTGTCGTAGTCGTCTGCTGCATTTTTGGACAACAGAAAACGATCACCTTCATCGGTATCGGCAACGCCATCTGGAACATGGCAAGTGCGGCAAAAACTTAGCCGTGGTGCGACGCGCTCATCGAAAAAGGCACGATCATTCGCGAATGATCCCGATCCCTGCGCAGCAACATCGGTCGCTGCGGCGGTACCTTCATAGCGTCCACTTTCGCATGCGCTGAGGCACAGGGCAGCTAAGAGCAACAAGGGAATGGCGGTGGCACGCATAAGGAAAATCCGAAACAAGACGCAACGGATGAAAATAACATTTGTCAAAATGTACGGCAATGAATACGGCTTGAGTTCATCGTGTTTTGCGGGTAATGTACGCGCCCCGCGCGGGCGGTTAGCTCAGGGGTAGAGCATTGCCTTCACACGGCAAGGGTCACAAGTTCAAATCTTGTACCGCCCACCATTTAAGTGACTGATAGGAAAAATGATTCCTTCGTCGTTTACTGCACGCTGCGGGACACTCCAGCGCGATTGCCACAATGTGCCACACCAACATGGCGTTGAGGTGCCTTCATGGTGCCCCGTTCTGACTTGTAGTTCGAGTTGTGCCGGATGGGTGGGTTGGGTCAGCGGATTGCCGCAAGCGCAGCTAGGGTCTGCGTTGGTCACTGTTGCGGCTGGCATTGGCTTTAAATCATAGACATTCGTTGGCTGTGCCTATGCGCACTCTTGGTATTTGTATTGGAACAAGCAAGGACGAGAGTGCTAGATTTCATGCGATGAATCCGCCTGCAACCCCTATTAATGAATTGGCCATGACGGGAGAGGCGTCGGCATCGGGCCTGCATCGCTATCTGCAGTACGCCAAACAGTTGGGTTTGGATGTGGACGCGGCGCTGGCTACTGTCGGTTTGTCGTCCGTCGATATACAAGATGTTCAGCGTCGTTTGCCCTGCGCGATCCACGAACAGTTGTTGATACACCTCGCCGCGTTGTCCCAAGACCCCTTGTTTGGGCTGAATGCAGGCCGCACGGTGCAACCCGGGTTTTGGAGCGTGCTGGGCTACATTCTGATCAACTGTGCCTCCTTGGGAGAGGCCATGGGGCGGGTTGTCACCTACGAGAAATTGGTGGGTGACTTGGGGGTCAGCGAGGTGGAGCCACTGGGCGATCGTCTGCGCATGAGTTGGCACTGTCGACAAGCCGCGCCTTTGGCCAAGCGCCACATGGTAGAAAACGTACTCGCGTCTTGGTACTCCTATGCGCAGTGGGTGACGGATACCGAGCAGTCACCTGTTCAGGTGGACTTTGAGCATGAGCAGCCGCAGGGCGTAGCGTTGCAACGCTACCAAGATTTCTTTGCGTGCCCGGTATTTTTCAATCAAGCCAAAAGCGGCATCGTGATTGATCAGGCCATGTTGCAACTGCCACTGCGGCAAGCTGATGCCACTCTTTTATGCACACTTGAAAACCATGCTCAGGAGCAACTCGCAGCACTTAGCCGCGACGCCCAGAGCTGGTCTGCATTGGTGCAAAAAGAGTTGTCCCGTCAATTGCAGTATGGCGCCGTAAGCAAATCAGTAACCGCACAGCAATTGGGCGTAAGTGAACGTACCTTGCAGCGTCATTTGAGCAGTGACGGCACCAGTTACCAACAAATATTGGATGCCTTGCGGCAGCATTTGGCCCAGCAACGCATAGCCGATGCGGAGCTATCTTTCGCCGCGATCGCTGAGGCTTTGGGCTTTGCCGAAACCGCATCTTTTCATCGCCGCTTCAAAGCTTGGACTGGCATGACGCCAGGCGAATACCGCGCAGTGCGATTGTCCGAATTGGACAAGGGGCATGGCTCAAATCGCTAGTGACATGATTTCGTCGCTCCGTATCATGATGGGCTGAGTGGCAGGCCCCGTCTAGCAACAAGCGCTAGTGCGTGAATACGCTCAATACGACGATCCATACCATTCAGCCAGGTTTCTGGGCTTTAGACCGGCTTGTTCATGGGCCTTGCGGCCACAGCTAGAGAATTTTATGAAGCAACGTAAAGTGGCTGTCATCGGTGCCGGTGTATCCGGAGCCATGTCCGCACGCTTGTTACGCCAAGCTGGCTGTGAAGTTCAGGTTTTTGAGCGTGAGGCGGAGCCGGGTGGGCGTGCCATCAGTTGGCGTGATCCCGAGCGTGACTTGGTGCTGGATAGCGGCGCGGCCTTTTTCACCAGCTTCTATTCGCGCTTGATTGGCCTGTTGCCGGAATTGGGTTTAGAGCACGCGGTGCATCGCCTCAGTCGGCAATTGGATTTCGTCGCGCCCAGCGGCATTTCACGCTTCAATGCGGGGAGTATCTGGTCATCGGCATGGTCGTCGTTGATGCTGCCCACTTTGGGTTTGCGGGATAAATGGCGCTTGGCGGTTTACTTGGCGCGCATTAATGCACAGCGCAAGCGCTGGGATTGGGTCGATCCGGCAAGTCTCACCGCCTTGGATGATCGCAGCGTGGCTGACGACGCTATCCAACAGGTTGGTGAAAATGCGTATCACGCCTTCATACGGCAAACCATAGAACCGTTTTGGTTTTTGCCGGCAGAGCATATTTCTCGGGCCATGTTTATCAGCATGATGTCGCATTCGGCAGGGGCCGGTTTCTTTAGCTTTCCCGGTGGCATCGACCAGTTCACCCGTGCACTGTTGGACAAGATCGATACGCATTTTTCCGCTGAAGCCTTGGCCATCGAGCAGGATGGTGTCGGTATGACATTGCGTTGGCGTGACGCCGATGGCGTGCATGCGCAGGTGTTTGATAGCGTCGTCTGTGCGACCACGGCGCGCATCGCGTCCAAGTTGTGCGCGGATCTGCCAGAGACGCGCTACAGCAAAGCGCAGCATCAATTCCTAACAGAGCAGCCGTATTGCGCCAATCTGCACGTGGCGTATTTGATCGATAGCAAAGAAAGTCATCCGGTCAGTTTGGCGGTGCCGGCGGGCCCCGGAGAGCGCGATATCGTGGCCGTTGGCTTGTGTGGTGAGCGCTATCCAAAATTACGTGCGCAGGGCAAAGAGATCGTGAGTTTGTATTTTTCGCCCAAGGCATCCTTGCGCTATGTCGGTCAATCAGAGTCCGAAATTTATCAGCAAGCTTGGGCACTAGCGCGCGCCTTTTACCCCCGTCTTCCCGCCGATGCAGAGCCCTTGCATTGTGCGTTGAGAGAGGATGCAATTCCGGAATTTGGCGTCGGCCATTACCAGCGGATAGTGAATTTTCAAAAGCTACAACGAACAGAGCTGGCCTTTGCCGGTGATTATTTGGCCGGTGCGTGCATAGAGGGGGCCTTGGCTTCCGCGGAGCGTGCGGTGGCGGTTGTGCTTGCGGGCTAAGCTGCTTGGGTCTATTTCTTGTGTCCGAAATGAACAAGAAATTTGACCTCATTGGTTAATGACATTCCGTTGCTGCCAAGTATAGTGTTTGGCTTTTGCGTGTAGGCATAATAATGAGAACCAGTCTCTTGGTTTGCTTGCTGATGACGGTGTTTGTCTCAGCCTGTAACGACACCGCCAGCGATGCCTCTATTGCTCCAGCAGCAAGCTCCGTCAGCCCAACACTGCCGATAAAACAAAGCAATGGTTGGATCACTGATGCCGATGGCCGAGTGTTCATCGTCCATGGATTCAATATGGTGGCTAAGGATGCGCCGTATACCTTGGAATCTGTCGGTTTTGATGAAGATGATGGGGCGTTTCTGGCCAAGCATGGTTTCAACGCTGTGCGTCTGGGCTTTATGTGGAAGGCGAGCGAGCCAGAGCCCGGTCAATTCGACGAAAACTATCTCAGCAGCATAGAACGTACGATTCACGCCCTCGGCAAGAGTGGCGTTATGAGTCTTTTGGACTTTCATCAGGATGCCTATAACGAGGCGGTCGAGGGCCAAGGTTTTCCAGACTGGATGGTGTTCGACGATGGCATTCCATGGGTTCCGGGAGTGCTTAAGGAAGCGCAACCGGTCTACCAGCGCGTGTGGGATAACTTCTGGGCGAATATCGAAGGCGCCAATGGCACGCCACTATGGGACCACTTTGCGGTGTTTTGGCAGCACGTTGCCCAGCGCTTTCGTGATGACCCCAATATTCTCGGTTACGACCTGATGAACGAACCTTGGCCGGGGATACAAACTCCCGCCTGTTTGAATCCGGTGTACTGCCCGCACAACGCCACAATGAGCGCGTTCTATGCGCATGTGATGCCGAAGATTCGCAGCGAAGATCCGGACACGCCCTTTTACTATGAAGGCAGCCTGCTGGCGGGCGGCGGGTTTGCCATCGACATTGATGTGAGCGAGCCAAACGCGGTCTTGTCCTTTCACAACTATTGCGCACTCACCGTAGTCGGCGCGCCAACAATCCCGACCGCAACAGAAATGAGCTGTGCTGAGCTGGAAGCGCTGACCTTTGACAACTCCATGGCGCAGGCCAATAACATGGGCCATCCCGCAGTGCTCACCGAATTTGGTTCTGTGCCGGACTACGTCGCGGTGAGTCGGGTTGCTGAGCAAGCGGACGCGTACCGCGTGGGGTGGATGCACTGGACCTACTTCAACACCGGCACCACCAATTTCCCTGGTACGCCGAGTTTGGTACTTGATCCGACTTTGCCGCCAGTAGGCGACAACATCAATGTGGAGCTGCTAGAAACCTTAGCGCGCCCGTATCCCAAGCTCATCGCCGGCACGCCGTTGGCCTGGAGTTTCGATCCTGCAAGCAAGCGGTTTGAATTGAGCTATAGCGCGGCGCGAGTCGACGACGGTGGGCGCTTTAGCGATGCTGCAGAAACGGTGGTGTTCATTCCTGAGGTTCAATACCCGCAGGGCTACACAGTCAGTGTGGAGGGTGGCGTATTGCAGTCCTCGTCCAACGCTACGCATATTGTGATTACAGCGGTTGCAGGAGCGGAACAAATCATCCTGAGTGTAGAGCCGAACCCCACGACTCCTTAAATGAAATGCTGAGCTTATCGTGCGTGGATTGCTATGCTGTAGTTCCCCCGTTTAAGTTTTTCGCGACAGGAACGACTCATGGCCCAAAGCACTCAAGCCTTGGATGTATTGATCATAGGTGCTGGTTTTTCTGGCATGTGCGCGGCGATATTGGCGCGTGAAGCTGGGTTTTCTGTACGCATGCTTGAAAAAGGCGAGGATGTCGGCGGCGTCTGGCGAGAAAATACCTACCCCGGTGCGGCCTGTGATGTGCCTTGGTATTTGTATTCCTTTTCGTTTTTCAAGGATGTCGTATTTTCGCGCCCTTATCCGCAGCAGGCGGAAATCCTGCGGTATCAAAGGGATTGCGCGGCGCACTATGGGCTGTACGATTGCGCCGAGTTCGGGGTCGAGGTAGCCGCTGCGCGTTGGGATGAGGCCGCCGGATTGTGGTGTGTGACCACCAGCGCCGGGGTAGAGCACCAAGCGCGCGTGTTGATCTCCGGTGTCGGTGTGCTTTCGCGACCATCCTGGCCCAAAATTCCCGGCTTAGACGATTTCAAAGGCTGTAGTTTTCATTCCGCGCAGTGGCAGCACGATGCGCCAATTGTAGGCAAGCGTGTGGGGGTTATCGGCACCGGTGCCAGTGCGATTCAGTTCATACCGGAAATCGCCAACCAAGCGGAAGATCTCACGGTTTTTCAACGTAGCGCGCCCTATGTGTTGCCCCGCATTGATCAACCCTACAGTCGTTTCCGCTTGTGGCTGCATGAGCATTTACCAGCGACCTTAATTCCCTATCGCTATGGTTTGTGGAAGTTTGGCGAGAGCTTGGCCAAGACTTTCTACGGCAAGAATGTGACATCACGCGTGGTTGCAACAGTTTGTGCAGCGATCCGGAAAATGCGTATCAAGCTGCCCGAATTGCGGGCCAAGTTAACCCCCGACTACGAGCCGGGCTGCAAACGAATTTTGTTCACCAGCAATTACTATCCGACTTTTGAGCGTGACAATGTGCATCTGCATGTCGATGGCATAGAGCGGATTACGCCCGACGGGGTTTTGGATAAACAAGGTGTAGAACATAAGTTCGATACCTTGATCATGGGTACGGGCTTCAAGGCCGCTGAATTTCTCGCGCCCATGACCATTACCGGACGCGATGGAGCGGACTTGCATGAGCAGTGGCAGCCGGCCGCTTCGGCTTATCTGGGTATGACGGTGCCGAGCTTTCCCAATTTTTTCATGATGTATGGGCCGAATACCAACCTAGGCAGCAACTCCATCATTTTCATGATTGAGTGCCAAGCGCGTTACATAGCTCAAGCCTTGCAGGCTATGGCAGGCAAGAAAACCTTGGAAGTGCGTGGTGATGCGTTTGCGGCCTATAACCAAGAATTGCGTGAGCGTTTGCAATCCATGGTGTGGGCATCTTGCGAAAGTTGGTATCAAACCGCGGATGGTCACAATCCGACCAATTGGCCGGGTTTAACTGCAGAATATCGAACACGCACAGCCCGCTTCGATGAAGCCAAATTTGATTTGTCCTAAATTGGAATTCAAGTCAGATGATGGCGAGCTACGCGCGCATTAGGGTGCGCAGCTGCCACCGGCGAGAGCCAACTGAGTCGATATCGGTAAATCTCTGGAATGGCCGCCGACAGCAATTCGGTAGCAACCGCTGCTGATTTGCCAATCTGAGCTGTTGATATCCCAATAGGAAAACGAACGGGCATCCAATGGGAAGCTGACTTGCCCTGATTGCCCTGGCGCCAAGCTAATCCGATCAAAGCCTTTGAGTTGATTCGGCGGTTGTGTGATCTGGGGGCTGGGGTCCGGCATGCTGACATACAACTGGGCAATTTCTGTGCCCGCCATTTGCCCGCTGTTGCTTACCGTGGCGTTGACCGTCAGATTTGGCGGCGAACCTGAGAGTTGTAGATCGCTATAGTCGAATTGGGTGTAGCTCAGACCATATCCGAAGGGAAAGGCTGGGGTGATTTGTTGTTCGTCGTACCAGCGATAGCCGGTGAATAGACCTTCGCTGTACTGCACTTCAAAGGTGGAGCCCTGGCTGCCGGGTATCGGTAGGCCGGGGTATTGCGCCGGATTGCCTGCGTATGGGGTATCGGATTCTGAATCCGGAAAGGACAGAGGGAGTTTGCCCTGCGGATTGATATCACCGAACAAAATGGCGGCTATGGCCGGCCCGCCATTTTGCCCCGGGTACCACGCCTGCAACAGAGCGGAGGTGCTGTCGCGCCAAGGTGTCAGCACGGCTGATCCGGTTTGCAGCACCACGATGGTATTGGCATTGGCCGCTGCCACCGCGCTAATCAGCTCATCCTGATTTTGTGCGAGGTCTCCGGGGCAAGTTAAATTCAGGCAGGGGCGGTCTTCACCTTCGCTGGCATTGTCGGTCACGAAGACGATGGCGAGCTCAGCGAGCGCCGCTGTGGCTGCGGCTGCTGCGGCGCTATCGCCGGGGTCAAATTGCACGCTGATATTTTCGCCGACTCGCTCACGAATCGCCTGCAAGGGGGTATGCAGTTCAAATGGATTGACTGCCGACGAACCTCCGCCATTGACATAGCGATCAGCAGATTCACCAATCACGGCGATGCGGCTCAGCGCCACGGTATCCAAAGGCAGGAGGCCGTTGTTCTGCAGTAGCACCGAGCCCTGTTCGGCGGTTTTTTGGGCCACGGATGCGTGTGCGGCTTTGTCTATCGCATCGTCGTTAGTTTCATAGGCCGGCCTGTCCATAAAGCCATAGCGAAACAAGGTGCGTAATTGATTGCCTACGCGCTCATCAATGGTT
>JBPOFU010000082.1:0-13417 GCA_051252075.1 Oceanococcus sp. | reverse complement strand
GGACGACCCCGCAGAAGATTTCCTCCCCACCCCGCAGGCCGCCAAAAAGGACAACCACGTCGTCCTGAACGACCTACCCCCCGCCCCCAACCCCGATACCCAAGGGGAACTTAAAAAAAAAAACCCCGACCAAATGATCGGGGTTTCAATTAGCTCTTTCGCCGATTAATCCAGCAGATGAATCTCGACACGACGATTCGATGCGCGGCCATCTTCAGTCACATTTTCGGACACGGGTTGCGACTCACCGTAGCCAATTGAGCTGATGCTCTCACCCGCTACACCCTGACTCACCAAATAGGCACGTACAGCCGCTGCGCGTCGATCTGACAACTTGAGGTTGTACTCATCACTACCCATTGAATCCGTGTGACCCGCGACTTTAATGCCTAAATCGGGCTGATCTTTCAGCGAAGCCGCAACCTTGTTTAGCAGTTGCTTGGAATCAGGCATCAATATGGCTTTATCAAACTCAAAGTGCACATTGTTCAATGTGAAAATTTGATCACGCAGTGGGCAACCCACTTTATCCACTTCCAAACCTGGCAATGTATTCGGACATTGATCAATATCGTTACCGACTCCGTCGCCATCGTTGTCACGTGAACAACCGCGTTCATTTACCGGTGTGCCATAAGGCGTATTCGGGCAATCATCGCGGTAATCTGGCACGCCATCTTGATCGGTATCAAACGGGCAACCATTCACATCCACTTCAGCACCATAAGGCGTGTTGGGGCACAAATCTTTGCTGTTGATAACGCCGTCTTGATCCGAATCCAAAGGACAGCCTTCAGCATCCACAGGCACGCCCAAAGGTGTGTCAGGGCATTTATCCAAAGCATCAATCACACCATCGCCATCGCTATCCAGTGGGCAACCGTGTTCATCAACTAGCATGCCTTCTGGCGTATTCGGGCAACGATCACGGTAATCTGGAACGCCATCGCCGTCGCTGTCTAATGGGCAGCCCTTAGCGTTAACCGACACGCCCAACGGCGTATTCGGGCAATGATCGAATTCATCTGGAACCCCATCTTTGTCTTGATCTGGTGCAGCTGGTGGCCACTGACCGAAGTTGTAGCGAATACCGGCAGTCAAAGTCCAAGTGTAATAGGTATCTTCGTCAATCAGACCTTCACTATCGACAGGGTCCAAGATATATCGCAGGTCGCTGACAAATTCGAAATTATTGTTCAGCATTTTGCGCAAGTTACCACCTATAGATGCGCCAAAACCCGTTTGTTTCGTCGAAAGAAAATCGATTTCCCGCACTGCCGCACCAATGCTCAAGGCCAAGGCCAAGTCGCCCGCCTGAATCAGGTCATATATCCCTCTAACGCCGCCCGCAATTCGGGAAAAATCAGCGTTGGTTCCGCTTTTATCGACATCCGAGACAGAAATATCAAGATAGCTCGCCTCAGCCTCAATCGAAAATCTCGGATAAATAGTCTTACCTATAGCACCTTGCAAGGCAAAACCGGAATCAAAATCGGAACTGTCGGTGGTTCCTAGACCGGCACTTCCGGAGATGAACCAACGATCATCAAACTGCTGCGCCTGAGCGCTCAGCGAACATGCCGCCAGCGCCAATATCCCAAAATGAAAACGTCCCATATTCAATTCTCTAATCCAGTAGATCAATTGTGTACTTTGGCCACGAGTGGCCTGCCCCCGAAACTATGGTGCTTCTGGTTCTTCTGGTGCACAAGATGCAGCACTAGGTGTTGTGGTCGCAAGTAATGGTTCACATATCGCTTGCAACTCAGCGGCAGCCAACGCTGATGCGACTCCACGATTGGCGCCTAGATCTACACCGAAAGTCTGATCAAAGTTCGCAAAAATGCACGCACCACCCGCCAGATTCAAAGTTGATTCGTTGGGGCCTACATTGCCTTTGACTTCAGCCCCTGTGATATCCCCATCACCGTTGCTGTCGATGCCATTGCCTACTTCCACCGGCGGCCCGGTTGGGTCTTCACCAACCGTCACCGGCAAAAGCGTGCCGTCTTCGCAGCTACCGAGTAATGGCAATGATTCTAAAACAGGACCGAGACCCACCAAACCAAACAAGGTTTGTGCAGTTAGTTCGGCTGCAGAAGTTGACCAATCGGCCGCTTGTGTCGCAATGACACTGCAAGACAAGGCTTCATCAACTCCATCTCCATCAGTGTCTGCCATGTAGTTCAAAATGGCATGCGCATCCAATTGCAATATAGGGTCACCCAGCGGCAATCCAAGCGACAACTCATCAGGGACACACGCCACATCTGGAGTGATTTCCAGCTTCCCGACTGCTGTATCAACTGTCACAATCTGAGTTGCGATGCGTCCCGTAATTCCCTTATAGGTTGCGGATATATTGACGGTTTGCGCTGGCGCCGTGAGCAGCATGGTCGCCTCGCCACTGTTGGCATCAGCGAAACTAATTGCAGTTGAATCAGAAGACCACTCCGCAAATGGTTGATCCGGAGCATTCATTAGGATTTCCTGGCCCAAATCCGCGCCAGTATCTACATCCTGCAAAATAGCCACGGCATAGTAATCCAGCGTCGTCTGCACACCGGCCAGTGCAACAGCAGGGCCAGTTACGTTTATTTGGCGTATCTCAGCGAATTTCACGCTGACGTCTAAGACCGCGGTATAACCGGCAAAGCTGCCCGTAATTTGAGCTTGCCCGCCATTCTCACCAGTGAGTAATCCATCGCTATTTACTGACGCAATTGAAACGTCGTCGCTAACCAATGTGGTCGATGGTGCTTTGGTTACGTTCACTCGATCCGGCAAACCAGTTTTGCAATTGTTAAAATTGGCGAACAATTCCAATTGCTGAGGCTCTGCGCCTACCGCGATTGTCACAGTAGCCGGATCAAATTCTAAGCTCGTAATGTCAATCGTTGGGCATATATCAACGGTAACAGGATCGGATTCG
The DNA here is from genome assembly GCA_051252075.1 of Oceanococcus sp. GTDB lineage: Bacteria > Pseudomonadota > Gammaproteobacteria > Nevskiales > Oceanococcaceae > Oceanococcus. The sequence goes on along the minus strand of JBPOFU010000082.1, from coordinate 10,485 downwards.
CGAGGCACTGGCGGTGTTTTAGTCGTATCGTCAGCCGAACAAATTACTTGAACTGGCCCACCCGTGGGAGTGGCTCCTTGAGCTACGCCACGACCATCGCTGCTAATCGTAAACAAAGATGGGTCAGAGCTGGTGAAATCGGCATCGCTGGTCACGTCACAAGTACGCGATGTTGTACCGGGGCATGAAGGAGAGTACGTACCCTCACACTGGAACGTCAACGGCGCACCTACCACAGTTACCTGCGGAGCATTCGGATCAAGTTCTACAGAATCAAGGGTCGGCGGCGTTACTCGCACGTAAGCACCTCCAGACTCGCTGCCCAGAGTCGCCGTGATTTTAATAGGCGAGGCACTTTCGGCTACGCCTTTTGCCACACCTGTCTTGCCAACACTGACAATGGCGCTGTTGGCCGATGACCATTGAGCCTGATTGGTTACATTCCGATAGGTTCTACCTGCCGCAGTGAAGTCGTCACCAGTCTGCTGCAAAGCGTCAAATTCCCCTAACGCACACAGTTGCAAGCTCTGATCGACGACAAGCAAAGACGGGCTTGCTTCGACACTTTCTGCACAAGCACCAAGTGTTGTGGGACACATATTGTCAGACAGCGCTTTGCACACTTTAACGCTCTGTAGTCGCGGTGTGAAAGTTGGACTCTTAATATCGTTACATCCGCTCAGCCCCAAAAGGGCAAGACCAGTCAACAAGGTGATAATAATTTTCTGTGCGCTCATAAGACTATTGCCCTCACTCAAGGCAGTTATTGTCTGGATATGAACGCATTATGCACTGAAATAGGTCCATGACAAATTTTAACTGCCACAAAATCCATAGCTTAGGACGACTTTTTGACAAATCGAATTACATACAAGCTCCACTAGCCAATAGCCGCGACTCCATGCACACTTAAAGCATGGATGATTTCAGTCATATTTTATCGCTCGCCCAGTCAGATAAACACCTTTTACTTGAGCAAGTTACGAGCGATTCAAGCCTTGATGGCGGGCAATGGCGCATGCCTGTACGTACGCCTTGTGACGGCGTAGTGGCTCCCAGTCCTGCTTATTGTGGGGTGGACCTCAGAGTCGCTAGCACCGTACAAAATTGCTTGAACGACATCGGCATTGCAGCGAGTGCTATCAAGCACTGCCAATTGATTGGCGTACAACAAAGCCCGGCGTGGCATCCCCAATCACAAAATGTCGCCATTGTTCGGTTGGAACTGACCGGCGACGCGATTTGTGATGGGCCAGCAACGCCAACATCGTCCTGGGATACCGCGGCGGGCTGGCTGCAGCGTTGGCAATCCGGCGAATTGCTGCTCAATCCACTCAGCCAAGGCCTGCTGGAACACGGCGATGGTTTTGAATGGACCTGTATAGACCAAGAACAGGCCATACATGGCATCACTATTTTGCCGGTGCGTTCGCACACCCTGCCACCCGCTACACACACCAATACTTTACTCGTCGGTCCAAGTGACGCGCTTTGGCTGGTCGATCCATCGCCTGCCAATAAAACAGAATTTGAAAATCTACGTCGGCGACTCAGCGGCAAAAGTCTGGCGGGCATGTTCTTAACGCATCATCATGGCGACCACCACCAACAGTGTGTTGCATTAGCCCAGGAACTGGAGCTTCCGATTCGCTGCAGCCATGACACCTTTCAACGTATTCCCAAGCGTTTCGGTAAAAACTATTGGCAAGATGTCCAAGTGCAATGCATAGAACATGGTGAAATTCTTTGCACGTGGAAAAAGCATCCGGTACGCGCGTGGTCGGTACCCGGCCACGATGCAGGTCAAATGGCTCTGATGCCCGATAACAAAAACTGGGTCTTGGTTGGAGATTTAATCCAAGGCATAGGCACCGTCGTCATCGCCAAGCCGGAAGGCCATATGGCCGATTACTTCGCCAGTTTAAGTTGGGTAATAGAACAAAACCCTATGGCCATCATTCCTTCGCATGGGCAAGTTATGGGCAGCAGTTTCCGCATTGAAGAAACATTGAAGCATCGAAAATTGCGTGAACAACAGGTTTTGCACCTGCATCAAGCTGGTCACAGCATAGAAGACATGGTGAGCCTCATTTACGCCGATGTAGATCAGCGCTTGTGGCCCCTAGCGAAAATGAATATTAACTGCCACCTAGAAAAGTTAGGCGAAGAAAGCCAACTCTAATCCGGAATGAGCACGAGCTTGCCAAAGTTTCGGCGCTGCTCTATCCATTCATGTGCGTGCTGTATGTCGGAAAACGCAAACACCTTATCGACACAGGGTCTGAGCCACCCCTCCTGCCAGCCGATCAATAACTCTTGCATCCAAGCATCAAACAGCTCTGTGCGCTCATACATAGCGTGAATATTGATTCCAAAGACACCCTGATTGCCAGGAATGAGCCGAGCGGGATGGAATATAGGCGCACTCAGAAAAAGTTTGAATAAATTCAACTTGCCAAACACGCCGGGAGCAGATGCACTGGAAATGCCGTACATACCCAAACGCCCTGTTGGCGCCAATAAACTTTGGCTCAACTTCCAATGTGCCCCGCCTATGGGGTCGAGTATGAGATCGAAACCTTGAGGCACTAAACCCTGAACCCGCCGAACCCAGTCGCTTTGGCGATAATCGACCAAATGCGTAACCCCACGATCAAGTAAACGAGCATGCTTGGATTCGCTGGCCGTCGCCAAGATCTCAGCGCCACGCGCCAAGGCGATATCAATGGCCGCCAGACCCACGCCGCCGCCTGCATTGTGAATCAACACCTGACTGCCGGATTGCAAAGAGCCCATAGCCCGCAACAAACCCCAAGCAGTAAGGTAATTTAGCGGAATGGCCGCTGCCTGAATCATGTCCATGCCGTCTGGAATTGCCCAAACATACGGGGCAGCCACACAGCTATATTCGGCATAACCACCAAAGTCGGTCAGTGCCATAACTTTCTGGCCAAGAAGGCCTTTATCAACGCCAGCGCCTAAAGCGTCGATCTCACCGGCCACTTCATAACCCAATGTACACGGCAACGGCGGACAGCCCGGATACAGGCCTTGGCGCGCAAGAACGTCAGCAAAATTCACGCCCGCGGCGGCCACGCGAATACGCACTTCGCCTGGCTCCGGCTCCGGCTTGTCCACGTCGCGTAGCGCGAATACAGCCGGCGCACCGTGTTTTTCTAGTCGAATCGCGCGCATGGATTCCTCCAAATTAGGCGTTCAGCGTAGCAATTTTTGCGTTTACACGGCAGTAACGCTTCCATTTCTAATCGTCGTGACTACAATGTTCCGGCTTAAGCTGGCTGGACGCAGCAGCTTATTTTGGGGAATTCGAATTTTTAATTAATGAGGACATCGATGAAACATTACCTGACAGGCGCGTTTGTACTCGCCGCAATTACCGCACCTCTTGCCGCTCAGGCAGAAGGCAAAATTTACGGCCAGTTCAATGTCAGCCTGAATGAGGTTGACGGTGTATACAATTCCGTTAGCAGCAGCAATGGCTTCGACGGCGCTGGCGCATCACAAAACGGACAAAGCGGCGACAACAACGCATCACGTCTGGGCTTTCAGGGTGAAAACGGCCAGTTCTTCTACGCCGTCGAATTAGGCTTAAGTGTTGACGACAGCGCTTCAGGCTTGGCACAAACACGCCACGCTTTCGTTGGTGCTAACACATCCGTAGGTACATTCACCTTCGGTCGTACCAACTCCGCTTACAAATTGGCCGCTCAGCGTCTGGATCCGTTCTATGACACATCTGCTGTTAACTTTGCAGGCGTTGCTGCCAACGAAGGTGGCTCATATGGCCTGTCCAACTTGGCCAACGGCTGGACCAACAACAGCATTGCTTACATCACTCCTGAAGTAGGCGGCTTGACCATCAACGCCGGCATTTACCTGCAAGAGCAATCTGACGAAGATCATGACTTTGGCATAGGTTTGGATTACCGCCTGGCTGATCTGGAAGTTGGTGTTCAATACATCGCAATTGGCGCGGACAATACCGATGGCGTTGTGGCCGGCTCAGGCGCAGACCTTGATACAGCCATTCAAGCCACTGCCAGCTATGGCAACGAAGCTTGGAGCGTTGGCGTTTCTTATGAAATGCTTGATGCTCGCGGTAACGGCCTTGATGTCAACAACCTGTTTGTTGCTGGCGATTTCGCTATCAACGAAAATCTGAAGATTGCTGCTTCCGTTGGTCAAGTTGATGACGGCATTTCAGAAGGCCTAGGCTACACCGTTGGTGCTTTTGTTGAACTGATCAAAGACTTCACCTTCTACGGCCTGTACTCGTCCTCAGACCTGGATAACTCAGCTGCTTCAGAAACTGACGTTATCAGCCTGGGCGTACGCTACGGCTTCCAAATCTAAGACACTTTTAGATATGAAAAACGGCGCTACGGCGCCGTTTTTTTTTGCCCAATTATAAATTATTCAGACACGGCCAAAGCTTGTATTTGACGCTTGGCTTCGGAAACTGCAACGCCCTCACGTACCGGGACAACAACCGTATTGCCACTAGGCAGTTCACGTTCAAGTTCGCGTTGATTTCTCTCACTCAAATCCGCTTGGCCCAATTCGAACTCGCGCAGCACCGCACTGGCATGCAAAACCACTTCGTTGGCTCCCCAAAACGCCAATTTCTTACGGGTGTCTTGGACCACTAAGCCTTTCCTCGAAATACGGTAATGCGCGATACCGCAAGCCTTTTTGCGCTGCTGTGCATAGTTGGGCCGGTCATATTCCACACACATCTCCTGTGTGTAATCCCACGAATCAGGGCTCAGGCTCATGTTCTTGGCATCGATAAGCTCACGAAGATCATTAAGCTGCTGAGCTTGCGTATCCACTTGCGCTGGTGACTGCTCACTTGCACCACCACGGCACAACTCCAGCACCTGTTTCGGGGTAAAGCCCCTATCCAGATAGTGGTCTATGTCTTTACGCTGACAATCTGCCGCCTGTACCGGCAGAGATACAGCGGCGGCAATCAGCAAAAATACGGGATTTTTATACTTCATTTATTCAGCAACGCTAAAAATTCATACAAGCGCATAGCATAGTGCTTTCATCACAAAAAACAGAGACCCTCTACCCTCTCATTTGCCCCGGTCTACTTAGCGCCGTGCTTGCTAGCGCAATATTGATTTAAATCGTCAACCATCAACACCCCAGCACGTTGTACTCATGAAACCCAATAGGAAATACTCATGACACGACAGCATTTTTCTGCAATTGCAGCTTTAATTTTCGGTATGGCGACCAGTCCTGCCAGTTGGGCACATGACACTAGCCACGCGATTTTAGGCTTAGGGCACGGCCCACTTCACTTGGCGTTAGACCTAGGGCAACTGCTACATAGGCCTCATCGCCAAATTGTTCGTACTCACAACCACGGACCAAGTTGCTATCGCAGTTTCCCGCAACGCAGCAACCATTGGGGCGTACGTCCACATCACAATGCACATTCCTCGCATCATCGGCCGCAGCGCGGTGAACATCACGCGAACTATTCACGCAATAAACCCTACGCAGAACACCACTCTCAACGCGCTAGCCATAAGCCACGGGCAAGCGGCCACAACAGGCATAGCAGAGACCGCTACCAGCATGACCGCCGAAACCATGCCGGTAAACATTGAGCAATAACGCTTGCATCAGCCTGGACAAATCACAGGCAAAAAAAAGCTCCTGCTTGAAAGCAGGAGCTTTTTTATCTATACGGTTTGTCTATTTTGCACTTGCAAATTGCTGCACCAAACGTGCCGCAGGAACATAACCTGGCTGCATAGAGCCATCATCCAAAATCAATGCAGGCGTACCGCGTACACCTAAACTCTGGCCTGTTCGAAACTGCTCCATCACGGGGCTGGAGCAAACTTTGTTATCGACCTCTTTGCCACTTTTTGCAGCATCCATTGCAGCATTTTGATTGTTTGCGCACCAGACATTTTCAGCCTTTTTAAATGAAGGTGTGTTTGGACCACTGCGCGGAAAGAACATATAGCGGACGGTAATGCCCTCCTTATTGTAATCCGCCATTTCACGATGCAGCTTGCGGCAATAACCACAATCTATATCAGTAAAAACAGTCATCACATGTTTTTCATTTTTGGCGGGATAAATAATCATTTTATCTTCGCCAATTTCGTTCAAAGCGGCCAAACGCAAAGATTTACGGCTGATTTCAGTTAATGACTCTGCTTTGGCCAAATCAATCAAATCGCCGTCAAAGAAATATTGGCCGTCGGCAGTGGCATAGCCAAAGGACGCGCCGCGGCTCACTTGATAAATCCCGTCGACCGGCGTCGCGGCAATGTCCTTGGCCTTCAAATTTGGAAAGGAGTTGCTCAAGGTATCCCGCAGCGCCTTGATCTGCGCAGCCTGATCGTCAGCAGCAAAAGCACTGCCAAGAGAACTGGCCACCAGCAGGCCGACTAAAAACTTTTTCATGATAACTCCGGATTGGGATTTTGCTGAGACCACAGCTCAACAGAAAAATTCATTAAGCCCTAGGATGGTGCTGAGCATGCAATTGCTGCAAACGCGCCGTGGCAACATGGGTGTAAATTTGTGTTGTCGATAAATCGCCATGACCAAGCAGCATTTGAACCACACGCAAATCCGCGCCGTGATTCAATAAATGAGTAGCAAATGCATGGCGCAAAGTATGCGGAGAAATGCCGCTATCGATACCCGCCACCAAGGCATAGCGCTTAATGATATGCCAGAAGTTCTGGCGCGTCATTGCCTTACCTGCTCGCGCCGGAAACAGTACGTCAGAAACCACGCCGTCCAGTAACTCTGGGCGCGCGCTGCGCAGATAGCGCTGTAACCAGTGCAAGGCCTCTTCACCTACCGGCACCAAGCGTTCTTTGGCGCCTTTACCAAGTATGCGCAGTACCGCCGACTCTTGGCTCACACCGGCCATCTGCAGATTCACCAGTTCACTCACGCGCAAGCCCGCTGCGTACATTAATTCCAACATGGTGCGATCGCGCAAGCCACGTGCCGTATCAATCGCTGGCGCCTGCAATAACCCCTCGACCTCGCCTTCAGACATGATTTTTGGCAACGGTCGCCCTATGCGCGGACGTGACAAAAATCGACTGGGGTCATCCTCGCGTAGCTGTTGCTGCACAGCCCAGCGAAAGAAGCGTTTTAGGCTGGAATGCAAACGCGCCAAGCTGCGCGCAGCCAGGCCATCACTGCCTGCCATCACACTGGCCAAGGCAATCTCGTCGGCGCTGAGCAAGTTACTCGCTTGGCGGTTCAATAGGCTGGCCACCCGTTTTAAATCACGCCGATACGCTTGCAAGCTGCTGTCCGCCAAACCATCTTGTAGCCACAAGGCCTCGCAAAAATCATCAATCAAATCGATGTCTGCGGCTGAGGCGTTAAACTGAGCATTCTGCATAGTGAAAGTATGACTGAATTGAGACTAAGAACATTATTCATCTTGCTACTTGGATGCCCAATTTTGCTCGGCGCTGCGGAATTAAGTTTAGATACCCCAGATGCTGAGCTATCTCAACAACTTGGACAACTTGAGTCTGAAGCAGAGAGCGAAACCGCCAAGCGCTGGCTGGAGCAGCTGTCTCAATATGAAGAGCGAACGCTCCAAGCCCACCCCGAACACCCTGCCCTAGATTTGCCGCGCTACGCGCTGGCTGCAAGAGCAGATGCCTTGCTGCGACGCTGGCAAGAACAACGCGCTTTCCAAACCATGCAAATTACCCCAGCACGGCTAAGCAAAGCACCTGCTAGCAAGGTCGAACGGCGCGCACGCATACGCTGGATAGCGCAAGCATCGACACAGCAACTCGATGAATTTCGCGGCAGCGTTGCCAGCGCGGTCCTGCCCGAAATGGTGTTGCTGGCTTTAGCTACAAAGCAAAACAAACACGCGGATGCGATGGAACTTGCTCATCGCGGGCTAAGCCGGGCAGCTTTGGATCATCTACGCAAGCACTTTCTAGCGCCAACGACCACACCCGAACAAAGCCAAGCCCTGCTGGACGGCATGAGAAGCAATCCATCCTACCGAGGCGCAGTCGCATCGCTCAATACGGCTTGGTTGCAACAACATCCCAAGCATCTACAAGTCTTTTTACAAAACTGGCCACAGCAGACGTGGTCACAAGAATTGTTGGATACCGTTGTGCTCTTAGGTCCTGCCAATTTACTGGAGCAGCTGCAAAGTGCTTTATACAACAGTGCGAATAGTGACACCGCCACACTCGCCGCTTGGGGACTGTGGCAGTTGCAAACGCCTGATGCGCTACAAGTGCTAGCAAGCTACGTGCAATCCCCCGCGGCCATTCCCCAACTCAGACAGGAGCTCGGGCTATGGCTACGTTAAAACACGGCCTGTTACTAACGACATTGCTGTGCGCTAGCCAAGTCAGTTCAGCTCGTGAAGCCCACTACACCGAAAACCAAAGCGGTTCAGATCGAATCGCTTTGGGTTTTGCCGTGCCACAGGTGGTTACCAGCAATAGCCCACTAGCGGGGTTTCGCAGTTATGACAGCCTCATCAGTAGTTTGAGTTTGCAAGCGCTGCAGCGCAGTGATTTCACGCGCATGCAGATAGGCAGCAGCACTCAGCAACGGTCGATCTACGCTTTCCGCTTTGGCGCGAATGAGCAAGCCGTCATGTTGCAATCCGGTGGCATACACGCACGTGAATGGGCGAGCCCAGAGGCGGTCACCGGCATTGCGGAGCAGCTTTTGGCCGCAGCGGATGACAGCGGCATAGAAAGTTATCTTAGAGATACAACATCCATCATACTCATCCCGGTGCTCAATCCCGACGGTTTTTTGAACACACAATCCTATCCAGACACAACCCGCATAGGCGAAGATCCTGACGAAAACCTAAACCCTGCAACTGCGGCAGCCAAAGATCTCACACCGCGCGAAGGGCGTATGCGGCGTAAAAACCTACGCGACAGCGATGAGCTAATGAGCACCATCGAAAACAATCTGCTGGGTGTTGATCTCAATCGCAATATCGGAGATTTTTGGGCCAGTTCTAATCGTAGCAGCGGCAATGCCAGTTCCATTGTGTACCACGGTCCCGCAAAGTCCTCAGAACCAGAAATAGCCGCTTTGATCACCGCGAGCAACTGGTTACCCAGCGACAATTTACGCTTGTTCATCGACACCCATTCCTTTGGTCGCGTGTTCTTCTACAACCGCACAGGGAATGAACGTCTATTCAACATTACACGCAATCTAGTCAATAACATTCGCCTAGCTCCGACTAAGAGCTACTCCCAAGTTCAAGAAAATACCGGGCTAGGCATAGGTGCCACCGACGAATTCTTTGCGTATCAACGTCAGGTGCCGTCCTATACGCTGGAAATCGAACCAGGAACGAGTCAAACCGCAGAATATGGCGGCAACGCAGGGGTATCGCATTCCGGCTTCATCTTGCCTGAAGCCGAAGTGCCGCGTATGCGAGACGAAATCTACAACATGGCCAGACTGGCGTATTACCAGCAAGCTGGCGCGGCGATAATGCAAAACCTAAAGCTGCATCAACACCCAGAAAACGTTTTAGTCTTCGATGCCAACTGGCAGGGCGAGACCAGCCGACAGTTATCCACTCAGCAGAACGCTGACTTGCAGCCTGGACAGCGCTATCGCCTGCAGGTGCAGTTCAGCAAACCCATGCGTTGGCGTAACGAGCAAGGACAAGTCGTTGCCTATGCGGGGCAAGCAGCACCTAGCCTGCCGCAAATCAGCTTCGTTTCTGGTAATCAAACAGCAACGCTGGATAGCAGTAATGGTCGCTGGCTGGACACGCAGTACCACGCTGACAGCTACGAACTCGAATTCAATTTACCGTCTGAACTCGCGGGCGCTAGCCAAATTCATGTGGCTGCGCGAGATATGGCTGGCGCCGCCTTAGATGCCAACCCAGCCACCGTGGTGACTTGGAGCAACGGTGCCTGGAGCAATCTGGAAGATGAACAAGGCGTTGCAGGTGACAACGGCGGCGAAGACCGTAGCATTCGTATCAACATCGCTGGCACAGCCCCCAACCCCACACCAGCGGCTAGCGGCGGCGGCTCAGGCAGCTTGGCATTGTGGTTACTCATGAGTTTGTACTTCAGCAGACGACGTCGATACCGCGCATGAATAAACCCACTCCGGCACAGCGCTACCAATTTGATTTGCAGCGCGAAGGCTTTATCGCGGATGCAGCACAAGCGCGTGCGGTCGCGGTACTGGAAGATATCTACCAGGAATTGCGTTTAACGCCGCCTAAATCGAGTTTCCTGCAACGCTTACGTCGCACCACTGCCTGGCCACAAGTCCGAGGTGTGTATCTCTGGGGCGGTGTCGGACGCGGCAAAACCTGGTTAATGGATTGCTTTTACGAAACCTTGGATCTACCGGAAAAGCGACGTCTGCATTTTCATCGTTTCATGCAAGACGTACACAAGCGCACAAAAGATCTTGGCCATGTCAGTG
>JBPOFU010000081.1:0-13515 GCA_051252075.1 Oceanococcus sp. | reverse complement strand
AAGGATAGCAGTGCAGGCTTATGCCATAAAGGTGAAATTAACTGTATTCATATAACTTTTTCGGCAAAAGTGTTTGTAAAACCAGCAACGCGTGTTGAGTTGCCGTTGACCTAAGCAATTCCAAGGCCGCATTTATAGTTGTGGTAAAGCTTCCAGCAGGGTGGTGCAGCGATCTCTTCGTAGCTGGGGATCTGCGATGTCTGCGATTTCTCTAACACAGTCTTCGTGCAAGTGAGGAGCAAACGCATGGATGAAATCGTACATATACGCGCGCAAGAATAGCCCGCGGCGGAAGCCAATGTGGGTGGTGCTATGGCTGAACAAATGCGAGGCATCGATACGCACCAGATCTTTGTCCAATTCCTCGTCATAGGCCATATTGGCCACGATGCCGATGCCCAGACCCAAGCGCACATAAGTTTTTATCACATCGGCATCGACCGCGGTGAGCACCACATTGGGCTTTAGGCCGCGAGCGGAAAAGGCCTGATCCAGCTTTGAGCGACCGGTAAATCCAAAGGTATAGGTAATGATGGGGTACTTCGCCAATTGCGCCAGTGCGGCAGGGGCATCATCGTGGGTCAGTGGATGATGCGGTGGTACCAATATGCATCGATTCCAGTGATAGCAAGGCAGCATCACCAACTCGTCGAAATGTTCCATGGCTTCTGTTGCAATAGCAAAATCAGCTTCACCGTTGGCAGCCAGTTTGGCAATTTGCGGCGGAGAGCCTTGATGTAGGTGCAGGGTGACATCGGGGTATTGCTGCTTAAAGCCTTTGACAATTTTGGGTAAGGCGTATCGCGCTTGGGTATGCGTCGTGGCGATACTGAGATGGCCACGATCGGCGGCGCGGTATTCCTGCGCAACCCGTTGAATGTTTTCCGCATCACTGAGCACGCGTTCCGCGTAAGCCAAAATGCGCTGGCCTGCGGGCGTGATCGCCGCCAAATGTTTGCCATTGCGCGCGAAAATGTCTACCCCAAGTTCATCTTCTAGCTGTTTGATTTGCTTAGATATACCCGGCTGGGAAGTGAATAATCTTTCGGCAGCCGTGGTGATGTTCAAGTTGCAGCGTGCAACTTCACGGACATAAACCAACTGGCGAAGTTTCATAACAAGCCCGGTGCGAGAGGAAGCCCATTTTACTGCCTTATGCTGCAAAGGAATAAGATGTCAGTGAAAAATGCATGGCCGGTGCAGCACAAATGCTAGGCCTGAGCCGCGCTACTGACGCTGAACTGCAATAATGCGCATTGAATTGTTACTGCAAGATAGACGCTTGGAATTTTTCCCTCTTTTCGTTCGCTTATCGGGTCGCGAAGTCCTCATCGTTGGTGGTGGCGCCGTTGCCGCGCGCAAAGCACGCCTACTATTGAAATCCAATGCGCGCATTCGTCTGCTTTCGCCAGATCTAGCCGAGGAAACTCAAGCGCTGTTGGCAGAGGCACAGGTGAGTTGGATGCAGAGCGGTTTTCAAGTGGAGCACTTCGGTGAGCCGGCGCTGGTGATCGCTGCCAGCGATGATGCCGCATTGAATCGGCAAGTGGCGAGTCTGGCGCAAAGCCGGAATGTGCCCGTTAATGTGGTAGATGACGCCCATTCTTCCAGCGTAATTATGGGGGCAATTGTGGATCGCTCACCGGTGGTCGTGGCCTTATCCAGTGGCGGCACAGCGCCGGTGCTGGCGCGGCGCTTACGAGACCAAATAGAAAAATTACTGCCCGCTGGTTATGGCAAGTTGGCCAGCTTAAGCGGAAGAATCCGTGCGCAAGTCATGGATGTTATCCCCGAGCCGGCCAGACGTTTACGCTTTTGGGAAAGCGTGTTCGATGGACCAGCCGCACAAAGTGCGGTGAGCGGCAATGTTGAGAAAGCCGAAGAGTTGTTGAACTCGCGCTTGGCCCGCGCGGGTGACGACGCTATGCCGCAGGGCGAAGTATTTTTGGTCGGCGTTGGGCCAGGTGATCCGGATTTGCTCACCTTGCGAGCCCATCGTTTGATGCAGTTGGCCGACGTGGTTTTGTATGACCGTCTAATTCCAGATGCCATTATGGAGCTCGTGCGACGCGATGCGGAGCGAATAGATGTCGGCAAGCGACGCCGCAATCACACTTTGCCTCAGGAAGACATCAATGCCTTGCTGGTGCGTTTAGCCAAACAAGGGCAGCGCGTCTTGCGTCTTAAGGGCGGCGACCCGTTCATGTTTGGGCGCGGTGGGGAGGAAATTGAGGAGCTGACCCAGGCCGGAGTGGCTTTTCAAGTGGTTCCAGGGATTACCTCCGCTTTGGGCTGCGCAGCGTATGCCGGTATTCCACTGACCCATCGTGATTACGCGCAATCTTGCACCTTTGTAACGGGGCATCCACAAGCCGATGGTCAGTTAGATTTGGATTGGTCGCGCTTGGCCGATAGGCGGCAAACTGTGGTTGTGTACATGGGCGTAGGGGCCTGTGATCAGATTTGCGGGGCATTGCGACAAGCGGGATTGCCGGATGATTGGCCTGCGGCTTTAGTGTTCAATGGAACGCGGCCGGATCAAACGGTCTTGGTGTCTGATTTGGCTCGGTTACCGAGCTTGTTAGCCGGAAGTGTAGAAAACGGTCCTGGTTTACTCATCGTAGGACAGGTGGTGCGTTTGCGTAGTCAGTGTGATTGGTTGATGGCGGATACAAAAAAGGGGCCGTGAAGGCCCCTTTTTAAATACAAAGCTAGGTTCAATCGTCGCCAGCAGCAAAACCCAGCAGGTGTAGCAGGCTGGTGAACAAATTGTAGATGGCAACATACAGGCTGATGGTCGCCAAAATGTAATTGGTTTGACCTCCGTTAATGATGTCGCCGGTTTCGTACAAAATCATGCCGCACATCAACACGGTGAACATGGCTGATACAGCCAACGCCAGTGGTTGTAGGGGGTAGCCCATTAGGCTGGCAACCAGTGAAACGATCGCCAAGGCGAACGCAATTAAGATGCCGCCGACCAAGAAGCCGCGCATAAAGCTAAAGTCTTTGCCGGATTTCACCGCATAGGCCGACAGGCCTACGAAGGTGGTGCCGGTTAGGCCAAAGGCCATCATGACCAATTGTGGGCCATTGGCGAAGCCATTGAGGTAGGCGTTGATAACCGGACCTAAGCCCAGACCCAGTAAACCGGTGACTGCAAAGACAGCGAAAATGCCTTTGGAAGAGTTGGCCGTGCGTGGGATCACAAACCACAACATGCCGATTGCAACCAGACTACAAACCAAGCTGGCGCCGTAGGGCAGGTTGATGGCCATCGAGACCCCAGCCATGGCTGCGCTGAACAACAATGTGGCTGATAGCAGCAAATAGGTGTTGCGCAGGACTTTGTTGGTGGACAAAGCACTGACATTGGGCTGAACAATCGGCGAGGCGGTTGTTGCTGATGAGCGATACGGATCCATACGGGTCTCCATTTTCATTAATTCAAATGTTGAACAATTTGTTCAGTAATCTTAAGGCATAGGATGGGGGCGCGGAGTATTAGTTCAAGCCCTTTTGTCTTTAGTTGCGACGTGGTCCGCGATGCAGGCTGAGTGGACCTCGCTCGTCGTCCCGTTCATCGTTCAAAGCATTGTCAAGGTCGCGCGCACGCAGGCGTTTGCGGATCGAACTGAGTATACCGCTGGTATCCAGGCCACATTGTTGCAGCAGTTCATCGCGTTCGCCGTGTTCAATAAATTGATCCGGCAAGCCCAGATTGAGCACTCGAACTTGGTCGTGCTGGGCCAAAAGCACTTCGTTCACTGCGCTGCCAGCCCCGCCAGCGAGGGCGTTGTCTTCCAGAGTGACAATCAGATCATTCTGATTGGCCATGTCGAGAATCGTGCGTTCATCCAGTGGTCTTATAAAACGCATGTCAACGACATCGGCATCCAAGATTTCACCGGCTTCAAGTGCATGCGCGAGCATGGGGCCAAAGCTGAGTATGGCGACGCGCGGCTGGCGACGACCCTTACCCTGGCGCACCATGCGAGCCTTACCAATAGGAATGGGTTTGGCTTCGTCTGAGAGCTCTACGCCTGGGCCAGTGCCGCGCGGGTAGCGCACCGCCGTTGGGCCATTGTGCAGCAGGCCGGTCGTGAGCAGGCGTTGGCATTCTTCCTCGTCTGAGGGCGCCATAATCGCCATGTTCGGGATGCAGCGCAGGTAACTTAAATCATAGGCGCCATGATGGGTTGCACCATCACCACCAACCAAACCGCCGCGATCGATCGCGAACATAACCGGCAGATTCTGTAGCGCAACATCGTGAATAAGTTGATCGTAAGCACGTTGCAAAAAGCTGGAATAAATCGCGACGACAGGTTTTGCGCCATCAGCGGCCAATCCCGCGCCGAAGGTCACCGCATGTTGCTCGGCAATCGCGACATCAAAGTAGCGCTCGGGGTAGCGGCGTTCAAATTCGACCAATCCGCTGCCTTCGCGCATGGCAGGTGTCACCGCAACCAAAGCGGGGTGCAATTCCGCCATTTGGCAAATCCAATCTGAAAAAATGTCGGTATAGGTTGGTTTTGCGTGTGGTTTTTTGGGTGGTGTAGCGCCAGTGACAGGGTCAAAGCCTGGAACAGCGTGATACTTGATGGGGGCTGCTTCTGCCGGTGCAAAGCCATGGCCTTTGACGGTCAGTACATGCAGTAATTTAGGGCCTGGGACCCTTTTAGCTTCTTCAAAAGCGGCCAGTAAAGCATCCATGTCATGGCCGTCGACTGGGCCAAAGTAATGCATGCCCAGTGTCTCGAACAGTGCGCCGGCTTCACGTTCCTGTGACGCTGCACGCGATGGCTCACGCCGTTCAAAGGCTGAATTGCGCAAGGATTCTGTTGCGCTGGCTTGTTCTAATTTCTGTACTAAGCGTGCAGAGTGGTCGCGCAGGCCGCCAACATTTTCCGATATCGACATATCGTTGTCGTTGTAAACCACTAAAACATCGAGGCCCGCACTACCCAGGTGGTTCATGGCTTCAAAGGCCATGCCTGCCGTCATGCCACCATCGCCGATGACGGCAACGACTTCGCGTTGTTGACCGGTGACGCGTTTGGCGGCAGCCATGCCGGCAGCTGCACTAATTGACGTGCTGGAATGCCCTACACCAAATGCGTCGTATTCGCTTTCATCTCGGCATGGGAAGGGGGCTAAGCCGCCAAGCTTGCGTATGGTGTCCAGCTCGCGCCGGCGGCCAGTCAAAATTTTATGTGGATAGGCTTGATGGCCAACATCCCAAATTAATCGATCATTCGGGGTGTCGTAGGCATAGTGCAATGCAATGGCCAGCTCGACTGCGCCCAGATTTGCGCCGAAATGGCCACCCACGCGACCTAGTGTCTCAATCAGACTGCGACGTACCTCTGAGGCCAATTGCGGTAGCTGTTCCGGCTGCAAGGTACGCAGATCGGCAGGTTTGTCGACATGGCCAAGCAGAGCGTAGGTGCTGTCAGTTTTAGTTTTACTAGGCGACATAAAGATCCTTGTCTGAGGCCCAATTATCCCCCGATGTGGTGCGCCGCGGCAAATCAACCGCGACGGTTGATTACAAATTCCGCTAATTGCTGGAGTTTATCGGCTTTTGCACCAAAGCCGTGCAGGCTTTTGCAGGCATCATCGATTAGGCTGCGCGCCATTTCCCGCGATTCCTGCAGACCAAAGAGGTGCGGGTACGTGTTTTTATCTCGTGCGCGATCAGCCCCAGCCATTTTCCCCATTTCGCTGGTGGTGCTGGTTTCATCCAGCACGTCATCATGAATTTGAAAAGCCAATCCAACACATTTAGCGTAATGGTCTAGTGCCTCAAGCTGCTGCTTGTCGAGAGTGCCAGAGCAATAGGAAGCAGTGACTACGGAGGCGCGAATTAATGCCCCAGTTTTGTGCACATGCATGGCTTCCAGTTCTGCAGCATTGAGTTCTGTGCCTTCAGATTCCAAATCTATGGCTTGCCCTCCGGCCATGCCGCGCGAACCAATGGCCTCGGCGATGTGGCGGATAATTTTTATGCGGACTGCTGGGTCGTCTGTCAGTTCAGGGTCATCCGCCAAAATGCGGAAAGCCAAGGCTTGTAAAGCATCACCAGCGAGGATGGCGGTGGCCTCATCATAGGCTCTATGGCAAGTGGGTTTTCCCCGACGCAAATCATCGTCATCCATGGCTGGAAGGTCGTCATGAACCAAAGAATACGCGTGGATCATTTCAACAGACGCGGCTAAACCGTGCATGCGGCTGTGAGGCAGCCCAAGCGCTTCTGCGGTGGCATAGATTAGCAACGGCCGGAAGTTTTTCCCGCCGTTAGTGGCTGCATAGTGCATAGCCTCATGCAGACGCTGTGGAAACTGGCGGGCGGGTGGCAGCCGTCGCGCGATGGCTTGGTCTAATTGTTCGTTGCAGATACGCAGCCAATTTTCGAACTCACTCATGCGCTGTCTTCAGTTGCTTGATCGGAGTCAGTGGCGGCGCTGCTCTTTAATAACTTCTGAACCTTCATTTCCGCTTGCTGTAGCAACTTTTCACAGCTTTTTGACAAGGCCATGCCGCGTTCAAAGTGGGACACGGCCAGTTCTAAGGGCGCATCACCACTTTCGAGTTCTCGCACTAGCGTTTCAAGTTCGCTGAGCTTGTTCTCAAACTGGTCGAGTTTGTCGTTTTTTGCGGGCATCGCGGCTTTCGTTAATCGTGGGTGCGCAAGTTTAACGTGCAGTTCAGGTTTGCGTTACCAAAGTGCAGTGTATCTGCCGCAATTTGGTTCCGATGAGCAGCTAGCTGCTGTTATAGTCCCGCGCCTTGAGGCCTACGTTTTGGGCCCTTATCTGTTAGTCGGCAGCTCTGCCAAGGAATTGCACATTCATGAGTGAAGTCTACGACGCTTCTTCGATCGAGCTACTAAGCGGCCTGGACCCGGTTAAACGCCGCCCAGGCATGTTTACTGATACCTCAAGGCCGAACCATATGGCCCAGGAGGTTATCGACAATAGCGTTGATGAAGCATTACAAGGACATGCCAAGCGTATTCGGGTGACCCATTACGCCGATGGCTCTTTAGAAGTGGAAGATGACGGCCGTGGCATGCCGGTCGATATCCACCCCGAAGAGGGCGTGCCAGGAATTGAGTTGATACTCTGCCGCTTGCATGCCGGTGGTAAGTTCAACAAGGATAATTACCGCTACTCCGGTGGTTTGCATGGAGTCGGGGTTTCTGTCGTGAACGCGCTATCGGAACGTTTAGACGTTACCGTTTGGCGTGGCGGTCAGGAATACGGCATAGGCTTTGCTCATGGCGAAAAGGTTCGCGAGTTGGAGGTCCTTGGTAGCGTAGGTAAACAGCGCCGAGGCACGCGCTTGCGCTTTTGGCCGGATGCCAGTTACTTCGATACGCCAAAGATTTCCTTGGCCAAGTTGCGCCACGCTTTACGCGCCAAAGCGGTGTTGTGTGCTGGCTTAGAAGTCACTTTGCGCGACGACGCCACTGGCGAAGCGGAAACTTGGCTGTATGAAGGCGGAGTCACGGCCTATCTGAATGAGGCTCTGGACGGCTTAGAACCATTACCGACGGACCCCTTGCATGGCGAATTTTCGGGTGAGCACGAAGAAGCTAGTTGGGCGGTCGTTTGGTTGCCCAATGGCGGCGAAGGTCCCAGCGAGAGCTATGTCAATTTGGTGCCGACCGCGCAGGGCGGTACACATGTCAATGGTCTTAGAACAGGACTTACTGAGGCTTTGCGCGATTTTGCGGAAACCCGCAACTTGCTTCCGCGCGGTGTTCGTTTGGCCCCAGAAGATGTCTGGAGCGGGGTGAGTTATGTGTTGTCGGTCAAGCTGGAAGAGCCTCAGTTTGCGGGCCAAACCAAAGAACGTTTAAGTTCTCGCGAGTGCGCTGCGTTTGTCTCTGGTGTAGTGAAAGATTCCACCAGCATGTGGTTACATCGTCATCCAGAGACAGGCGACATCCTCGCTCAGTGGGTGATTAGCTGTGCGCAAAAACGTATGCGCGCGGCGAAGAAAGTTACTCGCAAGCGCATCGTCAGTGGGCCAGCTCTACCTGGCAAGTTGGCCGATTGTGTTAGCGATGACCCAGCACAAGGCGAATTGTTTCTGGTGGAAGGGGATTCCGCAGGTGGCAGTGCGAAACAAGCGCGCGACCGTAACTTCCAAGCTATCTTGCCCCTGCGTGGAAAAATCCTGAATACTTGGGAGGTCGATAGCGATACCGCTATGGCCTCACAGGAAATCCATGACATTTCGGTGGCACTGGGGGTTGAGCTCGGCGCCACGGACACCACCGGTTTGCGTTACGGCAAAATTTGTATTTTGGCCGATGCGGATTCAGATGGACTGCATATTGCGACATTGCTGTGCGCATTATTTATGCAGCACTTCCGTCCCTTGGTGAAGCAAGGGCATATTTATGTCGCTATGCCGCCCTTGTATCGCATTGATGTAGGCAAGCGTGTGTTTTACGCCTTGGACGAAGCGGAACGCTTAGGCGTGTTGGATCGCATACAAGCGGAAAAACTGAAGGGCAAAATTAGTGTCACTCGCTTCAAAGGTTTGGGTGAGATGAATCCATTGCAGCTGAGAGAAACCACGATGACGCCCGATACTCGTCGCTTAGTGCGTTTGGACTTGATTGACGAAGTCGGTGCCAACAGCATGCTCGACATGTTGCTTTCGAAAAAACGTTCGCCAGATCGTAAAGCTTGGCTGGAATCTAAAGGTGATCGCGCTGAAGTTTAAGCGCCGCCAAAATCGCAGGAATAATCATGGTTGATTCAACCGATATTGAGACGCCAGAGCGTCTACCCTTAAGCCAGTTTGCCGAGAAGGCTTACCTGGATTACTCCATGTACGTCATCTTGGATCGCGCGTTGCCGCATCTTGGAGATGGCCTTAAACCCGTGCAGCGCCGCATTGTGTATGCGATGTCGGAGTTGAATCTCACCTCTAACGCTAAACCGAAGAAGTCGGCGCGTACGGTCGGTGATGTGCTGGGTAAATACCACCCGCATGGTGATTCGGCATGTTACGAAGCCATGGTGTTGATGGCGCAGGAATTCAGCTACCGCTATCCGCTGATTCAAGGGCAGGGTAACTGGGGCGCACCGGACGATCCCAAGTCCTTTGCCGCGATGCGCTACACCGAAGCAAAATTGGCGGCTTACGCTGATGTGCTGCTGGCCGAGCTGGGGCAGGGTACGGTGGAGTGGCAGCCGAATTTTGACGGCACGATGAAGGAGCCGATCACGCTGCCAGCACGCTTGCCGAATTTACTGCTGAACGGCACCACCGGCATTGCCGTAGGTATGGCAACTGATGTGCCTCCGCATAATCTGCGGGAAGTTGCTGCAGCGTGTATTGCTCTGTTAGACAATCCAGATTTACCTGACGAGGACTTGTACACCTTGGTGCCGGGTCCCGATTACCCTACCGCTGCCGAGCTCATTACGCCGGCTGCAGATATACAGAAAATGTATGCCAGTGGTAACGGGCAAGTGCGATTGCGCGCGGCTTGGGAGCAAGAAGAAAACGGCGACCTGGTCGTTATCGCATTGCCACATCAGGCCAGTGGTTCAAAGATTTTGGAGCAAATAGCCAACCAAATGCGCAGCAAAAAACTGCCGCTGGTGGAAGATTTGCGGGATGAATCGGACCACGAAAACCCCACCCGTATCGTGATATCTCCACGTTCACGACGGGTTGATGCACAGGCTTTGATGAGCCATTTGTTTGCCACCACCGATCTGGAGCGCTCCTACCGCATCAATATCAACGTCATTGGTCTGGATGGTCGACCCGGTGTGCGTGGTTTGCGTAGTTTGTTGTGTGAATGGCTGCAGTACCGCACTCAAACTGTACGGCGCAGACTAGAGAACCGCTTGTCTGCGGTGCAAGATCGTTTGCACATATTGGACGCTTTGTTAGTTGCATTCCTCAACATCGACGAAGTGATCAGGATCATTCGTACCGAGGATGAGCCTAAGCCCGTGTTGATGTCGCGTTTCACGCTGAGCGATATCCAGGCAGAGGCCGTTCTCAACCTCAAATTGCGTCACTTGATGCGCTTAGAGGAAATGAAGATTCGCGGTGAGCAGGATGAGTTGGCGAAAGAGCGTGAGCGCCTAACCGCTTTGTTGGGCTCGAAAGCCAAGCTGAAGAAGCTCATCGCCAGCGAAATCAAGCAAGACGCCGAGACTTACGGTGATGCGCGCCGCACACCGATGGTGGAGCGCCAACAAGCGCTTGCCATTGATGAAACTCAGATGATCCCTAGCGAGCCAATTACGGTGGTATTGTCAAAAGCGGGTTGGATACGTGCAGGTAAGGGACACCAGGTCGATCCTGAAACACTCAATTACAAAGCGGGTGATGAATTCCTTGCCGCAGCCAGTGGTCGTAGCGGCCAACCGCTCTCCATTCTGGATTCGAGTGGGCGCGCTTACAGCATCAGTTCCAATGGTTTGCCATCGGCGCGTAGCCTAGGTGAGCCTTTAACTGGTCAATTGAACCCCAGCGATGGCGCTCATTTTGTTGGGCTAACATTCGGCGTGCCTGAGCAAACCTATGTGTTGGCTAGCGACGCTGGTTATGGATTCGTGGTCAAGCAAGGTGACTTGCAGACTCGTAACCGTGCGGGGAAAGCGTGTCTGAGCTTGCCCAAGGGCGCTGAAGTTATGTCGCCATTGCGTATCGCTATTGGCGCCGAAGGCATGCGCTTGGCGATCATCAGCAGCGCCGGTCGCTTATTGATACAAGATTTGTCTGAACTTCCGCAACTACCTAGAGGGAAGGGCAACAAACTCATAGGCTTAAAGGCTGGAGAAACAATGACCCACTGGTGCTTGTTGGCACCAGGGCAGCAATTGCGTTTGGATGCAGGCAAGCGCAGCTTCACCTTGAAATCAGATGATGTAGAGCGCTTTAGCGGTAAACGTGCCAGTCGTGGACAAGCGTTACCACGAGGCTTACAACGTGTTGATGAGCTCTGTGTGGTTGGCGACAATCAGCAGGAACTCGCTGCGCCTGATGATGCCATAGAGGTGCCAGATCAATAACAACAGTAGTTGAACTCTCAGTTTCTGCCCCTATTACAGCGTCAACAATAATTTATGTGGCGCAGGCCGCAACAGTGAGTAAGGAATTATGAAGAGAGTTTTGTTGTTTACGGCAACGAACATTGCCGTTCTTGTGGTGCTTAGCATCGTGGCGAATTTGTTTGGGGTGGATCGATTCCTCACTCAGAACGGGCTCAACATGCCGGCCATGCTGATTTTTTGCGCCATCTTTGGTATGGGCGGGTCGTTTATATCTTTGGCGATATCCAAACCCATGGCCAAATGGAGCACCAAAGCGCAAATTATTGATAAGCCAAGCACCTCTGCGGAGGCTTGGCTGCTGTCTACAGTGCAGCGCCAGGCAAGGCAGGCCAACATCGGCATGCCGGAAGTGGCTATTTACAATTCAGCAGACGTGAATGCCTTCGCGACGGGCATGAATAAGAACAATGCTCTGGTCGCAGTGAGCACAGGGTTGCTGCAAGGCATGACTCAGGACGAGATCGAAGCCGTGCTTGGTCATGAAATTAGCCATGTGGCCAACGGCGATATGGTGACATTGACCTTGGTGCAGGGTGTGGTGAACACTTTTGTCATGTTCTTGGCTCGCGTGGTGGGTTACGCCATCGATAAAGTCGTGTTCAAAAGTGAGCGCGCAGGTGGCCCAGGCTATTTCATCAGTGTACTGGTCTTGCAGATCGTATTTGGTATTTTAGCCAGCGCCGTAGTGGCTTGGTTCTCACGCTACCGTGAGTTTCATGCTGATGCCGGTGGCGCCCATTTGGCGGGGCGCAGAAAAATGATTGCCGCGCTTGAGCGTTTAAAGAATCGTCAGCCCGTGCAAGGCGGCGAACTGCCTGAACAGCTCAGTGCCTTTGGCGTAGCGCCTAACTTTGGTGGCGGATTCAAACGTATGTTTTCTACTCATCCGCCGCTGGATGAACGCATCGCCGCATTGAAGAATCTAGACAATCCTATCTCTTAAGTTTTTAGCTTTGAGCGTGAAACAGGATAGGGCTGGGGCGAGCTACGGCATCGCCTTGAGCGTAGTGAATACCGATGCCCTGCATGATACGGAGCAATTCCGGTGAATTGATTTGGGTCGCCATGCTTTGGCGACCCAAGGTATGCACAATGCGGTGTAGTGATTCGGTCGCCAATCTGTCCACAGGGTCGCTGTCGGCAAATTTGGTGAGCAAAGGATCGAAACGCACAATTTGAATGGGCAGATCTTTAATCAGCTTGTAGCTGGATGGGCGTGTCGATACGCCGGACAAGCTCAAACGGCAACCTGCGCGTGACATGGTTTGACAAAACTCGCGGGCTGCTGAAATGCGTGAATGCACATGTTTTTCGTTCAAATCCAGGCAGATTTTTTCCGGCGAAATTCCACTGTCTTTGAAATTCTCGAACATGAAATCGAGGAAGCTCGGGGCCTGCATACTGCTCACCGACAAAGAAATCATGCAGAAGTCCATTTCGCTGGCCAGCGTACTGTCCTCTTTGAGTCGTTTGAACACTTGATCAATCATCCAGCGGTCTAACTGCTGGGCCATGTCGTGTCTTTCTGCAACCGGCATGAACACGTCGGATCCGGTCCAGAAGCCTTCCTCGTCTTCCAGTAACATCAAGGTATCGAAGATTTGCCCGTCTTCGGCATTACGCTGTAGCGCATTGACCTGTTGAGTTGATAAATGGAAGCGATCATGTGACAGCCCCTGCTTTATTGTGGTTAACCACCCACGATCATCACGGCGCTCATTCTGGGCGGCTTGTGCTTGGCTGGTGACGATGCGGCCACGGCCTTCGTTTTGTGCCTGCTGGCAGAGTTCGACTGCTAAACGCAGTATGTCGACAGCACGGCCACTGTCTTTATCTATTCGCAATAGGCTGGCGGTAATACTGACTTCACGCTTTTCGCCTTTCCATTGGAAGCCCCAACTTTGTACGTCGGCACGCAGCAATTCTGCTGTAACTTGCGCTTCCGCTTCGTCATCTGTCGAAAGCAGTACCGCGAATTTATCACCATGCAAGCGGTACACAGGATTGCTGTCACCAACATCGCTCTGAATGAGTCGACTGATCTGACGTAGGAACTCGTCGCCGCCATCGGTAGCAAAGGCGTCATTGAGTTCTTGCATATGGTCGACATCAATGTAGAGCAGAGAGAACGCGGTTTCTGCTCCCATGCGCGTGGCTTCAACACGCGTGGCCAATTCGATGTCAAATGCTTGGCGGTTCAATGAACCTGTCATTTTGTCGCGTGAATCTTGTACAGCGCCGCTGCTTGTGCTGGCGCTGGATTGGCGCGCATCGTGAATGATCAGTACCGCCCCGCTAATTTCACCGCGAGCGCCTTGAACCGGGGCGCTACTGATGGCTATCGGCAGGTTATGTCCACTACGCGTGCGATGTACCGCTAGCAATGGGCGTTCACTCGCCTTTCCTGCCTTTATTG
>JBPOFU010000080.1:0-13723 GCA_051252075.1 Oceanococcus sp. | reverse complement strand
GCAATTTATTTATAGGATTCTTGGTGCCACGTGTAGCTAACAAAAACAATCCGACGAGCGCGCTGCGTAACGCACGAGAGCAACTGTATAGGCAACATATTTTTGCTGTTGCAGAAAGCTTGTTTGCGGAGCAAGGCTTCGCTCAGACGCGTATGCAGGAGATTGCTCAGCAAGCTGAAGTCTCATTAACGACCTTGTATCAGTTGTGCCCTGGCAAGCAGGAGTTGTATCGGCAAGTGTTGATAGAGCGCGATCAGGACATGCTCGAAGCAGTGAGCAGTCGTGCCCAAGCGCTATTGCAGCAACCAGCAGATCTGTCGCTTATGTTGGAGATTTTGCATACACAAATTCGCTATTTGTTGGAGCATCCTGATTATTTACGTATGCAACTCAACGACGGTTTGTTGTGGTTTCATAACACTTCTCGCCCAAGTGTGGGTGAGCAACAGCTCTGGGAGCGTGGCTTGGCCTTAATTGAACAACTGTTTGTTTGGGGCGAACGTGAAGGCCTATTCCGATCGGGTGTGCCAGTGGAACAGGGGCGGTTGATGCTGTCCATGCAACAAACGCGCTTGGCGAACTGGGTTTTAGGCGATATGAAGGTCAGTCATGATGCGGTTGTCGCGAACATACAAGAGGATTTCGTCCGCTTGTTTTGTGTGCCCGCGCGCATTGGTGAGTACGTAAAAGAAAACTCGATTCAAACATAGCAAACCAACCTGCTTAGATAGGCACGATGAACCGTAGGGGAGACAGCTTCATGCAGCGATTTAGCATCATCATGGCCGTGGGTCTGATTTTTAGTTCTGCGGTTTTAGCAACGGCAACACCAGATGAAATTGCCAAACTCGGTGGTGATGAACACACCTGCATGGGCGCATTGCGGGCGGGCACACCAAGCGGTGTAGCGCGATATACGGGCAAGTTTCAAGGCAGCTGGCCGGGCATGAAAAACCCTTATGGCTGGGAGGCCGGGCCCTATGCCGATGAAGAGCCTTTGTATGTCATTAGCCAAGACAACATGTCTGAGTATGAGGAGCTGTTGACGGAAGGTCAGAAGGCCCTGCTCAAAAAATACCCTGCGAATTTTCGCATGCGGGTGTTCCCCAGCCATCGAGATTTCAAACCACGGGATTGGGTCTGTGATGTGGTCCTAGCGAACGCCAAAGATGCTGAGGTTATCGATGATGGCCAGGGCGTAAAAGGTACGGCTGGCGCACACCCGTTTCCATTTCCTAAGACCGGTCTAGAAGCGATTTGGAATGTCATTAATCCGCATCGCACCGGTTCTGAGCTGTCTGTCTACGACATTGCCGATGTGTATTCCAATGGCAATATTGCGTGGGGGCGCGCTCGATTCAAAACCATGAACACGGGGACACTCCCCGACCTCAATCCACGCGGTGGATATCACACAGAGCATGTGAACGGCTTTTTTTATGTGCATTTTCTTTTGCCGGACCGAGAGAAAGGATTTGTAGCGGTAGGTTATCAGCCCAACAATTTTTCCAAAGATTCGACCCAGTCCTGGCAATACCTGCCCGGCATTCGTCGCGTGCGTAAAGCACCCGAAGTGGGCTTTGATTATCCAGTTCCTCCATCGGGCCTGCGTACCACTGATGATGACTATATGTTCAATGGCTCGCCGCATCGCTACAACTGGACGCTGGTGGGGCGTAAGGAAGTTTTGGTGCCGTATCACAACTTTGAATTCAACAGCCCGCATCTGAGCTATGACGAGATCATCACGCCCAACACCATCAATCCCGATCACTTCCGTTACGAATTGCACCGCGTCTGGGTGGTGGAAGGAAACTTAAAAGATGGCGTACGGCATATCTACAAGAAGCGCCGTATCTATGCCGATGAGGACACATGGTTGGGTATGTGGGCCGATAATTTCGATGGTCAAGACAATCTCTGGCGCGTTGCCACCATTGCCTTCTTTTACTCGCAAGAGGCGCAGGCATTTCACCGTGGCGCATCCATCTATCACGACCTCACTTCTGGAAATTACGAGGCGACTTACTTGACCAACGAACGTGGTGATGACTGGTGGCGTCTAAATCTACCTATGGAACGACGGGACTTTAGCCCCGAAGCTGCCGCAAGAGCGGGTCAATAATTATGTTGAATCGGTTGCTGAGTGCAATACACCGTCTGGCTATCAGCCATCCCAAAATCTGTTGTTTCAGTTGGATATTGGTGGTTGGCTTAATTAGCATTCCCATTGGCCAGATTCAGGTCGATGGCAGCTACCGCAGCTTTTTCGACAAGAAGGATCCTCTGGTCATAGCGTTGGCAGAACTCGAGCATCGTTATGACATCGGTGATTCGATACTGTTTTTGGTCAAGACAGAGCAGGGTGATTTGTTCACTCAAGATGGATTGTCAGCGATCGAAAGCTTGACTGAAGAGGGCTGGCGTTTGCCTATGAGTTTGCGGGTGGATTCTTTACGCAACTTCCCGTTTTCACGCAGTCAAGGGGATGAGCTTTATGTCTCTGATATGTATGAAAACGCGACAACATTGAGTACGGGCGATCTACAACGCATTCGACAAAACACCCTGAATGAACACTTGCTCATCAATCGTTTAGTGGCAGTAGATGGCCGCGCAAGCCTAATTGTTGTGAATTTTTCTGAGCAAGTAGGGCATTCTCTGGCAGCCAGTCGTGAGGTGTATCACGCCGCATTGGCTCTGCGTGATGAAATGCGTTCGCGTTACCCGCAGCTTGGAATTTATGTCTCTGGTGTGGTCGGTGGTTCTGCCGCTGGTGCAGACACCGCTATGGCGGATGGTGCTTTTTTGGTGCCCTTGGGGCTACTGTTCGCTTTGCTCGCCATCATGGCCTATCTGTTCTATGAAAGCCGTCATCTGGCGACCAGCGTCTATGGCATGTTGGCTTCATTAGCGGTCATTATCGTATCGATAATGGTGCCTATGGGGGTGATGGGTGGGCTAAAAATTGCAGCGAATAACATCACGATTTTGATTCCCGTCATCATTCTAACTTTGGCGGTAGCGGATTCTTTGCATATCTTGATCAGCTACTACCAACGCCTAAACGCAGGCGATGATAATGCCGCGGCCTTGCAGGAAAGTTTACGCGTCAATGCCGAGCCGGTGTGGCTAACCAGCGTGACCACCATGATGGGATTCTTGGTCATGAATGCCAGCGATTCACCGCCGTTCCAAACCATGGGTAATTTGGTGGCTTTGGGTGTGTTGGTCGCGTGGGTGGCCGCGAATACGCTACTACCCGCAGTGATGGTTTTATTGCCGGTTAAAGTGGCTGCAAAGCGTGGTCAGAGCAGCGATTCTATGGTGCATTTGGCGCAGTGGGTGATCCGCTATCAGCGATTCATACTGGGGCTTGGTGTTGCCGTTGTTGTGCTTGGTGTGATTTGCATACCGCTTAATCGTATGAATGATTCGTGGACTACGTATCTGACCGAGGACACCGAATTTGGCTCTGATACCGCCGAGCTCATCGCAAGCTTTCAAGACTTTAATCACATAGATTTTGAGCTCGATACGGGTCGAGAAAATGGAATATATGACCTCGACTTTTTAAATCAGGCCAGCGCCTTCGCCGATTGGTTACGCAGCCAACCCGAAGTTATTTACGTGCAAGCTATGGATCTCACACTCAAGCGTCTGAATCGCAATATGCATGGCGACGATCCTCGTTTTGAGCGTATGCCAGAGAGCTCGCAAGAAGCAGCGCAGTATTTATTGCTGTATGAAATGTCATTGCCGTTTGGGGCTTCGTTGACCAATGAGATGACCCAGGACAAATCGGCCTTGCGGTTTATGGTGGGCTTGAACCACAGTGAAACGGCGGAGCATTTGGAGTTTCAAGCACGAGCGGCTGGGTGGTTAAACGCACACAGCCCACAGTTGGCTTATCCTGGTACCAGTACCACCACGATCATGGCCGATTTATCGCGTCGCGATTCCAGTGCCATGTTGTTGGGTACGATTATGGCGCTGCTCGTGATTTCACTCACCATAGCGGTGTCATTTCGTTCTGTGCAATATGGGGTGCTAAGTTTTTTGGTGAACATCATGCCCGCTACCTTAGCCTTGGGTTTATGGGGGCTATTTGTGGGCCAAGTCGGAATCAGTGTTTCCATGGTGTTCGCCGCTAGTTTGGGCATTATCGTCGACTACTGTTTGCACTTTTTAAGCAAATATAGGCGAGCCAAAACAGAGCAAGGCTTCTCGACAGAGCAAGCCATAGAGTATGCATTTTCCACTGTCGGCGTAGCGCTGTTGGTTACCACGGCTGTCCTAGGCATAAATTTTGCTATCTTGGGTCTATCCAATTTCCGTATCAATATCGATATGGGTGTATTGACCTCCATGACCATTGTTTTTGCTTTGCTTGCGCAGCTCTTTTATTTGCCGGCGTTGTTACTTTGGCTTGACCGATTGAAACAGTATTTTCATCCAGCTAAGGAGTTGAATTAAGCGGCGATAATCCAGTTCAAGCCGATCTTGGCTTAGTCAAAGCCAAATTGAAATACCTTTCGAATGCTTGTAAACACGAGCATATGCCATAACCGGAATATCGATATTTCCGTTTTGCCATTTAGTGTCTATTTTTATGCGTATAACCGCTTCTAAAAGCGTAGTATGAAGTTCAGATGACCGCAAATTCAGAACAAAATATTTCTGGGACAGGGATGAGATGGCAAATATCTTAGTTATTGATGATGAGCCGGTACATCTAAAATTGGTTGCAATGTTCCTTGAGGACACGCCTCATAAACTGCAATGCTTTGAATCACCAGTAACGGCGTGGGAAACCTTGCTTGCGCATTCTGAAACCATCGATTTAATCTTGATTGACCGGCTCATGCCAATATTGGATGGCATGTCGTTTGTCCGAAAAGCAAAGGCGAATGAAAGCACGAGTGCGATCCCCATTATTATGCAGACAGTTGCAGCTTCAGCCGTGCAAGTTGCCGAAGGTATCGATGCTGGCGTTCATTACTACCTGACCAAGCCATACGATCAACAAGTTCTAAGAGCCATAATCAATGCAGCGGTGGATGACTTTGCCGCAGCGAAAGCTTTACGTACAGATATCGACCAATATAGCTACCTCAGCCATTGTTTGCAGCAGGGAACATTCCTATTCCGGACAATAGACGAAGCGATGCAATTGGCGAGAGGTTTATCGAACCTTTACCCGGATCCTAAAAGAGTCGTGACGGGCTTGTCTGAACTCATGATCAATGCTGTTGAACACGGTAACCTGGGCATTAGCTATGCGGAGAAGAGCCGATTGATAGAGCAGGAGCGCTGGAAAGAAGAAATCAACAGGCGTTTGGCGCTTAAGGAATATAGTCATCGACAAGCGCGTGTAGAAATTGAAGTGACTCAGGGTCACATCGAAGCCCGCATTTGTGATGAAGGCGAAGGCTTTGACTGGGCAAAGTACATAGAGCCAGATCCCGAAAGAATGATGGACGCACATGGCCGCGGAATTCTCATTGCCAAAGGAATGAGCTTTGACAACTTGGAATATTCCGCTACTGGCACTTGCGTGACCACACGTTGCCACCGGTAGTCTCAGTGATTGAGAGCTACGAATGATCGATCTTAAGTCTCTTTGAGGCAACCCTGCGAATTTACTGGCATATTCGGTGGTGAACTAACACAGCGATCTTGTGCATTTTTGACTCCGTCACAATCTCCATCTTGTGCGCGGTCACATGTGGCCCCCCGTGGCAATAGCGCGTCAAATGATGCTGCAACATGGATCTCCACGCGCCGGTTTTTGGCACGCCCTGCGGAGCTCGCATTATTCGCCAGAGGTCGTGCCTCACCCAGCGAACGTGTGCTGATTCTATGTGCCGGTATGCCCTCAGCTACCAGCGCATCGCGGACGATCAAGGCGCGTTTTAATGCCAGGCGATAGTTGTATGTTGCGGAAAGCTTGGAATCAGAGTGGCCTTCGATTAATGCGACCGTGCTTAAGTCGCGCTTGAGCAATTGCACTGCATCATTCAGTTGCGTCACCGAGCGTGGGCTAATGTTGCTCTGATCGCCGGCCCAATCTGAGATAACGAACAATTGACGTTTTGCACAATGCGGCCATAGGGCGGCCCCAACGCGACATGCATTTGATGCCGGTGTCGTGGAGCGTGGTGCGCAGCCTCGTTGGTCAACAACAGTTTCCTCAGGCGTGTTTAGGCAGGCATCAATCAAATCCGGTATGCCATCTCGGTCGTCGTCAGGGCTGCAATGCTTGAGCGACTCATTGCTGCCTAGATAGCGATGAGAAGAGCAGGTGGACGCTGCATGTTCTTGTGATTTTGACGTTGCAGCGCAGCCTCCTGCCAAGAGGCAAATCACAATTGCAACGAGAGGATACTGCACGCATTGCTTCATTAAAGTACATTGCCTAGGGGAGAACGTGTTTGTCATCATAAGGCTGTCATCCTTATGTGGCGATTATAAAAAATAAAAAGGGTGGATAGGTCATTGAGAATTCTTCAGTGGGCGGGCATTAACAGCCAGTACCAGGGAGCGTTTGAAGATTATATGATTCGTATGCATAGGGATGTTGCGGAACATGGATGGACGTTGTGTACGAGTATTGGTAATAAAATTTCAGACGCACAGCGGGATGCATTCCAAACCCAGGGTATGGAATTGACCTTGCACGCTCAGGATCTGCCGACTCAGTGCCAGCAGCTAAAGCAAGTCATAGTCCAGTGGAGGCCGGATGTGGTGCATTTGCATTTTGTTGGGCCGTGTTCGCCATTGATATTGGTCGTAGCAAATGCTGTGGGGGTGCGTTGTGTGGTGACTGATCATGCTTCTGATCCCGATGCACTAGTGCATTGGAATCCAATAACCCTGCTGAAGCGCTTAAGGCGTAGATGGTATGGTCGTCACGTGGATAACTACATCGCGGTATCCGACTTTGTTTTAGCACGGCTCAACAACAATCGTGCAGGCCTTAA
Source organism: Oceanococcus sp. (assembly GCA_051252075.1). Lineage (GTDB taxonomy): Bacteria > Pseudomonadota > Gammaproteobacteria > Nevskiales > Oceanococcaceae > Oceanococcus. Next base: position 6,740 of record JBPOFU010000080.1, on the reverse strand, counting down.
CAGCATCCGTATTTACAACGGCGTAGATTTGGACCGATTTTCCGATCGACAATGGCCAAATGCTGATATTCGTGAGTGGGCAGCAGGACGCATAGTGCTTGGGTTTGTGGGCTCGCTGAATGAGCAAAAAGGTTTTGATTTTTTACTCGAACTGATGGCGCAATTGAATGCGCGTGAGTATTGCCTAGTGGTCATTGGTGACGGTCCTCTATCCACCCATATTGATGCTCAACAAGAGCACGTCTTGATGCTTGGAAATCGCAGTGACGTCGCGGCATTGTTACCCGAGTTTTCTCTATTGCTGTGCCCATCACGGTGGGATGAAGCTTTCGGATACGTATTGGCGGAAGCGGCCGCTAGCGGGGTGCCGGCTTTGGCTCACAGCGTTGGTGCAGTGAGTGAGGTTGTGGCCGATGGCGGCTCTGGAATCCTATTTGAAGACTTGGATGTCGACACGTGGGCGCGCACAGTTCAGCGCTTAGCTCAACAGCCAGAACGCTTGACCGGCATGGGTAAAATGGCACGTCAGGTGGCCGAGCAAAAATTCGATATTAGGATACAAGTGGCCAGAACTTTGGATGTATATGGGGCCTTGTTGGCATGAATTCGGGTACATCATTCGATCATCACCCGCTGTTACAGGAATTGCGTTGCAATGGCGTAGTGCAGTTACCGAATTTGCTGTCACCACAGCGCTTAATGTCGATGCAGCAGGCATTCTGCCAACGCTTGCGCATGCACAGCTTCAACACCTGGCGCGGCTACGAGCAAAACGAGCGATGGCGCCGTCTAGTGGAAGATTGCCTGGCTCTGGATCGAGGGTTTGTAGATTTAGCCTTACATCCTTTGGTTCATAAGGTTTTAGATGAGTATTTTCAACACGACTATGTATTGACTGAAGCACGAGGTTGGGAAACCGTTGCCACTCGGCGAAATTTTCATGGCTGGCACAATGATGCTTGGTATGACTCTGATCTTGCACAGGTGCCTAAGCAAATTAAGCTGGGAGTTTATTTGTCGTCAGCGGCCAGCGGTCAGTTTCGCTATTTGCAAGGCTCCCACCTCAAAAACCTACGCCACGGACATTGGAGTGATGCACAAGTGGCGGAGCTTGCACACCCAATCTTGGATATGTATGGCGAAGCCGGGACCGCCTTTTTGTTTGACACCAGTGGCATTCATCGCCAAGCCAGCCCCGTGTTAAAGCCGCGTCATGTGGTTTTCTTTAATTTTCATGATCCCGCCACTCCATTGCTGAGCGATGAAACCGCATACGGCCGTTATCAAGCGCCTATGTTGAAAGTGTCTATGCTGCCACTGCTTAGTGAGCGGCAACAAAGCCTACTTGGCATAGGTCGGGAAAGCGCGAACAGCGAACTGCCAATACAGCATCGCCGCTTCCGCGGATTGCACCGTTATATCAGTATATTGCTAAAGTTGCGTTTGCTGCTGCGTGACGCACAAGACCAAGGTCTACGGATTTACCATGGTTTGCGACGGCGGATAGTATCCTAGGGTTATCATTGATAACGTGTAGATTGAATTGAGGATTCTATGCACATACTCATTGTTGAAGAAGATCAAAGTGTTCAAAGTTTTCTCGGCCACATATTTACTGAAATGGGCCACACAGTATTGCTCAGTGAGAACGGCGCGCAGGCTTGGTTAGACATACAAAATCGCAGTGCGGATTTTGACTTGGTGTTGTTAGGGCTGCTGTTGTCTTCCTCTGATGGCTTGGACATTTTGACGCGGATGCGGGAAGGCGGCTTGGAAATTCCGGTCGCGATGATTTCCGAGCGCTCAGATTCTCAACTGATCGTAGCGGCGTTGCGTTTGCGGGCTTTCGATTTTCTGATTAAGCCGATCAATAAGCAACAAATCGCTGATTTATTGCGGCGCTTAGATGTCTTGCGCAATGTGAATTTTGGTTCCCGCTTGGCGGACGCAGTGGGTGTGGTATATCAAGAGCAGTTACAGCTAACCTTTAATAGTCGCTCATCGATTGTTAAGACCGTGGTGCATCGCATTAGCGACCACCTCAGGCCGTTTTTAAGTGTCGCGGCCATTAAGGGAGATTCGCTGGCATTGGCTTTGACCGAATCGATTACCAACGCTGTTGTTCATGGAAATTTGCAGGTATCCAGCGAGACCAAAGAAGCGGATTGGGATGAATTTTATGCACAGATTCAAGAACGTGAATTGGATCCCGCCTATGCCGCACGTGAAGTGCAGGTCATTGTTGAGGTCGATCAGGGTGGGATAGGGCTTACGGTTACGGACCAAGGAACAGGTTTCGATTTCGCTCGACTTGTGGATCCGGTTGATCCCGTCGCAAGCCTAGGGGGGCGAGGTGTAACCTTGATTCGCTATAGCATGGACAGCGTGGAGTGGGGAGATGGTGGGCGCACCATCAAAATGTTTAAAAGTCTTGCTGCCGACTAATACGGAATATTGAAGATAGAAACCTTTTCGAACCAGTTTCGTAGGCGCTGGTAAATCAATGGATGATTACGCAAAGCGGGGGCGAGGGCATCGCTGAGGTGTTCTGCCAGATTCGGATTGGCAAAATCGTTAATGACAACACCGGCAACTTTGTTTTCGTCGTTGTTGCCGCGAATAATATTGACCGCCTGTACGAGTTCTGATTGCGTATCCCGGCGCGCGACGGTGACCAGTACCACCGTGTCCAAAATGATGGCAATGGTCGACGGGTCTGCGGCTTGAATATTCTCTTCCAGCACCGCGGGCATGGCGACGATAACGTGATCGTAGTGTTGCCGGGCGTCAGAAAGCAAACGCTTGATCCAATTCACAGTGCGAAACGTTGCACCATGCAGGCCGCTGGTGATGAGTATGTCTAAGCCATTCGGGAGATGGTGTATAGCATCCTGAAGCGTATCTATGCTGCCATCCCATTCACTGCTCATAACACCGCTGAGTAAACCAATTTCTGGATGGTCTACATTGAGATCGACAACGAGACAGCTATGCCCTAGACCCAGCAGCTTTTCAGCCATGGCCATGGCAATGAAACCCGTTTGAGAATCTTCAAATACGGCGGCGACGCCGATCAGCTTGTGCGGCGGTGAGATGTGATCCAGCAGGCTTGTAAAATCTGACATCGGGCCGCCCTAGAGTGCAACGATCAAGGCAACGATCGACAATATCGAGACCAAGTCGCGTACAGTTTCCATAAATTGCGCCCAACCACTCTCATCATCTTCTGGAACATAAATCGTGTCGCCTGCTCGTAGGGTTGGCAGCATGCCAAAGTCACCGTGTCCAGCGAATTTTCGCAGATCGAATCGGCGAGATACGTTGCCCGCAACACTGCGGTTAATCACGAGTATGGAATGTGTGTCAGCGCTGCCGCTGACACCACCAGCTTCCGCCAGTAAGTCCAATATCGTCATGTCGCTATTGAAACTATAGCGTCCCGGGTCGTTCACAGCCCCGAGTACCCGCACCGTGCTTTCCTTACGCACGTCCAACCATTGGCGATCTCGGTTGGGCACGTAAATGACATCTTGGGGGCGCACGGTTGGCAATAGGTGCTCATCACCGGTTTCAAAGTACAGCGCTAAATTCACCTCGGAGACCAAGGCGTATGGGCCGTTGCGATGTGAGACACGAATATTGTGTAAATCTGCTTTGCTGGAAGGTCCGTCCGCGGCCGCCAATATATCGATAAAGTGGAGCTTTTCATTGAAGGCATACCGACCGGGTAGCCCCACAGCCCCCATAATATAAATGGAATCTTCTGATGCTTGTTTCACCCAAACGGATTTACTGCCGTTTTGGTCATCGTCATCAGGTAAGGACGGGATGATAACGGTGTCACCCGGCCCTATGGGGGGCAATACGCCTTCGCCGCCGGCCTCGAAATCAGCCAGATCAAAACTCATGCAACTGCCATTGGTAACGCATGGGAAACCACCACGCCCTTGACTTTGCGATGGAATGATCTTGATGTTTGCGGTGTCGGCTCTTTCGCTGTATCCGCGTGCCAGCGCAATAACATCTATGAGATTCATGCCCAGTGAATAATCAACTCGCCCGGGACTGTTGGCTTCACCTATGACATTAATGGTGTCGCTGGAGTCGTCTTCCGACGGTACCAATATCAAATCGCCGGTGGTGACTTTGGGCAGCAGTTGTTCATTTCCGCTGACCAAAAATTCTGACAAATTGAAGCGTTCTGTCCAGGTCCTGTCCTCACGTCTATAGGTGATTTGGATGTTTTCATAGTCTGCTGTCGGGGTGGGGCCGTCAGCAGCGGCGAGTATGTCCAAAAAGCCCATATTGTCGTTGAAGGCATAGCGACCTGGGCGGCCCACTTCGCCCATGATGTAAATCGCATCCTTGGGTGACAAACGTAACCAACGTGCCTTGTTGTCAATCGGGTCAATCGGCAGCTCCGGTACGATTACGGTATCGCCTGCGTGCACCTGGGGCAATGCGCTTTCACCTTGTGATTCGAAGCGTGCGAAGTCGAATACGACGGCTTGTGCTCCTATGCGCTTGCCTCCAGGCACGATCAATATATGGGCCATGTCTCCCGTTTCGTTGGGGCCGCCAGCCAAGGCCAGTACATCGGCGAGATTCATGCCGCGTTTAAAGCCATGGCGTCCGGGCCCATTGACGGCTCCGATGACATTGACAGCTTCTAGCGAATCACTCTTGGCCGGTACTAAAATCAGGTCAGAACTCTGCACCTGAGGCAAACGATCCGGCATATCCCCACTCATATAGCCAGATAAATCAAAAACTTCAGTACGCACACGGCCATCTCTGCGGTAGGTGACCTGAATGTTCTCAAAGTCTGCAGCTTCAGTAGGGCCATTGGCCGCAGCCAAAATGTCCAGGAAACTCATTTGTGGATTAAAAGCGTAGCGCCCTGGTATGCCCACTTCACCCAAAATGTATATCGCCTGATGAGACTCGAGCTGCAACCAGCGTTGTTTGTTATCAATCGGGCTTTCGGGTTGACGAGGCACGATGACGGTATCGCCTTCCTGGATGGGAGGAAGTTCTTTAATACCAAGCTGTGTATTTTTGCTCCATGCTACGAGATCAAAATCTTGCGCCGTACCTTGGCTAGGTTTAATGCGGACAAAGGCGAGATCAGCATCTTCACCTGGTCCGCCAGCGATCGCTAAAAGTTGGACTAAGTTTAAATCGTCGTTGAACTCGTAACGCCCAGGTGCAGCCACCGCACCAATAATATTAATCGGCCGCGAGGGTGCGTTCTGATAAGGAATAAAGACAACATCTTCCGCATTGACGATCGGCAGCAGAGACTCGTCCTGGCTAACCATGTACGCGCTGAGGTCAAACTCACGATGGCTGGCATTGTTTCGGTCGCGAATCTGTATGTGCCGAAGATCGGCGCCCTCACTGGGGCCATTCGCCGCGGTCAGTATGTCTAAAAAGTTCAGCTGCGGCGTGAAGGCGAAGCGCCCAGGCATGCCAACAGCACCCATGATGTAAATGGATGATTCGCTGGGCTGACGTACCCATTGTGCTTTGTTGTCCACCGGGCTGACCGGTAGCTCCGGCATCATGACGGTATAGCCGCCTTTGATCAGCGGCAGAGCCTGCTTGGCGCCCGAGGTATGGAATTCTTCAAAGTTGAAGCGTACCAGTTCTTTCCCCGCGTCCTCACCACCGGGAATGATGGTGAGCTTAGAGGTGTCCGCCTTATTTGTTGGGCCGCCAGCATGTCCCAGTAAATCCAGCAGTCCCATTTCTTCTGACCACTGATAGCGCCCCGGCTTATTGACGGCTCCTAGCATTGAAACAGCGCGGTTGGGTGGGATTTTCAACCACGCGCCGTTTACTTGATCCGGCTTTTCTGAAACGAATAGCGCATCACCTGCGCCCAAATTGGGCGGCAGCAATTGGCTATCGCCATCGGTGTAAGCAGAAAAGTCGAAGCTTGAAACACTACCGTCTGTAGATAGAATGATCAGGCGCCGCGTATCCGCAAACCGGGTAGGGCCGCCGGATTGCGCGAGCACTTCCATGAAACTGGTATCAGGTTGCAGTTCATAAGTGCCAGGGCGAAATACTTCGCCCATGACGTAAACATTACGTCCAGATTGTTCCACCGCTTCCGTTTTGACCGGAATGAACAGGGTCGCGCCAGGCGCGATACTGGGCATGCTAGCGATGTCACCGGTATCGAGAAACTGGGTCAGGTTAAATAGGCGTGGTTCACCACCGCTGATGACACGAATTTTGTCGACACTGGCGTAGTTATTTACTCCGCCGGCCTGCATTAGGTAGTCCAGTAATGAACTGCTAGTTCTATAGGGATATTGCCCCGGCGAAATCACTTGCCCAAACACATTGATGCCATTGTCATCCAGGGCTTGGTCATCGGCACGCACTATGGGAACAAATATAGTGGCACCTTCACCGACCTCTGGCAGCAAGCCAACATCACCGGTATCCAAGTATTCAGTCAGGTTAAACAGTTGGGGTTTGCCCGCATTAATGATGCGGATTTTATCCACGCTGGCGAAATTATTAACGCCACCAGCCTGCATCAAATATTCCAGCAGATTGCTACCCAGTTTGTGTGGGTATTGGCCGGGTGCGACAACCTGCCCAAAAATGTTGACGCCGGTATCGCTGCGCGCATTGTCGTCTTCGCGATTGACGGGGACAAAAATGGTGGTGCCTGGTGCGATACTCGGAAGTTGGGACTTATCGCCGGAATCTAAGAATGAAGT
>JBPOFU010000008.1:0-62985 GCA_051252075.1 Oceanococcus sp. | reverse complement strand
CTGAAGATGATTTTTCAGCCGCAACAAGCACGCAAAATCGGTCCTTGGACTATCCAAGGCCTGTTTCATAAGCGACAAGCGGACGTCGCCCGCGACTATGGTCGTTTGATTGCAGATGAAATTGTCACGCCTTCCCATATCATCGAAGCGGTGCTCAAAGGCCCTTACGCCGATCGGGTTTTCAACATGATTTCCAAACATGTAAAAAAATCTATCGACGACCAATCCGGAGTGGCCAAACCGTTTGTTGCCTGGACCGTAGGTACGCGCCGCTATATCGACATGAAAAATGCCGCGGTTGAGCAAATCGTAGAAAAACTGCCCAGCACCATTAGCTCAGCAGATGCCTACGCAGTGGAAGCCATGGACGTGGCCAACACCCTGTCAACCCGCCTGCAAGCCCTACCCCCAGATGAATTTGAAGCCATGCTGCGCCCAGCCTTCGAGGAAGATGAATGGATGCTCATCGCCGTCGGTGCTGCTTTAGGCTTTTGTGTCGGTGTTGGGCAATTGATTTTGTTCAAGGCGATGGCTGCTGTTCCCGCAGCGGTCGAACTTGGCACGGCAATTCAGACCCCTTTGCAACTAGGCTAAGCCGCAGCGCAAGACGTGAGTACTTCGCTCATAATCGGAACGATACTGGCTTTTGCCATCGGCACCGCTGTAGCCTGGATACAGGCACGCCGTCGTATGCGAGTGAAAGTTAGAGATCACTTAGTTCTGGAAGCAGAAAAACGTATCAAGCAAGAATTGATACGACGCTTGTCGGAACGCGCGGCAAAAGATTTAGTTGCAGGGGAAGCGAGCGCATCGCCCCAATCTAAAACTAAGCCAAAAGACTAAAAGAAACTGGCGATCTCATTCAGCGACTTGCGCTGTATGTCCGGCACTTGGGCATTGTCTGCGGGGTGCCCAACGACCAACAATAAGAATGGCCGCTCGGTTTCCCGTGGCCTTTTCAGAATATCGTTAAGAAATCCCATAGGGCTGGGAGTGTGCGTGAGAGTCACCAAGCCCGTATGGTGTAAAGCGGTAATTAACATGCCTGTGGCCAAGCCCACCGATTCCGTTGGGTAGTAGTGCTTGGTTTTATTGCCCTCTTCATCACGGGCATATTTCTGCACAAACACCGCAATCAAATAAGGCGCCGTTTCCAAAAAAGGCTTGTGCGCGTCAGTTCCCAAAGGCGCCAACGCTTGCAACCAATCGTCGGGCGCACGATGTTGATAAAACTCGCGCTCTTCAGCTTCCGCCGCCTCACGAATTTGTCGCTTGATGCCAGCATCCGACACCACGGCAAAATGCCAAGGTTGCAGATTGGCTCCACTGGGCGCACTACCTGCGGCACGTAAGCATTGCTCTATAACGCTACGTTCAACTGGGCGATCGGAAAAATCACGCACCGTGCGCCTTCGTTGCAGCTCCTCATTAAAGGCTTGCGCGCGCTGAAGACTCTCTTGCGGCGAGTACGCCACATAACCATTCAACGCACGCATTTTGCCTTCTGCCACTATTTAAAACCCATCACTTGTTGATAGGTTGGCCGATTCACCCAATGCATGGGCGTCAAATCTGCACTCGCGTCCGGCACGGGTATAAAGAGAATGTCTTCACGCGCCATACTGACACCTGCAGGGTCGCCCAATGCTTGAGCGGCAGCATCAAAAGCGGCCCATACACGGGCTGCGCATACGGATGCTGCAGGACTTTCTCCCAAGGCGTCGGCACCGCAATAGGCCTGTTGCGTTGGCGATTTCAACGGCTTACCCAAAGCCATAGTCAACTGTGTCCAGACGTGGCCGTAGTGGCCGTCTTGATAGGCACTTCCGGTGGCTCCGGGAGCGTTGTCTCTAGGACCGACCAAACTGTCTATATCGACAAAAGTAAAAACCGCATCAATCAAGGGGCTCCAAAACGCATCCATGAAGGACACCGCGGCACCACGATCATAGTTGCCATCTTGGTCACCATCGCGACGTAAAGATTGGTTGCTCACCCAATCAGTCAGCACCGGCAACCACTGCCCTGCCAATTCACTGGGTTGCTGATCCATGTGCGCCTGCAATAACTCCATCACCAAAGGCAAAACATGAGAACCGCGGAAGTCGGTTAAGCCCGCTTCTTCCATCAGCTGCGTCAAACGCACCGCATCCATGGTTCGACCGGCTTGCCCTTCACGCAAGATTTTATCTTCCAACATATCCGCCCGATACAAGGATGAGAAGTTCCACTTGGTGTCCGCCGCGCCCCAGCCCGGTGAATGTTTGTTGTTCCAACTCACGATGTAGTCACGCTTTGGATTCGAGGCTTGTGGATGACGGGCTTGTTCACGCAAACCCTGCCAATCCCACGGCCCGGTTCCCATAACCGGAAAATCCGGATCAACGCTGCTCAATCGCTCTGGAAACAATCCGCCATGGTAATACGCAATTTCGGTTTCGTTGATATACATCCAGTTGGTCGACAGATTCATAGAAAGCGAATCTTCGCGAAACTGATCGGCTGTCTTGGAATGCCCTGTGGCCCACAGATACAGTGCTACCGCACCATCGGCTTCTTTAAACAAGGTAGTGCGCGCACGGACCACGGCGATCGGAACCGCGGCGCCATCAGTACCCGTTAAAACACCACGTGAAACCACCGGTCCATGCACTGTGCGCTCGACGATCAAGTCAGTAATGCCCAATTCGCTCAGCATTTCCGTGGGGATTTGATCCAACGGCAATTCCTGCAATGGGATTTCACCGAGTACCGGTTCCAGTTCTGGCACCACGGTGCCCTGTTGAACTTCATCCAAACTGCGATGCACCCACCACTCCATGGGCTTGCATTCGCCTTCATGCAGGTAATGGCGTGATTGCTCATTCGGCGTGCCGCCCTCTGGCTCACACAGAATTTCTATAAAGCTATCAACCATGTCGGAACCGCCAGCGGTGGCTGTCCACGCATAGTTTCCGGCACGACCGATAACCGGCGCAAAGCTTAAGCCGGGGAAGCCAGCACCACGGGTGTGCAAAGTCTCGCCATGTAGTTCCAACTCAAACAAAATTTGTGGAGAGAAGTAACCGGTTTGTGGCCCACCAATCATCAAAGGCCGGCCATTATCCGTGCGGCTACCGCCCACAATCATGGCATTGGACATGGACCCTGGACGACTCAAGTCAACTGTGCCCAAAGCACTATTGAGCTTGAGGTTGTGCCATTTGATCTGTGCTTTGTCGTACAAGCCTGCGAATTGCTGTTGCAGTTGTTTTGCTTCAGGCGCATTGCCCGTTGGAAATAGATTCTGGATGAGGACTTGCAGCCCAGGGTCTCCGGCGCTAACCCCTAGCGTATTGGCCGCAGCATCCAACGCGGCCTCATCACGCTGCATGTATACAAACTGACTATTCGTTACATGTATGGGCGCATCTTGGTTGTTGCGATTACGGAAATCGTCATACACCTTGCGCGCATCCGCAGCGCCAAACTGCTCGAAAAGACTAAGCATTTTACTGGCATTGCTCAGTTCCGCACCGCCGTCAGCGCCAAACATGGCGCGCACCACCATAGCGGCTGCGACCACATCACCCAAGACCCAAGGGGCCGGCGTTATCCCCAATTCTGCCAAAGGATTGGGTAAAGGGATTTCTGCGCTATAAATTCCAGTGATATAGGTATTGATGCCATCAACAAATGCTTGCACTGCTTCGCGGGTTTTTACCCCAGCCTCACCATATTCGTTTTCGACACGATCAATCTGGGCATCCAACTCAGCCGGTGTGTAGGGGTACAAACGCAGCATTTCAGCATCAGCCAACCAACCCGCGGCAGTGTCCAATATCGCAAAAGCTTCCGCCCGGCCCAAAGCTCGCAGTAGCTCCATAACGGTCAGGCGATCCTCAGCAGTGACAAAACCCGCCCCGAAGAAAGCGTCGTTATCCGTGTCGCCATACACCACCGGTATACCCCAACGCGCGTCCCGCTTAATGGTGACACCGGATTTTGGCGAATACTCGCGCTCCACACCATAGCGTTCCTCAGGATGGAAACCACCATCTTTAAAGTACTCACCAATGAGTTGCTCTTGAGTCAATTCCGGATAGCCATAGACGAGGTTGTCATACATGGGAATTTCATCATGGGCATGCCGGAAATCGGTACCCGGCGGCACGATGGTGCCGGCCACGGTCGCGCAATCCACCGCATTGGAACCACCCGCATCGGCACGACATCTCGGGCCGCTGACAACCGCCGTGCCCGGTCCGGCACTTTGACCGTTATCGTTACTGACATCGGAGCTGAGCTCGCGCCCACCTTGGCAGGCGACAAGAAGTAACAGGGCGGCCAAGCCACTAAAATGTAAACGCATGTGTATTCCTATTGAAGTCGCTGTCCGAATCGCTCGCAGAACGGCAAATGCATGCCGTATTATGCCGTCGATTTCATGAGCAGCAGGCACTGAATCTGTAGCAATAACTGCCTTAAGCTGAAATTGCCACGGTCCTATTCGAACACAGCTAACGAATAGGCGCTGGGCAGCCGTAATCGTTAGCGGCTAAAACCTGTCGATAGCGATCTGGGAAATTGGTAAACACCCCATCCACACAGAGTTGCGCCATGGCGATCAAATCCTCTTCGCCATTTGCCGTGTAGGGGTGAACCGCAAGGCCCAAGGCATGCGCTTCGCTCAACAACAAAGCATTGGTTTCATCCCGTGTCGGACCTATGCCGAAGGCATAGCTTGAAACGACAGGTAAGCTTAAGGCCGTGGCCCCGGGTGACAATTGCACTAAGGGCACTTGCGGGTCCAAGGCATTCATAATCAGCAATGAGCTAGGGATAAACGACTGCACCAACACTTGTCGGCGTTGCACCATGCCGTCGTACAAATCGTACTGCTTAATCAAATCCAATAAGACTTGCTCAACGTTTGCCGTCGTCTCAGTATTGGGTTTGATTTCTATATAGTAGTTACGCTCGGTGCCGTAGCGCTGAAAAACCTCTTCAAGTGTCAGCATTTGCAGGCCGACATATTCTTGGCGCGCGCGCTCCGGATAGGCTTCGTTGAACCACGAGCCCATATCGCAGGTTTTCAACTGAGCTAAGGTCTTGCTGCTGACCGTTCCCGTGCAATTTTCGGCGGGTCCACGGGCCGTGCGATCCAAGGTGTCATCGTGAATGCACACCAACACGCCATCGGCGGTTGGTAAGACATCTTGTTCGATGTATTCAGTTCCCATGTCTATGGCCAAATCATAGGCCACTAGGGTGTGCTCCGGCGCGTGCCCGGATGCACCTCGGTGCGCCACTATGACCTGATCAGTTTTCAAATCGCCGAGTGGGATGGCATCGTCATCTGATTGACGGCTGCCACAGGCAGCAAGCGTTAAGCACAGGGTGAAAACACAAAATAAACGCATAGGGCCTGAGCCTAAAGTGGTGATCAGAAATTTAAACAGGATTGACAGGCGACAAACTCAATTCATCCCCCATCGCAGGTGCGATAACCTGGGTTGAAGAACCACGTGCACGTAAAGCCTGTTCAGCAAAGGCCAGTTTCGCATCAATAGCATCATCATTTTGGTCGGGATCATGATGAAAAAGACATAAAGTCTTCACCTGAGCCAAATCGGCGATTTCAACCACTTCGGAAATACTGGAGTGTCCCCAATGCTCTTTACCAGCAGCGTACTCCTCATCCATATACGTGGTATCAGTCACCCAATAATCGACCCCACGGATGAACTCGGCCAATTGGCTGCGATAGTCTTCGTTGTAATAGGGGCTGGTCGCTGGATACAGTTCGTTATCGGTGGCATAGCAGAAACTCGCGCCGGCATAATCCACTCGGTAAGCCAAACAGTGGCCAGGATGATTCAACAACAGGGTTTTAATACTGATGCCATCCCGTTGAAATTCACCTTCGGGGAGATCGGTGTACGTGACATCAGCCGCAAATTCACTCATGGTCACTGGGAAATAAACACCGTCCATTTGCCCGGCAATGAGCTCCTTCATGCCTTTTTTGTCTTGCGCTGGCCCCAACACTTCGAATTCATTGCCTTTTACAAACAGTGGCGCGAAAAAGGGCAAGGCTTGGATATGGTCGATATGTGGGTGTGAAATAAACACGCGTGCTTTTAGCGGGTGCACGGCCTTTGCCATCAAATGGTCGGAGAAATTTTTGATACCGCTACCCGCGTCAAAAATAAACAAACGACCGTCGGCAAATTGCATGCTGATACATGAGGTATTTCCGCCATAGCGCAAGCTCGCCTCACCCACCACAGGCAATGTGCCGCGCACTCCCCAAAATCGAATTTTGGCTTGGTCCTGCACGATCTCTTCAATCCGCTGTAGCAATATTTCTCGTTCTGATACTTTATTGATGTAACCGGAAGCGCCTAGATCTATAGCCTTGCGCTTATCCGCTTCATAAGCTTTAGCAGAAACCATGATGATCTTTAGAGATTTTCCGAACTTGCTCCGCATCTGAGTCAGCAGCGTGAGTCCGTCAACACCGGGCATCATGATATCCAGCAAGACGCAATCTGGCTTTTCATCTTCCAGACGCTGCATCGCTTTGGTGCTGTCGATTTCGATCACTGCCTCATGCCCGCCATGCTCTAGCATTTGGCGAAACATCATGGCAAAGACCTTACTGTCTTCGATTACCAGGAACTTCATGCGAACTGCACGTCCTGTTTCGTTTGCGGAATCGCCAACACTACGCCAGCACACACAAGAACACCAGTTCTTTTACGCCCCATTACGACGGACAGAAGTCCGGGTTTTTCACCGCCCGCCACACCAACTGAAACAGTTGGTTTGACTGCTGTCGCAGGCCTTCTGGCTGACCACGTAACACCCACATCGTAATCGTGCGTGTCGCGATGCCTAAAATGACATCCAGCAATACTTTTTCTTCAACTTCCGAGGTCAAGATTCCCTTACTGCGGCCTTCTCGAAGCACCCGCATAAATACGGCGAAAAGTTCAGGTTGGCGGAACGTATCGTTCTGACTCCAAGTATTGAGGTAAACCGAACTGGCCAATATCCGGCCAACGCCGGGATTACTTTCGAAGTAGTCGAAAATCACCCAAAACACCTTACGCAAGCGATCCTCAAAGTTTTCTATACCTTCCAAGTGATCAATCATTCGCCCAGCCAAAGCGCCGAGGTGGGTATCCAAGGTGCCAAAAAGCAAAGCTTCTTTGCTGCCGTAATACTTGTAAATGGTCTGCAAACTGACATTTGCCTGGCGGGCGATGTCTATCAGGCTGACTTTGTGGAATTCTTGTTCAGAAAAGCTCAGCAAAACAGCACTTTCTATGCGCAGCTGAATTTCAGAATTCAGCACCGACTTTGATTGATTTGCCAAAGATAAGCTCGCGCTATTGGGAGATTGCTGGCCAGTGTTCCATATCTTGCCAAGCCAAAACAATTCAACTGGGTACGCGTCTCAAACTTTTGCACAATTTGTGTGAGTTGGAGCACAGAAACTTCAAACTCACTAAGAGATGATAGGCCCCTATACACCGCTTGATCCGCAACAGCCAACGAATGATTTAGACTTACAGTTGGCGCATTGGCATTTGCGCAGCGTTTGGCAAAAGGGATGAACCGCCCATGAAATTATTAGTATCGAACTCAAATCACCTCGTTCTTCTGGTCGCGCTGGCTCTTAGCGCATGCAGCTCAGGGGAAAACAACGCCAACGCCTTACCGCAATACAGAACCGTACAAGGTGCTGTAGTTAAAGCCCCGGTGAGCGGTGCAAGCATTGAAATTGCTGCTATCGACCGCGCAGGCCAGCCACTATCTCCCGCTGTCGCGACGGTCACCTCAGATGCCAATGGCGGCTTTAGCATTCCGAATCTACCGCAGGGTGCCTACCTTGCGCGTAGCCGCGGCGGGCGCTTTAGCGATGAATCAGATCCAAGCGGCCAACGTGTTGTTGAATTGACCAATCAGCAAGGTTTCGAAACGCTAATACCCGTAGGTGCCACTACCGCCACTCTCAACCCATTCACCCAAATCTTGGTCGATAAGCTACGCACCCAAGCGGCACAAGATGATGTTCCTTTCAACAGCCTGATCGAAGGCGGGCGCGATGTATTCCAAGCCGCATTTGGTTTTGATGTACTGACCACGATTCCAGACAATCCCATAGCCCCGCAGCCGGGCACACAAACGCCGAAAGAAACAGACGAAACGAACTACGCCATGGCATTGGGTGGTTTTGCTCAAGCGGTCAATGCCATCGCTGTATCACTGGGTGAACCCCAAGCTCGCTTTGACATAATTCGACAGTACATTCGCGATTTAGGTGACGGCATCGAAGACGGAAATGCCAAAGTCGCGTTGAGCATCAACGGTGTGCCGCTGCCAATTGCGCGCATCAACGAGGAAATTAACCGTTTTCGGAATAACAACGACACGGCTTACTTCAATATTCCTGCTTTTGCCATCAAGTTACTTCGCCTAACCGATCCCGCCGCGCGCGACCCCAATATTGTTGACCCGACTCCAAGCCCTACAGTCACTCCAACACCAACTCCGCCAGCAGAAACTGCCATTCCTTCGCCGACTCCAACCCCGCCGGTAGAATCTGCCACACCGTCGCCGACTCCAACGGGCGAGTCATCCCCCTCGCCAAGCCCAACCCCAGTGGCCAACCCCACGCCACTGGTTAGCCCAAATCCAGAACCTCCAGCCAACCGTGCGCCAGTCGCGAAAAATGACCTCTATTCAATTGATCGCGGGGATAGCTTCAGTGGGAACGTTTTAAACAACAATGGATTTGGACGAGATAGCGATGCTGATAACGACCCTCTCACGGCCATTTTAGTATCCGACCCTGCATTTCATACTGAACAGTTTCAAGAAACTGCCAGCACCACCTTTACAGACAAAAATATCGTTGCAGTCGAAGAATGCTATCGAGGCGGTCAACCTATCGATCTTTCCAACAATGGCTCGTTCTTCTATGAGCATGATTTCTGCGATCACACCAGCGATAGCTTTAGCTACAAAGTCAATGATGGGGAGGTCGATTCGAATGTGGCGACTGTCACTATAAATATCATCCCTACGGGCGTTGGCGACAGCTTTATATTGAACAATCTGGGGGACCTGTTGACAGGTAATGTGCTCGACAACGATTTGGATGATCCAGCCGACACATTGACTGCAACACTGAGCACGTCACCGCTCAATGCTAGTAGCTTCGCACTCAACTCAGATGGCAATTTCACCTACCAACATGATGCCGCAAAGCCCGGAGGCGATAGCTTTACCTATCTGGTAAGTGATGACTACGAACAATCCACTACGGCAGTCACAGTAAATATCTTGTTTACTCCCACCTGCATCGCGCCGCCAACAGGAATGGTCGCGTGGTTCAGCGGTGATACCGAGCATTCCAACAGTACAAACGATGTTGTTTATGACTTAATCAGCAGTAATCACGCTAACAGTTTCGAATCAGCAACAACCGCTCTAACTGCTGGCGTAGTTGCGGAAGCAATGAATTTCGGCAACCAAGATAGTAGTTTTGTCACCCAAGGCTCATTTGCAAACGTTGAGTACCCGGCATTTACCATTGATGCTTGGATCAAACTCAATAGTTTGCCAACTAGCAACGTGCCTATTTTGGTGGCAAACCCGCTCCAGAGTGCACCGTATGAATTCTTCATTGACAACGCAGGCAAGCTGAATTTAACTGTTCGGGGCGACACAAACAGGACAGGCACTTCCGCTGCAACGCTGGCAGCCAACGAGTTTGTGCACGTTGCCGTTAGTTATGACGATAACGACGCCTCACCAACCATGCGTTTTTACATCAACGGTGTGCTCGATGCGTCAATTGTTGGAAGCAGCGTTTCCTTGGACTTCGGAAATGGTGAGTGGCATATAGGCGGGATAGAAAATGAAGGTTCAGACCCGTCAATCAATGGCATAGTCGATGAGTTAGAAATTTTCGAGCGAGCATTAGCCAGCAGCGAAATTCTATCCATTTTTAACGCTGGAACCGCAGGCAAATGCAAACCCATCTTGTTGGCCAATCTGAAAGCCCCCAACGGCAGCCTATTGGACAGCAATGCCAATGTTAGTGCCGAGTTAGCTCGCAGCACTGCGGACGCGGGCGATTTTAACGGCGATGGCTACGATGACATCATCGTTGGCGAACGCGGGGTGAACTCTGCCGCTGGCGTTAGCTACATCGTATTCGGGTCAGCCAGTGGGATTCCATCTATAGGTGACCTCAACAGCAGCTTCTCCGGCTCGACTTATTTGCCCATTCTTGGAGAGACTCCCGGGGATGAAAGTGGTGTTGGCGTCGCCGGAATAGGTGATGTCAATGGTGACGGTTTAGATGACGTGCTTATTTCCGCTCACAAAGCCACTACAGCAAATGGAAGTGGGTCGGGCAAAGCCTACGTTGTATTCGGAAGAACTCCCACTCCCTCGAGCATCAATTTAGGAGACCTAAATCCAGACAATGGCGGCGACGGTAGCCAGGGCTTCGAAATCCTAGGGTCACAGGCATTCGAAAATCTCGGTGGCGGCTTTAGCAACGAGAGCCGAGGCCGACCTGTAGCTGCTGCAGGAGATTTCAATAACGACGGGCTTGACGATTTTCTTATTGGAGCCAGAGACGCCAATTATGGAGCCGGCCACGCTTACCTAATATATGGGAGTACGAATTTTACAGCGCGCTTTGACCTTGCCAATATCGCTCCCGCCATTCCCTCAAAATCTGAAATTAGTGGCGGCTTTGTAGTAATCGGCGACTTTGACCAAGAGCTGGGAACGACAGTCGCTGGCTTAGGTGATATCAACGGAGATGGTTTTGATGACATCGGTGTGGGGGCCCCGGCGACTATAAGCTCGTCCTTAAGCGGAGCCGCTTACGTACTCTTTGGCGCACCGGCCAATACTCTACCCAAGAACCGTTCGCTGGCCTCTACTCCATTGGTTGGAACTGATGGCTTCAAAGTGACACTTGGGGAAAATGAAGATCAACTCGGCATGAGCATTTCCTCAGCTGGCCGCTTCAACGGCAGTTCAGTCGACGGTGTCCTCATTGGTGCTCCTGGAGTCACCAGAGATGGTACAAGTTTCCAAGGAGAGGCCTATTTGCTCTTTGGCAGCACCACCAAATCCTTTGGAAATAATCTCGGAGTCGTTGATTTATCTGCAAGTGATGCGGATATCGTGTTTAAGTCATTTTTAGATATTGGAAATGTGGGCGATTCGGTGTTTGGCCCCGGTGATGTGGACAGAGATGGGTTTGATGACGTAGTCATTGGTGCGCCAGGCAGCTTTGTAGCTGGGCGTAGCATGCTGGTCTTTGGGGAGGCGGAACCACCAGCAAGCATTGATCTAAAATCGCTGGATTACACCACTGGGCGCGTTTTTGTCGGTGATGCACAAATTAATGCCGATGTTGGCAAGAACCTACATGGCGGTGGCGATGTCAACGGTGATGGATACCCAGACATGCTACTGGGGGCACGCGCCGCAAAGCCTGACGGATTCATACAGCAAGGCCAAGGCTATGTAGTAAACGGCAAAGACTTCCGCAAGCAAATCACCTTGCTGGGTAGCTCAGGCCCCGACACTCCCTTAGATGGCACAAGCTCTGCCGACAAGATTGACGGACTAGCCGGTGCCGATACGCTTAATGGTTTAGGAAGCAACGACATTTTGATCGGGGGACAAGGGAACGAAGCCTTCATGGATGGAGGCGACGGAAATGATATTTTGATCGGTGCCCAAGGGGATGACAATTTGTTATTCAACCCGGCTCAGGATCTACGCCTTATTGACGGCGGCACTGGTTTCGACAACGTATTCCCATCGATCGGTGCCAACA
This sequence comes from Oceanococcus sp., assembly GCA_051252075.1. GTDB lineage: Bacteria > Pseudomonadota > Gammaproteobacteria > Nevskiales > Oceanococcaceae > Oceanococcus. Next base: position 51,122 of record JBPOFU010000008.1, on the reverse strand, counting down.
TTGACCTATCCGATTTACATATCAACCACGGTTACGGCTTAATTCGCAATATTGAGGCGTTTGACCTTGATGATGACAGCAGCAGCAATACACTCAAAGTGAATGCGGTAGATGTCTATGCAGTTACGGGGGTGAATGTCAACGCGGCCAATGTATTGTTCATCTTCCTAGGCCCTGAAGATTTCCTGCAATCCGACGACCCTTGGGACTTAGTCGGCACCGCAGGTGGCTTTGATAAATATGTTTACGATAATGCAACCCTGCAAGTCACTGAAGGTAGTGACGGTCAATTCACGCGTCCTAGCTTGCCAGAATGACAAGTGATTGCGATGTAGTGAACAATCAAAGAGCAGCCCGATATCAGCCAAGAATCCCCGTCTGACTAAGCAGCAGGTTCAGCAGCGTCTCAACGAAATGGTGAAGCAAAGCTAACTGTAGCGCTCCAAGGCCCGTTGCAAGCGCTGCTGCACTGCCTCACGCAAGGACTGTGGCGCCAACACTTCTATATCTTCACCATAACGCAGGATCTCACCTAACAGTTCAGCACTATTGGCATAGGGAATGCGCAAAAGATAATGGCCATCCTGCAACAGTTCACCCTTTTGCTCAGGATGCCACGTCTCGCTTGCGACCCATCGCGCCGCGTGCGGTGAAAACCGCAACTCTGCGAGCGCATTAGGTTTGCCAGAAAAAATGCCATAACTGTGGGCGAGTTGCTCATCCAACTGATGCTCAGCAATATCCTTCGCCGACTGCTTAGTTAATTGCGCTGATCGAATCATGTCCAGGGAAAACGTACGCAAGCCTTCGCGCGTATGGCACCAAGCATCCAAATACCAATTGTTGCGGTAATTCACCATGCGTTGCGGTGAGACCGTGCGCTGAGAATCTTCATCGCTGCTACGGCTGTGGTAGCTCATTTGCAGTTGTTTACGCCGCACTGTGGCATCTGCCACGACGTGAAAGTAAGCGCCTTGCTCGCGGATGTTGCTGGATGCAATGCGCACACGGCGCATCAATTCTCCCGCCCCCATATGTTTTTGTTTGAGAATTTCTTCTAAACGCAATCGAAATGGCTGCACCATTTCGGACAGTAAACCTTGGCCGGACTCGCCAAGAAACTTCATCCCTGCCATCAAAGCGACGACTTCACGCGAGCTTAGCCACAGGCCGGGCAGTTCCCAGGCTTGGCCTTGCCGCGCATAAACATAACCATTGTGCTCACGGTCATACACGATGGGCGCGTTGAGATGATCTCTCAGCAATTCCAATGTTCGCGTCACGGTGGCCCGTGAACACTCCAACTCCTGCTGCAAGGTTTCATGCGAAACCGGGCTGCGCCGTGCTGATAGCAAACGGTGCATCGCATAGATTCGATCAAATTTGTCCATGGTGTTGCTACCATTAGCTTTTCCCCATTGTTCCATAGTTTGGCTCGGAGCCCATCACTGCATGCAAGCCCTGTTTGTCTTGACCCTGACCCTCGCGGTTTTTGCGGCGTTAGTCACCACGCGGCACGGGCCAGATCGCATCTTGATGCTGGCTTTGGCGATACTCGCGGCCTCTGGAGTGGTGGAGCCCGCTGCGCTGCTGAGCGGATTCGCCAACACAGGCCTGGCAACAGTGGCATTTTTGTATGTCATCGCTGCGGGCATCCGCAACACCGGCGGCGTAAGTTGGATATCCTCCAAAGTGCTGGGGCAACCAAAATCAGAACTGAACGCGCAATTGCGTTTGATGCTACCCGTCACTTTACTTAGCGGAGTAATGAACAACACCCCGATTGTGGCCACACTGATTCCGGCTGTCAGCACATGGTCCAAGCGCACTGGCATTGCCGTGTCCAAGTTGCTGATACCTCTCAGCTACGCTGCTATCTTGGGCGGCACACTGACCATGATTGGCACCAGCACCAACTTGGTCACCAATGGTTTGTATCAAAGCATGACCGGCGACACCTCGCTGGGTATGTTTAGCATTACCCCAATTGGCATCGCCATCGCCACGGCTGGATTGTTTTACATGCTGCTCATTGGCCGCCATTTGCTGCCCAGCCACGAGGGCGTGGCAGACAGTTTTGGCGACCCGCGTGAATACTCCACCGAAATGATCGTAATTCCCGACGGTGGTTTGGTGGGGAAAACCATCGCTGACGCCGGTCTACGTGATATCAGCGGCTTGGGTTTGTACCTGGTTGAAATCGTGCGTGACGATGGCGTGGTCAGCGCCGTTTCACGTGAAGAGCGCTTGCAGGCCAATGACCGACTGATCTTCGTCGGCGACACGCGTGGCGTTTTACAACTGCAAGAAGTCGCTGGCCTTAAAGCCTTTAGCCCCGATACAGTGGCGCTCAGCGAAGCCAGCCCAGAGCGTAAGTTGGTAGAGGTAGTCCTTTCTCAATCTTCACCCATTATTGGCCAAACCATAGGCGATTCCGACTTTCGTAAACGCTATGGCGCCGTTGTCATCGGGGTTGCTAGGGAAGGCCGCAGGGTTGATGGACACATAGGCAAGATTCGATTGCAAGCAGCCGATACTTTGCTGCTGGAGACACGCCCTGCCTTCCTCAGTCGGCAGAAATACAATCGCGATTTTTTGCTCGTCACCGACACGGAAACCCATCAACCGAATCGCGACGGTGCGAAACGAGCTGGCGTCATCGTTGTCGCTGTGATCTTCGCTGCCTCGACCGGCCTCACAGACATCTTCACAGCCGCTTTAGTCGGTGCTATGGCCATGGTGGTGACGCGCTGCCTCAGCTTCAGCCAAGCGCGTTCCTCATTGGATAGCCAAGTACTACTCACCATTGCCTGCGCAATGGCCTTGGGCGTTGCGATTCGAGATTCCGGTGCTGCCGCCTTGGTCTCTGACGCCATTTTTGGCATTGCCGGAAACACCGCATTGGCCTTGCTAATAGCCTCGTATTTGATGACATTGGCCATGAGCGAATTGATCACCAACAATGCCGCAGCCGCGCTGGCCCTGCCCATTGTTTTAGGTGCGGCAGAAGCCGCAGGGCTACCTCCTCAGCCCTTCGTGCTCACTGTCATGGTGGCCGCATCCGCAGCGTTCGCCACCCCTTTGGGATATCAAACCAACCTCATGATTTACGGCCCTGGCAGCTATCGCTTTACTGACTTTTTGCGCATCGGCCTACCACTAAACTTCATTTGCTTTGCCGTAGGTGTCAGCGTGATCTACGCAATGTGGTTTTAATCACGGCACCAGCCTAAAAATAAGTTGAACTCATAAAAACGGCCGCACGTGGCGGCCGTCAAATACAAAGCTACAAAATTACCAACCGCAGGAGCGGTCTTGGTTCTGCTCTGCCAACCAACTTTGCAGCGGCTGGAAATACTCCAACAAGGCCTGTGCATCCATTTCCCGTGTGCCGGTGAGGGCAAACAGCGACTCTTGCCAAGGCTGACTTTGCCCCGATTGCAGCATGCTCCACAACCGCTTACCCGCTTCTTTGCTGCCGGCAAAGCTGCACTCATTGAGCGCACCTTCATGGCCGGATGCGTCACACATCGCTTTATAGAACTGGAACTGCAAAATGTGCGCCAAGAAATAACGCATATACGGCGTATTGCCCGGGATATGGTATTTCGCCCCTGGATCAAAAGCATCGGCGGCGCGATCAACTGGCGGTTTAATCCCTTGATACTTCAGCTTTAAATCCCACCAGGCTTGGTTGTATTCATCCGGCCCCACTTCACCGGAAAAAACCTGCCAACGCCATTTATCAACCAACAATCCAAACGGCAAGAATGCAACTTTATCCAAAGCCATCTTCAATTGCTGATTAATCACCGCTTGCTGATTGGTCTTGCTGCTGCCGGCCAAGCCAACCGATTGCAAATAGCTTGGTGTCATTGACAACATCATGGTGTCGCCAACGGCTTCATGAAAACCATCATGAGCACCACTTTGGAACAGAATCGGCAAGGGGTTATAGGCCAGATCGTAGTAAATGTGGCCAAGCTCATGATAGATGGTCATGAGATTGTCTTCGTCCGGAACGATGCACATTTTGATACGCACATCGCCTTCGAAATCGATGTCCCAGGCGCTGGCATGGCAAACCACTTCGCGATCACGCGGTTGAGTCAGCATGGAATTGCGATAAAAGCTATCTGGCAAGGCGGGAAAACCTATGTCCTGATAGAAATTCTCAGCCTGCTTCACCATGCGCTCAGCGTCGTAGTTCTGCTCTTCCAAAGCCTTGGTGACATCCAGACTCGAAATTCCAGCATACGGTGTCATGCGCGAATACAAATTACCCCATTGCTGTGCCCACATATTGCCCAATAAATGGGCAGGGATTGGGCCACTCTCTGGCGCAATATCCTCACCGTACTGCTGATTCAACTGCGCTCGAACATGGCAATGCAAGGCCTCATATAGAGGTTGAACTTGTGACCATAAACGCTCAACTTCGGCTGAAAATTGGTCCGCAGGCATATCATAGCCAGCACGCCAATAGGCTCCAGCATCGTCATAGCCGAGATCTTGCGCGCCAGTGTTTTGCAGCTCCACGAAACGCTGATAATCGTCTTTCATGGCCGGAGAAATCGTGCGCCAGCCCTTCCAAGCTTCCAACAACTCTGCCGGATTCTGGCTATCACGCAGCGTATCTTCCAAATGTTTTAGACGCAGACAATCCTCGCCCTGCGCGCCTTCTGGGCAATAACGCCCCGCACCATACATCGCATCCAATTTGGCAGATAAAGTGGTGAGTTCAGCCAGTTCTTTAGCATCACTAGGAACACCAGAACTTAGCTGCAATAGCTTGAGCATACGACCGGTTTCTCGGTCTTGCGCCGCCGCATCGTAGATTCTGGCCTTGCGTGCTTGCTCCGACAAATAAGTCAACGCACGTTCATTAGCTTTAGCGGCGAGCCATTGCGTATCGTCGGTAATATGAGTGGCTTGCACCCAAGCTGCTTTACGTGATTCAACCGAGGTGACACGCGCCTCTTGATCAAAGCGATCAAGAAATGCGCGCGCATCATCAGCGCCGCCAAGCCCTAACCAGCTGGCACAACCAGCAACCGAAAATGTGCAAATAGCTAGTACAGTTTTTTTCATTTTCATCGTATAGCCTCCTGCGCAGGCATCACTTTATCGGACTCTACATCCGCCGCATGCCCCATTAAACGCTTCAGCAAGGGAACTAGCAGCAGCAAAACAAAGGCCACACCCAGCCCTATCCACAACAAATGTGTAAACAACTCTGCATAGGTGTCGCGGGCCGCGTTGATATCCAAAACTTCACCCGTAGATGTATCCACAGCCGCCAGTTTGGACAACTGAACCGCGATAAACTCGGAATAAGCCGTGGCCAAGAACCAAGCGCCCATCATCACTCCAACCACATTCGGTACAGCCAATTTGGTGACCGCTGACAAACCCACCGGTGACAAGCAAAGCTCACCTGTGGTGTGTAGAAGATAAGCCAGAACAAACCAAATCAAGGCCACTCGGCCAGCGTCATTCGGCATAGTTGAACCCAGCACCAAAGCGCCAAAACCGAGCCCGACTTGCGCCAAGCCGAGGACAAACTTAACCGGTGGACTCGGATCCAAACCGCGACGCCCCAGTGCTTGCCACAGCAGTGCCATAGGCGGTGCCAGCAAGAAAATAAACATGGCATTGAGAGAACCCAATTGCGAAGCCGTGAACTCGACGCCAAAGGCATTGCGATCAAGCACACGATCGGCAAAAAAGGTCATGCTCGCTGCGGATTGTTCAAATAATGCCCAGAACACCACTGAGAATATGGTCAGGGTGGCCAGCGCAATCATGCGGCCACGCTCTTCAGCATTGCAGCGCTGGGTAACAAACCAAGTCAACCACAGCAGTACGCCGGCGGACATGAGATTCAAGGTGTGATGCACCACCGCCTCGAACTGCACCATTTGCCAAACCACGAATAGGAAAGCAATGGAACCGAGATAAATCACCCACTCGCGCGATAAAGGCCCGAAGAAGCGTTCGCGCAACATCGCCGGATCATGTGGTTCTGCGTGCCCGTGCAAATGTTTTTGACCCAGCAAAAACGTCGCTAAACCGAACAGCATGCCTATACCGGCAGCCCCAAAACCGTAAGACCAACCGTAAGTTTCGCCCAAATAGCCGCATAACAGCGTGGCAGCGAAAGCGCCTATGTTTATGCCCATGTAAAAAATGGTGAACCCCGCATCACGGCGCGGGTCCCCTTTCTTATACAGCCGACCCACAATGGTGGAGATATTGGGTTTTAGAAATCCCACGCCTACGACAATCAAAGCGAGAGAGAAATAAAATATCTGCAAGGCAAAAGTGTCTTGCACGACCGCCCCATTAACCAAGCTGGCTTGCTCGCCTTCAAAGGCCATACCAAGGTGCCCAAGACAAAGCAGGACAGCGCCAAAGGTAACCGACTTGCGCATGCCTAAATAGCGATCCGCCAGCATGCCCCCTATGACCGGCATGGCATACACCAAGGCCGCGTAAGAGCCGAGCACGCCCAAGCCCATGGCGTCGCTAAACAGGTGATATTTGGTGAGATACAGCAGAAGCAAGTACTTCATACCGTAGAAAGAAAAGCGCTCCCACAATTCCGTGGCAAAGCAGATGAACAGCCCAGGGGGATGCCCTAGAAAGCCTGTTTCTTGTGTTTGTGACATGTTCTCCTCGCGCCGGCAGCGGCTGATGACTCAGCTCTGCTATGTACCGACTGTTTAGATATAGCAGGGCAGTATAGCTAAGGATGGCACTCTGGCGTCAGCGCGGCAGCCGCTTTACATAGAAATTACGAAACTAACGCGCATAAAAAAGGCCACGAATAACCGTCGCTATTCGTGACCACATGCCGGGTTATATCCCGGTCTCCCCCAAACACACCTCAGCGGTGCCGAAAATCCCCCCTCAGGGATTTTCGTAAAAACTTATTGAAATGTATGCGGCTCAGCAATGAGCCCTAAGCTGATCGCACCGGGGCCAATGTTGACTCCCCCAGTCACACTCATTACAGACAATAGCATTTCAGTGCTGGTTTTGTTACAAGCCGCTTGTAATTCAGCATAGCGCGGAAGTGCTTTGACGTCATCCAAGTCACCGGCGTAGCTAATTGACAAGTAAGGCACCATCAATCCAAGTTCGACCCGACGAATCGCATAATCAAACAACTTTTGAACAGCCGGCTCAAAACCACGCACTTTATCCACCGGTTTCGTTTCATCGCCATAACCACACAATATCGGTTTGATGTCTAAGGCTGAACCCAAGGCCGCACTCAGCAAAGAAACACTACGATCCCCTTTTTTGCGCGCACGGGCACGTACGTAATACAGATCGGGTGGCACCGCATAGGCACGTACGCAATTGAGCAAAGTATCTATTCTTTTACGAATCGCGTTGCCGTCCATACCGGATTTGATCAAGCGTATGGTTTCCGCTGCGATGACACCTTGCCCTGCAAACAACGTACCGGTGTTGATCACGCGCAGCGCGAAGGGCCCATCCACTCCCGCTTGTTTACGAGGCTCGTGATACTGCGACAAAATGGAAAAGGAAGCCTTGGTTGCATTTTCGTAGATGGGGCTACGGGATTGCATTACGGTTTGACAGAACACGTAGTCAAACTCGGTAACTAAGCGCCCAAGAAAAGTCTCGCTGATTTGCTCTGTACTGAAAGGCACAGACTCGGCATCCTGACCTTTTTCACCAATATGGCTGCGATAAAACTCCAAGGCAGCCTCTTCGGAGTGAGTATCGACCAGTTCGGTATCACCCAGGCGAATGGTAATGGGCAATATTTCGATGTTGTTGCTGCGGATGAAACTTTCCGGCAAATCACAACTTGAATCAACAACCAATCCAATACGCATGTTCTTTCTGCCTATGTTTAGTGAACCGAAGAGCCAACAGCCCCAACGGAATATATGGCCTGTACTGCGGCATCATCATAAGTGTAGTTCTCTCCACAATAACCACATTCGATTTCAACCTTCCCTTGCTCTTGCAAGATGTCCTTGACTTCGGCTTGGCCCAAACCCAGCAGCATTTGTGCCACTGCCCCTTGATTGCAATTGCATCGCACATGCAAATCAGCGGCGGCGGAAACGCGGATATCGACACCCAGCATGGCCGATAGCCACTCGCCTGGTTCGGCAGGTAAGATATCGACATCCAAAGCATCCACTTGCGCCATCCAATCGAACTCACTGTGCTCGCCAGGCACGGCCTGCAACATCAAGCCTCGTGCTTGTTGGCCATCGGCGCAGAGCACAAACCGAGTGGCCACCTGCTCGGAACGTTCGAAATATTGCTGCAGCCAATCCGCCGGACCGCTACCCTGCAAAGCGACTATGCCTTGATAGTTTTCTTTGCTGTCTTCAGGCTCCAGCGTCACCACCATTTGGCCAGACAATTCGCTGGCATCCAAGGCCGCGGATTCCATCTTGATTAAGCCACGCACATCGCCGTTTGTTGCCGCCTGTGCCGATAGCAGTTGCAGCGGAGGCACTTGGCTAATCTGCAAACTGAGCTTGCTCGCCGTTTTTAAATGCAAGCCCATCATCGGTAAAGCCAGCAAGGTTTGACCCAGCAACTCGGCAGCAGCTTCGTTATAGCCGCGCTTGGCGACCAACTCAGCCCATGCGGGACCTAAGTCCACATAGGCGCCACGCACGGGGTGCTCTGGTAATTGCAATGTCCAAACGCGACCACTCACAGCTTGGATTTCAATAGTCGATTGACTTCGCCTGGATTGGCTTTGCCTTTGGACAGCTTCATCACCTGCCCCACAAAGTAACCGTAGACCTTGTCTTTGCCTGAGCGATATTGCTCAACTTGGGCGGGACTGTCAGCGATCACTTGGTCAACCAAAGCTTCAATCGCACCGGAATCGCTAATCTGCTTTAGACCTTTGGCCGCAATCACGGCATCAGCATCACCTTCGCCTGCCCACATAGCAGCGAACACATCCTTGGCGATTTTGCCGGAAATGGTGTTATCCAGAATACGTTCAAGCAGCTGCGACAGCGCGCTTGCTGCGACCGGACTTTGAGCCGCAGAAACATTGCTATCATTCAGGAGTGCGGTGAGTTCGCCCATAACCCAGTTGGAAGCCAACTTGGCATTTTCACTGCCCACATCCGCTAACAATTGCTCGTAGTAATTCGCTACATCTCTATCGGCCACCAAGGTTTCTGCATCATAGGCTGGCAACGCAAATTCACTGATAAAACGGTCACGGCGCGCCTGTGGCAGCTCTGGCAATTCTCGGCGTATAGCTTCGATATAGCTCGCATCACATATCACCGGCAGCAAATCCGGGTCAGGAAAGTAGCGATAGTCGTTCGCTTCTTCCTTGCTGCGCATGGTACGTGTCTCGCCCTTATCTGGGTCGTACAAGCGGGTTTCTTGATCGATCACACCACCAGATTCCAGCACATCGATTTGTCGTTCGATCTCAAATTCAATCGCTTTATCGACAAAGCGGAATGAGTTCAAGTTCTTGGTTTCAGTACGCGTGCCTAACTCTTCTTGGCCCACAGGCCGCACCGAAACATTGGCATCACAACGGAAAGAACCTTCCTGCATATTGCCGTCACAAACCTCAAGATAACGCACCAAAGAATGCAATTTCTTGAGATAGGCGACTGCTTCAGACGAGGAACGCAAATCAGGTTCAGTGACAACTTCTATCAGTGGTGTGCCCGCACGATTGAGATCGATGCCGCTTGCCGCTTCGAAACCCTCATGCACAGATTTTCCTGCGTCCTCTTCCAGATGGGCGCGCAAAATGCGAATGCGTCGAGTGGATTCGCCATCGTCGGAAGGAATATCCAAATGCCCTGGCCCGACTATGGGCAATTCAAATTGTGAAATTTGATAACCCTTGGGTGAATCTGGATAAAAATAGTGTTTACGCGCAAATACGCAGCGCTCGGCAATTTGGGCATCTACCGCCAGACCAAACTTGACCGCCATGGCCACCGCGGATTCATTCAGCACGGGCAGGACACCTGGAAAACCCAAATCTATGGCGCAGGCCTGTTCATTCGGTTGCGCGCCGTAAGCGGTGGCCGCCCCAGAGAAAATTTTGCTCTGGGTGCGCAATTGAACATGCACCTCCAAGCCGATAACAACTTCCCAACCAGGAAAATTCGGGTGAGCACTCATTGCGCCACCTCGGCTCGCTGTGTGTGCCAATCGGTCGCCTGCTGATAGGCATGTGCGGCACTGAGTAAACGGCTTTCCGCAAACTGCGGACCAATCAGTTGCATACCGACTGGCAAACCTTGCACAAAACCACAAGGTGCAGACAAAGCCGGCAAACCGGCCAAATTCACCGAGGTGGTGTAAATGTCATCCAAATACATAGTCACGGGGTCTTGGCTTTTCTCGCCCAACTTAAACGCTGGCGTTGGCGTTGTCGGACCAATAATCAAATCCACCTGCTCAAATGCGGCGGCAAAATCATTGGCAATAATCTGGCGTACCCGTTGTGCTTGCAGGTAATACGCATCGTAATAGCCATGCGACAGCACATAGGCACCAATCATGATGCGACGCTGTACCTCGCGACCAAATCCTTCTCCTCGGGAGCGGCTGTACAGATCTTTTAGATCAACCGGGTTCTCGCAGCGGTGGCCGTAGCGCACGCCATCAAAGCGTGCCAAATTGGATGATGCTTCTGCAGGCGCGACCACATAATAGGTAGGTACGGACAAATGCGTATTGGGCAAACTGATATCGACAATTTCCGCACCCAGTGCTTGGTACTGTGCGATAGCCGCTTCTACAGCAGTGGCTATACCGCTATCTAGGCCTTCAGCGAAATACTCGCGAGGCTTGCCAATTTTGATGCCAGCTAAAGGCTGCTGCAATCCAGCCACGTAATCATCGACAGGCTGTTGTGCCGAGGTTGAATCTCGCTCGTCAAAGCCCGCCATGGCAGCAGTCAAAAACGCCACATCTTCAGCACTACGGGCAAAACCGCCAGCCTGATCGAGACTGGATGCAAAGGCCACCATACCCCAGCGTGAACAACGCCCGTAAGTGGGTTTCAAGCCTGTCAGGCCGGTGAACGCTGCCGGTTGGCGCACCGAACCGCCAGTATCAGTACCGGTTGCAATAGGAGCCAAACCAGCGGCAACGGCGGCAGCCGAGCCACCTGAAGATCCACCGGGAACACGCTCTTTGTCCCACGGGTTTTTGCAGGCCCCATAAAAACTGGTTTCATTGGATGAGCCCATGGCGAACTCGTCCATGTTGGCTTTGCCCAACATGACAGTACCCGCTTGCTTAAGCTTGGCCACGACGGTGCCATCGAAGGGGGCGACGAAATTATCCAACATGCGCGATGCACAGCTGGTACGCACCCCTTGGGTCAAAAACACATCTTTGTGAATCAACGGAATCCCGGTTAATGGGCCCGCTTCGCCTGCGCTCAGTGCGGCATCAGCTAGCGCTGCCTGCGCCAAGGCGATGTCGTCGGTCCGACTAATTAAGCTATTGAGGTCACCATCGATGACATCGATACGCGCTAAGAAATGCTGCGCAAGTTCGACTGCCGAAAATTGCTTTTGCCGCAAACCTTGCGCCAAATCTCTCAAGCCCAAAGTATGCAATGCGTCAGAGGAAGTGCTCATTCGATAACCCGTGGCACCAAGAAGTGCCCGTCCTGTGCTTGCGGCGCTAATGCTTGGAAAGTTTCACGCTGAGATTGCTCTGTCACTTCATCCTTGCGCAAGCGCTGACTCATATTTAATGGATGCGCCATCGGCGCAATTCCGCTGGTTTCGGCTGCTTGTAGCTGATCTACCATATTTAAAATGCTGGACAATTCTTCAGCATAAACAGGCAGTTCAGCGTCGGTGACGGCCAAGCGCGCCAATTCGGCTACGCGGCGCACCTGATTCTGATCCAAACTCATGGGGATCCTCGGGCAATGCCATGTCAATCGGGGGCGCGGAAATTAACATATTCCGAGTTCTTGCCCAAAACCCTTGGCATTGCTACATTTGCGCGCTTGAGTGCATTAGCCCTATTCCCGCCATTGCGGATGTTCAACCCTATGATCAATAAGTTACGCGGCCTGTTTGTAAATGACCTGTCTATCGACCTGGGTACAGCAAACACGCTGATCTATGTTCGCGGCGAAGGCATAGTGCTCAATGAGCCCTCTGTTGTCGCAATTCGCACTGACGCCCGCGGCGGTAAACGCATTGAAGCCGTAGGCTTGGATGCGAAGCGCATGCTCGGTCGAACGCCGAACAATATTACGACCATTCGTCCGATGAAAGACGGCGTCATTGCTGACTTCACCGTGACTGAAAAAATGCTGCAGCACTTTATTCGCAAAGTGCATTCACAGCGCCTATTCCGGCCATTGACGCGCGTCATAATTTGCGTCCCATACGGTTCCACTCAGGTGGAACGTCGCGCAATTCGCGAATCAGCTGCCAATGCGGGAGCTAAAAAGGTTCAACTTATCGATGAGCCGGTTGCGGCCGCTATCGGTGCAGGCATTCCTGTCGGTGAAGCACGCGGCTCCATGGTGCTGGATATCGGCGGCGGCACCTCGGAAGTTGCGGTGCTATCGCTCAACGGCATTGTCTATGCTGAATCTGTGCGCATAGGCGGCGACCGCTTTGATGAGGCGATCGTGAGTTATGTGCGCCGTCAATACAACATGCTCATCGGCGAAACCACTGCCGAGCGTATCAAACAGGAAATTGGCACTGCCTTTCCTGGCCACGAAGTCCAAGAAATTGATGTCGTGGGTCGCCACATGTCGGCTGGCGTACCGCGCAGTTTCACCTTGAACTCCAATGAAATCCTCGACGCTCTCCAAGAACCGCTGGCGCAAATTGTTTCGGCTTGTAAGGTGGCTTTGGAATCCACACCTCCAGAGCTAGGCTCTGATGTCGCTGACCGCGGCATCGTGCTAACGGGTGGTGGCGCTTTGTTGCGTGACTTGGACAAGTTGATTTCAGAAGAAACGGGCTTGCCCGTCATCATCGCCGATGATCCACTGACTTGTGTCGCACGTGGCGGCGGCGCATTGCTGGAAATGGAAAACGACAAGGCCACTAGCTTTATTCTGGATTAGCGCAAAGTGGCGTTTAAACGCATAGAAAAATCGATAGAGCGCGTTCGATCCGCGCCGTAAGCGCACTCTGCTTGAAAACAGTTTTAGAATGATTTTCAATGACTTGCGCATAAATTTCGCACGGCAGCGCTGAGCAAGTTAAGAATACGCATTGCATTTGTCGTATAAACCTTTGCTGTTAAAGCAGTTTTAACTCTATGCTACGTTCCAGCGTAAGAATTTTGAACGCAAACCTTCGGAAGGAGATCAGGTGAGCGCTTATCAGTTTGAAAATGAACGCCGGCCGATTTTTTCGCGCGGGCCTTTGCTTGTTCTCAAACTGGCTGTATTAGCAAGCCTTGCTGTCGGCCTGATGCATCTAGACCGCCAATCGGATCAGTTGGCCCCCGTACGTGATGGCGTCTCCGTAGCACTCACTCCGGTCATGTGGCTTAGCGACATACCGCGCAAGCTTCAAAACTTGCGCACTCATGTGCAAAGCCGTGAGAATTTGATCGACGAAAACGACGATCTGCGGCATGAGCACCTGCGCATAAATGCTCGCCTACAAAAATTGCTCGCTTTGGAAGCGGAGAACCAACGCATACGCGCACTGCTGGATTCCGCCAGCCAGATCCACAATGCAGTCATGATCGGCGAAATTCAATCCACCAGCCTAGATCCGTATCAACAGCGTATTCGCGTTAATCGTGGAAAGGTCGATGGCGTTGAAACCGGACAAGCTTTGATTGACGCACACGGCATCATGGGTCAAATCATTGAAGTCACACCGTACTCTTCCACTGCCGTTTTGATTACCGATCAAAGCCAGGGCGTGCCGGTACAAGTGAACCGGAATGGATTACGCACCGTCGTGCATGGCAACGGCTCGCAAACCATTACATTGCCTTTTTTACCGGCCAACTCGGACATACAAGTCGGTGACTTGCTGGTGAGTTCAGGTCTTGGCAATCGCTATCCAGCCGGTTATCCGGTTGCCATGGTGGAGCAAATCGCCCACCAGCCCGGTGAGCACTTTTTAGAAGTCAGTGCTACACCCGCTGCACAGTTGCTGCGTAGTCGTGAAATCCTTCTGGTGCTCGATCACATGGCTGCCCCCACAACCGCTGAACTGGTTGATCCGACGGCAAAGCCCGGCCGCATAGCTGCGGCGGATTAAATGGCCGCTGCAGGCTGGATGCGCAGTGGCTTGGCGCTGCTGCTAGCTCTCATTTTTACCGCGATGCCATTGCCTGAAGGCATGGCGATAGCCCGCCCAGCGATGGTTCCACTGGTTTTGTGCTGGCTCTGCCTACATGTGCCTGAGCGTTTTGGCGTAGTTTGGGCATTTGCACTGGGTTTAATTCTGGATGTAGCTCATTCCACCAGCCTAGGCCAGCACGCCCTCGCGCTAACACTGCTGATCTATTTGTTAAGCAAACTTCGCCCTACATTGTTATTGCTGCCCGCCTGGCAACAAACTCTCGTGCTGATTCCCCTGTGGCTGGGATATCAAGGATTGCTGCTGTGGCTAGACGGCTTTGTGCAGCAGTCAATCGATCCGCTGTGGCGCTGGCTGCCCGTTATCAGCACCAGCCTGTGCTGGCTGCCCTTGTGCGCGGTGCTGGCTGCGAGTGATCGCCCTCAGCATCAAAGCGTTTAGCGCCAGTTCATCGATGTCAGCAACGGCGTTCAAAAACACGTGGCAAGAACGACGCGCATTTACTGCGCGCATACTGGTCGCCGCCCTACTGGTCTTCACTTTATTGGGGGTATTGATTTATCGCTTGGTGCAGCTGCAATCTGTTCAACATGCGTATTTCGTAACACGCTCCGATGAAAATCGCATGCGTGTACGCCCCGTGGAAAGCGTTCGTGGTTTAATTTTTGACCGCAATGGCGTGGTATTAGCTGAGAATTTACCAGCCTATCGCTTACAGCTAGTACCGGAACAAATACCTGATCTTGTCGACACGGTGGAAAGGCTGGGTCGGGTCATGGGCATCAGTCTGCGTGAGAAAGAACGCTTCTTTGAGCGCGTGAAAGCCTCAGCTAAATTTGACCAAATTC
Source organism: Oceanococcus sp. (assembly GCA_051252075.1). Classification (GTDB taxonomy): domain Bacteria; phylum Pseudomonadota; class Gammaproteobacteria; order Nevskiales; family Oceanococcaceae; genus Oceanococcus. Next base: position 35,965 of record JBPOFU010000008.1, on the reverse strand, counting down.
CGTTGAAACTAAATATCAGCAGTGACGATTTGGCACGCTTTGAGGTTGATAGGCAACAATTTCCAGGTGTGAGTGTACGCGCAGGCCTTACCCGACATTATCCTCTGGGGGCCGCGACATCTCACATCCTAGGTTACGTAGGCGGCATCACCGCACGCGACCTCGATCGCGTGGATGCAGAGCTTTATCGAGGAGCCTCGTATATCGGGAAATCCGGCATCGAGCAACATTATGAAACTCTGCTCCACGGCAAGCCAGGCAGCCAACGCGTCGAGGCAGACGCCTTGGGCCGCACCTTACGTGAACTGAACTACACACGCTCCACACCAGGAAAAACGCTCTACCTCAGCTTAGACAGCAGCCTGCAACTGGCCGCTCTCGAAGCACTGGAAGATCGAACTGGCGCCGCCGTGGCTATCGACATTGCCAGCGGTGAAATACTGGCCATGGTTTCTGTCCCCAGTTTCGACCCCAGTCATTTCATAGATGGCATCAGCCACAAGCGCTATTCCGCGCTGACTTCTGATCCGAAACGCCCGTTGTTTCACCGGGCAATTCAAGGGCAGTACCCTCCCGGCTCCACAGTAAAGCCAATTATGGCCCTGGCGGGGCTGGATGCCGATGTGTTTGAACCACGTTCAAAAGTGTTTTGCCCTGGCTTTTATCAATTGCCCGATAGCACACGCAAACACCGTGATTGGAAACGCCGCGGACACGGCTCGGTAAATACCCACGAGGCCATTGCGCAATCTTGTGATGTTTACTTTTACGACCTAGCCCATCGCTTAGAAATTGATCGTATCCATGACTTTCTCGCCCCCTTTGGTTTTGGGGACCGCACCGGCATCGACATCCCCAACGAAACTGCGGGACTGTTGCCATCGCGTGAATGGAAGCGGCGCAGCCGCTCACAGGTTTGGTTCCCAGGCGAAACGCTGAACATAGGCATAGGCCAAGGCTTCATGTTGATGACTCCCTTGCAACTCGCATTGGCAACGGCGCGTGTTGCCAGTCGTGGTGGCAGCGCTCAACCACACCTACTGCGCCAGACCAAAGATAATATCAGCGGTGATATTCAGGACGCGCCTATACGCCTCTTAGCGCCGATCCCATTGCACAATAGTCGCGATTGGCAAACCGTACATGCCGCCATGGAAGCCGTGGTGCATGGCCCCAGCGGCACCGCGAAACGCATTGCTGAAGGCGCGCAATACCGTATCGCCGGCAAAACCGGAACGGCACAGGTTGCAGGCCTTTCGCAGGAAGATGATGAGGCACCACAACTCAGCGATGTTCCAGAACGCTTACGCGATCACAGCCTCTTTATAGCTTATGCGCCAGCAGACAACCCCAAAATCGCTGTCGCCGTCATTGCCGAACACAGCGGCAGTGGTAGTGCAGTCGCTGCGCCGATGGTGAGGAAAATTCTTGATCATGCTTTGGGGTATTCAGCTACAAATCAGCAGGCCGACTCGCCATGAACCTTGACGGAGGCTCTCGACAAAACAATTTTTGGACGCAAGTCCATTTGGATGTACCACTACTGCTGCTGTTACTACTGCTGACTTGTATCGGCCTGGTTACAGTTTACAGCGCGACCGGCGAAGACATGCAGATGGTCATCGCGCAAAGCAAACGCATCGCTATAGGCATGGCCGCGATGATACTGGTCGCACAATGTCCACCGGAATGGTTTCGTACCCTCACCCCTTGGGCCTATCTGGCCGGTAGCGCCATGTTGGTCGCCGTTCTGCTACTAGGCGATAGTTCTAAGGGTGCCCAGCGCTGGCTTGATTTCGGCTTTATTCGCTTTCAACCGTCGGAGCTGATGAAATTTGCAGTCCCCCTTATGGTTGCGAGTTTTCTGCACGAGCGGCGCCTGCCACCGGCTCTACTACCCATTGCGGTTTGCGTCATCATCACCTGCATTCCAACGGCACTGATCATTCGCCAGCCTGACCTCGGAACATCATTGTTGGTGATTAGCTCAGGCGCTTTCGCCCTCTATTTTGCGGGCTTGCGTTGGCGCGTGATTCTAGGCGCGCTCGCCCTTGCTGGCGCGGCTGCCCCAGTGCTTTGGCACAACATGCGGGATTATCAAAAACAACGCGTCATGACCTTGCTGGACCCGGCCTCAGACCCAAGTGGTGCGGGATATCACATCATTCAGTCCAAAATTGCGATTGGCTCTGGCGGCTGGGATGGCAAGGGCTGGCTGCAAGGAACTCAGGCCCGTCTGGATTTTCTCCCGGAAGCCAATACCGATTTCATCTTTGCTGTGTTCGCGGAAGAATTTGGGCTCTGGGGTGTACTCGGCCTACTGATGATTTATTTGCTCATCGCCAGTCGCGGCTTGTATATCGCCTATCGCGCGCAAGACACATTTTCACGACTCGTTTGCGCCAGCCTTAGTCTCACATTTTTTATCTACTTGTTCGTCAACATCGGCATGGTGATCGGTCTACTGCCAGTCGTTGGCGTGCCGCTACCGTTAGTGAGTTATGGCGGCACATCCATGGTCACCCTACTGGCCAGCTTCGGACTCATTATGTCCATACACACTCACCGCAAGCTCCTAACCGCATGATTCGATATTGCTTTGTTTTCACCATTGCGCTGCTAAGCACCACCCTGCACGCCGATTACTCCCAGCACCCCAAAGCCAAACAATTGGCGGCGGAGCTCGAGGCCAGCGGTAGCTATAGCGCCGAAGATGTTTTAGAAGTCTTACGTAAAACGCATAAAAACCCAGCTCTAATACAAACCGAGCGCAAGGCCCCAGAGCGCACCCGCACTTGGCCTGAATATCGCAGCATATTCATGGACGACAGCCGTATAAAGAATGGCGTTAGGTTTTTACGCAAATACTATCCAGAGCTATCCCGAGCGCAGCGTGAATTTGGCTTACCTCCACAGATCGTGGCCGCAATTATCGGCGTAGAAACACGCTACGGCGGCTACACAGGGCCACACCGCGTGATTGATTCCTTAGCCACCCAAGGCTTTGATCACCCCAGCCGTAGCCCCTACTTTTATTCTGAATTGAAAAATTATTTTCTGCTGTGCAAGGAAAACAAGCTCAATCCGTTTGAACAAAAAGGCTCCTACGCTGGGGCCATGGGTTTATCCCAATTCATGCCCAGCAACTACCGCAAACTGGCCCTCGACTATGATCAAAATGGCGTGGTGAATTTGTGGTCAGAGGCCGACGCTATAGGCAGCACCGCGCACTACCTTCAGCAATATCAAGTCCAGATCAGCAAGCTAGGCAATGGCTGGCAAGTAGGGGAAGCGGTTGCCTTTCCGGTGCAGATCGACGCATTGCCAGAAAAATTCTTAAGCAATCAGAAAACCGCCAGCTACAGCTGGGCCGCGCTCGCTCCCTATGTCGACGGATTGGAAACCCGACTACTCGCCGATCAGGCGGTCGGCATTATTAAATTGGACACCGGTGCAAGCCCCGAATACTGGCTGGCACTACCCAATTTTTACGTCATCATGTCCTACAACCCAAGAGCCTTCTATGCGATGGCCGTATTCCAACTCAGCCAAGCGCTATTGCGCGCTGATCTCGCATTGTGAACAAAAACAGGCTTCAGCTCTTAGCCTGCGCTGCAATTTTGGCGGGCTGCAGCAGCGCCGCGAAATATTCCAGCAGCCAAGACAGCAGCCCCACCCACGTACCAATCGACCCTTGGAGCGTGGCACAAGCTCAGCCAAAAGCTGAACCGCGTAGCCGTTATGGCAACCCTGAATCTTATGTGGTGTTCGGCAAGCGCTACCACGTGCTCGACGATGCTGAGGGTTATAAAGAACGTGGTATCGCCTCTTGGTATGGCACAAAATTTCACGGTCGGCGCACGTCCAGCGGCGAACCCTACGATATGTTCGCTATGACGGCGGCGCACAAGAGCTTACCTTTGCCCTCATTTGTAAGAGTACGCAATCTAGAAAATGGCAAGAGCTTAGTCGTTCGAGTGAATGACCGCGGCCCGTTCCACCCCGGCAGAATCATCGATTTATCGTATACAGCCGCCGTTCAGCTGGGTGTTTACGCCCAAGGTTCTGCGCAAGTTGAAGTCGAGGCCATCACTGCAGCACAAGAACAACTACCGACCACAGCACCGCCACCGCCGACACCAGCAGCACGGCAAGAGGACGAATTGGAGCGCTTTATTGCAGAACTGCCTAGCGCAGAACAAGACACTTCGCCTCGCTTGCCCTTTCTACGTATCGCTGCATTTCGTACTATGGGTGACTGTACTGATCTTCGAAACACCTTATCTGAACAACGTGTATTGGCATTGCAAATCTTAGAACAAGCGGATCAATGCCTGCTTGTTCAAGGTCCCTTTGCCAGTGCCGAAGATGCCCAAATTCAAACGGACGCGCTACGCGCGCTCGGCCACAGCCCTGCGATTATTTACCCATGAAGCTTCGCCACCTAAGCCTATTCCTGTTCTCAACTTTGTTCCTATGCAGCACGGGCGTAAGCGCCCAGCGTTCGCGCATGCCCACACCAGAGCCACCGAGCTTTGAATCCAACAGCTATATTCTGCTGGACTATAAAAGTGGCCAAGTGCTCGCAGAAAAGAATTCTGCCGAGCAAGTTGATCCTGCCTCGATCACCAAGCTGATGACCGCCTACATCGTGTTCAGCGAACTGCGTGATGGCAAAGTTGGCCTTGATGATCTTGCCACCATCAGCAAAAAAGCATGGAAGGCAGAAGGCTCACGCATGTTCATAGAAGTGAATGATCAAGTACGCGTCGAAGACTTGATTCGCGGCATGATTATTCAATCTGGCAACGACGCCAGCATTGCTCTGGCTGAGCATCTTGCGGGCGGTGAAAATAGTTTTGCAAGTTGGATGAATCAACATGCTGAGCGACTGGGTATGCATGACACGCACTACACCAATGTCACCGGCCTAACCGGCCCAGATCACAAATCCAGTGCCCGTGATATCGCCACATTGGTTGCGGCCCTGATCCAAGAGTTCCCAGAGTACTATCAACTGTATTCCGAAAAGGAATTTACCTATGGCGGCATTACCCAAGCCAATCGGAACAAGCTGCTATGGCGCGACGATTCTGTCGATGGGGTGAAAACTGGCTATACCAAAGCCGCAGGCTATTGCCTAGCATCATCAGCCGAAAGAGATGGTATGCGGCTGATCGCCGTGGTCCTGGGCACGCCCAACACACGCGCTCGTATCAATTCCAGCGAAGCATTGCTGAACTATGGCTTTCGATTCTTTGAAACCGTTCAGGTCGCAACCCGCGGCGAAGCTATAGCCAGCGCGAAGATTTGGAAGTCTGCCAGCGATACGGTTCAGCTGGGGCCACTCGACAGCAGCTTTGTGACTGTGCCACGCGGCAGCGCTGACAGCATTTCCTTAACACCGCAGCTGGATCAGCGGCTCATGGCACCTATTACCCGCGGGCAAACCTTAGGAGAGCTAGGCATCGCTCTAGGTGACAAACCGCTGCGCAGCGTCGCTCTGGTTGCTCTAGATGACATGCCGCTAGGTTCTCTGTGGCAGCGCCTACGCGATGAAATCATGCTGTTCGTTAAACGATGAGTTTGCATGATGCTCTGCAGGCGCAAGACTACCCCTGCGACTATCCATTCAAACTGATATGCCAGCCGGGCTCAGTTGCAGTCGTACGTGAAAAAATTCTTGAAAGCTTGGGATCATCAGCAGAAGTAAAAGATGTACACCAACGCGCTAGTCGTTCAGGGAAGTACATTTCCCTTACAGTTGTCGCGGTGGTGGCTAATGCTGCCCAAGTGGAAAAGGTCTATTCCGATCTCGGTGAAGTGCCCGGGATCGTGACCAGTCTGTAGTCATGACATTGATACGCCAGCTCGGCACGGCTAACTATGCCGAAGTGTTTGCGCGTATGCAGGCCTTTAATGATGCCCGAAATGGCGACTCCGTCGATGAAATTTGGCTGGTGGAGCACCCACCGGTGTTTACCCAGGGCTTGGCTGGCAAGGCGGAGCATGTGCTCAATCCTGGCGCCATCCCCATCATCCAGACCGACCGAGGAGGCCAAGTGACCTACCACGGCCCCGGCCAAATTGTGGTTTACCCTTTACTCAATTTGAAGCGACTCAAAATTGGCCCTAAAGCCTTGGTCCATGGTTTGGAGCAAATTCTGATTGACGAACTGAGCGGCCTGGATATTCATGCTGCGCGCGCCAGCGGCGCGCCCGGCGTCTATGTTGATGAGAAAAAAATAGCGTCACTAGGACTGCGAATACGTCATGGTTGTAGCTATCACGGCCTCGCTCTGAATGTAAACTTGGATATGTCTCCCTTCACTCAAATCAACCCTTGCGGCTATGCGAACCTATCCATGACGCAGTTGGCAGACTTTGAACGCGATGAAAATATTTTTGTGCTGGGTCAACGTTTAGCTCATCGCATCGTTAATTATTTTGAGTTGGCTGATGCGCAAGTCCTCCCCAAGGCAACAGCCTGATAAAATCAGCTTCACTGGCCCCCATGGCCAAATTGGAACGCATATGAAACTCCGACTGATTACCAGCCTCATTCTAGCTGTGAGCACTTTTCCTTTATGGGCGAATGAAGCCTCCACAGACTTGGCTCAAGAGCAAGTTGAAACGTCTCCAGATGCTCTGATCCAGGCGGTGGCGCAGAAGCTGTTAACCAGCATTCAAGCAGAACGGGCGGAGTTGGAAACAAATCCGGATAAGCTCTTCACTATGGTTAGTGATGTGGTCTTACCGCACTTTGACTTTCCTTTAATGTCGCGCTTAGTGCTAGGCCCAGGTTGGGAAAACGCCAGCGAGCAGCAACAAGAACGCTTTCTGCAAGGCTTTAAAACACTCCTAGTAAAAACCTATAGCAATGCGCTGCTGCAATACAGCAATCAAAAAGTGTCATTTGACCCTGCCGTGCCTGGAGAGAAACCCAGCCGTGCCACGGTAAAATCCACGATTAAATCACCCGGCGCTGATCCTGTTTTCATGCATTACCGCATGCGTCAAAAAGACGCTCAGTGGTTGGTTTATGATGTCGTCGTCGACAACATCAGCTTAATAACCAATTACCGTGGCACCTATGCTTCTGAAGTGAAACGCAATGGCTTGGATAGTTTGATTCAAAAGCTAGAAGAACAAACCAAGGGCTGAGTTATTCTGCAGCCACTGCAGCACAGCATCGCCTTTGGGGAGGCGCAACATGATACAAAAATCAAAGCTATTGCCTGTGATCAGCCTAATTCTGGCACTGGCACTAGGTGCATGCGCACATCGCCCAGCAACCGATCCAGCGGACCCCTTAGAGGGCATGAATCGCGGCATTTTCGCGTTTAATTTGACTGCGGATAAATACGTTCTCAAACCAATTGCCACGGGCTATCACTGGATCGCTCCTGATTTTGTTCGCACTGGCTTGAAAAACTTCTTCAGCAACCTTGTTTACCCGGTCACTATTGTTAATCAGTATCTACAAGGTAAACCCGCCGAAGGCACTGCCGACTTAGGCCGTTTTTTAATCAATAGCACATTGGGCGTGGGTGGTTTAGTCGATGTCGCAGGCTATTGGGGCTTGCCCGCCCATCAAGAAGATTTTGGACAAACCTTTGGTCGCTGGGGCGTTGGTGAGGGCTGGTACATCATGCTGCCTTTTTTGGGCGCATCAACCAATCGAGATTTGCTGGGTCGCATCCTAGGCATGCCGCTGAGTCCAACCTACTATTCCGAAGAAACCGAGCTGGTCTGGGGACTCACTATTTTGGATGCCATCCAGCTGCGCTCACAATACTTAGGTGCAGGCGACCTGCTGTTGCAACAACTTGATCCCTACGCCTTTGCCCGAGCAGGGTATCTACAACGACGCTGGTCTGCGATACATGATGGCAATCCGCCAGCGGAAGAATCATCTGCTGATTTCGAAGTATTCGACGACTTTTAATCAATCATGAAACGCATCGCACTCACCATTTTCGTTCTCATCGCGGGCTTTATCGCGGTTGATGTCCTATTCCCCGCTCAGGCCGCCCACAGCGGCCTTTCCCTAGAACGCTGGCGCAACGGCTTGGAAACAAAATCCATTGTTGTTGATGGCATGAACATCTCTTACAACGAAGGTGGCCAAGGAGAAGCCCTGCTGCTGCTACACGGCTTCGGCGCAGACAAAGATAACTGGACGCGGGTTGCGGGTCATCTGACTGATCAGTTTCACGTGTTTGCAATCGACTTGCCCGGCTTTGGTGATAGCTCGCGCTTACCTGAAGCCGCTTTCGATATCCGTAGCCAAACCTTGCGCGTGCACAAGATTGCAGAAGCTTTAGGATTGCAATCCTTTCACATAGGCGGCAGTTCCATGGGCGGATTCATTGCGCTGGAATACGCAGGCCTATATCCACTCAGACTAAAAAGCATGTGGTTGTTGGCGCCGGCAGGCGTTGATGGCGCTCAGCCTAGTGAACTGCGTGCGCAATACGCAAAGAGTGGGGGCAATGCTCTCATAGTCGAGAAAGCTGAAGACTTTCCGAAAATCATGCAATTCACCATGAGCAAACCTCCGTTCCTGCCCTACAGCATCAAACACCAACTCGGGCTGCGTGCGGAACGCGATCATGATGAACTCGTGCGCATCTTCGATGCAGTCAGCCACTCTCAACCGATAAATGATTTGCTGCATAACTCTCCGGTACCCGCCCTGATTGTGTGGGGAGAAGAGGATCGTGCACTGCATGTCAGCGCAACAGAAGTGTTAGATGAATTGCTGCTCAATGAACACATCATTCGTCGGCCTGGAATCGGCCATTTGCCCATGATTGAAGAACCAAGACGTTCAGCTCTGGAGTTTTTAGAATTTCAATCCAATTTGGCTAAGAACCCGGTATAAAGATGGCCACCGTTTCCTCAACGCCTCCTCGCGGCAAAGCACAAATCAATCGGCAGGATCTATTGGATGCGGCTATGCGCTTACTCGGCCCGAATCGCAGCGTTTCTACACTTGGCCTACGAGAAGTTGCACGTGCCGCAGGAATCGCCCCCAATAGCTTCTATAGGCACTTCCGTGACATAGATGAGCTAGCGGTCGCCTTGATTGAGCAAGCCGGTGGCGCCCTGCGTGTGGTCGTACGCGAGGCCCGTATACGCGCCAACGAGACCGGCAACATCAGCGCCGTTGCCAGTTCGGTAGCAACATTCATGGAGCAACTCAGTTCCAGTGAAAACTACCTGCACTTGCTCTTAAGAGAAGGCAATGCGGGCTCTACTGCGTTTAAACAAGCAATCGAACGTCAATTGCAATACTTTGAAGATGAACTGAGTGTGGATCTTTTACGTTTATCCACACAAGCAGGAAACCCGATTCAGCACCCAGAATTGGTATCCAAAGGCGTCACCCGCCTTATCTTTGCTTTGGGTGCCTCAGCAATGGATCAACCCACTGAAAAGCAAGCCGAAACCGCTAAGCAAATGATCCACATCATTCGCATGATGATTGTAGGTTCGCAACGTCCCGATAGCACGAACTGACCAAGCAAGCCTTCGCTTTGATGTCGGGATAAAGAAGCACTTCGCGACGAACCATACAAAGTATCAAGCAAAAAAAACGCCCCAGTTAAGGGGCGTTTTTCGTAGAAATAAATCTCTTAGAAGTCAGCAGTCACACCCAAGAAGACATAACGACCCAATGCGTCGTATACCTGCGGGAAGGTATTACCGTTACCAACAATGCCAGGAAGCGCATCGCCAATAACAGGTGGATCACGATCCAAAATGTTATTCAAACCGACTCGGAAGCTCAAGTTTCCGTAAGGCACGGTAGCGCCCAGATCGAAGTAGCTGTAAGAACCTATTTCTTGCTCAGCGGCGGCTGCGCCACTCGCATCATCTGCACTCACACCACCAATGTAACGCCAGTTGAACGATGCCTCGATACCATTGTATGGAGTCAACCAACGTGTACGGAATTTATGGCGCCAGTCAGGCTTCGGCACTTCACATTCCAAACCATAACGGCCTTCACAATCAAACGCTGCGCTACCAGGAACACGAATCACTTCATCGGCCATGTTGTACGCGCCGACAAATTCAAAATTTAGCATACCGAGATCTTCAGCATCCCAACGGTAGTTCATGTTCAAATCGATACCGGACACTTGACGTGAACCGGTGTTCAAAGTTTGAACATTTACAAAGCCAGTTGTACCCAGCCACAAACTACCAGTTTGTGGATCACGGCTCACAAGATCACACAGATTGTTGTTGTCATAGCACTCACGTAAAACCGTGTCAGCGCCGTAACTATCAATCAAACCGGTGACTTTAATGTCGTAATAATCCAAGGTCAGGCTGAAGTTGCGCAAGAACTCAGGTGTGTAAACCAAGCCGAGTGTATAGGTATCCGCTTCCTCAGGTTTTAAACCAGGGGATGTACCGTACAAACCGTTGTATTGATTGGCAGGGTTGGGCGTGATATTTCCATACAAGTCAGGACGCTGAGCGATCACAGGATCGTTTGCACACTGCTCTGCAGTCGCATCCGGAGTATCGCCCGAGCATGGGTCGGTGTTACCAGCCAAATTGACAGACATCGGCTGCGACAATTCAACAATATTTGGTGCCCGAACAGCGCGGTTGTAACCACCGCGCAAATTGATCTCATCATTCAATGACCAGCCCATCTGCACTTTGTAAGTATCAGTGGATGAGGTCGAACTGTAATCTGAGAAGCGATAGCCCAAGTCCAAATTCAAGTCTTTCACCAAGTAGCGATCTTGAATCAGCGGAATCCGAGCTTCAAAGAACACTTCAAACAGATCAAACTCGCCGCCGGTACCCAGCGTCGCGCCACCTTGACCAGCTAAGTCGCCCGTTCTAAACGCCAAATCGGTTTCGAAGCTTGCTTCTTCGCTACGTCGTTCCATACCAAACGCAAAGCCTAAAGGGCTAGACGCACCGGGAACGATCAGTTCATCAAAGTTACCGGAAACAGTAGCGCCAATAATCTTCTGCTCAGTGTTGCCACTCAACAAGCCTGGCACTTGTATGTAAGCCAAAGCTGCTGGATCCACTTCAACATTCGTATCGAAAATGTTGTAAACAACGCAGTTCGGATCAGTACCGTCCATCACACTACGGCAAACGATGTTGCCATTGCCATCATCAACCGCATCAATAGCACGATTCTGGCGAGTGACGGACATGTCGTTACGATAGATTTGATTGAGCTTCGCACGAGATAGTTGTGCGAAAACGTCGTATGACCACAAGCCCATCAATTCAAAGTCGCCTTCCACACCAAAGACGCTACGCAGGCTTTGGTGAGTCAGGTCGTCATCACGCGCACCACCTTCGATGTTACGACGCAACAAGAACACATTGGCCGTATCGGTCGGGCCATAACCCAAATCGGTACAAATTTGCTGGCGTTGATCATCTGACAATAATGGGTTGTCACATTGCAGTTGTGACACCGTACCAAACACACCGGAAGGTGCAATCACACCATTGGTGCGATCTTCTGTGAAGGCAATATCGGTGTACGCCATCATCGATTCGTTGATTTCACGCGAGAACATGCCGCCCAGCGTGTAGTTCTCATTGTTGCGTTGGTAGTAATTAAACGGTGCGAAGTTAAAAGTATCCGTACTGCCGTCAAAATCACGCAGTGTGTCACCTGTGCTCTGATCAATAATCAAATCACGGCTATCAGTGAAATCCGCATTAAATGCCAAGAAGTGAGTGGGGAATGTGGTGCCCGAACCGATACATTCTTGTGGATCGCCAGCCACTGCACATGCGCTGTAGTCGCGCTCAGATTGGCGAACTTGGTTCAATTTGCGGTAAGTCGCATAAATGGTGGAATTACCCAAACCATCAGCGGAATCCGAACCCATGACCAAACTCAAAGTGTTGCTTTGGCCATCGGTCACGCTGCCGGCTGGAACATCAAAGCCCTTGTCATTAAGACGTTGCTGTGCACCAGAGTTGTCATTTTCATGCATGTAGAAGCTGTGCTGGTAGTCCAACTGAACACCAGTAAAGTTCTTCTTCATGATGAAATTCACAACACCCGCAACGGCGTCAGAACCGTAAACCGCAGAAGCACCACCGGTTACGATTTCAACACGCTCAATCAGAGCCGCTGGAATAGTGTTGAGGTCAGCCACAGGTTCACGCGGGTCGCCAGAATGCATGCGTTTGCCGTTAATCAGCACCAAAGTCCGCTCGGAACCCAGGTTACGCAAGTTCACGGTCGCGGTGCCTGTAGCGCCATTCGACAAGTTTCCGCCTTGATCGGCAAACGCCTGCGGCATGCTATTAATCAGATCTTCAACACGAACAGTACCTTGGTACTTAATTTCCGTGTCGTTGACGATGGTTACCGGACTGCTGCTGGTCAAATTCGCTTGCTTAATGCGCGAGCCCGTAACCTGCACGGCTCCCAATTCAACGGCATCGTCAGTTGCATCTTCCGCAGCATCCTGCGCTTCGGCACCAACAGCTTCCAAATCAACCTGCTCAGCATTTTGTGCGCTGGCAGACCACGACAGGGACAATGCGGCAAGCGCAATGATCCCTGATAACGACGAAATCCCATTCGCCGATCGATTAATTTTCATTCCGGAGTTCCCCAAAACTTGTCTAGAATTAAGCCAATATATTTTGGCTGACAGCGAAAGTTACCCTATCCGCCAGTAAAATTAAACCGTCACGCTCAAGGCGAGATAGTGAGTTCGACGGTAAAACACGCAGTAGGATAGTAATTTGTTCCCTGTAATGAGACTGAGGTGCGGTTTGACTTTTAACTCAATAACAGCCAAGGACACTTCTTCGACTGTGTGGCGTTACGCAATGTGGTTGAGTCCACTCGTTTTTTGCTGGTCCTGCGTGACACCGGCTGCTTTACCTACACCAACAAAATTTGACGTACACGCTGTATTTAGCAATAGCGCGTGGGAAAGTTCGTCTGATTTGGCAATTACACCGACGGAAGAAGAAATCTTGGCCGTTGATACTGACATGCGCGATTTTCTGCAGCGCCATGTCAACCTAAAATCTAGCGATGAGGCTCGTCTACGTGAGCTTTTAAAGGGAATGTTAGATGAGGGCTACTTGGCCCTGGATTATCAATTTGACAGCACCTACACCGCCAGCCAGACATTTGCGCTGAAGCGTGGAAACTGCCTGTCTTTCACCAACCTCTTCGTCGCTTTGGCGCGGGAAGTGGACCTGGATGTGAAGTTTCAGTTGGTGGATATTCCGCCACGTTGGCACAGCAATGAAAGCTGGGTGGTCTTCGATAAGCACATCAATACTGTGCTGCCACGCCTCAGAGTGAACGGCATCTACACCCGTGACTATGTTGTAGATTTTAATATCGCAGATTACCTAGGCAACTACGATCAAACCGTTGTTAACGACACTCAGGCGATTGCACTGATGTACAACAATTTGGGCGTGGATAAAATGCGAAAAAACCGCCCACGCGAGGCCATGGCATTGTTCCACAAGGCTTACAATCTTTCCGAGAAGCTACCTGGCCTGTGGATCAACATCGGCGTATTGCACGCCCGCACGGGAAAACTAGATAAAGCAGAAGTGGCCTTGCAACAAGCCCTCAAGCTCGAAAAATCCAACCCCGCAGCCTTATCCAATTTGGCCTCGCTGTACGAAGCACGCGGTGAGTTGGGCAAAATGCAGTTGGTTGAAGAGTGGATGCGGTTTTACCGCGACAAGAATCCATATTATTACTTTCAGTTGGCCCAGCGCGCTTATGTTGAGGAGCGGCATCGCGATGCCTTAGCCCTGGCAGATCAGGCCATACGAATAAAGCGTGACGAGCATCAATTTCACTACTTACGCGCCCTAATACAACAAAAAAATGGAAATTTAGAAAGTGCTCGCAACAGCTTAGACCTTGCATTGCGGCACTCCATGCAATTGCACAAAGTGCATAAGGCATACCAAGAGAAGATGAACCTTCTATTGCCGCAATGAAACAGGCACTTGGCTAAAACACTTTTAGTGGCGGGCAAAAAAAAGCCCACGACGATGTCGTGGGCTTTTACCAAACTACAATATTTTAGAACTCATAACCTACACGAGCATAGTAATAAGCGCCCGCAGTGTCATAGGTATAGTGCAAGGTGTTCATATCGTCGTAGTTGCTCACGTAAGGAGGATCTTCATCCGTAACGTTACGTGCTCCAACGGTCAATTTAGCCTTACCTAGATCCATATACCCTTGGATATCCAGATATTGGCCCGCATCAGCCGTACAGGAAAGTCCGCAATCAGGGCCATCACCATCGCGGGTCTCATCGAACCAACGCAGAGTGATGGAGCCACCCCAGTTATTCCGATTTAAGCCAAGCGTGGTATTAACCGCCAATTCTGGGAATGCAGTAATTGCATTCTTATTGTACGGGTCAATACCGTAGGTTCCAGCCAACTCAATCGCATCACCGCCAACAATTGGCACATAGGTGTATTTGTCGATTACGGTTCCCGTCATGCGAAAGGCAATTTCGCCGATAGCCGTGTCATGCGTGTAATCAATCTGGAAATCCAAACCTGCTGTTTCAAAACTTGAGATGTTCTGATTGGTCAGCAAGATTCCAGTGACCTGGTTGACTGCATTTCGACGATCTGGAGCAACATTACTCCGGCCAGCATCCACTAAATCAGGCCCTTGCAATAAAGCGCACAAAGGGTCGCTAAAGTTCACGCTGCCATAGCAACGGTTAATAACATTACCCGTGCCTGCCGTTCCTACAGCGTCCTCGAGCTTGATAGTGAAGAAATCAAGTGCAAGGCTGAAGTTAGGCAACATTGTCGGCGTAAATACCAAGCCGAAAGTTGTGCTATCCGACGTCTCAGGCTTCAAGTTGGGGTTGCCACCCTCAATTGTTGCCGCTTGCGGTGCATCAACGGTAAATCCAGCCGGCAAGTTATCGCCATTCGGGCCACAATTATCAATGATGATCTGGTTACCTGAGGTATCCCAGTTCTGACAAGGATCACTGTAAGACGCAAAGGTCGTTTGCTCACCAAGGAAGCGCTCAGACAAGTTCGGAGCTCGGAAACCTTCAGCCACCGTTGCACGCAAGCGCAGGCTGTTTACAGGCGCCCATTCCAAGGCAAACTTGGTAGTGACTTCTTCGTCTTTGACGAAATCGTAGTCAGATGCGCGGAAGGATGCTTCCAATGTCAGCACTTCTGCCAAGAAGGTGTCAGACAGTAATGGCAATGACAGCTCGCCATAAACTTCATCCACACTGTAACCACCCTCAGTTACGTTTCCAGGAGTCGAATAAATCGCATCAATGGCAGAACCACCATCGGGTAGTGAAGCCCCAGTTTCGCTGCGATGCTCAAAGCCCAATGCCCATGCAGGCGCACCTCCAGGCAATGCCAAATCACCAAAGTCACCGGCCAAGTTGAATTGCGACACATTCATGCGTGCACGATTCAATTCGTTCACTGCAACCGTACCGTAGCGCAGCTGAGCTGGCGTCAAAGTACCCCGATTGAAGGGATCCCAAGCTTGCTGTTCTGCTGGCAGCGGTGTGCAATTGCTATTGGCTTCACAGTTTGGATCAACCAAACCGGTGATACGCGGACGAACAGCTCGACCACCATCACGCTGAGTGTCGGTCCAATCGGCGATATTGTGGGACAAATCCCAAGTCCAGCCGTTGTTTAGCTCACCATTAAAGCCAAGAACCATGCGCCAGCCGATAGCATCCTGTAGGAAGCTTCGACCGTTACTTTCTTCCAATCGACGAGCAATCGAAACAGATTGTGGCTGGCTACAATTTGGATTATTGGCACATTGCGCATCACCAAACGGATTCAGCGGATTACTCGCAGGCACGGAAGGCGCCCAGAAAGTACCCACATCGGCCAGCAGCTGCTTGGATTCACGGTTGGTGTAACCCGCCTCGAAATAGCCGTCGATGACGCCAAACATTTCATCTTCCAAAATCTTATAGTTGGACGTGGCGTAAACACTGAAAATATCTTGAGGTGTCACCATCAAACTTGATTCTGCGAAGTTAAACGAATCAAGCGCACTGTCATAAGGACGAACCTCACCAGTCGTTTGATCCACTACGAAAGTTTGATCCTCTTCGGCAGGAATGATCTGTGCCGGCGTGGTTGTGCCACTACCACCACAAAAAACGCCACGATCGGGGTCTTCAAAGAATGGACAGGCTGAAAAAGCGCGATCACGCTGATACACAGCTTCGCGCCGTTGCACTTGCCCGGTCAACATGACGTTGCCCTTTTCATTACCTGCTCCCCAGGTAATCGCCAAGCCACGTTGCTTGCCATCACCTTCACTGGTGATGTCGTAGGACAGATCTAGAGCGACGCCTTCAAAATCCTTCTTAGTGATGATATTGATAACGCCAGCGATGGCATCAGACCCATAGACTGTCGACGAACCGTCACGAAGCACTTCGATACGCTCAATAATGGCTGTTGGAATCATGTTGAGGTCAACAATGCCATCGGTTGATGCTTGCGCAGGGCGATGTCCATTGATCAAAATCAATGTCCGATTTGGTCCTAAACCACGCAATTGCGCTGTTGCCAACCCTGGATTGCCATTATTGACACTAGAGCCGTAGTCAGCCCCACCTAGCGTGGAAGGAAGATCTTGCAAGAAATCTTCCAACGTAGCGTTACCGGCAGCTTTCAAATCCTCAGCTGACAAAATGGTAATTGGGCTAATGCTAGACAAATCCTTACGCCGGATACGTGAACCGGTCACGGTCACAGCATTTAATGTGACGGCGCTATCGGAAGCAACTTCTGGTGCTGCGGCCACGACAGGCGCAGCAACAGGAGCTGCTGCGACAGGCACGGCAACTGCAGCAGCCGGTGCCACGGGTGCAGGCGGAGCCATAGGCGCTTTTTCCGCAACCATATCCTTTTCAACGTTGGTCAGATATTTGCTCTTCAAATAACCCTCTGAGCCACCGGCAGTGCGGACACGGGCAAACTCGCCATCCCACTCCAGAATATCAACCTTTTGACCCGCAGAAAGCGTAGTCACAACGGGGAAATCTGTCCCCATCCCATCCCGCACATTTATGCGGATTTTTGCTTCGCCGCTATCTGCGTGCGCGATGGCGGTAAAGCCTATCGCTACTGCTGCAGCAAACGCCCCTATGGAGCGCAGCAGGACGGATTTCGTCCTTGATACATCCCTCATAATTTAACTCCCCAGTTAAACTTACATGCCATCCGGTTAGATGGATATGCCTAAGCTAGCGCATTTGTTGCAGAAATGAAATATTGCGCCGCAACATATGTTATAGGGAGGGACTGACCATTAAATCAGCGACTTGCAATCGCTTTTTCAACAAACCTGCAAATTCAATCAATCGCATTTTGCTTAAGGAAATTCGCTCGATCGAAGACAGGCAGATAACCCAGCTCCTTGCGGGCCTTGTCATCATGAATAACCACGGGTTTAGCTCCCAGCTCAATCATCAAGCGGTGAACTGGCGGATTTCCCGATAAGGGCAAGTGTTCCCATAAATACTCGCAACTGCGGGCGACCACATTAGCTACGGCCAAGGGAATCGATTTTGTCGGAATAGCGTGACCATGGGCTAGAAATTGTGCGCCCAGAAATTTTCTATAGCTCACGGGATCACCATCGCTAAGGAAATAAGCTTCACCAGCGCGACCTCGCTGTGCCGCCAACCACAAACCTTCACATACATTATCTACGTGACAAGTACTGGTTAAAGCATTGCCATGATCTGGCCAAACAAACTTGCCTGTGGCCACTTCGCTTAGCAGCTTCGGCAACACTGAGGTGTCATCATTCCCCCAAATCAAGCGCGGACGTACGCTCACGCAAGAAAATCCATCGCTGCTCGCTGCCAATACCTGTTTTTCAGCTTCCTGCTTGGTCTGGGGGTAACGTGGTAAAGGCTTGTCTGGCAACGGTGATGTTTCGTCTAGCGCCGCCATGCTGCTTTTGCCATCCGCATAGATCGCTTCGGTTCCTACATGAATGAAGCGCTGAACCCCTGCTTGCTTGGCAGCTTTCAAGGCCGTTTCGGTGCCAATAACGTTGACCTGCCAGAACGTAGCGCGCGGCCCCCAGTCATCCACCATGGCGGCAGCGTGAAAGACCACTTCGCAACCCTGCATGGCCGCTATCAAGCTATCGACATCGAGCAAATCGCCACGCGCAGGGCGCGCGCCCAGCGCAGCGACGGCATTGGCCGCTGATTCACTGCGCGCCAAAGCCACCACCGCAATGCCTTCTTTTTTGAGTCGGCGGATCAGGTTGCGACCAACAAAACCGGAGCCTCCGGTGACAAACGCCTTGTTCATTCTTTGCCCTCTTGAAAAAAATCATAACGCGCCAAAAAAGGAACGGCGGCGCATTGGGTTGGTCATACCCCCCGCATCTTACCTACAATGTCTAGTTTTTCTGAGAATTCAGCCCCTATGCCTTCTGAACACGCTCTTACGCCCCTACGCCGCCATATTGAATCTCGCATTATTGGTCAGTCTGCCTTGGTTGATCGTTTGTTGATTGCGTTATTGGCTGACGGCCACCTTTTAGTCGAAGGTGCTCCAGGGCTTGCGAAAACACGCGCCATCAAAGCGCTCGCTGAAGGTGTTGAAGCGGATTTTCATCGCTTGCAGTTCACCCCTGACCTGCTGCCTTCTGATTTGATCGGCACGGACATCTACCGCCCCGAAACCGGCAGTTTTGAATTTCAACACGGCCCCATCTTTCACAATTTGCTGCTAGCCGACGAAATCAACCGTGCCCCCGCCAAGGTTCAATCCGCGCTACTCGAAGCTATGGCCGAGCGCCAAGTCACCGTGGGACAAACGACACGCACGTTGCCGCCGCTATTCCTTGTTATGGCGACACAGAACCCGATCGAACAAGAAGGCACCTACCCGTTACCGGAAGCACAACTGGATCGCTTTCTTTTGCACGTTCGCGTTGACTACCCTGATCGTGAAGCGGAGCGCGCCATCTTGCGCCTGACCCGTGGCGAGGCCCGTGAGCAAGAACAATCCGCGCCAGAACTATTGCCGCAAAGCGCCATCTTCGCCGCCCGTCAAAGCACCCTGGATCTGCATTTCAGTGACGCAGTTGAGGACTACATCGTGCAACTGGTTCATGCCAGCCGACAACCTCAGGACTACAGCGACGATCTCGCCCGCTGGATTGAGTACGGCGCCAGCCCTCGTGCCAGCATTGCGTTAGAACGATGTGCACGGGCACATGCCTGGCTACAGGGACGCGATTATGTTTCCCCGGATGATGTGCAAAGCGTTGCCCCCGACGTGCTGCGCCACCGCATACTGTGCAGTTACAGCGCAGAAGCGGAAGGCATCAGCGCCGACCACTTGGTAGATGAGCTGCTGAATCGCGTACCCGTAGCCTAAGCTTATGGCCTTACACCGCATCGAACGCGAAGATCTTATCGCCCAAAGACTGATGGCAAGCCAGCTGGACTTAAGCAGCCGCAAGCGTGTGTCCACAGATTTGTCTGGCACCCACTTATCCGGCTTTCGGGGCCGCGGCATGGAGTTCGAAGAGCATCGCGCCTACGTCCCTGGCGACGAAATACGCAGCATTGATTGGCGGGTCACCGCACGCACTGGGCAAACCCATGTGCGCAGCTACCGCGAGGAACGCGAACGCCCCATCAACCTCGCCATCGACTTAAGACAACCCATGTGGTTTGGCAGTCAAGGCTGCTTTAAGGCCGTATTGGCCGCACGCGCAGCCGCACGCTTTGCATGGGCTGCCGCTGGCAACAGCGATCGAGTGGGCGGTTTGTGTCTACACCAGCATGGACAACAAATGATGCGCCCTGCCGGTGGTAGGCGCGGCGCACTGCGCCTGATCGGCATGTTGGCGGATGTGCCTGAGCCAACGCACACCAAAGTGCCGGCATTACACAGCATGCTCGAAGAATTGCGGCGGGTAGCCCGACCAGGCGCACTCATCGTCGTTATTAGCGACTTCCATGATTTGGACAAAGCGGCGCAACAAAGTCTGAGTTTGATCGCGCGTCACTGTGAGTTGATTCTCGGTCTGGTGTCAGATCCCTTGGAGCGTCACCCGCCACGCCCCGGTCTGTATCCCACACGCAATGCCGCCGACAATAGGGACAGCGGCAACCCTCAACTCTTGGATACCCGCCAGACACGCACCCGGCAGGATTGGGAGCACAGTTTTCAACAACGGCTTGAGGCGATCAATTATCTCGCCTTGCAATGCCGCGCGCGCAGTTTGGACTTACGCACAGAACGCTCTTTAGATGAATCCATGTCACCATTTCAGGGCTTGGCTGCATGAACCCACCAACCGATCCATTGGCGGACCTAAAGCCCATACATTTGCCAGTTGAACCCAACTGGTTTCCACCAGCACCTGGGTGGTGGCTGCTGGCGATCGCCCTGCTGTTGAGTGTGGCTGCAATACGTTATGCCTGGCAGCGGCGGCAACAGCGACGCGCCCCGCTGAAACAAGCCCTGCTTGAACTTGAACACATACAATCCCAGCATCAAGGTTTGGATTTACTGCAAGCCCTAAATCAACTGTTGCGGCGGGCGGCAAGACAATCCCACGGCACCGCAGCCGCCAGCTTAGGCGTAGCCGCGTGGGCTGACTTTTTAACGCTACACGCGCCTACTGAATTACAACAGGAGCCTCACTCCTGGCAAAAGATTGCTGAAGCTGCTTATCAAAACGACGCTCCAGAACGCTGTGGAGAATATGTCGCATACAGCCGTGCATGGCTACAAAGGAACTTGCCATGTTGAGCCTGCATTGGCCCTGGTTACTGCTCGCTCTACCGCTACCCTTTTTGGTCAGCCGACTGGTTCCGGCCGCTAGCCAAGGCGGCGCCATTCGTCTGCCTGCCAGTATCGCAATGGGCGCCACGCTGAGTAACGCCGCGCCACAACGCCCTTGGCTGGCGCTGCTCATTTGGTGCCTACTGGTGCTGGCCGCCTCTCGCCCTATGTGGCTTGGTGAAAGCATAACCCTACCGGCCGCTGGGCGCGATATCGTTTTGGCGGTGGATTTATCCGGCAGCATGGATGAACGTGATATTTCCTTTCGTGGTCGCACGGTGCAGCGTTTGGCCGTGGTGCAAGCCGTCGCCGGTGATTTCATAGGGCGGCGAGAAGGTGATCGTCTAGGTTTGGTTTTGTTTGGGCAAAATGCGTATTTACAAAGCCCACTGAGTTTAGATAGAGCCACCACCCGGCAACTGCTGGATGAAGCCGAGGTCGGTTTGGCCGGGCAAAAAACCGCGATAGGTGATGCGATCGGTCTCTCAGTAAAACACTTGCTGGAGGCCGGACGCAATGAAGAACGCGTGGTGGTCTTACTCACCGACGGTGAAAGCAACGCTGGCCATTTGAATCCTGAGAAATCCGCCGAACTGGCTGCACAGAGCGGTGTACGAGTACACACCATAGGCTTTTCCGGTGAACAAACCGTGCGCATGGGACCCTTTGTACAAAGGCGGCAATCGCCGATCGATGCGCAAACACTCAAGCAAGTTGCTGACACCACCGGCGGTCGCTTCTTCGCCGCACAAAGTGTCGCTGAATTGGAACAAATCTACGCGCTGCTGGATGAAATCGAACCGGTAGAACTCGACACCCTGAGCTTTCGCCCACGCAAGGAACTGCATTTCTGGCCTGCTGGCCTGGCCTTGCTACTGATAGCTCTAAAAATGCTTATCGCCAAATGGCCGCAACGCCGCGGTCGCGTGGAGTCACACGCATGAGTGCGCTGCAGGATTTTCATTTCTTACGTCCCTTATGGTTACTTGCGCTGCCGCTGTTGCTGTGGCTTTTGCACAGCCAACGCCACCATTTCGCGCGGCACAGCGCGTGGTCTGATGTGATTGCTCCCGAATTGCTGCCGCATTTACTCAATGACAACAGCACTCCCGGCAACAGTCGCTGGCTGTTTCCGCTGGCTCTGTTGGCGGCCACACTGCTGGTTTTAGCCTTGTCAGGCCCAAGTTGGCAACAATTGCCGCAGCCGGTATTTGATACTCCAGCCCATCGCGTGTTGGTGATGGATTTATCACCCGCCATGGACGCTCAAGACATCCAACCCAGCCGTCTGAAACGCAGCCAGCTGTTGGCCCAACAATTGTTGGAACAACAAAGCGAAGGCGACACCGGCTTGGTTGCTTTTGCCGCAGAGGCTTTCCCTGTGGTCCCGCTGACCTCGGACCGCAACACGGTCAGCCACCTGCTGCACAGCCTAAGCACCGACATCATGCCCGCCAGTGGCGACAATTTTGCTGCAGGACTGCAACAAGCGACCGAACTGCTCGAGCAAACCGGGGCCAATCGAGGCGATATCGTTGTCTTTACTGCGAGCCCCGTCAGCAAAAGCGCGCGCGCCGCCGCTGAACAAGCACGCAGCAGCGGCTTTCGTGTGCATGTCATAGGCTCGGGAACAACACAGGGCGCCCCAATCCCAGCGCAAGGCGGTTGGCTCAAAGATAGCAACGGCGCAATAGAAATTTCTCGATTGGAAGAAGCTGCTTTGCGTGCCCTGGCTAGCAACAATGGTGGCCGCTACCGCAATATTGAAAGTGCCGGTGCCAGCTACCAACTCGATCTCAACAGCGAATTCGCTGCCAGTGAAAAAGAAGACAGCGGACAAAACCTAAAAGCCGATATGTGGCAAGACGAAGGGCCCTGGTTGTTGCTGCCGCTGTTGTTCATCGCCGCCTTCGCTTTCCGTCGTGGCTGGCTGATGTTGCTGCTGCTCAGCCTCCCTCTCAGTACGCCTCAACCGGTCTACGCCGGATGGTGGAAAAAAGATGATCGGCAGGCTTACCAGCACTACCAAGCGGGCGACTACAGCAGCGCTGCAGAAACCTTTGCTGACGAAAACTGGAAGGCCAGCGCCTTATACGAAGCGGGCGAATTCCAACAAGCCGCAGAGTATTGGAAGAACGACGAATCCGCTCAAAGCCGCTACAACCTCGGCAATGCCCTAGCTCGGGCGGGCGAGTTGGATGCTGCGATTCAAGCCTACGAAGAAGCTCTAGAACGTGACCCGGAATTAACCGACGCTCAAACCAACAAAGCCCTCTTGGAAAAATTGAAACAACAGCAAGAGCAAGAACAGCAGCAAGACGGCGAGCAGGGTCAACAGCAATCTGAGGGTGAAGAACAGGATTCAGAGCAGCAGCCATCGGATGACGGCCAACAATCTGACACTGATGATTCGCAGCAGTCGCAAAGCGAACAGCAAGAAGCGGAAAACTCAGATCGAGAACCGCAAGCCTCAGAGCAAGTTTCGCAAGATCCGTCGGAACAAGATCAACAGGCGCAGGAGCCCGAACAATCTGAAGATGAGCCCTCCGAATCCGAACAAGCTCAAGCCATGGCTGATGAGCAGGATCAAGAACAAGATGAGCAGGCGCAAGCTGTGCAGCAATGGTTAAAACGCATACCGGATGATCCGGGCGGTTTATTGCGCCGTAAATTTGAACGCATGGAACAACGCCGTCGGGAAGCCCAACGATGACACGCCTACTCACCCTTTTGCTTATATTCGTAGCGCTACCGACACAGGCAGCAGTTACCGCCACGCTGGACAAAAACCCCATACTGGCTGGGGAAGTGCTCACCCTCACTATTAGCAGCGATAGCAACGATGACGAACCCGATCTCAGTGAACTAGAGCAGCAGTTCGATATCCTAGGGCGCAGCAGCTCAAGTCAATTCCAAATGATCAATGGCCGCACCAGCCGCAGTTATGATTGGAGCATTCGGCTACGACCCAAGCGCTTGGGCATGCTCACGATTCCGGCGATCATGGTGGGTAAAGAGCGCAGCAAGCCGATTGCTGTCGAAGTGAAAAAGCCGGACGTTCAAGCCGGAGAGTCACCTGAAGCCTTCATCGAATTCGAAGCCGATCGATCTGAAGCCTGGCTGCGCTCTCAAGTACTGCTGCAAGTACGCTTGTTTGTTCGCGGCAACCTGGTTTCAGGCAGCTTCAGCGAGCCGCACAGCGACGATGCAGTTATCGAACAACTGGGTGAACAGCAGGAAAGCCAAGCCATACGCGGCACGCATCGCTACCGCGTCATCGAACGTCGTTATGCCTTGTTTGCCGAACGATCGGGCGAACTCAACTTAGCCGGCCCCGTGTTCAATGGAGAAATTTCCACCGGCACCCAACAACGCCGCGGCCCGTTCGGTTATAGCGCAGCCACACGAGGTGTTTACGCAGCGGCCGAACCGCTTTCACTCAACATATTGCCGGCACCTCAAAATTTAGCTGGAGCCAATTGGCTGCCTGCCAGCCAAGTGCGTTTGCAAGAACGATTGCAGCCGAATGTGAGCAGTTTGAAAGCGGGCGAACCGCTAACGCGGATTATTAGCTTAACCGTCAACGGACAGCTGCATACCCAACTGCCAAGCCTGGACATCCCGAATCCTGCCGCAACACAAGCGTATACCGAACCGCCACAGGATGAGACCCACGGTGACAGCCGAGGTTTGGTGGCAACACGCACCTACTCCACTGCCATCATCGCTGGTTCAGGCGACAGCCTAGTGTTACCTGCGGTGGAACTGGATTGGTGGGATACCAACAGCAATAGCCTAAAAACGGCACGAATAGAATCACGCCGTATTGCCATAGAAGCGGCTGTCGTGCCTCCAGCTGTCCAACCCTCTCAGGAAACGGCAGCGCCAATTCAAATCGCCGCAACAAAACCGAGCACTACAGTTGATGAAGGCACGCTATGGCTGTGGCAAATCGCGGCCATCGCCTGTGCTGCCGGTTGGCTAGGCACGTTGCTGGCTTGGTTTTGGGTGACCCGCCGCCCCCAGAAAGTTGCTAGCACGCCCGACAACACCAGTTCCGAAAAAGCTCTACTCAAAACCCTGCGGCAGGCTGATGCCATGCAGTGCCGCAGTGCATTACTGCAGTGGGCACGACAAACCAGCGGCAGCCAGCAAACTCTGAGCAGCCTGGCCCGCACGACAAATGATGCCGATCAGGCCACCGCATTACACGGACTTGATGCGGCCGCTTTTGGCCACGCCAGCGAATTTGAGCGAGAAAAAATAATGCTATTCGTTAAGCAGTACCGCGATACTGACACCACGACCTCAAGGCCTGCTCTGGCCCCGCTATATCCGGAATAAATATGGCAACTTTGCAACGAATTTTCGATATCGGCACATCCATATTAAGCAGCAGCATGCGTGCTTGGCGTGGCACTGCAGCCTTCCGCCCAGTGCGGCAGCAGCCTGAACGCATGCTGGTCTTATACGACATGGAGAACTGTCCATACTGCCGTTTGGTACGCGAAACCCTGTGCGAACTGGACTTGGATGTGCGCATTTTGCCCTGCCCCAAAGGCGGCCAGCGTTTTCGCACCGAAGCCGTAGCGAAAGGCGGAAAAGCACAATTCCCTTTGCTGCATGATCCCAATACTGACACTTGGCTGTACGAATCTCGCGATATCATCGACTACCTGTGCCGAACGTACGGACGCAAAGATCAGGGCTTAGCACCGCACGGTCTAAAAGTAGCGAGCTCTAGCTTGGCCAGCGCAGCACGCCTGGCCAACAACAGCCTGCAATGCCAGGCTGGCACCGCACCGCAACAAGACTTGGAACTTTATAGCTTCGAATCCAGCCCCTATTCCCGCCCCGTCCGCGAACGCTTGTCCGAGTTGGAAATACCCTACGTTCTGCACAATATGGCCAAAGATCAGTGGAAAGACATAGGCACACCCGGCCTGCGTAACAGCCTATTTCCTGGCGAGCCGATATCGGGACGCAACCGAGAAGCCTTGTTGGCACGAGCCGGCAAAGTGCAGGTGCCTTATTTAATCGATCCGAATACCAAAACGGAGATGTTCGAATCCGCAGACATCCTCACTTATCTGGATCAGCACTACGCTTAAGCACTTTATCTATCAGCCATAACTCTACGTTGGTCAGTTGCTAGCGCTGTGGGGCTTGATTGCTAGGCTGAGCGCGCGATAATCAAGACTCACGGTTCGTCGCGCTCGCTGGAGCTCATCATGTCAAAACAAACCCGCAGTTTTCGCTCACAAACTTTGCTGCTGGCTGCCTTCGCCAGCCTGACATTATTGGCCGCTTGCAGCAGCGGGAGCAGCGTAGATCGCAATCCCACTGCACCCGGCGCGACAGCGACGCCAAGCCCAACCGCTACTCCCGGGCCGGACGACCCCACATCGAAAAACACGCCCATCGGCGTCTTGGAACAGGACAGTTTTGCATCTTGCCAAGCGTTTAAGGATTACTACGCCCAGAGTTTGGCTGAAGAGTTTTTCAGCGGTTACAGCTACAACCGCAATTGCTTTGGCTGTGAACCCGCACTGCTCACTCCGGTGGCATTCGAGCAAGAAGACACGGCCGTTGCAGCGCCAGGCGCAGCACCACCAGCCGATAGCAATCGGAATGTAACCCAGACCAATACACAAGAAGCCGGTGTCGACGAAGCTGACATCATCGAAACCAACCCCAACCCCGATGCCACTGAAATCTACGTGCTACGCCGCGCTGAACGTGAGCTGCTGATTATCGAAACGTCAGACCCGGCTAATTTGGAAGTTGTCTCGCGCACCCCGTTAAGCCAAGACCGCGAACCGACCGGCATGTTCTTCGATGATGACAATCAGCGCTTGGCCATTATCCTTACCCCGTACTACCCAATCTATTACTTCGCCGGTGCCCCTGGTGTCACTGACGCAGGCCAAGGCGCTCCCCGTGAAGGCAAACTGTCCATCGCGCCGCCGGGGGATTTTGAGCAAGGCACACAAGTCCAGTTCTTCGATGTCAGCGACCCTAGCAATCCCGTGCTGCAGGAGACCTTCCTCGGCGACGGTCAATACGTCAACGCACGCCGCATCGACGAGCGCATCCATCTCATCACCCAATTTGGCTTCCCGTACCCGTCCGCGCTTTACGATGATCGTGAATACAACCAACTGGCTTATGAAGATTACCGCCAAGCGTATGAGCAAAACGATGAAGCGGAAATGCAACGCTTAGACCCGCTCATCCGGCAAAAAGTGAGCGATGCCGTCAACGCCATGGCCATCGATGATCTGCTCCCCCAAATCGGCACAGGCACGAACTTAAACACCCTAGCTTGTGATCAAATTCAGCGCAGCGATGTGAATACCCGCATGGGGCTATTGCTGATCAATAGCATCGATACTGATGGCCGCAACCTCTTTACACTAGGCACAATTAACAACTCCTGGCAGATCTATGCCAGTAAGCAGTCTCTATATTTATTGCAAAACAGTGGTGGCTGGTGGTTCGATCGTGCACAAAAGCAGCAAACTGCAATTTATCGCTTTGATATCAGTAGTGGCGAGGCCCAAAGGGGCGCCGTCGGCTTGGTCGACGGTTGGGTCAATAACAGCTATCAACTGGGTGAATTTGACGGTTATCTGCGCATTGCTTCAACGGAAGGTCGCTTCCGTACGGACGGTGGTCGTTTTAGCCAAGCCAGTCACCTCAGCGTGCTCGATATCAGCAATATGGAAACCGTGGGTGAAGTGCGTGACTTCATACCTCAAGAAGTAGATCCAAATAGGGCTGAAACCATACGTTCGGTTCGCTTCTTAGGTGATGACGGCTACGTCGTCACTTTTGAACAAACCGACCCATTGTTTAACTTCGACCTCAGCGATCCGACCGCGCCGTTTGTCGCTGGGTATGTCGAAATTCCCGGTTTTTCCAGCTACATCTACCCGCTCAACGATGACTATTTACTCACCATAGGGCGTGCTGCTGGCCCAGATGGTGTCGGTACCGGACGCGGCTATCAGTTACAAATATTTGATGTATCGGACCCAGCGGCGCCCGCATCAATCGCTCAGGAAGAACCCGACTTGGGCGAAAACGGTTATGCCTACAGCACGGCGGAACACCAACCGCTGGCCTTCACCTTCCTGGAAACAGCGTCCATCAATCCACTGGATCAAGTGAACGGTCTGCTCAGCATTCCGGTACAGATCAGTTCGTCCGATCAAGCCGATGCACTCAGCGGTTTTGTGGCCTACCGCATCGGCGTTCAAAGCAATGCGGCAAGCATTGATGAATATACCCGGATTGATCACAAAGACACCGGCAACGGAGGCGGCGGCTGCCCCTCCAATCGCAGCGATTTGCCACCGGAAGGATGTAATAGTTTCGCTCCGGTTATTTACAACGAACCGCTGCGCAGCGTGATCTTTACTGAAGGGACGATACCCGCTACACAGACCACCACTGTGCTCACCTTGTCGACTGCCAAGTTACGCTCAGTTGATGCCACGGGTGCGCAAGCGCAGGAATTGGATACCTTGGAACTGGGCGAAGAATAGGCGATTTATCATAGCCCGCCGAGCAGCAATGGCGGGCTAATAAATTAGGCGTTGGGGTTTTCCAGCAACAGCGCTGCTCCCAAGCCGCCACCGGCGCAAGTTGCCACCACGGCGTAGCGACCACCGTGCAGCTGTAAACGCCGTGCCGCCGTGCTAATCAAGCGAATACCGGTGCCCGCAAAAGGGTTGCCCAAGGCCAAGGAACCGCCCCATAAATTCAAGCGATCCAGCGGGATGGCTCCAGGCGCAGATTTCAGCCCGAGCTGCTCACGGGCAAACTGATCGCAGGCCAAAGCGGACTGGTTGGCGAGGATTTGTGCGGCAAACGCTTCGTGCAATTCAAACACATCAATATCGTCTATAGCCAAACCATGGCGCGCCAACAACGGCGGTATCGTTTTCGCGGGGCCCAACAGCATTTCTGTGGCCATATCGTCCACGCCACCGAGCTGGCCATCAACTATATTGAGCAGTGGCTTTAAACCACGCTGCTCGGCGGCCTGAGCACTCATCAGCAATGTGGCGGCGGCGCCATCGGTCAGTCCAGAAGCATTACCCGGTGTAACGATGCCTGCTTTGTCGAATGAAGGCTGTAAACGGGCCAGCTTTTCCAAACTGCTGTCACCGCGAATGGCATCATCCTGCGTCACATCGCCGCCTTGCGTGCTGACTGACATAACGTCTGCATAATGGCCGTCTTTCCAAGCCTGTGCTGCGCCCTGATGACTGCGCAAGGCAAACTCATCGGCCTGCTGACGTGTCACCGTAAAACGCTGCGCCATACGCTCACAAGCCGCGCCCATGGTGAGCCCCGTGGTTAAGTCCTCGCTGCTGGGCAGTTCAGGCAACAAATCCGCAGGCCGTAAACCCTTGAGGGTACGCAAACGCTCGCCGGTGGATTTTGCCGTGGCCAATTTGACCGCCCGCTGCCGCACGGGCCGACGCATGCGTATGGGAAGATCAGAGAAGTTTTCTGTACCCGCTGCAACCGCGATGTTCATACGGCCCAAAGCAATGGCATCACAAATATTCATTACCCCCACGTTGGGCGAAACACCGGCCATGGAAATGCTGTAAGCGGGAATACGACTGGGATAACCGGCGGTCAACATCGCTTCACGCGCCACATTGGTGGTATTCACGTCCTGCACCACCATGCCCATGGTCACCAGTTCGACATCACCGGCATCAACTCCTGCTCGACGCAAGACCTCGGCCAATGGCAAGGCAGCCAGCTCATGGTTGTAATACTGGGCATAGGCGCCACCGGAATTCAAAAACGGTGTACGCACTGCCTCCACCAATACCGGCTGCCGTCCTGGAGCCACTTCGCGATATCCCGCCATGTCTATTCAAGCCTGAAAACTGGAAGCGCGATGTTACCGCATAGCAACATGGATTCAAGCCTGTACGCGAAGGTTTAAGGTTGCAAATGCCGATCCAAAAACGCTTGCACTTGACGCCAGGTAGAGCGATCAAATAAGAAATTCGTGACATGGCCCGCAGCGGTGACTTCGATCAGGTGGTTCTCCACACCCTGCTGCTCTAAGGCTTGCGCCATCGCCCGCGACTGGCCGATTTCAACCAAACGATCCCAGGTGCCATGATAGAGCAAGGTCGGCGGATCATCCGGGCTTGCTAGAAAAACAGGCGATGCCGCTCGGTAGATGTCTTCGTTGCCGACATACTCTCCAATCAACCGACGCATGTACGGGCTGTCGGTGTAGAGAGTGACATCTGCTGGCCCCGCTCCCGACACCACGGCTTTGACCGGATGAGGCGCTTTCGAATCAGCCAAGCCCAACATCAAAGCCAAATGCCCTCCTGCGGAATAGCCCATCACCCCGACTCGGTCGGGATCAATTCCCCATTCTTTACTGTGGGCAATCATCCAGCGGTGTGCCGCCGTCACATCCTCAGCTTGTGTTGGAAACTTGAATTCTGGAGCAAAGCGATAGCCGGCATTGACCACCACATAACCGGCACGCACCAAACGTTTGGCAAATTTCTGGACGTCATCACGCTCTCCACCCGACCAACCGCCGCCGTGAATTAACAATATTGCGGCGCGCGGCGTTTGTCCGCTCTGTGGTTGATAGACATCAGCCCGCTGATTGGGATGGCCATCGCTTACATACGGCAGGTCATAAATCACCTGCCATTGTTCTGAGCGCACTGTTTCGCTGGATGCACATGCCGATAAGCACAATGCACAGATAAGTAAGGACCATGTGTTTTTCATGTCAGTCACGCGCTACAACCTTGTTTAAATGTTTTTACATTCCTCATGGTTCTACGCACCGTATCCACGATTGGATGCACAACGTCCACGCTGAGCATCACTGAAATGACATTTCTACGAGAATCAGCTTTTGCAGCCAGCATCTGCGATAACGTGGAATTCGCTGTCGCCCGGCTGAGAACTCAACTTAAACCGCGACCGGCGCCTTGATATGCGGATGCGGATCGTAATCAAGGATCTCTATATCTTCAAAGCGGTAATCGAACAAGCTGTCTGCTTTGTTCAGCTTGAGCTGCGGCAAGCTGCGCGTGCTGCGACTCAGTTGTTCCTGCGCTTGTTCAAAATGGTTGCTATACAAATGCACGTCGCCGCCAGTCCACACAAAGTCACCCGGTTCATAACCACATTGTTGCGCAAACATGTGGGTGAGCAAGGCATAGCTTGCGATGTTGAAAGGAACACCAAGGAAAAAATCGCAGGAACGCTGATACAACTGGCAACTCAAGCGGCCATTGGCGACGTAAAACTGGAACAGCAAATGGCAGGGAGGCAGCGCCATGTTCGGCACATCGGCGACATTCCACGCACAAACGATGTGGCGACGTGAATCAGGGTTGTTCTTCAAAGACTCCAACACCTGGGAGATTTGATCGATATGACCACCATCTGGAGTCGGCCAACTGCGCCACTGGTGACCGTACACCGGCCCTAAATTGCCTTGCTCATCAGCCCATTCATCCCAAATTCTGACGCCGTTCTCTTTGAGATAAGCGATGTTGGTGTCACCCTGCAAAAACCACAGCAGTTCATGAATTATGGAACGCAAATGCAGCTTTTTGGTGGTCACCAATGGAAATCCCGCAGACAAATCGAAACGTAACTGCGCTCCAAAAATCGAACGTGTTCCGGTTCCGGTGCGATCTGCTTTATCCGCGCCGGTGTCCAGTATGGTTTGCATCAAATCCAAATATTGTTGCATCAGCTTTTGCCCCCCCGAGTTGTAGCCTCACGACGATAAGCCAACACCATTAAGGCACCGCCAATCATCCACATTGGTGCTGATAAGAGCATGCCCATGGTGAGCCATTCTCCATAGAGAAATCCTATATGTGCATCCGGCGTGCGGAAGAACTCAACAAAGGTTCGACCACAGCCGTAACCGATCAAAAACAAGCCGGTAGCGGCCATCATAGGACGCGGCTTACGGGTAAACCACAGCATCACTATGAGCAGAAGAAAACCTTCTAAGCCCGCTTCGTACAACTGGGAAGGATGGCGTGGATCTGGCCCGGCATGCGGAAAAACCATGCCCCAAGGGACATCAGTCACCCGGCCCCATAGTTCGGCATTGATGAAGTTACCCAAGCGCCCTGTGAGCAAGCCAACTGGCCCCGCGGCAGCAATGAAATCCAACACCGTCCACCACTGACGTTTGAATTTACGCGCATGCCAAGCTTGAGCGACCAAAACCCCAACCAAGCCACCATGGAAAGACATGCCGCCTTCCCACACTTTGAACAAATACAAAGGATTACTGGCGAACTCAGAGAAGTTGTAAAACAGTACATAACCAACACGCCCACCGACAATTACGCCCATGATGCCGGTAAACAACACATCGGAAATCTCGTCTTTATTCCAGCGCGCTTGATGTACATGCGGCAACTTTAAACGCTGCACCTGTATCCACCAAAACAGAGCAAATCCGGCGAGATAGGACAAGCCATACCAGTGGATTTGCAGCGGCCCCAGAGAAATAGCGACTGGGTCAAAGTTGGGATGAATCAGCATGAGCGAAACCAGCGATGAATGGAAAGCGAGCCAGTGTTGGTGGTGCTTATGAAGCTTGGTGAAACGGACTGTCGGCGCCCAGGACGGGCGACGTCAAGCGATACACGGATGTACTTGAGCGCGTCCGCATTGGCAAGATTCATAAGCACCGTGCTGCCTACCTAATCGGTCACTGCGCCTTTACTGGCACAAGACACCGTCTTGGCAAACTTCGCCAAAACGCCGCGGGTCACACGAGGCTCTGGCGCAACCCAAGCGGCACGACGACGCTCTAACTCGGCATCATCAATATTGAGTTGAATCTTGAGTTCATGCGCGTCGATGGTGATGAAATCGCCTTCTTCGATCAGGCCGATGGGACCGCCAACGGCAGCTTCTGGCGCAACATGGCCAACTACCATGCCCCAGGTGCCGCCGGAGAAACGACCATCGGTAATCAAGCCCACGGATTCACCCAAACCTTGGCCGACCAGCGCAGCAGTGGGCGCCAGCATTTCACGCATGCCAGGACCACCCTTGGGCCCTTCATAACGAATGACGACCACATCGCCCGCAACAATTTTCTTAGCCAAAATCGCAGCCATGGCTTCATCTTCGGAGTTGAAGACGCGAGCGGGCCCGGTGATCGCTGGGTTTTTCAAGCCGGTGATCTTGGATACCGCACCGACAGGCGACAAGTTGCCTTTGAGGATGGCTAAGTGGCCTTGTTTGTAAATCGGTTGATCGATAGGACGAATCACATCTTGATCATCGCGCGGCACGGAAGGCACATCGGCCAGCTCTTCGGCAATGGTTTTGCCCGTGATGGTGATGCAGTCGCCGTGTATCAAACCGGCATCCAACAACAACTTCATCACTTGCGGCACACCACCAGCGGCATGCAAATCGGTCGCGACATAACGGCCGGACGGTTTCAAATCACAAATCACCGGAGTGCGCTGACGAATACGTTCGAAATCGTCCAAGCTCCATTCCACTTCTGCCGCATGGGCAATCGCCATGAAGTGCAAAGTGGCGTTGGTGGAGCCACCTGTGGCCATGACCACAGCTATAGCATTCTCAATTGACTTGCGGGTGACGATATCGCGCGGTTTCAAGTCGTTCTTAATCGCTTCAACCAGAACTTCTGCCGAACGCGCCACGGAATCCGCTTTCGCCGGATCGGGGTTGGCGATCTGCGAAGAGCCCATCAAGCTCATGCCCAAAGCCTCGAAGGACGAGGACATGGTGTTAGCGGTAAACATGCCACCACAAGCACCTTTACTCGGGCAGGCATTTTTCTCGATACCGATGAAATCTTCATCGCTCATGCTGCCGGAGGTTTTGGCACCGACGGCTTCAAACACGGACACGATGGTGAGATCTTCACCTTTCCAGCAACCCGGTTTAATGGTGCCGCCATAGCAAAAAATACCCGGCACATTCATGCGTGCCATAGCAATCATGGAACCCGGCATATTCTTGTCGCAGCCACCGACACACAGCACACCGTCCATCCATTGGCTTTTCACCGCGGTCTCTATCGCATCGGCGATTACTTCACGCGAAACCAGCGAATAGCGCATGCCATCAGTACCCATGGAGATCCCATCGGTGACGGTGGGGAAACCAAAAGTTTGCGGCATTGCTCCGGATGCGCTCAAAGCCAAGGCCGCGCGATCAGCCAATGGGCCCAATCCCGCATTACAAGGATTCATGGTGGAATGGCCATTGGCCACCCCCACTATCGGTTTTTCGAAATCCGTGTCAGTAAAACCCACGGCGCGCAACATGGCGCGGTTGGGTGAACGGGCATCACCTTGGGTGATGGTTTTACTAAGCCGGTTATATGTCTGGTCACTCATGGCAATATCTTTGATTGAATACGCAGGCTGCTTCAGCCGAAGGCTGCGCAGGATACCGAATTCAGCGAATTCATGTAGACGTTCACCAGTTTTTGCGCGCATTCCAAATCGCTCGAACGAAAGCGGCGCGGGTGGGGACTATCGATGTCCAACACGCCCAAAACCCGCCCTTGGCGAATCAACGGCACCACCAGCTCTGAAGCCGATGCAGCATCGCAAGCGATATGCCCAGCAAAAGCATGCACATCCGGCACTATCAGACTGCGCCGTTGCTGGGCCGCGGTACCACAAACGCCCTGGCCCCAAGGAATGCGGGTACAAGCCACTTGCCCCTGAAACGGCCCTAGCACTAGCTCCTGCCCGCTGCGAAAATAAAACCCCGCCCAATTCACCTGCTCCCAACTGTTGAAGAGCAAAGCGCTGAGATTGGCCGCGTTGGCTAACGCGTCCCTTTCCCCCTCGACCAAGGCACGCGCTTGGGCCAAAAACAAAGCTGTGTTCATTGTAATTTCTCGACCGAATAGGCCTGCGGCAAGTGTTTAAGCAGGTAAAAAAACCGCAGCCCCAGCAATAATGCTGCGCAGGCTAGGGCCATGCAATAAACCCACCAAACCGTCAGTGCATCCGCATTGTTGAAGTGAAAAAACCACACAAACAATCCTCCACCTACGCCCCAATAGGCAAAGCTGGTTGCTTGCATTACGTAGGTCGTGTCTTTGAGACCGCGCAACGCCCCCGAGCCCAAAGCCTGCAATGCATCCACCAAATGAAAGGCACCGGCAATACGAATAAAGCCGATTGCGATCAGTTGCACCGATTCATCACTGGTGTATAGCGCCGCTATATAGCCAGGGAAGAGCAGTAATATGGCGGCAATGACACTACTCAAGGCACACATGCAGATATAACCGAGCTGGCCAATACGGCGTACCACCTGCGCATCACGCGCTCCCGCCGCCTGACCAATCAACACCGAAGTGGCCTGCCCCAAACCCAAAGCGATCATGAACATCATGCCGGTGAAGTTCAGCGCGATCTGAGCGGCCCCCATCGCGTCGGTGCCAAAGCGCGTCATTAACAACCCTCCAGCCGCAAACAATGCATGCTCACTGGCCAAGGCTAGGGCCACAGGAAACCCCAACACGGCCACCTCGCGCATTAAACTGGCACGCACACGCCCTTGCGGCCTGTAGGGGCGAAAACGTGCATCGTTCCAAAACAGCCAACACAAGGCACCGGCTAACCATGCATTAATGATGGCAGTGGCCAGGCCACAACCTGCCGCACCTAACTCCGGAAACGGCCCCCAACCGGTCATCAGTGCCAGATCCAGTGGAATATTAAAAAGCAGTGCGGCAAAGCCGATCCACATAATGGGCCGGCTGTGCCCTAAACCTTCCAAAGTGTTTCTCAAGGCAAAGAACACCCCCATGAAAGGTGTCCCCAAAGCAATCATGCGCAAATAAGCCACGGCCTCGCTACGCACCACATCTTCTAGCGACAACTGCGCCAGTGCGAGCGCAGGCAGAAACCACATCAACGCTCCAAAAGCGCTCCAGAGCATGACCAGAAACAGCAAACCAGACTGCGCCAGTTGCCCAATATCCTTGGCAGCTCGACGCTCACCAATGCGATGAGCAACCAAGGGTGACACCGCCAAACTAAAGCCCAGCAAGAAGGTC
>JBPOFU010000079.1:0-13847 GCA_051252075.1 Oceanococcus sp. | reverse complement strand
GACATGTTGAATACTGAACGTCACCAGCTACAAAAGCGTCTTATTCAGGAGCAAAAACGCCTGATTTTCGTCGTCACTGGTTTTGCCTTGCTTGCTGTTGGCCTTGACCTAGGTTGGCAAAACCCGTCTGATGTGGCGGGCAGTTGGGATTTATTACTGCAAATTTTTATGGGCGTCGCCTTTATGGCAGCCCTGTTTTTTTTCTGGTTGGACTCTACAGGCTTTGTTCGTAACCTGGGTCTCATTTTTATTGTGGTAGGGCTAGTCGGCGAACTCGGTCGTTACTATTTGGCTTTGTATGGATTGGTTTGGATGGACGCGGTCAGTAGCGAACTGCCAACCGCCTTAAATTACTGGCCTGTGCTCATCATTGCGCTTTTTAGTTTTCTGCCCGAACGTTCAGCAACTGTTATTTCGATCGCTTTGATGATCTTGTGTGTACTGCCGTTTTTATTGTTATTGGGGACCCATACTCAGCTTATGAGTCACTCACCACGCTTGGTCGATATATTTCACACCGTCTGCATCATCAATCCTATGGTTTGTGTGTTTTCCATTGTTGTCGCACGTGTGCATCGCGATATTGGGGCATTTGACCAATCGTTCACTGAATCTCAAACGAGCACAGCATCGGGGGTTGATCACGCTGCATTTGTCGTCAATCGGGCCGGCTTGCGCCGGTCGTTATTCGAACTGCTTGAGCGCACACGTAGTCATGGGGGGGAACTTACGGTCGGACTGCTTGAGTTGGCGAATGGTAGTCCTGAAAACATACATATACGGGTGGCCCATGCGTTTCGGTTGCTGAATGAGCGTTTACCTGTGCTTGATCCTGTGATCGGCCGCTGGTCCGAGAACTGTTTGTTGTTTTTTGTGTGCGATCAATCAAGCGAAACAATGACAAATTCGGCCTTGGACATCTTGGAAAGCTTCAATACTGGCGTACTTAACCCGAAAATACGTACTGCGTCCATGTCGTTGAATGCCTTCTGTCCAGGCGACACGGTGACCAGCTTGATGGAGCGAGCCAGCGAACGGCTTGAAATAGTAAAAACCACGCCCGGTGAGGGCTTGGATACAGATGGTATGTAATGTCTATATGCACGTGAGTAAATCACATTTCCCATGATGTAGTCACAGCCCTACGCGAATCAGTCGAACTGCCCGATTGAAAGTGGCGCTTGTCTCGTCCAATATGGGGCGATTGCCCATTCGTTAGTTTTGTTGGCCTTAATTTTTGGAGATACGCTTGTCGGAGAACAGGGTCAAACGCTTCAGCCAGGGTGATTTTTGCGAACAGGGTGTCGCAAACGATGCATGGGGCGTGGAATGGTTGCCTGCTGAGGGTGCTCGCCCATCAGGGGGGGATTATTTGGATCATGGGTATCTCTGCCGTTTGAGCATTTCGACTCAGCCTAAGAACATTATTCAGGTCTGTGATTATGTTTGCAGTGTGTGTCAAAGTTTATTGACAGCAGAGCAAACAGAACGGGTACAAACTGCGTTGGTTGAAGCGCTCACCAATGCCATGATTCATGGCAATTTGGAAGTGGATTCTTTTCACATAAAACGTGGAGACTGGGACCAACACAACGAACTTATCCGACAAGCACTGAATGATTCTGTGCTATCGGAGCGTCGAGTCATTTTAGAATTTCAATGTGTAAACGAGAAAATAGTATTTTCAATTGAAGATGAAGGCTCAGGATTTATTGCATCCGAATTTGATCGATTGGGTCCAGAAGACATACACATGAGTGAATGCGGACGTGGTTTGATGATGATTCGTTTTTGCATGGATGAAGTGTCTTGGAGCAAACGACGTAATCGCATCACGATGACAAAAAATATCGCGTGATTTGCCATAGGTTCATCGTTCGCCATCGCCCAAATCACCAAACGCTGTTAGCTTCAGCTGCGTTCGTATCGCCATTGGTGTTTTTCCATGCTTAGGCGGTGACGAGCTCCATTGCTATTGACGTCTTTTGTGTCGTAGCCACTATCGCCTTGCCATAGTGCGATCGGTCCATTGTCGCCAAGTGCAAGAGCCGTTTCAAAGTGCTCGGGTTTGCAATTGGCGGTACAGCTCATGGCATCTGAGACATTGCTGAACCCGGCCAGATAGTGGAGCGTGACAAAGGTAGGCGGCGCCAGTTCGATCTGTCCTGCTTGGCGTTGAGAAAAGGCTTCAGCAGGGGGCATCCAGGCATGTTCTTGAATTTCACCTTGGTCAATTTGAACCTTGCCAGCTGGCGCTTTGCTAAGGAAAAACCAAGTCAGAAAGCGTCTTGGTGTGACGGCAGGTGGTGTCCAATGTGACAACGGCAGAAGATCCGTGACATCAAGTATGAGTCCGGTTTCTTCTGCGGCTTCACGCGTGGCGGCACAGCGTGCAGCGGCAAGTTCATCTGTTGCGTCAAGCCCATCGCGGTCCGCGTCATCAACACGACCACCAGGAAAAACCCACATACCACCGAAAGCGATTTTTGAATGGCGGCGCAACATCAAGGTTTCGAGACCATGCGGTGTGTCGCGTAGCAGGATAACCGTTGCGGCGGCGACCGGAGTGCCCCCCGTTTTGCCCTCGCGTGCCCAGCGGCTGATCTTTTCGCCGTGTCGTTCGTTCATTGCGTCAAAAATATGAAAATGGGTGTTTCATCTGCTGGAGGGCAGAGCCAGGTCGTGGCGATTCAGGTGGCACGGAATCTGCCAAAGTAGCCTGTTGAACCAGCAAGAATATGGTTTTTCAGTCGAATAAATCCTGCAGCTTGTCGCTCAGTTTTTGTTTCAACTGCGAGGCCTTGCCTGCGATGAATTCGCTACGTGCTTCGCGCGTCGCGGTATTGATGATGGGCTGTAACAGCAGTTCAGCGAGTTCTACAGCAGTGGCGCCATTCGATTTCGCGCCCACGTCGCTGAGATAGATATCCGGTAAGACCAGCGTCTCATCCACGTCAAACGAAGGCGCCAATGCCTGCAATTGAGCGTTAGTAAAACTGAATGACTGGATGATAAATTTGGGCGCGGCGGCGCTGTCGTCGCTTTGGGGTTCTGAGCTTGATTGTCCCGCCATTTGTTTTGCGTGATCCAGTATTGTTTTTAAGTTGCTTTGCCCTATAGCCGTGAGCTCGGTAACCAGTTTTGCGCCGTCGATCTTCAGTTCCCGAATGACCACGACATCATTGGAAATGGATTTGATGTCCAAGGCAATGCTGATCTCTTGCAGATCGAATGCGTTTGCTGAGGAGAACCCTACTGGGTTTTTGATTTGCAGTGCGTTAAGCGCACCACTTCCTGAAAAAATGGAGACTTTGGCACTCTGCAAACTGACTGGCGTTCCGGTGACCTTAGGGCCGGTTTCTTCAACACCACTTTTAATCAAACGATTGAGCTGACCTATGATGAAAACAGCAACAACAACGGCAAAGATAACGCCTATCGCAACGACAGAGGTCGTGGTCTTAACTGATGTGTTCATGATTCATCCCGCGAAATGCCGACCAAAGTTACGCTCGCTACGATTCCCACCAGCAGCCCCTGCCACGGAGCCAACAAGGCCAGAGCCATCCCGGTGAGCAAGACCGCTCCGCGTTCGGTGGCGTTACGTGGAATGGCCATGGCGACATAGGCACAGGCAAAGCCGGTGAGCACCAAGGTCAAGGACAGTGCGATGCCCATCAAAGGTTTGAGACCTGTGAGCATGGGCAGCAGGAAGAACATAAAGGGCACGCCCATGACGTAATAACTGGCCATGCCGGAAAATAAGTTCTCCATGGAATCTTTGCCCTGCTGCCAGCGCTGCACCACGATCACATGTACACCGGTCCACAAGCTCCCTTGAGTGGGGAAGAAAGGGGCGGAAATGGCCATCAACACATTGCGAATGCTCAAGGACAAATGCGAGCGGGTTGGGTTGATGTCTATAGGGTCATCCGGGCGCGTTTCCATCGCCTGACTCAGAACTTCATTGCCAGTGATTAAATCGCCAAACAATATGATGTAAGTCACAAGGGCTAATGGGAGGCATTGTAAGAACAACGCGCCACTGGGCCAGCCTATGGAGAACGGTGAAGCCAAGGCCCAAACTTCAGTTACCGGCGGCAGCAAAACACCCCATTGAATGTCGTATTGAATTTCTCCGACGAAGGGTCCGACGATGGCCGCGAGTACGAATCCAGGGAGCAAACCGTATTCTGCGATCTTATTGAGCCAGCCGTGCTTAGCCCGTAGTTTTTGTATGGGCAGGGAAAAGGCCAGCAGCAGGCACACGGCGCAGGCTAATGTGGTGCTGATGGGCTGCACATGCAAGTAACGCTCGGCATCGTCGATCAACACCCTTTTGAATGCAGCAATCGCCGCGCCCAAAATGATGCCGGCCTTGAGCGTATTCGGAATCCAACGCACCAGTTTATTGCCCAGACCGGTCATCCCTAGAATCGCAACGATAGCGGCAAAATCCAGCGACAGTGCGGCCATGGCCTGAAAGCGTGATGCGGGATCGGCAAAGCCGGAAATCACAAAGGTTAAAATCAAAGGCAGGGCGGGTGTAATCCAGCCGGGGCAGTAGGGCTCGCCAAACACGATGATGGCTGTGGTGATGAGAAAGCTGTGTATGAAAGAGGCAGCAATGGCTTGTTCAAAGCTCAAGCCAAAGTAACCCATCAATATGGGCACCAAAGCGAGGCCGGTTGCCGCAGCGACCAAGGCTCCCTGCATGGCCTCTGGCCAACACCAGCGCAGATGTACAAACGGTATGCGTAAAGTAAAAGGGCCCCAGTTCCAGCCCGGTGTGGTGTTTTTGTTGCTCACGTTGTCATCCCCTGCGAAATGCTGATTGCGTCTACTGCGCAATTCAACTGGCCAATATAGCTAGCCGCATGGTGGCGATGTCTTACAAACAGCGCAAGTTTGTAGTTCAGGGCTCGGCTACAAATGTTCTATGGGTTCGCCACGTTTTGGGTTTGGTGCCCGCAGCCGAAAGCGGCAATTTCATGTGTGCTAATCGACGGCGGCAGGGTGCTAAATGTGGAATCTGGCAAGACATCCGTGAGCAAATTCAAATCCGCAGCGTTGCGCGGCATGATGAAGGAGGGAGCATTTAGCTCAGTACCATTGAGCTGGGCAGCATTCACGAAACCGTCCGGCCCGCGCGAAATCCTGAGATCGCCATTTGGCCGAATGATTCTCGCGCTTTCAAACTCGGGGGATCCGACCAGAAAATGCGGCAAACCTGGATTGATCGGATAGATACCCAACATGGTCCAGACCAGCCAGCCGGATAGGGCGCCGAGGTCGTCATTGCCGGGCAGACCCAGCGGATTGTCGGTGTAGATGGCGGCGGCGGAGCGAGAGGCTATTTGGCTTTTCCAGGGCTGACCTAGGTAGTTGTATACGTAAGGTGCTTCCAGATCGTGCTCGTTGCCTGGAGCATACTGATTGCCGTAATAGGTCGTTCCAAAAAACGTAATGGTGTTCTGCGCGGTGGGCCACAATAGCGGCAGCATATTGAGTGGGAAGCCAAAGAATTGATCGAGCCGTTGCTCGGCTGATTCCACCGCATTCATGCTGTCCAGTAGCGTGGCGTAGTCGTGCATGACCAACCAGGAATATTGCCAGGAAGTGCCTTCTTGGAAACCAAAGCCGTACTCGGGTTGGAAAGGTGCAATCCAGGCGCCAGTGTTATCTTTTGGCCGTATCCAGCCAGTTTCTGCATCCAGCAAATTGCGGTAGTTGAGGGCGTATTGCAGCCGTTGTTTTTCAACTTCTCGATCGCCCCGATTTGCCGCCATCGTCGCCAATGAGAAGTCGGCTAAACCATATTCCAGAGTCGTGCCGGCCTCACGCGATCCGCCTGTTATCGCATCAAAGGGGTCGGATGGTTGGCCGCTGGGTTTGTAGCCCAGATTGATTTCTTCATCGCGTTCAGTAACGGTTGCGAGCAAGGCCTGCCATGCACGCTCGCGTTGCTCGTCGTCCAAAAGGCCACGGCACCAAGCTTCGCCGACATACATCACCGCGGGGTCTCCGGACATATAACCAGGATTACGATTGGCCAATTGCCAGCGTGGCAGATGGCCAGTGATTTCCGCGTATTCGACCAGGGACATCACCATGTCTTCGTAACGCTGTGGAATGATTTCCGCGAGCAGTGCGCTATGACCGCGATAACTGTCCCACAGTGAAAATTGGGTATAACGCGGACGATTGGCATCTTGGCGCACTTCATCTTCGATGCGATAGCGTCCGTCCACATCGCTTAGTAAATTGGGAAATTTTAAAGTTCTGTACAGAGCGGTGTAAAAACTGCGTAGGCGGCTGTCATTGGCTCCGGTGACTTGGATTCGGGCAAGCTCTTGGTTCCAAGCGCTGCGCGCTGTCTGTCTGAGCGCAGCAAAATCCCAGCCAGGCATTTCTGTATCCAGATTGTTCAGCGCACCCAGTTCATCAACATAGGACAGCGCCACTTTGATCTGTGTTGAATCCGCTTGATTCACAGGTCGCAAAACCACCGTGAGATTCTCACTTTGCTGCAAACTGTTAATCGCAATCGCGCTGCCATCTGCATGCTCCAGTGTGTATGGCGTTTCACTGCGTAGGGCGAAGTAGACGGTGTGTTCTGGGCTGCTGCTCAGCATCTTACCGAGGATGACGCCATCCTCACGCAGAGTGAGGATGGCGGGGTGATGGCCTTTGGTATCGCGGCTGGGTTCCAGCACAATGCCGCGTGCACCGGGGAGGCTCCATTGATAATGATGCAAAGCTGCACGTTGGGTGGCGGTGATGGCAACATCAACGCCATACAGCGGGAGCTGCACGGCGTAATAACCCGCCTCGGCAACTTCGGTGACCTTATTGAAGGGGCTGGCGTATTGTGGAACCGGATTGGGATAACCCAAATCGCTTAGATCCGCAAAGCCAGTCGACCCCAGTATGGGCATCACAGGAATCTGTCCGCCTTGGAACACGCCAGCGGACATGTGTATGTGCGAAAAGCCGGTGATTAAGGCATTGTTAACCGAATAGCCACCGTAAGCCAGCGGTCCTTCTGTGTCAGGGCCCGCGGCAACAAGACCTTGTGGTCGTGCCGCGCCGGGGCTGGTAAATCCCGGCGGGAAGCTGCCGATGCGTGGTTCTACGTAACGCGCCAAGTCCAGTTCATCGGCATTGGCAATTGTCTGCCCGTTCCGTGTTGGATTCTCTTGTTGCTGATCCAAAGCGGCGCGTGACATTTCCGTTTGTCGGCCGCCATTGCAAGCGATCATCAATACGGCGGTGACCAGTATGAATCCCCATCCAAATCGATGCTGCATTAAGGCGTTCCACTGTCCAGAAGTGCACATAAGGCGTTGTCTTCACCGAATTGCTCGCGGCAGCGTTCGGCATAAGCGGCTTGGATATAGGGCAACTGTGCTGCCAATGTATCCAGTAGGCAGGTTCCGGCGACTGAGTCGTCGACGCAAGCGGCTAGAGCCGGAGGGACGTTCGCTTCGGGAGGGGCATCGAACAAGGGGTTATAGGCTTGCAATCGCAACAAAGGAGCGGTC
Source organism: Oceanococcus sp. (assembly GCA_051252075.1). GTDB lineage: Bacteria > Pseudomonadota > Gammaproteobacteria > Nevskiales > Oceanococcaceae > Oceanococcus. The sequence continues at coordinate 6,303 of JBPOFU010000079.1, read as the reverse complement.
AGCGGGCCGAGAGAGACAAATTCTTCGTAGGCGGTGAAGGGCAGCACCAAACCATCATTGCCAGTGGGATCGATATAGCTGAATTCATCTTCGGGAAGAATGTAACCCATAGAGTCTTGGGTTAATCCCAGCAGCATCATGGGCCGGCCTGGAGCCAAGGATTGGATGTACTCACCAAAAGTATTGGTCGTCTCTCCCGGTATCGTGACGATTTCCAATTGATCGCCAAAGGATACGCGGCTGACTTTGACTATGGCCGCAGGCATTAACTGAGGCAAGTATTGAGCTTGATCCGCCAAGAACGGAATTTCACTGAGCGGGACAACGCCGTAGTCGATGTAGCGATTGAATCCACCTATGCCAGCAGCTGCAAGGAACACGGGATTGGTCACCGGCAATATCGCCTCAACATTGCGAATGCTCAATGGGCCGGTGATGACTGAGGGTTCATTCGATGCAGCCAACATAGCTTCGGCCAGGGCTTCGCCACGACAACGCACCCGGATGTAATCGTCTCCATCGCAGCCGCCGCCTGAGCCGGAGGCATCGGCTATCGCGCCATTGAAATACAATGCTGTGCCGCCGTCGCGTTCTAAATATTGGACCAGACCGAGGACATAATCGGGGTGAGGTATCCGTGGATCGTTGCTACTTCCCACAGAGGTGGGGTGTGCGCTGTATTGCATTAGCGAGGCCACAGCCACATCGCTTTCGCGCTCATAGGCTCGAAGTAAGGTGGCGGTGTTGTCGGCATCTGCGTCAGGGAACACCCGTGGCCGGCGATAATTGTTGAATTCGCCGGTTTCTAACTGGCTCAGGCGTAACTCCACCGGCTGTAAAGCAGCAGCAGCTTGGGCCGCAGCCTCGCCAGCTCTGAGATAAAATTCAGTGACCCAACTGGCCGGAACGCCTCCCCACAAACCCTGCAAATCGGGGCCAGCATGAGTATGTGTCTGCCCGAATAGTATGTTTTCAGGCGCCACTCCTGCAGCCTCTGAAACTGCTGCGCGGACGCCGTTTTGGATCAAATTTCCAGCGCCGATGGCATCCAGGCTTACCAGCGCAACTCGAGTACTGACATCACGGTCTTCTAATATCAGCACGCGGACGAAGATGTTTTCTTCAGCGCCGGTTTCGTTGACGTATACGGTCTGGCCCGCTGGAACCGTTAGATCGACATTCAATGGGTCGGGCAGATTCTGTAGCGGCCCAACGCCGTAGCCGCCTAGATGGAAGTTCTGCAAGGTCGTGCCGACCAAACGTGCTTCTACTTCACCATCGATTTGCGATTGATTGGGGCTGACATTCACCTTCGCAGCGCCCGCCCACAGGCCCGCGATGTCCGCTGTGATGGGCTCATCGGCGCGTGTGCTGATGGCGGAGCTTTCGCGACCACCTTCGAGGCAGGCCGTTAAAGCCAAAACGATGGTAATGAGCAAGAAGCCAAGAGGGCGATGGATTGAAATGGGAAGCTGCATATGGAACATCCGTGTTGCTAACTGCGGGTTAATAAAACTGCCATAAAGTAACCACAAACGGCTAGATTTGCACCTTTTCAGTGCGTGGGCAGGGTGGGGCGGCGAATTATCTCTGCATGTGCCTAGTGTGGAAGGTCTATTCAATTAACAGTGACCATTTCAAAAATGTCCGTAAACTTCATATGCAGGATGGGGACTTGTTCAAGACTATCGACACATGGCGACAATGACTAGCGTAAACAGACCACAAAAACACTACTCCAAATTCACCGAGCGCGGCGCTTGCCACCGCATTCCAGTTCTTTCCTTAAATGCCGTTGTTATTAACTTGCAGTTCGCTAGGCGTAACGTGCTCTTACTGTGTCTGTGTTTGCCTTTCGGTTTGGCTTACGCACAGCAAGAGATCGACGATGTGGTGGTTGTGGATCTTGGTGAGGAGGCGTCACCAACAGAGGATGCTGAATTAAGTTTGAAAGCGGTCGTCATCCCGGAAATTATTGTGACGGCAACCAAGCAAAACCGAGCGCTGAGAGAAATCCCTGTCAGTATTTCGGTGATCGATGGCAAGGCGCTCGAAGACTCAGGAGCGCAGGGAATCGCAGACTTCTTACAGAATGTGCCGGGAGTCAATATTATTAGTCAAGATGTGGGCGCTACTAAGGTCACCATTCGTGGCATTTCTTCGGATGTTGGCACCACATCAACGACCGGAATCTTATACGGCAATGTGTCCTTCTCAGATGCTTTTTTTCCATTCGTTTCGCTAGACCCTCACCCCTTCGATATGCACGATGTTGAAGTGCTTAAAGGACCACAAGGCACCCTATTTGGAGCGGCAGCGCTCAATGGCGCCGTGCGTTACGTCCCCAATGATGCTGAGTTGGGGCGCTTTGACGTGAAGTATTACGCTCAGCACATGAGCATTAACGAGGGCGAAAGCGATCAGATATTGGGGGCTGCTTTAAACCTTCCGCTGCTCGGGGACGACGCTGCTCTGCGTTTGGTCGCGGTTCAGCGTAAAACCCCTGGGTATACCGATGACATAGGACGAGATCTAAAAGACGTCAATCCTGTCGATCAGGAGGCTTTTCGTGTCCTAGGCAGCTGGGAGCCCAGCGAGAATTGGAGAGTTGATGCCCGCTACGTTCGCGAAAGTAGTGACTATCCAGATGAGGGTTTTGCCGACAATCGCGAAGGCCGATTGGAGCGTGGCAATACACCGGAAGCCAGTCCGCGAAAGTCCTCGTATGATTTGGCGGCTGCAACGCTGGAGTATGAATTCGACTGGGCCACGCTAACCAGCGAAAGTGCATTGGTGACGAAACGCTTTGATCAGCAGACCGATATCTCCCGCACGGCCACAGGTGCCAATACCCAACAAACCTCACTCGGTACCACCATCTTTTTCGATTCGGAAACCTTGAGTCAGGAACTGCGCTTGAGTTCGCTCCCCGATGCGGGGCGCTGGTCCTGGGTCGGAGGCTTACTCTGGTCAGAGCAACCAATTTGGAGCGGCTTTGATATTTATCTGGCGGATTCTGTGCCGCTGGGGCAAGGTTTAGAGGCATTGGGCCTTTTCGACATTGCAGGCTCTTCCGAGCTGGGTTTGCTCAGTGCAAATGGTCAGCCTCTGCTTGGTCAACAGCGTTCCGATGTGACCGCGACCGAACTGGCCGCTTTCGGAGAGGTGAATTGGAATTTCATAGAAGATTGGGAGCTCACGCTAGGTCTGCGCGCCTATCGCACGCGGTCCGGTGGTGTAGCGGTTGCCTCGGGCGCTTTGTATGGCGGTGAAAATGTAAATGAAGGTGAAATTCGAGAAACCGGGCTGAATCCCAAGGTTTCCTTGAGCTGGAGCCCAAGCCGCGATGTCATGTTCTACAGCTTGGTGGCCCGTGGCTTTCGGTTGGGTGGCATACAGCCAACCGCCAGTGGTCTCAGTACCGATATACCGAAAGTGTATAAATCAGACACCTTGTGGAGTTATGAACTGGGTGTGCGCAGTAGTTGGTTTGCTCGAACGCTGTTGCTTGATTTGACCGTTTTCCACGTGGATTGGGATGATGCAGTGCTTGCCCAGTTGGATGCCAACAACCCCAATCCCGTGGCCTACTACTATGACAATGTTGGTGGCGCTCGTAGCCAAGGCCTAGAAGCAGCTTTGCAGTGGCTAACGCCGTTGCCAAGGCTTTCGATCAACGCCTCATATAGCGCCTCGAACACCGAGACGACGGTGCCCTTCACGGTCTCCAGCGGTGCAGAGATAGCACCGGGTACGAAATGGCCCTTTGCGCCTGGTTCACAGTCCAGCGCCAGCTTGCAGTACAACTGGCCTATCGGTGATCGTCTCAGCCTTGTGGCCAGTTATAGCTACAACTACATTGCCGATGCCAACACCACCTTATTAGGTGACATACAAGTCTTTGACTACGGTTTGAGCGATGTGCGAGTGCGCTTACAGGATCAATTGGGCATTTGGCCTTCGCTATCTGTGCTCGTTAATAATGTATCCGATGTGCGCGGCATCAACCAAGACACGGTTCTGGGCGATGCGCATGATGTGTCGTATACACGTCCGCGTACGGTTTCGTTGGTTCTTTCCGGTGCGTTTTGATTTTAATATGAATATTGCTCAAGGGCAGGGTTCAGCGTATTGGCTGGGAATAAAGGTTTAGGCAATGTGTGTGGAGCGTCGGGCTCATAAACCGAAATTAGTTACATAAAAGTAATAAAGCGATCTCCGGGCCGCAGGGCCAAAATAGGCTGAATAAGGCTATAACAAAAGGCTTAAGGGTGGTTGTTGGCGCCAAGGGCGGTAAGGTTAGATCACACTTTACCACTATTAAAAACACTTAAAATCCGTAATAATTGGCGCTGGCATGATTTCGTTGTATGACCTTCGGTGCTTGATTTCGATGCGACTGTAAAAAGCTTCCGCCAGAAGCTTGGTTTTCCCAAGCGGGATGGTAGTGGGGGTACATATCCTGCGGGCTTCCTGGTTTCTCGCGTAGCGAACCATCTTGACTCGGTCATCGATCAAGATCCAGCGGATATCATCAAGCCACTGCTGAAGATCTTCGCCAAAGAGTTCCGAGACGAAACACAGGGGCTGCTGACAAAATCTGGTGAAGCTGGTGCGTCTCTATACAAGTTGGGCTCTGGCTATGCTTTGTACCGGTTATTTGAGTTAAGACACGATGACCTGAGTAGCTGGACTGTTAGTCTCATTCGTGCGGTAGGGATTATTGGGTCAGTCGGGAGGGTAAGGGAAAAGATTCCCATTGGTGATCTTGAGCCACTGCGTCGGCTGTTGCAGCAGGTATTGGTCAACCCGGAGTATCTCCCAAGTCTCATTGATGCTGCTCGCGACTGCGGCAGCACAGTCAATCGCGATTCCCTGGAGAGGTTTCGCCAAGAGCTGGCCTCTTCGGAAGAATGGAGTTGTACTTCTACACAACAAGAGCATTTGTCAGTTCTGTATAGCGCCCTAAACGAAGCGATTCGCTTCTATGGTGGTGAAGCGCTTTCAATGGCAGAGCTAACGTCGGGCGAGAAAGTGTATAAGCCGCCCGGTTACCTGGAGGGAATCAGCGATTGGGATCCCGATGCCCTGGAGCCTCTCGGCAACAAGCATCAACTCGAGTATGAAAAAGAGGAGGAGATGGAGCGCTGGATCGATGACGGGCTGGCCCCGGATGAATTACCCGGTAGCCGAATTCTTGTCGTCGATCGCAGGCGTCCCGATCTGTCTCGTTATTTCCAGGAAGTGATTCAGGCGAAGTCTTTTTACTTGAGAATCTGCCGACCCTTCGATGTACGAGACGGAAGGTGTCTGACCGTTCCGGAGTCGCAAAATCTCATCGAGCAACTCCTGCTGATTGCCGACGACCCGGATGCTGGTGAGGAAGATCGCTTGGCTGCCGTCATGGTGTTGTTGCAGTTGGTGACGGCCTGGTCCTACCGAACCATCCAACGATCTCGCTGGAGCATGAAAGGTGGTAGGCGAGCCTCAATTTCAGCTGCTGGCGAATTTGTCCAAGCTATTCCCAACTATTCCCGGTTCAGTAAGTGGCAAGGCCCAATTCGGACATCGGGTTTCGTCCATCTGACGTTGCCGCGTTCGGTTATCCGTGCACTCCGTAAAATTAGTGTCTTCAGCGAGGACCAGCGGATTTTTCCAGGTAGCGAAAAATCACTGCAGAAATCTGTGGCCGCCTTGTTCATCAAGCTGAGATGCAGAAATTCTAGAATTATTGCCGACCGGGTTGCGGAAACCGTGCCCACGTTGATCTATGGAAATACCCAAGACATTCGGCAAGTACAGCTAATCTGTGGATCGAATTTTGGTTTAAGCGCATGGCCGCTTTTCTACTACGCCACCAAGAACTCGGTTCTGGCAAAGCAGCATCAAAAAGCGCTCAGCGGACTGTTTGATGAAGAGCAGTGGGATGAGTCAAGAGCTGATGAGGATGAACGCTGGGTTGGATCGCGATTGGGTGCCAATATTGGCACCGCGCTAGCGATCGTTAAACACTTGGAGGCTGAGGTTAACCGGTACGAATTTGGTGGAAAAGGAAAGGGGCCACGATCGCTAACCAGCTGGCTCAGCTACCTCAATGCACTGGCCAGAAAAACAGCATTTATGGCTGGGATGCCAGTGGGTTATCGAAACGTAGATTGTGTCGGTGACATCAACGTTTTCGATTTTGCGCTTCATAACGATGCACATTCGATGCTGGTAGGAGACAAAGGCGCTGACTCTGCTCATATGGGCTATCGAATTAGTTCGCTGGGGACAAGCAGTGTGAGTGACCAAGTCCGTGTC
>JBPOFU010000078.1:0-13922 GCA_051252075.1 Oceanococcus sp. | reverse complement strand
GTTTTGGGCTACAGAAAAGCCAAGGTAGTTGGTTATTCAAACAAGAATCGGCTTGGATCGATCAATTGCAGCTCACCAGCAGCGGTGAAATCAACACGTCGACCTTACCAGCACTTCCTATCGTAGGCGCAATACTACCGGCCGGGGAGACAGCAGTTTTGCCCACGGACGTGCGTGAAACCGGGGAATATCACATGTTGTTTGGTTTGGAATATTTTGGCTGGGCACAAACAAACATCAGCCTGGATATCGCCGGCCGCTACATCAAAGACTTTGACACTGACCTCGCTTGGTCGGGCTATTTACGTTGGCGTAGTGAGACGGCCATGCGTATCACCAGAGACTTTCTAAATGAGCGTCTGCGCACCAATGTCATTGCCGTCCTGTTCAACCGCAATGGTCAGTTCCACCGAGCCAGTGGCGGCGCACTGTATCGCATCGATTTAAACTACGAACTGGCCCAAGCCTGGACACTCAGCGGCGGCGCGGTGCTTTATCAGTCGGGCAATCAGCGCCCCTTCCAAAAATATGGCAAGAATGATCGCGTTTTCGTCAAACTTGAGCGTGCATTTTAAAAGATCAAGGTCGTAATTAACTACTTAGATGTCATCATTAAAAACCCGCAAAATGCAGCGTTATTTGGTGCTAGGGACGGATCTGACAGCGCTCGCATGCTCAGTATTTGCTCTCTGTAGGCCGTATAAAACTGCCAACTCGGGCGCGGTCGGTATTCCACACCTTTCAATTCAAATTGCGCGATGACGCCTTTGGCTGTTGTCGGCTTAACGAAAACCTCAGCGTTGGGAGCGTAGTAGTTTGGCAAAATGGTCATCAAAGACCATTTGGCCAATTTGTTGTCGCTCAATACCTCCAGCATAGCTTCAAAGCCTGCTTGTTGATCCCCGTGTAGGAAGGCATATAAGCCGCTGGCCAAATGTTCGCGCCTGTGGCTGTCCATGATTTTAACGGCATCTCGAAATTTCGGCTTTTCGAACATAGACACCATGGATGAACGGCTCACCAGTTGGACCATGGCATCGACCACTGCATCCACATCGTCAAAAGCATCAGCGGAAAAGGCCGCTTGCGCTTCCGCTACACGCTGATCGACTTTGTGCTTTTTTCCAATGGCTTGCATGTCTTCATGCAAAAATCCACCGGGATAAAGATTCAAAAAATCAGCTTCGGCCTGTTTCAGTTTGTCCAAATTCATAATTGGATTATCTCTGAACTTTGATCATACCCAAACAGTCAATGACACTAAGCCGTTTTTTCCATGGCTTTTCGTGAAATTTTCAACAACATTTTTCTCGGCAACAATGGCGTTACCCACTTGAGCATGACACTCAGTCCGAGTTCATTGATCGCAATCAGTTTCTTGCTCTTCATTGCTTTGTAGCCGAATTCGGCCACATCACGTGCTGACGCGGCTTTATCAAATATCTCCACGCCCTGTAGATCTCCACTGGCGACAAAGCCTGTCGCTACTGGACCTGGACATAAAGCGGTAACGCTAATGTCCGTATCCGACAATTCTTCCGCTATCGCTTGTGAGAACGACACGACATAAGCTTTGCTTGCGTAATAGACCGCCTGCAATGGACCAGGCATAAAACCTGCGGTCGAAGCGACGTTTAAGACCATGCCCCGATTGCGCTCCACCATACCCTGCAGGTACAGATGTGTGAGCGAAGTCAGTGTTGCCATATTGAGCTGCATCATCTGCTCTTCACGTCTTAAATCCCGTTCATGGAATTTACCGTGCCCGCCGAAGCCTGCATTGTTCATCAAGACATCGATTTGTAGCCCGGCCTTTTCAGTCGCGGCAAAGACGGACTGCGCCGATCCGGCCCCCGACAAATCTTCCGTTATAACAACAATTGAAACGCCATGAGCTTGCTCCAATTCGATTTTGAGATCCTGTAGTTTGTCTGCACTGCGTGCAACCAAAACAAGGTCACCGCCGGTCGCTGCATGGGTACGTGCCAATTCGGTGCCAATTCCGCTTGAAGCACCTGTGATAAGAGCTGTATTTGACATGTTTGAGCTACCTAACAATGAAATGAGAAAAGCCGCAGTTTACTCGAACTCGTACACGCGGCTGATTACGCCATGCTCCAAGCAAGGCCTAGATATTCCTGCGACCGTCAATCCCGAACCCACAAAGAAAAACTCCGCCGGCTGGCGGAGTCTTCAATGTTTATTTGCTGTCTTTCACAAACCAAGGTTCGCCCTTGTCATTCAAGTACATATCGGCCATTTCTTCTGCAGTAAATGGCCGCGAGCCTATGCGTCCGAATACCGCAATTTGATGACCATCTTCGTCGACTGCACGATCTCGGTCCAAACCACGGCTCAGCGACAATGCAGGACGCTTGGTAGGATATGAAGCAACCAACTCTGGCCTTGGCTCGGGAGAGAAGCCATAGAAGTTCGGCTGCGAATCCGGGCTGGTCAACTGCACGACTTTTAAGCCACCGGCACCATCGGCCACATAAGCAAACAATGACGCGTTGGTAGACCCAACGACCACATCGCGTACATCTGTTAGTTGGCCTTCTGCGGTGAACTTATTTAGCACCTTGGGCTTGAGAGGGTTTTCTATATCAATAATAGCCAAGCCATCAGAACCTGCCGCGACATAAGCATAAGTCCGCGCAAGATAAATGCGTGAGGCTGTTGCTAAGGACGCGAATGCACCAAAGACCTGTTTTGGATTGCTCCGATTGGTGATATCCACAACCTGCATACCACTATCGGTTGCTGCAAATAAATAGCGGAACTGTACTGCAGTGGCATTAAGGCCCTGTATGGGCAACAGTGAAACCAGCTTCGGCATCAAGGGTTGATCTAAATCAACCACTGCGAGTCCGTCATCAGTGGACACATAGGCAATATGGCCTGACAAGGTCACATGACGCGCACCCTTCAGTTGACCATTGGCGTCCCAAGTCACCGCACGCTCAAGGAAGTTATTGCGTGGTTCACCATCCGCCAAAGTATTCACATCAACCAGGATCAGTCCTTCTTTGCGATCGCTGATTACAGCGTAGTTATAGATCGGATGAAAAGCCTGTTCTTGATTAACCTCACGCATTAATTCGCCGGTATTTTTCAGCGGGTTAATAGGCTGATTGGTTGGCAAGGCAACACAGCTAGCATCGCTGGTCGACACACGCGTGTCATGCCCCAAGGCTGAGAACGGCGCACTTATGATGCGTTGTGAGAAGCCCTTATTGGCGATGCTGGAGATATCATAGGCTTCAAATCCACCTTCACCCTGCGCGACAAACAGATACTCGCCACGCATCTGCAAGCAACCTACGTCGTCAGCTGTTCCGTGTGAATGCGCGGTGCTGAGCTCGCGGCCTTTCATCTGATGTTCTGCATACCAATCGGGATAGGCGTATTTGTGCAGATAGCTACCAATCACCGCTTGCGGCTCTTCCCATTCGGTCACTTGTACGGCATCAATACTGCCAGCCCCACCGATCCATGCGTTGTAGCCGATGAAATTGACAAAACCTGTGCCCTGCAACAACAGCTGAGCCATGATCGCATTGTTGTCATTGTCGGCTGACAAATGGCAATCACTGCAATTCTTGGTTTCCGTCTTACGCACGGTGTGAGGGAAATGCGGTGCAAATGCCTGAGACGAGAAGCCACTGGATGAAATCGGTGGCTGCTGTATGTAGATCAACTCCCGATTCACATTGCGTGACGACAAGACTAGCGCGGATGACGAGCGTACCGGAGCGACACGACCGCCCTTAGCAGGACCGTGTTTACCCAGTTGGAACATCTGATCGCGAACGACTTGCGGGTTATACGTGGCGAAGTTACGCGTTTTTCCACCTTCGTAATGTTGCTTTTCGGTCAACCAGTTGGCTTCCACTGGTAAATGACAACCGCCGCAACTGGTAGTCCAAGACAAATGGCAGGAATAACAGGTCATGTCTTCCTCACCATGAGCAAAATCTTCGCTCTTAACCCTGCTGCCCCAGTTCTGCTTTCCGCTGCCCTTAGACATAGTTTTGGCGCGAGCGGCTTTCTTATTGTATTGGGGATGCCCTGGAGTAACCGAATCCTTGACCAGACTGAGCTCCCATTCGAGATTCGGATCAACATTGGAGCGCTGAAACAACTTACGGCCTACCCATTCAAACCGTGGACGACCATCCGGGGTCCGCATGACGCTTAAATCATTGCCTCCAGGAGGTGCGGCAGGTCCAGTGGTTACTAACGCCGGATACGCTTTTGCCGTTCCGTGACAATCGCTACATTCGATTTCTACGGCTTCGGCAACTTCGGACATCATGTGGCCATTGCCATGCGCATCTTGCGAGAAGTGGCAATCCACACAATGCATGCCGGCATCTGCATGAATCGACGCCATATGCACGGCTTTTTTAAACTTATTGGGATCGTCGCGTGACACCACATCACCCTCGCCATCCAACAAGTTGCCCTTGCGGTCTTTCTTAAATACTGAACGGAAATTCCAGCCGTGACCATGGTAGTCCGCAAATTGAGTGTGTTCTAACTCTTCATTCAAAGTACTGACGTCTTCCAAAAACTCTGGATCACCCCACTTTCCACGCACGGCTGCGGCTTCTGGATTACGCTGATTGATCTTGCGGATGGTTTCAGAATCCGGATATTTTTGCTCTTTCGGCCACATGGCAGGCGCATCCGACTCGTAGTCCCACATCGTGTAACCCAAATAGCTGTTCACAAATATATTGGGTTGATGCATGTGGCAGGTCATGCAACTACTGGTTGGTATTGCTGAGGTAAATGAATGACTGATTGGATGCCCGGACTCATTTTTAGAGATGGTCGGATCCAAAGTTTGCGTTTCACCCTTGTGGCCAAACGCTGCGTAAGGCCCGGAATGTTTGGGATCACGATCGTTCGCGTAAACCACGTGGCAGGACGAACAGCCAGAAGAACGATAATCACCGGGCTGGTCATTGGTGCCTAAAAACCACATCAATGGATCGTTTAGACGCGTTTTGTGAATATTGAGAACAGGCACTGAAATACGCAATCCTGTACCCGGCCCGCGATTGGATTGTCGCTGATCGGGGCGCCCTGGCTCATCCAATTCTTGAATATTGCCGGTGACATTGGGATTGGCTGTTTCCGGAAACAGATTGTTAATAACACGGCCACCGCGCTCGAAAATTCGGAATACATCGCCGGGTGGAGTTGTTTCCCAAGCTGGCATAGGCCAAAGCACATCGACAACGCCTTTTGCTTGCATCTCCGGCGTGGCTTTCACTGGGCCTAGCAATTTAGCTGCTTCACCATCTCGGGTATAGGCCTCGCCTAAAATCGGACGCTTATACGGCAAAATTCCATTGTTGTAGGACGCGCCTTCCCAAAACATAGCCGCCGTTGCCATCAAACTACGTTTCGCCGCATCAACTGTTTGCTGGTGACAGGCACCACAGGCTTCGTCTGCTGCACGCAAATCGCCTGGGTTCACAAAACGAACATATTCGGTCGATTCTTGATTCAGCAAAGCGTAGCTGTGCTCAGGGTTTTTCGATGAAGGCCAATCCCAAGTGTCGGGGTAACGTGGCAGTACATGCGCTTGCTCTAAGGTCAGCATGTAACCAGGATCATCCGGGCTGACGCCTGACGGCAGCTCCACATCCGCTCGTCCGCCATGGCAATCAGTGCAACCCAGAACGATGCCTGGTTGTTGGTGCATGGTGAGTTCATCGGTATTGGTGTGGCAGCTAACACAGCCCGCACTTTTCGCTCTCGCGTCGGCAAGGGTTTGTTTGGCCGGTGCCGGAGGCGCAACGGTGTAGTCAATATCGCGCGGTTTTTCGCCACCAGACGCCAAGACAGAACCGGCGGCTAGGCAGAGGGCCAAGGTCAAGCAACGTGTGAAATCATGCATGATTAGTACGCCAGAATTAGGTTGAGCAAAATCGAATAACCGGCTTCATCACCATAGAGCGCTTTATAGCCACCACCCGGGATGAGCGTTGCCGCAGAGGCACGGAAGATCACGTTCTGTGTGAAAAACGGTCGATAAATCGCCGCCACGGAAATGTCCGTACCTATGGATTCATCAATGTCACTTTGTGCTCGGGCTTCTTCTATGACAGCGCTGGTATCAAACCAAAGCTGATTGATATTCGCCGACACCCTAAGTTGAGGCATCAAATCCATATCCACCCCCAGACCTAGCAAAATGGTCCCGGGATTGGTGAAATTGGACTGCCCTTCTTCTTTGGAGCTGCGCAGGTTGTTCAGCACGCCATCTAAGGTTGTCAATTGAACAATACCGCCACCGATAAAAGGAATTGCTTGCCCTATCCAATAGCTGGTATCTGCTCCAGCAAATATGGGCTCTTCAAACACGGCATCAAAACCGGTTTCTTTGTCGTCGAAAGGATCGTCATCACCGGTCGCATACAAGGCTGAAACACGATAACGAATCCAATCGCTATCAATAGAGGCCTCAGCGGCGAAGAATCCGGCTTCGATATCCGTTTCTTTGTCCACGAACAAACCACGGTCGGCACTACCGAATGCAAGATACGAGGTGGCACTTAGATTGATTCGCCCCAGATGGCCATCACCGGCAACACCGAGATACAACACATCGTAATTACGCGGTGATTCCAAGCCTATAGAGGCAGGACGCTCGATAAAGCCGTTGCGGTTGAAGTAACTGCCCTCTTCACCTTCAGTGTTGCGGTTATAGAGTGCGATTAATTCACTGGTAAAGCCCAACTTGGGGAAATCTTGGAAGTACATATTGGCGACGAAAATATCGTCTTTACGCAAAGGCTCATCCAAGGCGTTCAGCCCTGAATTGGTGTCTTTTTCGATGCGCCGAAACCAGGCCAAGTTGTACAGCAACTTGTTGTTATTACGATTGCCGAAGTAGCGAATGCCCAGCTGCTCATCCAAGAATAAGAACCCGCGGAAATCCGCATTAAACGGCTGGATACCAATCCGGATACTGTCGAAATCGTAGCGCGAGGACAAATCACGTAGGTGCTTATCGACGAAAAGCTCTTGTATGCCGACGTGATTGTCATTACGGGTCGTGCCATCACGCGGATCGATATACAAAGCACGGGCTTGTTCTGCGGTCACCCGATTGATGTTGAATACCGGCACAAAACGGAATTCCCAATCCGGTGGCATAAAGGTCGTGTTGCCTTTGTACAAGGCAAAGCCAGTGGTGAATTCCTGTACTGCGACAGTGAGCTCACCTTGCCCAATAACGTCCAAACTGCCCGGGCCATCTTCACCCTGTGGACCCGTTGGAATCGGAATACGGACCGGTTCAAGTACCGTTTCTGAAATGAGAGAGAGATCAAAAAACCAGTTTCCGAATACCGGTCTATCCGCCTTCAGTGTGTTTTGATTGTAGGGATCCCACCAAGGGTAGTCGGTAATTCCCAGTTTTTGAGTTAGACGCCAGCGATCATCCACTTTCTCGCTGCGATAGGTGGCTTTGCTCGGCGGTGGACTCAAGCGACCTAATCCATTGGCTCGATTGGGGTCCGCTTGGCGGGAGCGAGAGGTTCCGCGCAAGGTGCTCCTACGGGGTTTGTTGGCTACAGGCCGTGTGCTTGCTGGAGTGGTCTTGCTATCGCTTGAGGTGTCAGCATCTTGATCTTCCGTCACATCGTCTTCAGTCAGAGATGTTGGAACAAAATCGGAAGGAGGCCTTCTCTGTTCGTCACTTTCTGAAGAACGTTGCCGACCGCGTCGACTGCGTCTTTCCAACCTTTCCTCGGCGCTACTTTGTGCCAACTCGGTATAAGCCGCGCCTTCGCCTTCGACCGCTACCTGTTCGGCAAATGCCGCAGATGCAGCCAGTAAAGCAACCGCAACACCTCCTAGCAACTTGCTATTAAAGTCCTTCACAAGCAGCCTCCTCATCGGAATTTAAGAACGGTGATTGCGGGCAAATCACATAACGTAGCGACGTGCCTCCCACGCTAATCTGGTCAGAACGTATCGCCTTAGGCGCATTGCCCAGCGTGCTGCCGGGCAATTTGCTGACAGCATCCAAACCAAGGAATGGAATCATGCCGTCTTGGTCTGCACCGTCACCAGATGAGGCTAATCCGCCAACGAGTTGATTGCCACGATAAATCGGCACCGCACCAGGGAAAATCGTGAAGCCGTTTGGTAGCTCTGAAAACTGCCCGGCACTTACCGAGAAGCCATTTGAAATACCATCAATGCCAGTGCAGTTCTGGGCGACATCATTGACGCCTGGAATACCGGCAACAAACGCGATGTGTTGAATCAGAGCGTTATGAATTAAATCCAATTCTGCCCCAGTTGAAAACAGACTCCATTCTCCAGCCGGTTTGCTGAAGGGGCCGTTGGCTGTGCCCGCAATACCATCGGGGTAAAACGGCCGAGAAATCAGACCAATCGAACGCAAGCTGTAGGCGAAAGCACCGTCAGCAAAGGCAGTTGGTTGACTTAAAAAGGTCCGCGCATTGTTGATGTACGGCCGCAATGGGGACAGCCGCAATGAAGTCGGTGTTGTGTTGTTCGGCTGCAAATATTCCGCTGCTGGAACATTGCTAAAGCGCTGAGTCGGTTTGTTCGATGCAAAAAATGCAACTGAGCGTGCCTTTTGTATGGTCACATCAATTGCATCTACCAGCGTGTCTTCGGCGCGAATGACGCCCAATACGGCGCCATTGGTATCGCTGACAACAACCGTAAGTCGGGCATAGTCTCCAACCGGCCTGCGCACTTGGGCGCGTGAGCGATTGCCAACTTTTAGTGACTCTAACAACAAGGAGCGCACTTCAGCTTGACCGAGCAGCCCATCGGTACCGGCAATGATGGGGAAACGGTTGGCATTGTTTTCATCGACAACGACGTAAGCATCTAGCGCTTGAAATTCGGGGTCAGCTTGGATGGGGCGTACACCCGATTCCGGCTGGCCAAAAGCAGTACCCGCTTGCGGTGTGCCGCCGTTGGTATATCCCGTTACCGCTATGTAGTTACCACTCTGCGGACTCGCTGGCGCGCTCGCCGGATTGCTTTTCAGCTCTTCGAAATCCACATCGGAAAATCGTAAAGTTTTGCCTTCCGCTGTGACCCGGTCTGCGCGTCTATCGCGCGGCGCCGAAAAACCAAAACTTCCAGCCACTGCGATCAATTCATCCAGATTGTCTTTTTCTGGCTCGAACAAATCTTTATCAACACCGTATATGCCATCAGCCATCACACCAATTGCACCCACAGGCGTGCCGTTTTTGTATAGCGGCAAGCCACCGGCATCTGCTGCGAAACCTAGTGGTGAACGGTGCGAGCCAGGATCAGGCCCAACCCCATTAAAGCGCCGTGAAATATCCGAGCAAGGCAATTGACTGAACTGAACACCAAACAGCGGACCGCTGGGTGCGTTGTATTCGCCCGGGTTAAAGTTTTCCTGAATGATTTGATTGGCTGTACGGGTACTAAACGCCTGCCCTTCGGAAGAAAAGTAAGCCGCGGTGAGTGCTTTGGAGATTGCACCTAGCTCTGCCGGAATAAAATTCAGTCGCTCGAGGCCGCCATCAACGCCTTGATTTTCTCCGAATGTCGAAGTGATGGTGAGCGATTGCGGCGATCCATTCATGGCGTACACGCCAAGAACGTTGCCTACTCGGTCAACTACGGCAATCTTTGCAGGCTTACCAAGTGCGCTGGCCTCTGCGGCTGCGCGCGCCACGATTTGATTTATATCCGCGACCGTCAGCTTGGTCGGAGTGCGCTGACACGACCCAGTACAAGGCTGAGGCCCACTTCCGATACCTACCGTATCGTTATTGATCTCGCCCGATGAACATGCAACAAGGAGGCTCGTCGCCATTACCCCTGCTGCCCACTTCACTCCATGAATGGTCATCACGGTAGTACCCCTTTTTACCAAAGCAGATCACGCATCCAGCGAATTTCCATCACCCCAATGATGTCAGCCTGGACTCATCGATCATCCTAACAAACCTACTCACTATTCACTACTTAATCTGCT
This sequence comes from Oceanococcus sp., assembly GCA_051252075.1. GTDB lineage: Bacteria > Pseudomonadota > Gammaproteobacteria > Nevskiales > Oceanococcaceae > Oceanococcus. The sequence goes on along the minus strand of JBPOFU010000078.1, from coordinate 3,898 downwards.
CTCATCAGCCGCATCGACTACATCAGCGGTGCTATCAGCCTCACGACCATCATCATCGACCTTCCTTTCCGCTTGGACACCGTCAACTTTCATCATTAAAACTTCGTCCATGCGCGCAAAGTCAGCGATATGAAAGCCGTGACAATTCACACACAGAGAGCGTACGCGCGGAGCTTGTGCGTGTGTACCGCCATGACAGTCGCGACATTGTGCGATGACCGGCATCAACACATCATCGGCGCTATCCGACTGCCTCGCGTCATGGCAGCTCTCGCAGCTTTCTGTTTTGTGGCGTGAGTGATCAAACTGAGCCGTCGTCATCCATAGTGAGCGTTGTTTAAACGGCGTGACATCCCAATCTGAGCCGCCGGAACGCGGCGCGCCTATGGTGTGACATTTGGCGCAGAGACGCACGCGTATGGTTTCATCTATTAAATCCAGGGCTTGACCATTGGCCTTTTTCAGCAAGGTATCGCGCCCTGTCTCTCGTTCCGAACTCACACTGCGGTTACGACCGCGCCCACGACTGGGCTTGTCGACCGGAACATCAGGCGCGCCTTCTAGAACACGCCGCGCATAAAACCCACGCAGGTAATCTAATACAGCCGCTGTATTACCGTGTGGCACTTCTTGATCTGGCACGGCTGGGTCAAATTCCAAACTGTGGCAGTACTGGCAATGCTGTTGGAATTCCACTTTCTGAAAGTTGATTTGTCCCTGTGCGTATTCGTGACAAGACTCGCACTGCAAGACAACGACGTTGCCATCGCTATCTTCCACGCCTTCTTCGAGCAAATGTAGGTCGTGGGGATAGATCAAAGCCGCATCTTCGCTCTGTACCTCACCCGCCGGTACGGACACATCTTGCCGACTACCGTCCTCGGATTCTACCCAGCGTTGCGGAGACAATTCCGGGTGATCGTCGAAGAAATCACTGGCTCCCAATAATTGACTGCCTGGCATGGACTGACCGGGCCTCGCGTGGCAATCCGTACAAATTTTGGGATGTGCCAAAACCAGGCCCTCATCACCGTTGTGTTCACGATGACAATCAGCGCAGCGATAGTCCGCAATTCCGCTGGCATGCAGCATGTCCACATCATCTGCGTGATGGGGAAGGTCCTGATGGCAACTGGCACAAGCACGATCCGGAACACGTTCAAACAGTTTGAGATGGCAATCTTTGCAGTTAGCGCCAAAGCCTTGATGTGCTGACGCAATGGGGCCGGAATTCCACAAGTCATCGACCGGCAATGGCGTTGATTTCAGCAGCAGATACAAATCATCGCTGTAACGCACACCCAGTGGCCAGGCTAGTCCTACAGCGATAATGATCGTAAACAACAGCCAACTCCAGCGCCGCTTACTCACCGAAACCTCACCTAAACTCAGACGCGCATTGGCTCGCAATTCGTTAAACGTCTGATCCTTTTGCTTCGGTGCCTCAGCAACGGTGATGTAACTGCGCCCTTCAAAAAGACGCAGCCCGATTTCCTGGCCACCCAAAACAATAACGTCGCCATCTTTTAGCCGACCGCCACGAACCGGCGCGCCATTCAGCAGCACCGTACCTGCATCCGGCACCACATCGAGACGATATTCACCGTCTCCAAGTTCACGAATAACCGCGTGCTCCCAAGACACTCGCGCGTCGTTGATCAATACATCGCGATCCGCAGCCCTGCCGATGGTGATCTGCGAACGATTAACAAGAAGGTCAGCAATAGTTTGATTGGCTGCTGCCCCGCGCATTTGGCGTATTACAAAACTCATGCGCGACTACCAGTAGAGAAACACGGAGATAACATGGACTATCAAGCTCGCTATCAATGCAATGGTGAGTGGGACATGAAAATACAACCACAAACTCATGCGTGCACGCCTTGTGATATCAGCATTCAAATTTGTCACCAAAGCTTTTTTACGAGACAACAAATCGAGTAGTTTTCTGCGATTGTCACGCTGCTTCTCATTTTGCTCTGCTGAAACGAAATCTGCGGCGACAAACATGAACGTGGCGTTCACCTTCTTCCCCTGCTCTTCAGCATCTTCATTTTTCTGCATTTTCGGTGCACGACTTAGGGCTGATTTCTCCAGTTCTTCTCTTAATCGGCCGGCCAAACCTTCAGCGAAGCCCCCCGAAATTTCCACGCCAGCAACTTGCTGCCAGAAGCCACCACCGATTTGAGTGCGATTTAACGACCGCAATGTGCGTTCATGGGTTTCTTTACCTAAGCCCGACGCTATCGACAACATCTGTTGATCCAGTTCAGCAATTTCGCGAACCATGTCCTCAGCCACCATAGAATTTTTTGCTGCGGTAATTTTGTCCGGATAGCGAACGTAGGCAACAACACCCCAAAGCCCAGAAGCGATAACCAGCACCATTAAAGCCCAAGCGAAGGTGTGAATATTCCAGCCAAATTGAAAACCGCTGTGCAGGGTGGCAACAATAATGAGTGACAAACCCAACCACACATGGGCGGATGTCCAGCCTTTAACCGTCCCCATATTGGAGCGATAACTGCGCTTACGTGCTCCCAATAAGGCCAGCCAAATAATCAGCACCGCTCCTATGGTGCCCAAGGTGTAACCCAACCAAGTGCCACCGTTGGGCCCATCCAATGGGTCATGCCATACATACAAAGCACCGCAAAGGGCACACAGCAATATCGCGAACTTCAGCCAAATACTGGAGCGATGGGTCAAAAACGATTCGTGCAAGGCCATGGTTTAGCTCCTATCCGCTGCCAATTCCATGAACTCTTCCGGGCTTAAGCGCAATGCGGCCCCGGTTGGGCAAGCGCGCACGCAGGCCGGACCTCCGGCTAAGTCTTTGCACATATCGCATTTCACCGCTTTCTTTGCCAAGCCGGCAGATTTGTCGAATTTCACCGACGTTCCTGGAGCAAGTCCTGTGCCCGTCAACAACCACTGCCAGAGACTGGGTTTATCGTCGGTCACTGCGCCCATTTGAATCACGCCGTAAGGGCAATTGCGCTCGCAGTTTCCGCAGCCGATGCAACTGTCCATGATGTAAACCTCGCCATTGGGAGCGCGTCGAATCGCATCCGGTGGACAGTCCTTCATACAGTGAGGATGCTCGCAATGACGGCACGACGTCGGCACATGCAAACTGGCATAGGTTGGACCCGCTTCACGATTGAGGCGTGAAACGTTGCCATGAGTGCTGGCACAGGCCTTTTCACAGTGATCACAGCGTACGCACAGCGACTCATCAATCAGCAATACATCCGTGGCTTCACCTAGGCCTTGGCTCACCAAAAAACTGATCATGGAGCCATTACGGCTACGATTCTCTGCCTGAGCATTGGCTAATAATCGATTTTTGTATTGTTCTTCAATGCGGCTACGCACGCCCTCATCCTGCGCCATCAACTCTTTGAATGCCTCAGCTTCCACTCGCAAGACTTCACACGCAACGGCCGCTTTAACCGTTGCACTCGCCGGCATATTGGAAATCAAAGCCATTTCACCCACATAATTCCCTGCGGGGACATAGGCTATCGCGGTATCTGTTCCGCCAAGCTCCTTGGACACGGTCACAGATCCTGAACGGATCATATACAGCGCTTCGCTGGGATCACCTTCGCGCACCAAGACTTCACCGGATTTGAGTGAGCGCAAAGTGCTTGCGCTTAGAACTTTCTCCAATTGCGCTTCATCGGTGCCGGGCGCAATCTGGCTCTGCAGGGCACGCAAGATAAAGGTGTGATCGATTTGCTGTTTCACCGCTTCAACAGATTGCAGCAACTTGTTCATAGACCGACGCGGTGTTTCGATGAGCAAACAGTGATCGCCTTTGGCACGCACTGTGGCACTGCGTCGCCGCCCCGAAATCAAACTCATCTCGCCAAAAAACTGCCCAGTTTCCAGC
>JBPOFU010000077.1:0-14208 GCA_051252075.1 Oceanococcus sp. | reverse complement strand
GCTTCGTCGATTCCAGCCACGTTTATCAGGGCATGCTGGGAGGGCAGGATGCCGAATGGATAGACGCATTGAATGAGCACACAGTCGCGAGACAGCCAGATCAAGTTTTTATTTTCGACTTGCCCGTTTCGATCGCAGTGCAGCGTATGGGGCAACGCATCCATAGCGATCGTTTTGATCGTCAAAGTTTGGATAACTTGGAGCGCTTACGTTTGGCATATCAGGCGCGAGCCCAGGTTCGGCATCGACGATTGATTGATGCCTCTTTATCTGAGGATGTGTTGGCTCAAAGCTTGAGCGATGAAATCATGAGTTTTCTGCAATGAGTTCAGCACCTTTTCCTTGGCAAGAACCATTGTGGCAGCAACAAATAGAGCAGTTGCGCGACGGCCGCCTTCCTCAATCGCTACTTATAGTCGGAGCTCGTGGAACTGGTAAAGCGGAATTTGCCCGACAGTTCGCAAAAACTGCGTTGTGCAGCGCAGGCGAGGATAGACCTTGCGACGTTTGTGCGGCGTGCCGTACTTTTGAAGCGGGAGGGCAGGCCGATTGGCTGGAAATTCGTCGTGCTGAAGATAAAAAGGAAATCTTAATTGATCAAGTGCGTGGCTTTTGTACAGAAATCCAGCTAACGGCCAATAGCAGCGCCGGTCGCTATGCATTAATACATCAAGCGGACCGGATGAATCGCGCGGCTGCCAATGCATTGCTTAAAACGTTAGAAGAGCCGCCAAACGGAGTGCATGTTCTACTGACAGCTGAGCAGTTGTCGCGCATCCCCGCGACCATTCGCAGTCGCTGCAGTCGCATCCTGATGCCAGGTGCGCGTTTGCAGCAATCGCGCGCATGGCTAGGTGCTGATTACGCCGAAATATCCGATGCAGTGCTGGCTAGACTTGGCCCCGTTGAAATTAAAAGACAGAAGGAAAATTTGGCCGCAGTGCTTGGACAACAGCGCCAGTGGGCGGATGTCTTGGATGGCTTGAAACACGACAATGATCCGATAAAAGCGGCTGGGAGCATTAAAGAACAAGAATTTGATGAGTTTCTTTGCTGGTGGCAGGAGCAGCTTTTGCAGCTCATGAAACAAAACATTGCCGTGAATGGCGTTAAGCGCTTATGGGATTCGCTGCTAAAAATTCGCCGCCAAGGGCAGGGGGGAAGCATCAATCGCTTGCTCGCCTTGGAAGGGCTGTTTATCCTCTACACTGAACTCGTTCAACAGGCCTCAAGATGAGCCAGCCCGGCATTCTGACACTCTCTATTAAAGAGAAACAATCGCTTTATATGGCGTATATGCCGTTTGTGAAAAATGGAGGCTTGTTTATCCCCACGACCAAACCCTACAAGTTGGGTGATGAAGTCTTTATCTTGCTCACTTTGCTTGACAACAATGAGCGACTTCCAGTGGCAGGAAAAGTGATTTGGCTCACGCCGCGTGGGGCACAGAATAAACGCACACAGGGCATAGGCGTGCAGTTTTCAGAGCAAGACGGCGGCGAAACGCAGAAGAAAATTGAAACTGCCTTGGCGGGCATGGACGAAACGAAGGCGACTCACACCATGTGAGAGCATGCGAGTAAAGGGAGGAGCTTATTCGCTCACTTCTAGCGGCGGAATTCCGTTGCTTAATACCTTCACTTCGTAACCCTTTTGAGTCAACACAAAAGCGGCCACTGAGCTACGTCGTCCACCGTCACAATAGACAACATATGGCGTCTTTTTGTCTAAAGTGGCCAGCTTGGGCCGCAACATAAACAAGGGAAGGTTGATTGCGCCCTCGAAATGGTTGTTCTTGTATTCGCTGGGAAGCCGTACATCCAACCAGCAAGCGGCGCTATTTTCCACTAACGCTTTGGCCTCATCCAGCGCTAAATCTTGGGTTAATGGTGCTTTGAGTAAAGACCGAAAATCGTCTTTGGCTAAGCGCATCAACGTGCCATCTTCCACCATGATTACGCTGGCATTGCGCTTATCATCGGAAATAAGGGCCTCTTCACCGAAACAGGCGCCATGTTCCAAATCTGCCAAACGTATGGGTTTAGGCGATGTGGGAGTTTCGCGCGTAACCACACAACAGCCAGTTATGATGACGTAGAAATAGTCACCCTCTGAACCCTGCTTAACGATGACATCACCAGCTTTGTGTTCAACCTGCTGCATGCGCATAAACATGGCTTGGAGATTCGATGGTGGTACTTTTTGAAAAGCCTTCATCTGCAGCAAGCGCGTCATCCAATCGCCACTTTCGGCATTTTCGTCCAATTCATCTACTTCAAATGAACCGGTTTGATCCCAAGTCAGCATGACATCGAGTAATCCGGAGTCGATACGGATATACGTTATATCTGACTTACAGATGGCGAGGACCCGGCGCGGAATTTGATGGGCAACGCGGTGCATCGCATCGACCGTTGAACCTTTTAGCTCTCGCAGTACTTTGCCGCTTTGGTCAATCAGACTGATTGATCCAGACAGCAAATAATAGGAATCCGCATTGCTACTGCCAATTGCGAACAGTTGCTCCCCAGATTTGGCTTGCAGTACCGATACGCGCTTAAACAGCTGTTGCAGACTTTCTTCGCGTAATCCGTTAATCGGACTCAATTTGCGGAATTCTGAAATATCCAGCTTAGCGGACGCCTGAGCCATGAAGTTAATTGCCTATAAAGTGGTTAACAAGAGATGTGGGGCGAATGATACTAAATTAAGGGTGTACTGCGGTTATTGGACGCTCGCCAAAGCTACTTCTGGAGCTGTGAGGGTTTTGTGATTGGAATTTCAACAATGCGCATAATATATATTATGTTAAATTTATTAATCCGAGTTCAATATAGATAGAACGCATCATCCAACCTGGCATAAAACAATTTGCCCATTGCTGCCGCTTTGCTCGGCAAGCAGGTTCTGTAGTTTTCTGGCCTTGTATTGCAAATTTCCGAATCCAGTGAGATTTGCAGCGAGCGTTTCCGGTTGTCCGGTTAAATCGACACTGTGACTAGCCAGCAGTAGGAAATCACCTTTCTGCGCATGGACCAAATTACGATCTATTCTTGGGCGGTGTTTGCTTGCGCCACCCAACTGTTGCATGCGCTCTGTCGGCACGAGGTATCCACTGGCCGCTGTACTGCTGTGTTTTTCGGACATTAAGCTTATGGCTTGCTTACCGCGCAATAGCAAAGCATGCATAGTGCCTACCCAAGCAAGCTCCAGCGTTCCTGCGGAACGCACGTGGCGAATCGCAACAACGCTGGCCCCGCTGCTGTCTGGTGTTTCTCTTTGATGTCGGCCGTGAGCATTAAGAAAAGCAGCAGTGAGATCTTCACCGCTGCTCACTTGTTGTGTGATGTGCTCGAGTAGATTGCTTGCGCAATTCACTTCGCCTGCATCGACGCTCTCGGCAATCCCCCAAAGGCCAATATCATTGGACTCGACATTGGCGAGATCACCAGGCGTATTGCTGCCAACATGTAGGCTAATACAGCGCCAACGTTGAGGATTGCTGATCCGCGCCATAGTCTACTGAGCTACAGAGCTTTGGCTTGACGGCGGCGTGCATGTAAAACCGGTTCGGTATAACCACTGGGTTGCTCACAACCTTTAAATACCAAGTCTGATGCTGCCAAAAAGGCAATAGATTCATCAAAGTGGCCGGCCATAGGCTGGTATAGCGGATCTCCGGCATTTTGGCGATCGACGACGGCAGCCATGCGTTGCATGGTTTCTGTCACTTGCTCAGCGGTGCAAACGCCATGGCGGAGCCAATTGGCGATGTGCTGGCTGGAAATGCGTAAAGTCGCCCTATCTTCCATTAAACCGACATCATGGATATCGGGGACTTTAGAACAGCCCACTCCTTGATCGATCCAGCGCACAACATAGCCCAAGATACCTTGAGCGTTGTTGTCCAGCTCTTGCTGTATTTGCTCAGCGCTGAGCTGGCTGGCGTCCGCCAATAGCGGAATGGTCAGTATGTCGTTTAGGTCTGCGCGTGGTGTCTTGGCCAATTCTTGTTGGCGCGCCATGACATCCACTTGATGATAGTGAATGGCGTGCAAAGTGCCGGCCGTGGGTGAAGGTACCCATGCACAGTTTGCACCGGCCAATGGATGTCCTTGCTTGGTGGCCAACATTTCAGCCATTTCATCCGGTTTGGCCCACATACCTTTACCAATTTGTGCGTTGCCATTGAAGCCGCAAGCTAGGCCTATGTCGACATTCCAGTCCTCGTAGGCCGTCAACCAAGGCTGCGATTTCATATCGCCTTTTGGCAGCAATGGTCCTGCGTCCATAGAGGTATGGATTTCATCGCCTGTGCGATCTAAGAAACCGGTATTAATGAAGATCACACGCTCTTTCGCCGCATGTATGCACGCTTTTAGATTGACCGTTGTGCGGCGCTCTTCATCCATGATGCCAATCTTCAGCGTGTAGCGCTGTAAGCCCAGCAAGTCTTCAACACGATCGAACAATTCACAGGCCAAAGCGACTTCATCCGGGCCGTGCATTTTCGGTTTTACGATGTACACGCTGCCAGTTCGCGAATTGCGCGCGCCTTGCGTCTTTTTAAGGTCATGCATGGCGCACAGACTGGTTACAACGCAATCTAAGATGCCTTCGGGCACTTCCCTGCCCTCGGCATCTAGAATCGCATCCACGGTCATGAGGTGCCCCACATTACGCACCAACAGTAGGCTCCGGCCAGCTAATGTCAGTGTGGTTCCGTCAATCGCGGTGTATTCACGATCAGGGTTCAGTTGGCGCGTCAGAGTCTTACCCGATTTGGAGAAAGACTCTTGTAAATCGCCTTTCATTAATCCCAGCCAATTGCTGTAAACCAAGGTCTTATCTGGGCCGTCTACTGCTGCAACAGAGTCTTCGCAATCTTGAATTGCTGTTAGCGCGGATTCCAGATGAACAGCACAAATGCCAGCGGCATCATCTTTGCCAACGGGATGTTGTCGATTGAATTCGATCTCTATATGCAGGCCATGATGTACCAACAAGAGCGCTTGCGGGCTCGCAACATCACCTCGATAGCCAATAAACGCATCAGGGGTTTTTAGTTCCGTGGTTTGACCATTCGAGAGTTGAACCTTGAGGGCTTTTCCATCAATGCTGTAAGCCACACTGTCGGCATGACTGCCAGATGCCAGTGGAACCGACTCATCGAGAAAGTTGCGTGCAAATGCGATAACTTTTGCACCGCGCGCAGGGTTGTAGCCGCCTGCTCTTTCAGCACCGTCTTCTTCTGAAATGACATCCGTGCCATAGAGCGCATCGTACAAATTGCCCCAACGCGCATTGGCGGCGTTGAGTGCAAAGCGGGCGTTCATAACAGGCACCACGAGTTGCGGGCCCGCTACGCTGGAAACTTCTGAATCAACTTCGGTCGTGCGAATGGAAAAATCAGCTGGTTCGTTAACCAAATATCCAATGTCGTTCAAAAACTGGCGGTAAACCGCAATGTCGGGCTGCCCAGGGTTTTCCTGATGCCACACATCAAGTTGTTGTTGTAGTTGATCTCGGCGCTCTAGAAGTGCGCGATTTTTCGGACTGAGGTCAGCGAGAATTTCTGCGAATCCATGCCAAAACTTATCGACATCAATCCCGGTGCCAGGCAAGGCTTGTTGTTCCACAAATTGATCGAGGACTGCGGAAACTTGCAGTCCGGCACGTTCGACACGCTGACTCATCGGGGGCTCCGGATTTTTGAAGGTTCACGCCACTTAATTGTGGCCGAAAAGCCGGAAATTATAACCGAAGGTGCTGGGGTTTCGCTTGCCGCATTGCACCGAAGTGCAAGGTTTTTGAATGGTGGGCCGTCCGCGACTCGAACGCGGGACCAGCGGATTAAAAGTCCGATGCTCTACCAACTGAGCTAACGGCCCAAAAATTCAAAAAAATCTACCCGCCGTTGCAGCGGAGCGCGAAAGGATAGTCATTTTTTCAGCAAGATCAAGTGGCGGATTGCATATAGCGGGTCGGATCAGGCAGCCCAGCCTGTTCAAAGCCCTTACTGCGCAAGCGACAGCTGTCACAAACACCGCAAGCCAGACCCTGCTTATCGGCTTGGTAACAGGACACAGTTTCCGCATAGTCAACGCCCAATGCGACGCCCTGCTGGATGATTTCATCCTTGCCCAAATCGATGAGAGGAGCGTGAATATTCAGGGGGTTACCACTTTCCACTCCAGCTTTGGTCGCGACCAAGCTTAAGCGCTGAAATTGCTCCAAAAAAACCGGCCGGCAGTCTGGGTAGCCTGAATAGTCGACTGCATTGACCCCGATGAAAATGTCATTTGCACCTAGCACTTCTGCCAAGCCCATGGCGAGCGACAAAAACACAGTGTTGCGCGCAGGGACGTAGGTAATCGGGATGTCTTCAGTGGGTTCTGTTGGGACTGCGATTTCCGTATCGGTCAGCGCTGAACCGCCTATCAGACGCATATCCATGTCAACTTGTCGGTAGGTAGCGCATCCTGCCTTGTCGGCAAGCTTCTTTGCAGCATCCAGTTCCGCGCTATGACGCTGCCCGTAGGCGATACTAAGGGCGTGGCAGCGGTACCCCTGCTGCTTAGCCATAGCCAGTACGGTAGCTGAGTCTAGGCCGCCTGAGAGCAAGACAACTGCAGCTGGGTTGTTTTGTTTAATGTCCGGGTTCATCGTTCCAAAGAATTTTATGAAGCTGAAGTTGAAACCGCAGAGGCAGACCGCTGTCGATGACCCAGTTCGCCAATTGTTCAGCGTCTACTTGTGAATGGCTGGGAGAAATCCAGACGTCACAGCGCTGAGAGAGTTGATGGTCATTGACTATTCGCACAGCCCATTCGAAATCGCTTTGACTGCAGATGACAAATTTTATTTGGTCGTGGTTCGTCAATAGGGCAATGTTTTCCCAACGGTTGCGCGTCAATTCGCCGGAATCTGGAGTCTTGATATCGACAACACGACTCACTCGCGCATCTATGCCCGAAATGTCCATAGCCCCACTGGTTTCCAGTGAGACTTGATAGCCTTGCTGGCAAAGTTTTTTAAGCAGATCTCGGCAGCCTTTTTGTGCCAGTGGCTCACCACCAGTGACACAAATATGACGGCTTTTCGTAACCAATGGATCAGTCAATATGTCGTCGATATCACGCCAATGACCGCCATGAAATGCATAGGCCGTGTCGCAGTACTGACAACGCAAAGGGCAGCCGGTTAAGCGTATAAAAGTTGTCGGCCAACCGGCGTCGCGCGCCTCACCCTGCAGAGAGTGGAATACTTCGGTGATCTTTAGCCGAGCTACTCGCGTTTCTACAATGCGTTCAAGCTCGGCGGGCGCCGAATCATTCACTGCCCATCTGCTGCAGGCGCTCCCGCGCTAAACCCGCTGCTGTACTGTTTGGGTAACGCATGCTGACTTGCTTGAGCAGCTCTCGCGCTTCAACTTGTTTACCCTGCTCTACGCGCACCAAGCCTTGCTTGAGCAGCGCATCGCTGGCCTTGCCGCTGGCAGGAAAGCGCTTTAGTACTTGGGCGAATGCAAGCCACGCCTGTTCAAAATTTCGATCAACATAATGAGCTTCGCCAACCCAGTACTGCGCATTTGGCGCGTACGGGCTTTCAGGGTAGCGCTTTAAAAAGCTTTGAAAAGCTTTTATGGATTGATCGTAACTACCTGACTTTAACTGTTGAAAAGCAGCTAGATAGGCCTTTTGGTCCGCGTTGTCGTCTTCGCGCAATGCGGCGCTGCGCGCAATGCTCTCACCACCCTCCAACTGCTGTAAGCGGTTGTCGATGTCGACGTAGAGTGCGCGTTGCCGTTCATTTTGCTGCTCTAGACGGTATTGCAAATCCTCAATTTGACCACGCAGAGTACGAACTTGTTCTTCAAGATTGGCGACGCTACTGCCCAGGCCAACTGCGCCCAAGCCACTTAAGCGACGTTGCTGCTGTGACAATTCATCCTGAAGTTCGGTGTTGGTAGCTTCCAGGGCACGTAAACGCAGTTCTGTAGGATTGGGCTCATTTGACCCCATGCTGGCGCAGCCACCTAGCAATCCAACCCCTAGTAGTAGGATTCCGTAACGATTCATTGATAGGCCATGACAACGCGACGGTTCTGTGTCCACGCTTGTTCACCAGTGCCTAAAGAAGCGGGTTGCTCTTCACCATAGCTAACCACCAAAAGTTGCGCGCGGGCAGCGCCACGTAACAACAAAGCGCGCCGAACGGCTTCGCCACGACGTTCACCTAAAGCTATGTTGTATTCGCGGGTGCCGCGTTCATCGGTGTGACCAGCCAAGCGCATGCGCGCGGTTGGAGTGTCACGCAAAAAGCGGGCATGTGCATCCAGCACGGGCATGAATTCACTGCGAATTTGGCTGCTATCAAAATCGAAATAGACAGTGAGCTGTTGGCGCAGTGCGGCTTCGCGTTGTTCCGCCTGGGCTAAGGGGTTTACATCCCCCAACTCGCGGCCATTAATACCGGATGAATTCATACCGCCATCATCGGTTTGCCCATATTCTGGCAAATTATTAGCGTTGTCAGCGTTATCCATATCATCTGGTGTGCTACTGCAAGCTACCAGCGTAAAAAGCAGCAAACTGCTGAGAATATTGCGAGAAATTTTCATGTCGATTCCTATTTATTAAAGGGCGACCAAGCCGGTTCGCGTACATCCCCGGGTTGACTTAAAGATTGTTGTATACCGGTATCTATAGCCACTGTGGCCAGTTCCGCACCTCGCCGACCGCGCGTTGCGTAAATTATAGCAACGCCATTCGGTGCAAAGCTCGGGCTTTCGTCTAAAGGTCCATTGCTGAGCACGCGAATGGCGCGTGTGGCGACCTCCATGGCGGCAATGTAGAAGCCGTTTTCGGTTTGATGGACCAAGCTCATGAACGATCCATCAGGTGAATAACTCGCTCGTGCATTGCTCTTACCTTCGAAAGTAATCCGCTTGGGTTTCTGCTGCCCATTCAGATCAATGCGATAAATTTGTGGTCGCCCTGCCCGATCTGATGTGAAAACCAAGTGCTTTCCATCAGGGGAAAACGCCGGTTCTGTATCGATTGCGGGATCCGTAGTGATCCGTCGCGTCGCGTTATCAGCCAGATTTAAAACATAAATTTCAGGGTTGCCTTCATGCGACAGAGTGATGGCCAATTGGCGACCATCCGGTGAAAAGCTTGGCGCTCCATTGATGCCGCGATAATTGGTTAGCTTTCGAACAACACCGGTTGCAATGGTTTGCAGGTATACAGAGGACTGTCCTTGATCAAAGGCCACGAAAGCCATCTGGCGGCCATCGGGTGACCAGGTTGGAGACATGATGGGTTCGGCTGAGCTGACCAATTGCTTGGGCTCATGCCCATCGGCATCGGCGATCATCAATTTGTAGCGTCGGTTTTTTACATCGCCTTCTGCGGTGATGTAGGCAATGCGGGTATTGAATACGCCGCGATGCCCGGTTAACTTTTGGTAGATGAGATCGCTGATTTGGTGCCCTGCATAGCGCAATCCGCTGGCACTGACTGGAATGGCGTAACCCAGGCTGCGGGTGCCTTTAAACACATCGAGCAAATGGAACTCAACCTGCCATTGACCTTCCGCAGTACGACCGATAGAACCAATAACTAAATGTTCGACGCCCAGAGCGCGCCAATTTTCATAGCGGACTTGATCCTGTTGGCTCGGCTTGGCCAACATGTCCTCTCTAGGAAATGGTGAAAAAAGGCCGCTGCTGCGCAAATCCGTTTCGACGATGCGCGCGATGTCAATGTCGAGCTGCGCCAATTGCTCAGAGGAAAAAGGCACGATACCGACGGATACCGGTTGAACCTCACCGCCGGTGACTTCAATTTCTAAAGCAGCATGTCCTGTGCTGAAAAATGTCAGTACGAATAGGAAAAGTAAGCTACGCATCATGGTTTAAAGGTCAGGTTTAAAGTGCGTTCGAAAACGCGCTTGTTTTTAGGTAAAGGCAAAGGGTCCGCTTTGCGGATAGCACTTTCTACCGAGGCATCTAGAAAGCTGTTGCCGCAACTTTCCAACAATTCATACGACTGGATTTGTCCGCCGGGCAACTGTCGAATCTGTATTTTGCAGGAAAAATCTTGATCCGCGCCCACAGGTCGCGCCCATTGTCGCTGAATGTGCTGACTCAGCTGTTCACTATAGCGCGCACGGTCGCTGTCATCTTGCTTTGCTTGAGCGCTGGCGCGTCGTTGTTCTTCGATTGCCGCTTCTTCCGCTAGCAAAGCCTCTTGAAAACGCCGCTTATCATCTTCTTGGCGTTTTCTCCGCGCAGCTTCTAGTTTCTTTCGCTCAGCCTCGTCCGCCGCTTTTTTACGCGCGGCCTCTTCGGCGGCTTTCTGCTTCTGTATGGCTTCCTGTCGTGCCTTTTCTTCGGCTTGGCGTTTCGCTTCTGCCTCAGCTTTTTTCTGCGCTTCGAGTTCTGCTCTGCGTTTCGCCTCTAATTCGGCCTTTATCTGTGCCTCTTCAACTTTTCGCTTCGCGTCTGCTTCAGCTTTTAGATGCGCTTCCTTTTCTCGCAGCTGGCGTTGCTCCTCAGCTTTGCGAATCCGTTCAGCTTCTAGCTTGCGCTGACGTTCGGCTTGCGCCTGCTCGCGTGCTTTTGCTGCTGATTGTTGTCTTTGTGTGTCTAGAAAAACCGCTTTTACCGGTATGACTGGTCGAGCTTCCGGCTTGAATAGCTCTGGCGCTCCAAACCACAACACAGCGGCCACGATCACATGCAATGCTAGTGATAAGACCAATGCCAGTAAATCTTCGGGTTTGAGCTTCATCTTAGAAGGTATGAGCGTTTACTCGGGGCTCTCGGTGGCAAAGCCCAGTTGCTGTACACCGGCTTGCTGCAACAAACTCATGGCATGCATGACCCGGGCGTATTCAACCTTCTCATCACCTTCAACAACAACGGCCGTTTTGGGTTTGTGTTTCAAAATGCTGCTGACTATGCGCTGAATCTCTTCGTCGGAGATGGCTGCTTTCGGATCGCTGCCACGGTTGAGGAAATACTGCCCCTTGGCGTCGACACTTAAGACTATGGGTTCATTGTCTTCGTCGTATTCCATGGTTTCTGCGGCGGCATCAGGCAGGTTTACTTCCACGCCCTGCGTTAGCAAAGGTGCGGTAATCATAAATATCACCAACAACACCAGCATGACGTCGATGTAAGGAACGACATTGATCTCATGCGCCAATCGGCGCTTCTTAGCCTGAATCATTCTGAAGGTTTATGCAGTCCACGCTCAACGATGCCTATGAATTCTTCGGCAAAAGCTTGAAAGCGCGATTCCAGCCGTTCAACCTGGCTGGTAAAGGTGTTATAGGCGACGACCGCTGGTATGGCTGCAACCAAGCCCATGGCGGTTGCAATTAAGGCCTCAGCGATGCCCGGAGCGACCATAGTTAAGGTGGCATGCTTTGCGTTACCGAGGCCGATGAAGGCATTCATGATGCCCCAGACGGTGCCAAACAGGCCGACGTAAGGAGATGTTGACCCTACCGTTGCTAGTGCCGCTAAGCCACCATCCAGACGATCAATTTCCCGCATGTGGGCGACCCGTACTGCGCGTTGCGCCGCGCCGAGTATGTCCTCACGTGCAACACCATCACTGCGACTGCGTTCAAATTCTTCATAACCGGCCTGGAACAAGGCCTCCAAGCCCATGCTGGTTTTGTTGCGGCGGCGTAAGGTGTCGGCAATATCGGTTAATCGTCCGCCGGACCAAAAACTGTCTTCGAAACGATCTGCGGCTTTGCGCATGCTGTCGATCAGTGCCTTCTTGCGAATAATGACGAACCAAGAACCCACAGATGCTAAGAGCAAAAGGCCCATGACCACTTGCACCAGCAGGCTTGCATTTAAAATGAGATGACTAAATGACATGTGCTTGTTGTTCTCTCAGAGCGGCATGAACTGCCGGCGGCATACGCGTGATTTCGAATTTGGGGTAACTCACGCAGGCAACTTTTACATTCAATTCGGACAAAAGCGCATCCGAGGCGTGCTTAAGCACCATGCGTTGGTGGAATTGTACCGATGCAGCAGTGGCCTTTACGACCGTCGCACTGATCTTCAGTTCATCGTCAAGGCGTGCGGGGGCTCTAAAACGCATATCCAGCTTGGCGATGGTGAAAGCAATCTTCTGATTTTCGATCATATTTTGTTGATCAAAACCGAGGCTGCGTAGGAATTCGGTACGTGCACGTTCGAAAAAGGCCAAATAGCGCGCGTGATAAACCACGCCGCTGACATCGGTATCTTCGTAATACACTCGACAACCGTGCTCGAACATAGAACTTTTATCCAACGTCGAAATGAGCGGCTGAATTCGGGGCTTTGAGGCCCAGCAAACGATAAGTGTGTTCTGTCGCCTGCCGACCACGTGGCGTGCGCAACAAGAAACCTTGTTGAATTAAGTAGGGTTCGATGACGTCTTCAAGAGTGTCCTTGCTTTCGCCTATGGCCGCCGCCAGCGCATCGATACCAGTAGGTCCGCCGCCATAACGTTCCACCAATACACGCAGCAACTTGCGATCCATCAGATCAAAGCCTTCTTCGTCCACTTCAAACATGCTTAAAGCAGCATCTGCGGTAGCACAGTCGACTCGCCCGTCGGATTTCACTTCGGCGTAGTCTCGCACTCGGCGGAGCAGGCGATTGGCGATACGCGGGGTGCCGCGTGAGCGGCGCGCTATTTCGACTGCGCCTGCGTGATCAATGTGAACGCCGAGTAGTCCGGCGGAACGGGTTACGATATGAGTAAGGTCTGAGCTGTTGTAGTACTGCAGACGTTGAACTATGCCAAAGCGATCACGTAGCGGCGAGGTCAATGCGCCCGCTCTTGTCGTGGCACCGACCAATGTGAAAGGTGGTAGATCGAGCTTAATGGAGCGTGCTGCGGGCCCCTCCCCGATCATGATATCGATTTGATAATCCTCCATCGCGGGATACAAAATCTCCTCTACGACTGGAGATAATCGGTGGATTTCATCGATGAAAAGTACGTCGTTCTCTTCCAGGTTGGTGAGTTGGGCGGCCAAATCACCGGGCCTTTCTAAAACAGGGCCGGAGGTTTGCCGTAAATTTACCCCCAATTCCGCAGCGATAATATGAGCAAGTGTGGTTTTACCAAGGCCTGGAGGGCCAAAGATCAGCACATGATCTAATGCTTCTTTGCGATTATTCGTTGCCTGTATGAAAATTTCTAACTGTTCGCGTACCGGGGCTTGGCCGACATAATCCGCCAATCGGCGTGGGCGAATGGCACGGTCGACGCGTTCATCCTCACGCTCTGCTGTCGGGGACAGCAGCAGCCGCTCATCATTGTCGAAGTCTTCGTTCACTTCGCGGCGGACTGTAAGGCAAGACGAATAATGTCTTGAGCGGTGATTATGTCGTCACCGACTTTTGCCACCAATTTACGTGCTTCGGCGGCAGAGTAACCCAGCGCTTGCAATGCATCCTGAGCTTCCGTGCGTGGCCGTTGCCCGCCACCAGATGCGCCTATTCCTCCAGCAACGCTAAGATGTTCAAAGCGGCTGAGGCGACCGCGCATCTCCAGCAACACGCGTTGCGCGGTTTTCTTTCCTATGCCTGGGACCCTTACCAAGGCATCTTCATCACCAGATTCAATGACATTGAGTAGCTCTGATGTACTCAGAGTTGAGAGTACGGCTAAACCCATCTTGGCTCCGATGCCACTGATTCTGAGCATTTCACGGAAAAAATGCCGCTCATCTTGGCTGGCAAAACCGTACAGCAATTGCGCATCTTCTCGCACCACAAAATGCGTGTGTAGGGTCACAGTCTTGCCAATTGCTGGCAGCGAAAAAATGGTCGACATGGGCGCCGAAATTTCATAACCCACACCCTGAACATCCAGCAGAAGTTGTGGTGGATTGAGTTCCAGCAGTTGACCCTGTATGCGCCCAATCATATGCGTATACCAATATTTTTTGGTTTGCAGTGAAAGGCGTGACAAATAGCTACCGCGAGGGCATCCGCTTGATCTTCCTGCAGGTCTTCTTGAATCGCTACGATACGTTTAACCATAAAGTTGATCTGTGATTTGTCCGCATGGCCACCGCCGCAAATGGCTTGTTTGATGCGCGTGGGTGCGTATTCCGCAACATCTAATGCAGCGCACGCGATTGCAGCGATTGCGGCTCCCCGTGCCTGCCCTAGTT
>JBPOFU010000076.1:0-14312 GCA_051252075.1 Oceanococcus sp. | reverse complement strand
GTCTTTCCATTCCACAACCGTCCCTAAGCGAGTGCCATCAGCATCCAATACCGGGCTGGCAATCAAGCCAAATGTGCGCCCACCAACCAATATTTCCGTACGGTGCGGCTGCTGTAGCGCTTCCAGCATTTTGATCTGGTGATCTGGGTTCTTATGGAAGACATCGATATTTCCGCCGCGTAATGCGTCGACCTTAAAGTTCGGCAAGTCCTTTTGAATATCTGACTCTGCGTCACGCATCATTTGCTCAACAGACTCATTCAGATAAATAATCTGACGGTCGTTGTCCGCAATCATGACGTTGGTGGTGACGTTATCCAAAGCATTCTTAATGCGTAGGTTATCTTGAGCTACTTCGGCTTCACGCTCTTGACCTTCGGCAATATTGTCCAGCATCTGATTAATGCCCTGGCACAGATCCCTCATGGGACCATCCGAGTGCGTGATATCAATACGCTGGCTCAAATCACCCTGACTGGCGGCCGCTACAACTTTGCTCGTTTGCTCCACAGCATCTTGAACAGAAGCATTCGCCTTAACTTGCGCCGTAATGTCGGTGGCGAATTTAACGACCTTAAACGGCCGACCTTCGCTATCCAGTACGGGGTTGTAGCTTGCTTGTATCCAAATTTCTTTGCCCATTCTGCCAATACGTTTGTATTGACCGGCATCAAATTCTCCACGTCCCAAACGCTGCCAGAAAGCGGCGTACTCGGGGCTCGCGGACTCATTAGGATCTACGAATATGCTGTGATGCTGGCCAACGATGACATCCAAATCGTAGTCAACAGCCGCTAAAAAATTTTCATTAGCATGCAAAATGGTGCCGTCCAAGCCGAATTCGATAACAGCTTGCGATCGATTGATTGCGGTTACTTGACCCTCAAGGTCAATGACGTGAGATTTATCACTTTGGTCGGCTTCGGCACGCGCCAAGGCTTCGCGAATTGAACGCATTTCTTCGCTGGCTTGTTCGGCATTGTTGTGTGCTGCCACACCACGCTGACGCAATGTAATGCTGCCAACAACAACGGCTGCCAAGGTCATTGCGGACCAGATGAAAAATCCACTCAAAGGCATTTGCGCCAAGCCATAGAGCGCTCCGCCCAGGGCCAATGCAATGGCGGCGCCGATGGGCATCAATGCCCAAGCAGTAAAGCCTGTGGAAGATTTTGTGAGGCTGTTATTCATGGGTGGGTCTCCTGCCTTAAGCGGCTTCTTCAAGTACGGCCAGATCGGAAGCGCTCATCAAGCACTCGATATCAACCAAAATGAGCATGCGGTCTTCAACTGCACCAAGACCGGTGATATAGCGGGTATCTAAATCGCCATTAAATTCAGGTGGGGGGCGTATCTGCGATGCCGCCAAGGTGATGACGTCAGAAACGCCGTCAACCACCATGCCAATGACCTTGTCACTGACATTCAAAATGATCATCACCGTGTGCTTGTCAAAGTCGGCCTTGCCAAGCTTCAACTTCAAACGCATATCAATCACCGGCACGATGGTGCCGCGAAGATTGATCACACCCTTGATGTAATCCGGCGCTTCCGGCAGGCGGGTCACGGTGTCGTAACTGCGAATCTCCTGCACTTTTAAGATGTCCACGCCATATTCCTCACCGCCTAAACGGAAGCTGAGAAATTCCTCACGTGGTCCTTCGCCGCTTTCTGCCCCAGCACCCTGTGCTGTAGCTGAATCGACGACGGCTGCTTGTTCACTCATTTATGTTCTCCATTTACGCAGCAGCCGCTAAAGGGCGACTGCGCACGACTTCACCAACGTCCAAAATCAAGGCCACCCGGCCATCGCCCAAAATGGTGGCACCGGATACGCCCGCAACGCGTCGGTAGTTGCGTTCCAAGCTCTTAATAACCACCTGTTGTTGACCAACCAAGTCATCCACAATCAAGGCCACTTGCCGTCCTTCTGATTCCACGATCACGACTATGGATTTTTCGATTTCCAACGCCTCACTTTCGAGGTGGAAAAAATCACGCACGGAAATCAGTGGCAAAAACTCACCACGCACACGTAGTACGCAGGTTTCTCCACCCATTGTTTTTAGGTCTTCCGTTGGTGGCTGCAAGGACTCGACCACGCTATTCAGTGGCAAGATGTAAATCTCTTCGCCCACACGAACGGACATGCCGTCCAAGATGGCCAATGTCAGCGGCAATCGAATGGTCACCGTAGTTCCAACGCCGGCACTGGATTCAATATCGACCATGCCACCTAGGGATTGAATGTTTTTACGCACCACATCCATGCCCACGCCACGACCGGAAATGTCGGTAACTTCTGCTGCCGTCGACAAACCAGGGGAAAAAATCAGCGGCCAAACTTCTGCATCGGGCATGTTGTCCGATACCGGCAAACCTGCCGCCTTGGCTTTTTGCAGTATGCGTTCGCGATCCAAGCCCTTGCCGTCATCCGAAACTTGAATGGCAATGTGGCCACCTTGGTGCCAGGCGCTCAGTCGTATCGTGGCTTGCACAGACTTGCCTGCTGCTGCACGCTCGTCAGGCATTTCTATGCCATGGTCGATGGAGTTGCGCACAATATGATTCAGCGGATCGACGATTTTTTCGATCACACCTTTGTCCAACTCTGCACCCTCACCCGAGGTTTCCAGCGACACGTTTTTACCCAAACGTGAAGCGGTATCGCGAACAACGCGAGGGAAGCGACTGAATACGAAGTCCACCGGCAGCATACGGGTAGACATCACCGCTTCCTGCAAATGGCGCGTGTTGCGATCAAGCTCTGTTAAGCCTGTCAATAATTTTTCGTTGACTACGGGGTCCAAACTTTGAGCGGTCTGCTCCAGCATGGATTGGGTAATCACCAGTTCGCCGACCAAGTTAATCAAATGATCAATTTTGTCGGTGGCCACACGAATGGAACCGCCGTCCTTATTCGCAGGACGCGTATCGCTTGCTGTGGCAGATTTCGTTGCCGCCTTTTCAGCCACAGGCGTTGCCACATCCGTACTAGCGTCGTTCTTTGCGGGCGGCGCTGCCTGCATTGCGTCGATGCGCAATTCGCAGTCATCTTCAACCCAGGCAAAGACTTCGGAAATCGCCTGTTTTTCGATGTCACCAATCAGCCGCATGTCCCAAGACAAATAGCACTGCTCTGGATCCAGATCGACAAAATCGGGTAGCTCTTGCTGCTGACAATCGATGCTCAGCTCACCAAGACGCCCCAGTTCTCGCAATATTCTCAGCGGATCATTGCCACTGAGCATGATGTCGCGATGGGGTGCAAAATGGATCTGCCATCCGCTAGCCACGCTCTCGGCGACCGCATGATCCTCAGCGGTGACCGCCGGAGTCGCGTCGCTTTCCAGCAAAGATTTAATTTCTTGGTGCAGCAACTCAGCACCACAATCATCAGCGGGGGTTTCGTCGCGCGCACATTCCAACATGGCGCGCAGCACATCAACCGAGCGTAAAACCACGTCAATCAAGTCAGCATCAGGCTGACGCTGTGAACTGCGCACCTGATCTAACAGGGTTTCTAAGTCGTGTGTGAAGTGAGCAATCTCGGTAAACCCGAAAGTTCCCGCCCCACCTTTTATGGAGTGGGCTGCACGGAAAATCGTATTGACCGTCTCCGCATCGGGTGTCACCGGATCAAGCTGCAACAGTGCGGCTTCCATGGCATCCAGCCCCTCGAAACTTTCTTCAAAAAAAGTTTGATGGAACTGGCGAATATCAATGCTCATGGAATCTCCCAGTGCTTTGCATTTTTAGCTCAGTACGCGCTGTACTGTGGCCACCAACTGCTCAGGATTGAATGGCTTCACGAGCCAGCCAGTCGCCCCGGCTTGCTTGCCTTCCATTTTTTTGTCTTGTCCCGCTTCAGTCGTCAAAATGAGCAAAGGCGTAAACCGGTAGTCCGGCAACTGACGCAGCTCCCGCACCAAGCTGATGCCGTCCATGTTGGGCATATTTACGTCGGCCAATACCAGGTTGAAATTCCCAGCTTTGGCTTTGTCTAAGGCATCCACGCCATCTTCGGCTTCAGTCACATCGAAGCCGGCGGATTTCAGAGTGAAAGCCACCATTTGACGCATGGATGGGGAATCGTCGACTGCAAGAATTGTGGCCATTATTGAGCCTCTAAATCTGTTGAAGAATTTGTATCGCTTTTGAGTTGCAAAGCCTGTGCAAGACCTAGGCCAGCAGCGGAGTGCTGCAACACATCACTGCTTGCGGACCAAGTGCATACGCGTTTTTGTTGTTGGCAATGCTTGAAATAGCTGCCGAGCAGTTGTAATCCTGCCGCATCCACGCGCTCTACTGCGCTGCCGTCCAAAGTGATGTCGCCATCATTTACTAATGCTGCTTCCAACTGCTCTTTGGCCTTCGCCGCATGAGCGATATCCAAGGATGCGTCGAGTACGACAGCCGCCTGTTCAGTCATGATCTTGTGCCTTTAGTGAGACGCTGTGCCTTGATGTATACGACTGAGCAACTCGGCCTCAGCCAGCGGTAGGGCACAGGTACGTGCCACCTCGGACGCCGGTTTTCCGTCACGTACCATGTGCAGTGCTTCGTCAAAACCTCGGCGCCTAGCGATTTTGCTGGCCATGTCGTCGAACTTTCGTTGACGCTCATCCACGGTGCGCATACGCAGCTCCATGTTGGCCAAGCAGGCCGCAAGACCTTCAATACTGATTTTTAAATCCGTCATGGCCGCTTCGGCGGCAGCTGCGAACTCCACTTCTACCTGCTGTCCTTCGCGCCGTTTTTTAGCTTGGCTTTCATCCAGCGCATTCCACTTGGCAGCGCGCGAACGCAAACCCACCAGGCACGCCGCTAGAACGACGACAGCGCCGATGGTGACGTAGGTGTAAATGTCCAGATCCATAGTATGGGCTCCTTCAAGCAACCGGAATGACCTGAATCTGGCTCACCAGTTGTTCAGGTTTAAGTAGAAAAAGAGGGCCACGCACATCACTCACCACGCCGTGCACCGGCACTGGTCCGTGGTTGAGTCGGGGCGTGCTTTCGATAAGCTGGTCGGCAACCGTGACCAGTTCCAAAACACGATCAACCAGCAGCGCAACAACGGCATCTTGATGATCGATAACCAAAAGGCGACTGGCCGCATCAGGTTCAACCTGGGCCTGGCCTAACATTTGACGTAAATCCAGCACTGAAACAATTTGTCCGCGCAGGTTGACCACGCCCAAACACGCCGCTGGCGCGCCCGGAACCCAAGCCATTTGGGACAAACGCAAGACTTCACGCACCTGCCCAACGGCCACGCCGTAACGTTGATCTGCCAGCATAAAGCAGACAAACCCTGAGCTTGGTGCGGCGGCTTGTGCCGGAACCGACTCATCGATAGGGGGAAATAGCAGCTCGTTCATGCCCCCCGCTCTGCAGGAATCGGGCCACTAAGGCAGCCAATCGCAGGCAAGTGGGCACAAATTCATCATGGCGAGCTGACGCCCTACGCCACTCATGGACGCGGGCAGGAACGATTGCCTAATTCTGCAGACGTTGCCTCAGACAAGGGCTGCTTATCTGCAGATCGCTACCAATCCCAATTGACACTCAACCACAGACTTCGGCCTAGCAAGCGATATGTCGCCACATCGGTATTGGCCTGATCAGCATTGGCCAAGAAGGGAGGATCGGTATCAGCGATATTGCGAACACCGAAAGACGCAGCAACATGCCCGCTCCACAAGTAACGCAAATTGACGTCGTGATAAATCCGTTGCGGCACCTTACGCACCGTGCCGCTAGCCACCTCACCGCCACGCTCGGACAAAGATCCAATCCATTGCGCTTGGTAGCTGGCTGACCACGCCTGATGGGACCAACTCAAATCATAGTGGCCTTTCCATCTAGGGATGGCGCCGAAGCGGTCAGGGTCATATTCCCCAGCACCGAGAAAAGCTTGTGCGCCAGCAAAAGCAATCAATTCACGCTGCAAAACTCGACTCAGCAATAAAGAATGCGACAGCGTGCTGGCATCAAACTGCTGCTTGAAACGCAGTTCCATGTCCACTCCGCGCGCCGTTTCCAGTCCAATGTTCTGCAAAGTGCTGGTCACTTGCGTGATTTCGCCACGACTATTGCGTTGTATGCGATCACAAAAGCTTGGCGCTCCGCTGGCGATACATTGGGCCAAAATGGTATTCGCACCCAATGCCGCAATCCCGTCTTCAATTTCTATATCGTAGTAGTCCAAACTCAAACTGAAGTTTTCCCACTGCGCTGGCTGCCAATGGATGCCTGCGCTAAAGCTGTCTGCCGTTTCCGCTTGCAAAGTGGAATTGCCACCTTCCAATTGCGGCGTTTCATTGCCACTTTGCGAAAAACTACCGTCGGCGGGCACACCTTGAGCTACGCAACGGTCACGCTGCTGCGTAGTGAGCGAAGTGAAATCCGCGCAAGGATCTTCCACTGCAGGATTGGATTGACGCAGCCCACCAAACAGCTCGCCAATGCTGGGAGCGCGGAAAGCTTTGGCCGCAGCTGCACGCAGGGTCAAGCTTGTGACCGGCTGGTAATTCAAGCCGAGTTCATAAACCTGCTCCGCATCGAAATTGGAGAACTCCACCAGGCGTAAACCCAGATCCAAATCCAGACTGTGTATGCCAGGCAGTCCCGCAAACAGCGGAATGCCGATTTCCAAGTACAGCTCATGACTGTCGAATTGACCGCGCGTCACTGCACGGGCCGCTCCGGTTGTATTTCCCGCCTGAGTCAGAACATCCGGTGTGTCTTGAGCGCGCTCATCACGAAATTCATAGCCCACTGCTAAAGCTACAGCGCCCGCCGGAAGCTCAAACAAGGAGCGACTTGCATTCAGATTGATCAGACGCTGTTCGTTCATCATTCGATCGCGCATAGCTCCCGCACTGACAAAGGCCAACATCGTGTTATCAATACTTCCCTCCGCGCCGAACACATTCAAAGGCACGCAGCCCTCAATAACTTGCCCGGAACTGCCACAACGCGCTTGTTGTTGGCTGTCTAAAAACGACGAACCCAAAGCCAATTGCAAACGATCGCGAAGCAATTCACCCGTTTGAATTTGCTCGACCCGATTGCGCGCAAAAGCAGCGCTTATATCCCAGCGCCATTGCCGCCAATCACCCTCAAACCCTGCCAGAAAACGCCAAGCTTGATTGTCCTGTTGATATTCACGGCTACCGGCCTCCACCACCCGTCGCCGTACATCGCTGAGTTCTTCAGCAAAAGGATTGTAGAGATTGTCAGGCGCCACGCTCACTCCAGACAAACGGTTGCTGAATAGTGGCAAGGCTGCCAATTGGGTGTCCGAGCGACGTTGCTGCCACTGCGCTTCAACGAAGTAGTTCACAGCAGGAGTAATTGCTATACGCGTTGCCACAAAAGCGGACAGGCGTTGACTGTCTTGCAGTAAATCCTCGAAAGGATTGAAATTAAAGCGATCGGTATTCGGGCCGGTATCAATAAAGGGGCGGAAATCACTGGCTTGTTGCCCGTCTTCTCCAGCACGCAGCGTTACGCGCCCGTTGGAGGTTCGATAATTCCCAGCAATCGGCGCCGAGCTGCCATCGGGCACAACTTGATTGTCGTCGCCGTTGACCGTCAGCAAGCGGGATGAAAATTCACGCTCGCCCTTACTCAAAGATTGCTGATCAAAAAACTGCAGGCCGGCAAACCAATGGGAGGATTGCTTGACCCCACCGGCAACCAGCGAAGCATCCCAGCTTTGCCCATCGCCATGCTCACTCATGGCCGTCTTGCCACGAAATTCTATGCCATCCAAATCCTGCCGAGTAATGACATTAATAACCCCGGCAACCGCGTCGGCACCATATTCAACCGAGGCGCCAGTCTTAAGCACTTCTATACGTTCGACCAAGGCTAGGGGCAGCATGCCTAAATCCACTACACCGGCCACACCATTACCACCAGGAACAAACCGTCGTCCGTTCAGCAATACCAAGGTGCGCTGTGCGCCTAGCCCTCGCAACTCTGCCGTTTCTATGCCACGCGAAAACCCACCGCCCTGCCCGCGTGCGCCGACACTGGTGCCTAAGGGGGCTCCACTCATAAAGGGTAGTGAATTGAGGTACTCGGCTAAGTTGCGGCTGCCTGATTGCAAGATCGCCTGACGCTCTATGCGGGTCACTGGCTTGCTCTGTGCGGCGCCACTTTGTTCTAAGCGCGAACCCGTTACCAGGATGTTCGGTAGCGGCGCGGGTGCATCGATGGCCGCTTTGCTTAACTCTGCAGCACTCGCTGCTCCGAACCAGAACACCGTAAATATCCCTAATAAATACGACTTTCGTTTCAACAACATATATGAGGCCGTGAATTGCATAGAAAAATTTAGTGGCATGGGAAGTGCAAGTGTACTGTGCCCACGGCTGGGCGGATGTATAGTGTGTAAAAGGGAAAAAACGCCTGTGACTGCATCACAAATAAACATCGCTGCTCACGACATGCTGTTTCGCGAAGGCGACAGCGGCGACGCGGCGTATTTGATCGATCGCGGCCGTATAGCCATTTTACGAGAACAGGACGGGCAGACTGTTCGATTGGGTGAGATCGGCGCTGGAGAATGCGTCGGAGAAATGGCCCTGATTAGCAATGAACCTCGCCTTGCCTCCGCACAAGCGATGGAAGATACCCGCCTCACCGTAATCACGCGCCGCCATTTGGATGAACGTATGCAACGTTCAGACCCTTTGGTGCGGCATCTTTTGCAAATCGTGCTGAAGCGCTACCGACAGTCTCTGGGGCAGTTTTCAGACCCACAAAACCTCAAGCCCAATCAACAAGATGAAGTGGATGCGATTGATCGCATGCGCACCGAACACGCCCTCAGCGCGGCCCTAGAAAAGCATGAATTTGTGCTGTATTTCCAGCCCATCGTGCGCTTGCAGGATCGGGTAACCGCTGGCTTTGAAGCGCTCTTGCGTTGGCGCAAGCCTGATGGGCAGTTGATTGCACCTGATCTGTTTATTCCCGTCGCCGAGGAATCCCACATCATTGAAGCCATTGGCCAATGGATCATCCAGGAAGCGTGTCGCTGTCGCGCCTTGTTGCCGGCAAGTTGGCATATGCCTTTGGATCCAGACTTCAGCATCAGCATCAACCTGGCCGCACGGCAATTCCCCGATCCACAGCTTATCCCTACCATTCGCCAGTCCATCCACGAATACGGTCTAAAGGCGAAGCACATACGCGTGGAAGTGACGGAATCGCAAATATTGGAGAATTGGGATCAGGCATTGAGCGTGCTCACTGATATCCGCCAATTTGGCTGCCAAGTCGCAATCGATGATTTTGGCACTGGGCACAGTTCCCTGGCGTATCTGAATCGTTTGCCCGTCGACACTTTAAAAATCGACAAAGAATTCCTACAGGACATGCTCACCGACAAAGGCAGCCGCAGCATTATTGCTGGCATGGCGCGTCTAGCAAGCGACTTAGGCTTATCGTTCATCGCCGAAGGTGCAGAAACAGAAGAGCAAGTCGATGCCCTGCAAGCACTCGGAGTCGAGCACGTGCAAGGCTACTTTTTCGGGCGCCCTTTCGGACTGGATTAGCGTTACTCGCAGGTGTTCGGATCGGCCATCGGCATAGTCAGAAGAATGCCCGGAGTTCCCGCCAAGCGGAAAAATGCATTCTTAGTCGCTTGAATGAATTGATCCGGATCAACATCAGCGGTTTGGCCTTGTTCATTCATTGCAGAAACACCTCCAGAATACACCCCGATTAAAACGCTATTGGGATCATCACTGCCACCGGGCCCCACATTCCCACAACGACCGTCACTGCAGTCAACGTAAACCGCATCGGTTCCGCGAATGCCTATAGTCGCTACTGAGGTCTGTATAGAATAGTTGTCACGACTCGCACGGCCTATCAACCCAGTGACCGCGCGGAAACCTCCTTTCAGAAGAGCAAACACGCTGCGCCCCTGGTTGGCTGATTTCGCTGCTGTGCGATTCCTCGGCCCGCCCAGAGTGGGCTTGTAGCTGTACTGCGCAATCTTCAGCTGAGAATTGGGGCCGATGAGGGTTCGCCCTTCATCGGTGTAACTGACATTTACGTAGCTATGACGGAAGGTCGTTATGGTGTCACCCGAAAAAATAGCGTCCCCTCTAGACAAGGTGCGTGCTGCGCCGGCGGCATCAGTGGCGTAGGCTTTACCCACAACCAACAAGGCTTTACCGGCCATATCTTGCGCTGCAGCGGGAACCGCGAGAACCAACGCCAGTAGACAACCCATTAGATGTGTTTTCATGTTGCGCTTCCTCAAAATTTGAATTGCAGTGACAGACGCAAAACGTCCGCTTCATTGCTGTTATCACCACTGGCCATGGCGTAGCTAATACCCGCTTTTAGATAACTGGTGACCACTTCATTGCTGGTGTTCAGCTTGCCGAAATTAATGCCAACTTCTTGAGAATTGTCAGTGAACAATGCATCTCCGCTGTAGCGCGTATCCGTGATGAAATATTCCACGACCAAATCATTGGCCAACAGAGAGCTTGGTCCCGACAGCAATAAGCCATTGGTAAAGATCGTGTTGGATATATCAGGGTCCGACTCGTAGTCCCCGATTTTGACTTTTCCGGTGGAATACTGGCCAATGGTGTTGCCAATATTCAAAGCCCAACCGCCAAAATCCAAGGTATAGCTGCTACTCAACGAGAATGATGTCAAAGCTGCTGCGGAGGCCAAGTCTTCAGACCCCACTGCGGAATAGCCTAAACCTGGGCTTATGCTCCATACATCACTGATCGGATGGCTATATGCCAAACTTAAGCCGATTTGGTACGCCGTAGCTTCCTCGGTTTTGCTTAAGGAAAGCGGTAAACGGACTACAAATTTCTTGCGTGGGTCGCCGTTAAACACAAAGGAATAGGACAGCGGAAGTGTGAGCACACTGGTTTCTAGCTCTGTTCCTCCACCCGGAGTAGCGCTAATCAAGGCGTAGTCAACACCGATGTTGAGCTTATTTTCCCCACGCTGGCGATCAATGCTGGAAAAATAGTCATCATACAAACCTACATTAGCGGCATAGCTTGCAGGACCTCCCAGCTGTGCAACTTCTATCGTGGGTAAGCGGAAATTCGCATCGGCCACGTCGAGGCCACAACCAAAGCCCGCTTTTGCCAGCATCAACATCTGTGTCGCTGACGCACTGGTACTGCAACCCCACACTTGGCTCACGCGCTGCGTGAAACTCTGATTAAAATCAGCGGCTGCGACGCGTGATTGCAAACTGCCTGGATTGCCCGCAATAGGATCGTTGGGCGAACTGCGCACCAACTGTTGGTTCAAGCGCGACGCGGTGCCGTCTTCATTGGACTTCAAATAGTCGGCAAAGGCATCAAGGGCGGCTTGCCTACTTGTCGCTGAAAATTCAAACGCATCTGTGCCACATGTGGCATTGCTCCTGTTGGATGGCGCAGGAACACCACTGATACCGACACACAAGGTGTTATTCAGCGTATTTGCGAATTCGTTGAAACTTAATTCCATATCTAAACCACGATACAAAACATCTGCAACAACAATTTCACTTCCATCGAATCGGCTGTCTGTTCCCGCAGGACGCTGACGACTATCTAATACTTGGAACAATTCCTCCGCATTAGAAGTCCCAACCGTAAAGGAATATTCCGATCCAGCTTGTTCGGTTACAGCCGCTGTCACTTGAAATACATTCGCAGCGTTGACTGTGCTCATCAGCATAGACCCAGCTATCAAACTGATTATTCGGTAACGCATTAGTGTCTTCCTTTAATCATCTTTAGGCATTGCCCGGCCCCATGCACTAAAGCTCAATATGCCTTGTGCATACACTCTGCTCCGCGATAACCGCCTTGGCAAGTATCAATATCTAACACCAACACTTGCTTGCACAAGCTGCCAGCCTCACACTGCCCGCTCCTCAATATAGGTTTATCCCATGCTGCTGATCGCTGGATTACTGCTCTGGTCATGTGTTCATTTGTCCACCGCCGCAAAACCGAATTTGCGTGCGAACATCATTGGAAAAATCGGCGAAGGACCCTATAAAGGATTGTATTCCTTGCTGGTTTTGCTCAGCGTTGTGTTGATCGTCATGGGATTTCGAGCGATGCCTGGCGGCGTTTTGTATGTGCCGCCTGCCGGCTTGCGTCACGCCACCATGCTGCTTATGCCAATAGCGCTGATATTGTTAATTGCTTCGACCATTCCCAGCGACATCAAACGTGCCATAGGGCACCCGCAGATGATTGCGGTCAAAGTCTGGGCACTGGCTCATCTACTGTCGAACGGCGAAACGCGCAGTGTCATTCTGTTTGGCGGTTTGATGGCCTGGGCTGTGCTGGAAGTCATCTTTATTAATAAGCGTGATGGAAAACCGGCCAAACCCGCCGCAACCGGGATCGGCCGAGTGCTGTTAGTCGTGATTATCGGCCTGGCATCCACCGTCGGCATTCTCTTTGCGCACCCGTGGATTGCGGGTGTGCGCTTGCTACCAGCCGGATAATAAAAAGGCGCGGATGAACCAACATCCGCGCCTCGTTCTATACCAAAGTACTAGTCTTTTTTCGGATATTGCGCGTATTGCACACCGGCCATATCTTCCAAGCAACGTACGACTTGGCAACTGTAGCCAAATTCATTGTCGTACCAGCAATACAAGACCACATTGCTACCGTTCACTATGGTTGCAATCGCATCGAACACACACGCACGCCGTGATCCTACGAAATCACTGGACACAGCTTCAATGCTATTGGAATAATCGATTTGCTGACGCAACGGCGAGTGCAATGCGATATCGCGCATGTAGTCATTGAGCTCTTCCTTGCTGGTTGCTTTACCCAAACTCAAATTCAATATAGCCATAGACACATTCGGTGTCGGCACACGAATGGAGTTACCGGAGAGTTTGCCCTGCAATTCCGGCAAAGCCTTGGCGACGGCCTTAGCCGCACCTGTTTCAGTTAAAACCATATTCAAGGCAGCGGAGCGGCCGCGACGATCGCCCTTGTGATAATTGTCGATCAAATTTTGGTCATTGGTGTAGGAATGCACAGTTTCTACATGACCGTGCTCAACGCCGTACTCATCCATTAACGCTTTGAGTACCGGAACGATCGCATTGGTGGTGCAGGATGCCGCAGATAAAATGGTGTCTTCCGGCTGTATGTCGTTGTTGTTAATACCGTAAACAATATTCTTCAGATCGCCTTTGCCCGGCGCGGTGAGCAAGACTTTCTTGGCGCCCGGCGATTTCAAATGCTGACTAAGGCCCGCTTCGTCACGCCATACACCGGTGCTATCCACAATGATGGCATCGTTAATCCCATGCGCGGTGTAATCCACTTCAGTCGGTGAATTGGCATAAATGATTTTGATTTCATTGCCATTGCAGATCAGCGTATTGGTCTCTTCATCCACTCGGATGGTGCCTTCGAAAGTCCCGTGTACGGAATCTCGACGCAGCAATGAGGCCCGCTTTTCAAGGTCATTGGCGGCTCCGCCTTTACGCAGAACGATCGCACGCAAGCGCAGCACATCACCGCTACCTGCCTTACCGATCAAAATGCGTGTAATCAAACGGCCAATACGACCAAAGCCATAAATCACCACATCCTGTGGCTGCGGCAAAGGCTTGCCCACGCCATGAGCATCTTTCAGTTCATCGGCTACAAATGCATCTACGGATTGATCCGATTCCAGACGCATGAACTTATTGGTGAGGGTGCCCAAATCGATATGCACCGGGCCCGTTTCCAGTCTGGTAATCGCTTGCAGCACTGGAAAAGTGTCGAATTCGCTTAATTCGTTGTCGGCAACTTGGCGCACCGCACGATGAGCTTTCATGATTGCGATGACAGACTTGTTGACCAAGTTTTTGCCATACAAGTAGATGCCGACATTGCGTTCGCGATTGAGCTTTCCAATAACCGGAATCATTGACTCCGCCAGGGCTTCGCGCTCTTTCCAGTCCTTGAAAAAATCTGCGGGCTTGGGACGACTTTGCTGCATCTTGGAATCCTTGAAATCAGGGGCCGCCAGCAGAGTTTGGGCGACGACTAAAGGGGCAAAAGAACCGGAAATATTAGATTTTTGACCCTAGCAGCGTCAAGGGAAGCCCATCACAACATCGAAAAATCGAAACCGAATCGGCCTATTTGCGCGAAATGGGCAAACTCAAGCAGGCCAATACGCCTTGCGGGTTCGTGTTTTGAATTTGTATTTGGCCACCGTGCAATTGCGCAATCTGACGAACAAAGCTCAAACCCAAACCACTGCCTTTGTGACCATCTGTCCGTGGC
>JBPOFU010000075.1:0-14401 GCA_051252075.1 Oceanococcus sp. | reverse complement strand
TTAGTGGATTTCGAGCTTGTAGTCGTTGCAGCGCCACCGGCATCATCGTTGTTGGCATCTGCCTTACCCCCCCCCCTGACCCACCGTCATCAGACTTGCTAACGTTCTGGGTGCCTGTGCCATTTGAACTGGCCGTATTGGCGTCATCCGTAGCGCTGGCATCATCAGCAGCCGGTTCCTCTTGCTTCTTCTTGAACGTATCGGACTTGATCTTAAACTTGGTTTTAAGATTGATGTTGACGTTCTTGTCGGAGCGTTCGAGTTTCTCCTCTTCGCCCTGCATATCAACGCCCTCTGCGGCCTGCAATTTCGCCTCCTGATTGACGACCTTTCTGGCATTGATGTTGATCTTGCCGTCGGATTGCAATTCTGTGACTTGACCGTCTTTCTTATCGACATAACCGAAATCAAGGGAGATTCCAGCTACCGCTTCCGGCTCATCGTCATCGTTCGCTGGGGAAGCAGCGCCTGATTCTGCGCCGTCGGATGTGGCACCTGTCAGAGCTTTAATCGCATCATCGTTGGGTGAAGATGCTGGCGTCGGGGCACCGGGCTGGCCTGAACCATCAGATGCTGTAGTTGGGTTACCTGCAGCATCAGTACCACCATCGGGTGATGTACCGCCGGGCCCCGAGGTAGATTTGCTGCCCTCGAGATCGATGCCAACACCAATACGCAATGTCTTGGTCGTATCCTTGGCCTCGCGTAGCTCAACGCTGTCGGCGCTGATGTTTATACCATCCTTGCCTGACTTGACCTTGGTCCCTTCCAGCAGCACTTTATCGTTGGCAGATAAATTCACACCATTTCCGGCCTTGATTTTAACACCGGTGTTTTTAACAGACGCCGTATCCAGACGGTTATAGCCGAAACCCAGGGCGCCTTCAGAATCTTTGCCGCCAGAGTCGTTGCCTGATGAACTGGTTGACACACTTATGCTAAAGCCTTCTCGATGCTCCTCAGCGGTACTGCGTGCTGCGAGTAAGTTGGTACTACCCTCTGAAGAGGAAATGTCCACATTCTTACCGGCATCAATTTCAACACCAACTAAATTGGTATCGCCACGTGATGATATTTTAACGCTGCCGTTTTCAGCGCTAAGCGAACCTACACGCGCGGTAGAGCTTTGGGAATTGGACTTCTGCTGGCTGTAGCCGGCGCCCAGTTCTACATCATCCCCACCAATCAACGCCACCTTGCCCGACGCTTCAATAGACCGTTGGCTGGCGGACTGCTGGGTCGTATCTTTAGCAGCCAAGAAATCAACCGTGTCTCCAGAAAGGGAGATTCCGCCTTCACCCCCTGCTTTCATATTGCTGCCAACAAACTTGCTGCGCTCGGTGGATGTGGAAGTAATATTTCCGCCGGCTGTGTAACTACTGGTCACCGCTTTGGTGGATAAATTCTTACTCTGTTCGCTGTCGTCGGTGTAACTGAATTGCAATCCTACCGATGCGCTTGCATCTGATTTCACTCCGGACTGAGATTTCCCACTCAAGCCAGCTTCGCCACCTGCACTGGCTTCAGCACCTGCTCCAGCGTAGAGACCAATACGCGCATCGCGCGAGCTATCACTCGAATCAGACCAGGCTGTGTCGCGAATTTCATCCTCGATAATATTGGTGGCTTTCTGATTGATGTTGCCACCGGCCGCCAATCGCGTGCCTTGATCTCGGATCGTGCCCTTCACGTTACGCGTGATGTTGCCACCGGCTGAGAAGGTGTTCACAACATTGGTCGTACTGCCCTCGCTGCTACTACTGTGGCTGTCGGTATACCGCAAACCCGCCGTAGCCTCTGCCGAGGCCTCAGCGCCGGCGGTTGCTTTTACGCCGGTTGGGCCCGCTTTGGCTTCGGCTTCAGCACTCGCACTCGCTTCGCCTCCAACATAGAGCCCGCCCATGTGCATGCTGGATTTGGTATCGGTAGATTCGATATCCACCGCAGCCAAATTTTCCAACTCACCGGCCTCAATATGAATATCGCCGCCAGCTTCCACATTGGCACCGACAAATTTGGCGCGGTCTTTTACATCAATAACCGTACTGCCACCTGACTTGATGCTCGACGACACATTTTCCAGGCTGTAGGACTCTGTTTCTTCACGCTCGCGCTTGTAGCCGATCGTCGTGGTGTTGCTTGCTTCAACCCCCGCACTCGCGCCAGCCCTGGCCTTCGCCGATTTTAGAGATGCAGTCGCCGACGCTTCTGCACCAGCACTCGCGTCGTTCTCGGTAAATATGCCAATTTTTTGGATAGTCGTATCCGAAGTCGAAATATCGATATTGCGACCAGTCGTCACCTCGAGGTTTTCCGATTCCATGAACATATTGTCAGTCGCATCCAGACTGGAACCCTTCAGACGAATCGTTTCACCGGCCGTTAAGACCATGTCGCCGCCACTCTTAATACTAGAGCCACGGCTGGTTTCCTTATACGAATATTCGTTGGTCACCGTCGTCTTGAGCAAACTAATATCGGTGTTATTGGAAGCCTCTGCACCAACCTCTGCCGATGCGTTGGCAGAAAAATTGCCTTTGTCAGCCTCAGCGCCTGCTTGCGCGTTGGTTCCGGTTGAAGAACTTGAATCCACCGCAAGGATGGTTGTGGTTTCAGTACGTGTCGTTTGGGTCCGTGTATCCTGGCTATCCATGACATTGATGTCACGCTTGGCATCAATGAAGGCATCCTTTCCAATATCGATATTGGAACCACGCACGTTGACATCGTTGTCACTGAGAATGGCACCACTGCCTCCGATATTCAGTGTACTGCCTCTGCTCGTGCTTTCTTCGATGAGATCGGACGTCTTCTGCGTGCCGTACATGCCGCCGCCCACACCGAATCCAGAGCGCTCCGTTTTGGTATCTACTGATTTCTCAGATTTTCTATCCTCTACGGTGAAATCTCCACCTGTATTCGCGAAGAAATCACCGCCAACATTGACATCACTGGCGGCGATAGTGGTGTTGCCATCGCTGGAGACGGTGAGCGCATCGTCGACGTTGACACTGGAGCCGAATTGCTCGCCGTTCTTGGTCACCACAGTGCTACTGGAGCCGCCTATGAACTGTTTCTTAGTGGTCGAAACAGTCGAATCGTGTCGCTCTTCTACCGATTGAATGATGATATTGCCGCCTGACTTCAAGGCAGCCTGACCTGCATTGACCTCGCTGCCCTCAATGTTGATCAGTTTGCCCGAATCCATGACTAGGGTGCCATCCACATTGATACCCGAGCTTTTCACCGTTTCATCAAAGGTCTGAACGCTAGACTCGCTGGACGAGAACCTGCCTCGACGGCTGACATTGGTATCAGTGCCAACGGAATCTTTCACCGCCTTCACATTAATGGCCGAACCTGCTGAGAGCTTGGCATTGCCTGCATTGAGCTGACTGCCTAATACGTTGATCTCGGATCCCGCTTCCGCGCTCAAGGTTCCGCCCACATCGAGCAAAGAGCCGACATTGGTCACTGAACTGGTCGTTTTGTCGCCGTTTCCTAAGGAACTCTCCACCCCACGGCTTGTAGTTTTACGCGTCTCGACACTGAGTAAATTAATGTTACCCGCCGCATCAAACCGTGCATTGCCACCCGCACGCGTCTCAGAACCAATAAGATTAATGTCTTCTCCGGCTTTCATACCCAGATTGTTTGTCGCTGTAATAGACGCTCTATCACCGAGTTCGACATTGCCGTGGGTTTGCGTTGTTCTGGTCAACGTCTGGCTGGTAATGCTGCCCTCGCGTGCGTTTAAGAAAACATCGCCACCGGACAATTGACCCCCGATATTGTTGATATCTTTTCGTGCATCCAATGACAATCGTTCAGTACCGATTAAGGCTCCACCCTGATTGCTGATATCACCTTCGGTTGAGCGCAGGCTTAGGACGTTGGATTCTAGGGTGTTGTCACGATTAATGATGTCATCACGTGACTGCACACGCAGGCTTTGATCCGCCCCATCCACCCCGCTAAGATTGACCCCACCACCGGTGGAGGTCAGTCCCAGATTGCGGGTGTTGATATTCGAGGCGGCCTTCGTTGTATCAATGCTTTGCCGCTGGCTGAGATCAACGCTGTTGGTTCCGGTGACTGAGCCAAACTCGATTCCTACCGCTCCTTCATGAGACGTTAAGCCTACATCCCGCGCTTCGACGGAGCCGACGGTAATGTCCGTACGAGCGGTGAGAGCAGCGGTATTCGTCGCATTGATTCCACCGGTTTTAATGCCGCCTTCAACGGCTTCGACAAATACATTCTGGCCGCTTATGTTGCCGCGTGAATTGTCGACATCGGTATTACCTTTGATGAAGGCAGTTTCAGCAGCACGAATTGAACCGGCATTGCGAATGCCACCTTCTTCCGCGGTCATTCCGATATTGCGACTGATGACATTACCAGCGTTACTAATATCTTGGTTGGCATTCATACTGATTGAGCTGCCACCAATTATCGAGGCGTTATTGGCATTCTCTATACTTCCCTCAGTCGATTCCAACACCACGAAGTTACCGGCAATAGTTCCTCCAGATTGATTGGTCAGACCTTGGGTGGTCTCAATGATGACAGCATTGCTGCCTTGAACCGTTCCACGGTTGTTGAAGTTTTCAACATCCATAACGACATTACTCGCGACCATGCCGCTGCCGTTCTGGTAGGCCAGTTTGGTGGCTTGCGAGAGATACACCACCGGCGCTAATACGCGGACGCCACCCACTTCGGTTTCCACCATCCAAACTATGTCTTCTTGAAGACTGTTTTGCTGTTCTTGCGAAAGTGCTTCACCCCAAACCAAGCCAAAGTCTTGGCTTGCCTCAGCGGCAGAAGCGTACAGGCTAGTGATCATTTGATCTTGGTTTTGATAGCCCGTTAGGACGCCCACATTGGTCTGCGCGGTAATTTGATCGCGAATAATGTAGTTTTCGTACGCGGCATCACCCAATCGTAATTGCAGTAATTCTGGATCAAGGCCTAATTCTTCAGCCAATTCATCCGAACCAACCGCGTTGCTTCCATCATCGAATACAGTGTTGGTTTCGATCAAGAAACCCGCCTGAATGTTTTCTGCAGGCACAAAAAGACCGTTTGGACTAGTCGGCAGGGTCAGCGCGGTACTGCCTAGGTTCAAGTCAGTCTGTTCCTCCAGCAGCTCCAATGCAGGTACGGGTGGCAATTCGCTGGCAGGAACAAAGCCGCTCAACTCAATGAGTGATACCCGTTCATCCGCAACACCCACTGCGGCTGCGCTATCAATAGCAGGCGTACCATTGAACGCAACCAGGCCCACTCCGACATCCAGCCCATCAACTTGGCCACCAGCGTTGTTACCCAAGCCAGAGCCCCCTTGTGGATCATTATCTTGTTGCTGGGTGCCGCCAACCCCTGTTGGATCGGTTGCACCGGGTACAAAAGCGCCATTCACGCCACTGCCGACAGTGACATTCTGATTCTGTGAGCCCGGTCCGTTTACGCTATTAGGATCACTTCCTCCGGGAGACTGATCATTCGAACCAGTGCCCCCCGCTGGGTTGATGGCATCGACATTGTAATCTGCCGATACACCGGCAAAAGTACCATTGCCACCGCTGGCTCCACCGCTGTAGTCACTTTGACCCGTTCCACCTTGGTTGCTGGTGTCGGCCGCACCGGCGGTGCCACCGCTAGGGTCGGTAAAGCTCTCGTTCGGTGTGCCACCTCCGGCACTTGGGTCAGTCGCGGTACCTGCTGTATTTCCACCAGCGCCCACGCTGGTGTTGGATGGCGCCTCGACGGAGGGGGTGGTTGCAGCTGTAATCAAGCTATTAAGAGTGGCGCTTGTCGTGCCGTTTTCGGGGTAATAAGGTGTGTTTATATTGGTGACCGAAAAACCACCTGAAATGACTATGCTGCCGTTGGCGAAAATCCCTGTCGTGACGGGACTGGTGGCTGGTATTTTTTCGCGATCTAAACGGCCATTCGCAGCCCCCACCGGGCGGACTGCGACATTTCGCAGCACCGCGCCATAATCCAGTGCACCCTCGTACGTTGCAGCATAGAAGCGGTCGGTGACGACTGAACTGATGCCCGTGCTGGTGATGGTTTCAATAATGTCGCCGTTCGCATCAAATGAATATGTTGCGTCTTCATCACCGCCAATATTCGGATTGTCGATATCTGCGCCGATAAAGATATCCCCATTGGCATTTCGAATGAATCCGTATTCGACAAGCGAGCCAGAATAAAAATCAGCGGTTGTATCCAGATGCAAATCATCGTTGATGAACGACGCGTTGCTTCCAGTGGCTGAGATCGTGACATTTTCGCCACTGAGGATGCCATACTGATTTCGTCCATCGTTTGTCGTTACGCTCAAATTGGCATCACTGACTATGCGCGCAGGGCCCTGAGCGTAGTTTGGCGTATCGCTGCCATTGGCGGTATCCCAGACTTCCTGCCTTAAATTACGCAACGCATGAGGTCGCTGCAGGGAACCTGCTCGGATTTCCGTTTCATTCAGTGCTATCCAAGGCTCAAACTGGATTTGCGTAGCCGCATTGTCATACCAGAATGGTGGATTATTGTATGGGAATGGCGGTGGAGAATTTCCATTCGGATCAACCGGATTAGCATCAACGCTTGTACGGCTGTAATTTCCACGCAAACCATTGGTAAAGTTAGTAGCTGCAATTGTGATATTGCCCGTAGCGCGAGCTTGACCGTAGTTGAAAAAGCCTCCGTTGGCATTGCTGATGATCATCACACCGCTAGTCGCATCGAGCTTGCCTGATTCGGCGTTTTCAACCACTTCTGCGCTGCTTCCGGCGGTCATTTGTGCCAGTTGAATACTGCCACCATAAATATCGCCTTCATTCAGAATGCCGCCAGTGTTGAATTCGATCTGATTGTTGCCTCCGGCGCCCACGCCGGCATTGGCTCGGTTACGCAAGCCAGCGTTCGCATTTATTAGCAGATCATGGCCGGAGGCGATCAAGCCAAAATTATCGATTGCGTTGGTCGCGGTCAGTGTGAATAGACCCTGGCCAGTGCTTATACCGCTTCTGTTGCCAATTAATTGGGAGTCGACTCCGTTCATCAACAATGTCGTGGCGGTAATATCGGTAGTGCCAGATACGACCACGACACCGCCATCCATGATCTCCAAGGCCCCAAGATCAAAGTTGGCTGTCTGAGCATCAATACGCCCTGACGTGTTCACAATGACATTGGGCGCTGCTACGCCACCGTTAGCCGCCATGCTGAAGAGTCCACCCACTGTGACATCTCCTTGAATATCGACGGCGAGCTGGGTGGGAGGGCCAAAGCTAGCTATGCTTAGCGCGTCAAATACATCGATGTCACCGATGTTATTCAGCTGCGACGTAACATTCAGAGCGGAACTACCCACGGACACCAGTGAGCCTCCAGCATTGTTGTTCAATATATTCGCGTTTAGGAAGGACTGCGTACTGCCATTGGCGCTCAACAAGATGGTGTCTGTATTGGTCAGCGTTCCAACGGTGAGTTGCGATCCATTAAGTGCCTGGATTCGACCCGCATTGCTGAGGTTGGCCGTGGTGTTTAACAACAAGCTATCACCATAGATTGTTGCATTGGCCATATTGTTCAGTGTCAATGCTGAAGCCGTGGGGCTGATAGACAGTTGCCCGCCCGCCTGCAGATAAGCATTATCCGTACCGTTCCCGTTGGTCAAAGTGAGCGAAGCACCTGAACCGGAAATTTGCAAGGCATCGTCTGCCAACAGGGTACCGAAGTTGTTAAAGGCATTGCCCGTGAGACTAATATTCAATCCAGTAAAGGATTGAATGGTGCTACCGACCTGATTGACCAACGTTCCGGCATTGATGCTGCGTTGTTGGTTGGTTATGGCGGCATCTGCCCCCCAATCCAGCACGATGGTTCCGCTGTTATTCAGTTCACCCGTCACGGTCAAATCCATCGCACGGCCATACAGATCGCCTTGGTTTGTCAGCGATGCCAAGCTCAGGTTGCTGCTCAATCCATTGATCGCTGCGCCGCTGGCGTTTTGCAGACTGGCCACGGAGCTTCCGAAATTTAAAGAACTGGCACCTTGAATGATGCCTGTACCCAGATTGCTAATGGCTAGATTCGAACCACTCAGTGCAAGCTGATCGGCAAAGATCTGACCGGAATTACTGAATACTCCATTGCCGTTGGTGAATACAAAATTTAAGCCGGCGCTATCCGTGCCCGAACGGATAATTCCTCCTGCCTGGTTCGTAATAGCCGAACCGACGGTAATGGTTTGTGCTGAGTTCGCGTTGTTTTGGTTGAGCCAGATCTGGCCGCTGTTGGTCAACGTCGTGGCTATATTCAGATCGATTTCTCGGCCAAAGATTTCTCCAGCATTATTCAGACTATTCAAGGATAGCGAGCTGTTTAACCCGTATATGCCACCGGTCGCGGCATTCGTGAGGCTGCTTAGGCCTGGCCCGTTCATAACAATGAGGTCACTCAGTAGCAGGCCGCTATTGATTAAGGCCAGGCCAGCACCGCTGGTATTTACCGTGATCTGAGTGTCGGCCAGAATTCGATTGGCATTGTCGAGGCTGGAACCCAGATTCAAGTTGAGAAGATGGCTACTGGCCAGTTCACCTGTGCCCGTATTGTTGAGCACACTAGCCGTTATTGTCCCCGTGCCTGCAAATCCAGTCGATCCAAAACTGATGCCGCCAGCGTTCTGCAATGTGTTCGTGACACTCAAAGTACCGGTTTGATTGCCCTGGATGAGCCCGTTGTTGGTCAAGTTGCTGAGAGTTAAATTCAGCGTATTGCCTAGAACCACGCCATCGGTATGATTGGTCAAACTGACCGTGGTGCCACTGGCACCAATATTCACCGCGCCCTGCTGAGCGCTGCTGGTATCAGCTACGATAAATGCAGTCGTTGTGGCATTCGCATCACCGTTGATAATATCCAAGACGACATCAGAGCCAACAATCCCCAGAGCGAAATCGGAACGCAGCGTGCCGTAGTTGGTCAGTGCGCCACCGCGGACGGTGACATCAAGCGGTGC
The DNA here is from genome assembly GCA_051252075.1 of Oceanococcus sp. Classification (GTDB taxonomy): domain Bacteria; phylum Pseudomonadota; class Gammaproteobacteria; order Nevskiales; family Oceanococcaceae; genus Oceanococcus. Next base: position 5,364 of record JBPOFU010000075.1, on the reverse strand, counting down.
AGTCGATTGAATAATCCCGGAACCCAAATTGACCAAGGTGCCGACGCTTAAAGTGCGCAAGTCTGGCAAGGGCCCAAGCGCGCCCTGCGTACCCCAATAAAGCGTGCCGCTATTACGTAGCTCGCCGGTAATATCAATATCAATATTCGAGCCAAACAGATCGCCTTGATTATTCAGGCTGCCTGCAACCAGATTCGTGTTGACTCCGTAAATGCCAGCGCCAATGCCATTGACGATACTGCTGATAGGGCCGCTTAGATTTAATGCATTACGGCCGCGTAGCACTGAATTCACTGCAGCATCGTTGTTGATAATCGATAGGCCGCCGCCGTTAACATCAGCATTAATGCTAAGCACTAAGGCTTCTATCAGATCTGAATTATTGAGTGTGGTTTCTAAATTAAGATTCAGTCCACCAAAGGCTTCGATTGAAGCGCCAGCCAAATTGATCAGCGAGTTGGCTCGGATGGTTCCATTGCCTCCATCGGTGGAGTTTCCAAAATTAATCTGCCCAGAGTTCGTTAACGTGTTATCCACAAACAACGAGGTATTAATCGTTGAGCTTGAACCATTGAGCAAGGCCCCGACCGCGATCCTTCCAGAATTTGTCATCTCTTTGATATTAAAGAATATATTTCCGCCCAATAAGACCGCGCTATTGAGATTATTGAGTGTAATCCCGCTACCCTGAATGATCACAAGATCATCAACTGCAGTGCCGGCCTGCATAAAGGCATTGGCGCCTTCGTTATTGACCGTGAGTGCAGCAGCAGAACTGACTATCTCCAGGTCATCCATAGCCAACAAAGTGCCGGCGTTGCTCAACGTCGAACCGGACAGGGACAACTGCAAGGTAGAATTGGACTGGATCAGGCCACCGGCCTGGTTGTTTAATGTGCCGGCAGAAACGCGACGCACCACATTGATCTGACCGGTGCCCAGCACAATGTTGCCGCTATTAGTCAACGCATTGGTGACATCAACATTGATGTCACGTCCAAACAATCCGCCCTGGTTGTTCAAACTGTCCAGTGAAAGATTACTATTGAGGCCATAAATGCCGGCGTTAGTCTCATTGATCAAGCCACTGATGCTGCCCGGACCACCAAGCTCTAGGATATTGCCGCTTAATACCGTTTCATTGGTTGCGGTACCGGCGAAATTGTTGATCTGCAAACTGGCGCCGCTGGCGTTAATCCGCAGCGTGTCGGCGGAGACTACCCCGGTATTGTTGAGCTGTGACTGCAAATTAAGGGTGAGATTGTCAGCGGCTACAATGCGGCTGCCACTTGCGATGGTCAGAGCGCTGGCGCTGAGGCTGCCTGAGCCGCTAGCCGGGTTGGGTCCGGCTCCATCCGAATCACGGCTGAAATAAATATTGCCGGTATTGTCGACCAGGCCCGTGCTCATAATCGCGCTGGCCGACGAAGCACCACCGGCCAAGGTGCCTTCATTGTTCACACTGCTCACCGTAATGAGCAATTGATCACCGTAGATCTGCGCTTGATTGCCTAAGTTATTCAAGGCGCCGGCGCTGTTGCTGACGCTCAAAACGCCATGAGCTGCAATATCACCACGATTTGTCAGAGCCGTCGCAGCATTCGTATTGATGGTCAAATTGTTTGCGGCCTGGATATTGCCATCGAACTGGTTATCCAGACTGCCAATGTTAAAGGTACTGCTGCTGGATGCACCAGTGGCGGTGACCCTACCCGCATTGGACATACTTGAGCTGCTAATTTGAATTGATTCTCCAAGCAGCACAGCATCGATGCCATTATTTAATATCAGGTTGACATGTGAAAAGCTTAAACCCGCGCCAGCTTGAATAACACCACGACCAGCAAGCCCTTGCGGGGTGTTGCTCAGCGTCAACGTGGTGTCAGTGCCACCAATATGGAGTGCATCTTGGGCAAGCAACAACCCTCCGCCGTTGTTCAAAGTATCGCCCGTCAGGCTCAGAGCCAGGCCGGTATTGGATTGGATGATCCCTCCGCCATGGTTAACGAGGGTTCCAGCGCTAATATTACGTGTGGCATTACTGCCAGCCCCGTTCACGTCCAGCAAAATCACGCCAGTGTTGGTCAAAGCATTGGAGATACTTAAATCAATGGCACTACCAAACAGGTCACCATTATTGGTCAGGCTGTTAAGGCTTAAATTCTGTACCAGCCCATATATACCACCACCCGCAGCATTTTGGAGACTGCTGATGGGACTGCTGAAGCTGAGGCTATTGAAGCCTTGCAATACACCGTTCGCCTGATTATCAATCGCCAGACTGGCTCCCGATATCACCACGGCATCAGCCAAGACAGCCCCTGCATTGGTGAGCGTCCCGGCCAGTGTCAAGGTTAAATTGTCGAAGGCTTGTATCGACGCGTTCGCTTGGTTGGTCAAGGTTCCGGACGTCTGCAGCGTACCTGAGCCGCTGCCCTCTACTGCACCAGCACCATCGGGATCTTTTCCGAATATGATGTTGCCGGCATTAGTTAATGCCGAACTGACCGCGATAACACTGCCAGTTGATGTGCCGCTGGCGATGCTCCCTTGATTCTGCAGCGATGCCGCGCTGATCTGAATCTCGTTGCCCACAAGAGCGGCGGTACTGGCCGAATTATTCAAATCGAGCGCCGCATGTGACAAAGTCAAAATGTCGCCCGTATCTGAACCGGCTTGCATGACGCCGCTGCCGTTGTTGTTGATTGTAAGCGCCGCACCCGTGCCATTCACGGTGAATGAATCGTTTGAAACCACTATGCCAGCGTTGTTGAGCGTCGTAGCGATATTCATCGCTAAGGTATCAACCGACTGGATCACACCGGTGCTGGTATTGTCTAACGTAGCCGCATTGACAGTGCCTGAACCACCGTCCGTACCGTTGCCAAAGTAGATATTGCCGCTGTTGTTGAACCCGGTTGCAGATGTGATGGTGCTACTTGCCGCTTGGCCCGAATTGTTCGCGAATGCACCCGCTGCGATCACGCCGGCGTTGCTCAAGCTTGCACTGGCGATCTGAATTTGATTGCCAATAAGCTGGGCAGACGCCTGATTGTCCAGCGTAAGTGCCGTGCCTCCTAAACTCAGTGTATCGCCGAAATCAGAACCCGACTGAATGAAGCCGTTACTCAAGTTGGTCAAGGTCAACGATGCGCCGGTACCGGTCACCGTCAAATCATCGGCCGCCAGCAAGGCTCCGGAGTTGTCCAGACTGCTTCCTGATACGGCGAGCAATAGACCGGCATTGGACTGGATCGTGCCAGTGCCTTGATTGTCCAAAGTGCCCGCGGACACTGTGCGGGTATTCCCTGAGCCCGCTGCTCCCAGCAGAATCGATCCGCTGTTGGTCAGTAGATTGGTAATGCTCAAATCAATTGCACTACCAAACAAATCACCGGCGTTTGTTAGACTGGCGAGCGTTAAATCTTGCATCAAGCCGTAGATGCCAGCACCAATAGCATTTTGCAGACTTGCGATTGAGCCGCTGAAGTTCAGGCTATTAAAGCCTTGTAATACGCCGTTGGTTTGATTGACGATGGCCAAATTGGTGCCAACAATGGTCACAGCATCCGCCGCAACCAAACCCGCGTTGGTCAGTGTTCCATTCAATTCCAAGCGTAAATTATCAAAAGCCTGTATCGATGATCCGGCAGTGTTTGTTAGTGTTCCAGCAGTACGAACTGTACCGGACCCCGTGCCCGACAACGCACCTACCGCGCCATCCGGATCACGGCCAAAGCTGATTTGGCCATCATTTTGCAAACCTGTACTCACCGCAATTAGACTGTTAGCCGACGTGCCCGCTGCAATTGCAGCACCGGCGGCGTTGGCCAACGAGGCTGCATCAATTTGGATTTCGTTGCCCAGCAATCTGCCGTCATCCAGATTGCTCAATGTCAATGCTGCATGATTAATGTTCAGAACATCTCCAGCGTCCGAACCAGCCTGAATGATGCCTTGAGCCTGATTACTGACAGCTAGCGTGGCACCGGAGCCTTCAATGGTCAGGGTGTCACGCGACAACATGGCGCCCAAGTTGCTCAGGCTTATACCCAAACGAACAGTCAAGTCATCCACAGACTGAATAACACCGCTGCCCGAGTTTGTTAGCGTTCCAGCACTGATGACCCCGGATCCAGCCGCAGGTGCGGGATTTTGTGCGCCGTCTGGGTCCCAACCAATGGCGATATCGCCCGTGTTGTTAAGCGCCCCACTGATTGCAATGCTACTGGCGTTCGAAGTGCCGGACAGAATACCTCCGGCGTTGCTTAACGCCGCAGCAGTGATCAGAACTTGATTGCCACTCAAAGTGGCCGAGGGCCCCAAATTGTTGATAGTCAACGCAGGGTGCGAAATGCTCAGCACATCGCCTGCGCTGGCCCCGGCTTGAATCGCGGCTTGGCCCGTATTGTTAATGACCAAGGTGGTGCCTGTGCTTGAAATGCCCAAATCATCCACGCCGCGCAAAGTGCCTGCGTTATCCAGCAAAGTACCTGTCAAGGCCAATGACAAACTACTATTCGATTGGATGATGCCGCCGGCTAAATTATCTAATGTGTTAGCTGACACGCGGCGCGTTTGTGCCGCACCTAGCGTCCCTAATACGATGGTGCCGCTGTTTGTCAGCGTATTGGTGATGTCGATATCGATATCGCCACCAAATAAGTCACCTTGATTGTTTAAACTGGCCAGATTCAAGTTGTTGGTCAGTCCGTAAACGCCAGCGCCGCTGGCATTTTGCAAACTGAGGATCGATCCGCTGAACCCAAGGCTAGTAAAACCTTGCAGTACCCCTCCAATTTGGTTGTCAATGGCTAAGTTGCTGCCTACCACAACGACATTATCTGCAGCCACAACACCGGCATTATTTAAGGCGCCAGTTAACTCAAGAATAAGGTCGTCAAAGGCTTGAATAGACGCATCAACTTGATTTGTTAATGTGCCTGCGGTACGGAGCGTGCCTGAACCAATACCGGCTAAGGGACCCTGCCCGTCAGGATCTACACCAAATAGAATTTGACCCGCATTATCTAAGGCCGTAGTCACAGTGACCAAGCTAGAATTGGAGCGGCCGCCGGCAATAGCGCCCTCATTGTCCAAATTGGCAGCATTGATCTGAAGCTCGCCGCCCAGGAGAGCGGCGGCGTCCAGATTATTCAGCGTTAGATCGGCATGGGTGAGCGTCAGCACATCGTCTGCGTCAGAGCCAGCTTGGATGATACCTTGCTCACGGTTGCTAATTGTTAACGTCGCCGCGTTTCCGTTAATGCTCAAATCATCGGCGGCGAGTAGAGCTCCACTGTTTTCCACTGTTTCACCTGACAGCGAAATGAGTAGGTCCCCGTTTGATTGAATGACACCGCC
>JBPOFU010000074.1:0-14523 GCA_051252075.1 Oceanococcus sp. | reverse complement strand
GTATCGGCGACACCATACGGGTGTCCTTAGCCGCTGATCCGGTGCAGGAGATCAAGGTTGGTTGGGACATGCTCAAGTCCTTGCATTTGCGTAACCGTGGCATCAATTTGATCGCCTGCCCCTCGTGTTCGCGGCAAAACTTCGATGTTATTAAGACGGTCAATGCGTTGGAAGCGCGCTTTGAGAACATATCGGAGCCCTTGGATGTCGCAGTGATTGGCTGTGTGGTCAACGGACCCGGTGAGGCGCGCGAAGCCCATGTTGGTGTTACTGGTGGCAATCCCAACACGGTCTTTGTCGATGGCGAAATACAGCACAAATTGAAGAACGATAACTTGGTGATTGGTTTAGACGAGCTGGTGCGTCAGCAATTGGCCAAAAGGCGCTGCGAGACATGAGTCAGCGGGTACGCGCATTGCGCGGTTTTAACGATGTATTGCCAGAAGACACCGTATGGTGGCGTGGGGTTTTAAGCCGCGCACAGCAAGTCATGGATTTGTATGCCTACAAGGAAGTGCGTTTGCCGTTAATGGAAGCCACGGAGTTGTTCAGCCGATCAGTAGGCGCGGCCACCGATATCGTGGAAAAGGAAATGTTCACTTTCCAAGACCGCGAAAAAACCTCTATGAGTTTGCGTCCGGAGGGGACAGCAGGTTGTGTGCGTGCTGGTATCGACAATGGCTTGCTGCATAACCAACAGCAGCGCTTTTGGTATGCCGGCCCTATGTTCCGACACGAGCGTCCGCAAGCCGGTCGCTACCGTCAGTTTGAACAAATTGGTGTTGAAGCCTACGGCGTGGCCAATGCCGAGATTGACGTGGAGGTTATCGCTTTATCAGCCCGTTTTTTGGGCGACTTAGGGCTGCGCGAACACGTGACATTGGAGTTGAATACCTTAGGTAGTAGCGGATCACGTGAAATATATCGGGATGCGTTAGTGGCGTATTTGACGCCATTTAAAGACCAATTGGATGACGATTCACAACGCCGCTTAAACAGTAACCCTTTGCGGATTTTCGATAGCAAAGTGGCCAGTACCCAAGCGATTGTGGCGGATGCACCGCAGTTTGATGATTATTTGGATGACGAGTCGCGCGAACATTTTGTCGCGGTGCAGGCCGGATTAACCGCCTTGGGCATTGATTTCGTGCTGAATTCGCGGTTGGTTCGTGGCTTGGATTACTACAGCCGTACCGTATTTGAATGGACAACCGATAAACTGGGCGCACAAGGCACAGTCTGTGCTGGCGGGCGTTACGATGCCTTGGTCGATCAGTTGGGCGGTGGTGAGGTGCCAGCGATAGGCTTTGCTTCTGGCTTAGAGCGCATCGTTTTGTTGCTCAAAGCTTTGGACTTGGATGTGCGAATAGAGCAGCCACCGCAAGCTTATTTGTGTACGCTGGGCGCCGTTGGCGTTGCTGGCATCCAATTTATTGAACAAATGCGTGATGGCGGCGTGCGCTGTCAGAGCAGCGGTGGTACCGGAAAACTCAAAGCACAGCTTAAGCGAGCTGATGCATCGGGTGCTGACTATGCGTTGATTTTGGGCGAAGACGAGGTTGCCGCCCAGCAAGTGCAAGTTAAAGCCCTAAAAACAGAACAAGTGGCGTTTCAGTGCGATTGGGCACAGGCCGTGGAATACCTGCAACAGCACGGTGCTGAAGCAAATTAGAAATCGCGGTGTAAGCCGCTCAAGTGTTGAGGAATAAAGTGGAACTGGAACAAAGTGATCAAGAACAGGTCGAGGTGCTACAGCAGTGGTGGCGTGACAATTGGTTGTCATTGCTTGGCGGCCTGGTCGTCGGTTTAGGTGGCATTTTGGGATGGCAGTACTACGGCGAATACAAAGCTGATCAAGCGGCGAATGCGTCCAATCAATACGAAGCCATCAAAACGCAGCTGTCTACTGAGAAGTTGACCGAGGCTCAAGCCACATTGGGTGACTTGCAGGCCGCGCATGCGAAATCACCGTATATCGCTCAGGCTCAGCTTGCGATAGCGCAATTTCAAGCCGAGGCAGATGAGTGGGCGGCAGCGGCTACAAGCTTGCAGCAAGTATCAAGTTCCACCAAAGATCCAGCTATCTTGGGCTTGGCGAAGCTGCGCTTGGCGCGTGCCCAATGGGCGCAAGGCCAGGCCGATGCGGCGATGAGCACTTTAGGTGCAGCAGAATCCGGAGCTTATGCCGGTTTGTATGCTGAACTGAAAGGCGATATTGCATTGTCCTCAGGCGACAAAGACGCCGCTCGAGAGCATTGGCAAGCAGCATTGCAAGCCGAACCGCAAGTGGTTGACCCCAATCTCATCCAGCGCAAGCTGGACGCGCTGTAATCTACCCAAGGACATCGAGCGTGCCCATGATTCGCACAAGCTTAGTATTGCTAGTAATAACCGGCAGCCTGATAGGCTGCGCCAGCAAATCCACCGTCGCCGAGCCTGAAGCGCTGCGTAAAATTGCGGGCATAGAAGTGACCGGCAAAACGCAGTGGAGCACTTCACTAGCAAACCAACGTGGTTTATCAGGTCTGCGCCCGTTATTGGTCGCAGGACGTGTCTTTGTCGGTGATGTCAAAGGTAAAATCCTCGCTTATGACCAAAATGGCGAAGAGCTGTGGCAGCAGGACACCGGCTACCGTTTGTCGTCCGGTCCGGCATTGGCTGATGGTGCTTTGGTTTTTGGCACTTTGGACGGCGAAGCCCTAGCGCTGGAGGCCTCTGATGGCACTGTGCGTTGGCTGGAAGACTTGAGCAGTGAAGTCATTGCTCCGCCGGTGGCCGATTCAAGCTTAGTGGTGCTGCGTAGTGGCGACGGGCGCATCTATGGGCTGTCACCTAGCGACGGTGCGCGGCAATGGACTGTTGATCGCTCTGTTCCGGCTTTGACCTTGCGTGGTTCCGGCCGCATGGCGCTGGATGATGAAGCTCTGTATTTGGGCATGGACAATGGTCGCGTCATGGCGGTTAAGCGTGATTCTGGAGAGCCATTGTGGGAAGAGCCGATTAGTGTGCCGGCCGGACGTACTGAGATTGAACGCATAGTTGACGTCGATGCAGACCTCTTGCTCATTCAGGGTGTGTTGTTTGCTGCCAGCTATGGTGGTGACATGGTTGCCATGAATGCCGCTAACGGTCGCGCCTTGTGGCGTCGCAGCTTGGCCAGTTACACCGGTATGTCGGTTGATGCTCAGTGTGTTTATATCACCGATATTGATGCTGTTCTATGGTGCTTAGATCCTACAAATGGCGCCGCACTGTGGGAGCAAAATCAATTGAAATACCGTCGCCTCAGTGCGCCTTTGTCGTATAAAGGCAATGTGCTCGTAGGGGATTTTGAAGGTTATTTGCACGTCGTATCAGCAGCCGATGGCCGCATCATAGGGCGCAAAAAAGTGCTTGGAGATGCCATGTCACAGCCGCCACAAGCCGGTAGTGATTGGGTCTTCGTGCTGGACAACAAAGGCAAGCTGCGTGCGCTCGATTGGCAACCAGTGGCGCAAGGCAGTTGAATAAATGAGCATTGCGGTAGCGCCCACAGTGGCCCTAGTTGGGCGGCCCAATGTTGGTAAGAGCACACTATTTAACCAGCTGACTCGTACGCGGGACGCCCTCGTGGCCGATGAGGCGGGGCTAACCCGTGACCGTCAATACGGTATGGCAGACATTGCCGACGGTTACTGCATAGTCGTCGATACCGGCGGCATCATGGATGATGCTCAGGGCTTGGACGCCACCGTCGCGGAACAAAGCCAAATGGCCATAGAAGAAGCCGATCTGGTTTTGTTCATGGTGGATGGTCGTTCTGGCTTGAATTCAGAAGATCAGGCCATTGCTCATCAGTTGCGTCGGCACTCCGGCAAAACGCTGTTACTTATGAACAAATGCGAAGGACTGGATCTCGACGTCTTGGCGAGTGAGTTCTTCTCTTTAGGTCTAGGTCCACCTTTGGGTATCGCCTCGGCCCATGGTCAAGGTTTGGGCGCACTCAGAGAGGCGATCGCTGGCAAGGTCGCACTGCCCACCAGTAACAAACCAAAACGTGAGCATGGCCGGGTGGCTGTAGCTTTGGTTGGTCGGCCCAATGCCGGGAAATCCACCTTGCTGAATCGCCTGATTGGCGAAAATCGTGTGATTGCCTCTGACGTGGCCGGAACCACGCGGGACAGCGTTGAAGTCGATTTCGACTACAACGGTAAGCCCTATGTACTGATTGATACTGCCGGTTTGCGACGTCGATCCAAAGTGCATGAAAAAATCGAAAAATTCAGTATTGTCAAGACATTGCAGGCAGTTGATGCTTCCAATGTCGTGGTGGTACTGGTGGATGCCACCGAAGGTGTTAGCGCTCAAGATGCGCGTATTTTAGGCATGATTGCGGACACCGGCCGCGCCATAGTGGTGGCGATCAATAAATGGGATGGCCTGGAAAAAGAAGTGCGCGAGCGCATCCGTAGCGAGATCGAGCGAAAGTTGCCGTTTTTGGATTACGCGACCTTCGTCACCATCTCAGCCTTGCATGGATCAAAGCTGAAGGAATTGATGCAGGCCGTAGCCAAAGCCCATAAGGCTGCTTTTTGTGACTTAAGTACGTCGGCTTTGTCGACGGCCTTGGAAAAGGCTGTGCACGCGCATCCACCGCCAGCTGTGGCCGGGCGTCGAATAAAATTGAGTTATGCCCACCAGGGTGGACGCAATCCACCGACTATCATCATTCACGGAAATCAGACCGAAAAACTGAATCAGAATTATCGGCGTTATTTGGTGAACTCTTTTCGTCAGGTTTTCGAATTGCACGGCACCCCCGTGGCCTTACAATTCAAAACCTCGGATAACCCTTTCAAGGATCGTAAGAATAAATTGTCGGCCGGTCAGCAGCGTAAGCGTGATCGCATGATCAAACACCGGATCACATCGAAAAAACCATAGCCAGGGCGAGGTGTTTTTACGACCCGCAATGTTGTGTATTGCGATGTAGGATAGGGTTCTATACAACGCTGGAATCCTGTTATGCCCTCTGAACCTGCTGCTTGGGACGTTCTTGTCCGCGGTGCCAAACTGTTTGATGGCAGTGGTGAACTGCCACAGTTTGTTGACTTGGCTGTGCGCGATGGGCGCGTTGCTGCGATCGCGGCTCATTTAGATCCCAATTTAGCGACTACCGTCGTTGAGGCCGAAGGGCAATGGTTGATGCCCGGCTTGTTGGATATCCACACCCACTTGGATTTGGAGGTCGAACTCGATCCCGCATTACCCGAAGTGGTAAGACACGGCACCACCACAGTCGTGATGTCGAATTGCTCCTTGGGATTGGCCTTCGGTGCGCAACGACGCAACGGTGAAGATCCCATAGTTGATTGCTTCGCGCGGGTGGAAAATGTTCCTAAGTCGGTGCTGAGCAAAGTCGCCGATACCGTCGATTGGCATGATAGCCAAGCGTACTTGGAGCACTTTGCGGCACTGCCTTTGGGGCCCAATGTAGTTCCTTTGATTCCGCACTCCATGTTGAGAATCGAAGTCATGGGTTTGCAAGGTTCCATCAGTCGCGAACCCAGCGAAGCAGAACTTAAACAAATGGAAGCGCTGGTTGAAAAGGGCATGCAGCAAGGTTATGCCGGTTTTTCCACAGACGCTTTGCCGTTTCATTATCTTGCCAATGACCCCAATCGCTTGCGCCGCATCCCAACGCAATTTGGTAGCTATTCTGAGCTGAAGCGTCTCACCAATGTCGTCCGCAAACATGGCCGTGTATGGCAGGCGACACCGCCCAAGGACAGCCGCATTGGAACCCTGCGTAACTTCTTGCTCAGTAGCGGTCGGCTGTTTGGTAAGCCGCTTAAGGTCACCGCGGTCGCAGCCTTAGACGTGGTCTCGAATCGTTCCATATTAAAGATGGGCCTGCTATTGACCAAAATCATTAACTCACGTTTTTTGCAGGGCCATTTTCGTCTGCAGGCACTGGCTGCTCCTTTCAAAGTGTACGCCGATGGGCTGATTACCCCGCTGGCGGAAGAAATACTGGCCATGCGGCAACTGAATGAGCCTGATTTGGAAGACCGTGAAGCGCGTATGGCCTTGCTGAATGACCCGCAATGGCGCAAGAGCTTCAAGCGTATGTGGCAACGAGGTAAGCGTGGTTTCTCTATACATCGCTTGAAGCGAGCGATGAAGATCTTGGATGACACCTTGACCTGTGATCTGGCCGATATGGTGATGACTGAACGTCCAGTGGCGGCGTGGAAGGATGAAACCCTGGCTCAAGTTTATGAGCGTTTTGTCGCATGGCGCGGGCAAGGTGACGCACGTGACCAAGCCGAGGCACAAGTATTTTCCAGACTGGCATTTACCGTTGAAGACGATGCTGACTTTTTGCTGGCGCTGCTGCAGCTGTTTGATACCGATTTACGCTGGTATGTATTGGCCGCCAATGCCGATCCCGCCGTTTACAAAAAGGCGCTTACGCATCCGAAAACCTTACCCGGATTTAATGATTCCGGTGCTCATCTCACCAATATGGCGTTCTACGATGCCAATTTGCGTGGCTTGCAGTTGCTCATGGGGGATGGCGATGCGGCTTTAGCGACACATATTCGTCGCTTGACTTACGAACCAGCACAATTTTTTGGTCTGGATGTTGGCTTATTGGAAGTGGGCGCTCGTGCTGATTTCATCGTGCTGAACCCACGCGCTCTTCGCGCCTATGAATCGGAAAGAAAGACCCGCTTGGAATACCGCAAAGTCTTTGAGTTTGAGCAAATGGTCAATCGATCTGATGGTGTTGTCAGTGGAGTTTGGATTTGTGGCCAGCGAGTTTGGAACGGACAGGATTTTGCTGAAGCTTTAGGGAAAGTCCGTTTGGGGCAGGTGTTGTTGGCTACCACTAAGGGCGATCCGGACTCATTGCAGAGCATGTCGGCGGCTGCCTAATTGCAGTATCACCTGATGCTGGCACGGTGGTAGGATGTGACGATTGGTTGCTGAGGCGGCCAGGTTATTGTCTTTCAAGGAGGAAATTCATGAATAAAACAATGTTATTTGCATTGGCCGCAGTAATGATGAGCATGGGGCTCAGTGCTTGTAATTTGAACGCAGACAGCGGTAACAATGCTGGCGTACCAGGTTCATCTGATGGTGGAAGTGGCGGCGCTGGTGACGGATCTGGTAGCGGTGATGGCTCTGGCGATGGTGACGGTGATACCGTTGGCGCCGCAGGCGAGTGTCAGAATCGTTTGGCCGATGCGGCCGGAGCTGCCGCAGCAATTACCACGCCGTTGTGCCTTGGTTGCGGTGTCGCGGATGAAGGCAACGTGCTAACAGCAGATACCGATGATTTGGCTGTTGTGACAGCAGCCGTAGGCGCACTACCTTTAACTGGGCAGGCGAGCGTGGGCATTGATGTCACATTAGCCGGCGCACAAGCAGGGACCGATACCAACCCCGGTTTTATCGTGTCCTTCCCTGACGTTAGTGCACTTTCTGCAGGTGTATTGCCAGACCTGACGGTATCTACCGTAACCGCTGGTGAGGTGGTTGATTCGGAGACTTATGCTTTTGGCATCTTGCAAAATTCAATCGCATTAGGCGCATTGGGTCTGATTGATATCAATAATGCTGAAGTCTTCATCGGTGTGCCGGCAACAACGGCTTACGATGGCTTGCGTATTGAACTCACCGGTTTGGTTGCTAACGCGTTGATTGATGTGAATGTTCATGGAGTTTGCACCGACGGTATCAGCGGATCGCTGGCGGGTGATTCACCAATTTAGTTTTTTTTCAATAAAAAGACCCGCCCTGAGACGTCACGGCGGGTCTTTTTTTGTACACTTGCGCGCCGCAAAAGCCTGCATATCAGTGGAGATATTTTGAGCAACAGCGCACATGCCTTTGTCGCCGGACAACGATGGATTAGTAGTACAGAGCCTGAACTTGGTTTGGGCCTGATAACAGAGGTGCAAGGACGGGTTATTCAAGTCGTCTTTCCCGCAACCGAGGAAGAGCGGGCTTATGCGGCAAATGCCGCGCCTTTAAGCCGTGTTCAGTTCCGTGTCGGCGAAACCATACGTGACAGTGAGAAGCGTTCGCTTAAAGTCACGGACACCATGGAAAACCGTGGCGTCATCATTTATATGTGTGAGGATGACGACGGCAAGGATGCGCTGGTTCCCGAGGACCGCTTGGATGGCGTGATTCGGCTCAACAGCCCACGGGATCGTTTGTTCGCAGGGCAAATCGACCGGCTGAGTCGCTACCGTTTGCGCCATATCGCTAGGCTGCATGACGGCGTTCAGCGACAAAGCCCGGTGCAAGGTTTGCTCGGTCCTCGCGTACAACTGTTGCCCCATCAAATTTTTATCGCGCAACAAGTGGGCAGTCGACATGCACCACGGGTCTTGCTTGCCGATGAAGTGGGGCTGGGAAAAACCATAGAAGCTGGCATGGTTGTGCATCAGCAACTGATCACGGGGCGGGTTTCCCGCGTCTTGATTGTGGTGCCTGAACCTTTGTTGCATCAATGGTTGGTCGAGATGCTACGGCGCTTTAATCTGCGTTTTAGCTTGCTCGACGAAGCACGCTGCTTGGCTATGGAATGCGAACCCGATGTGCTGGATGAAGACGACGAGCCTGCGGAAGCAACCGAGAATCCGTTTGAAACTGCGCAACTGGTTTTGTGTGGTGAGAAATTTTTATGTTCCAACGACAAGCGTGCCGAGCAGGCACGACTCGCCGGTTGGGACATGTTGGTTGTGGATGAAGCCCACCATTTGGGTTGGTCACCAGATCATGTCAGTGCGGAATACGCCTGCGTAGAGTCTTTGGCGAATGAGGCGGAGGGTTTGTTATTGCTGACCGCGACGCCGGAGCAAATGGGGCGTGCTGGACATTTTGCCCGTCTGCGCCTGCTAGATCCGGATCGCTATCATGATCTCGCGGCATTTTTAGCGGAAGAAAATCAGTATCAACAAGTCAGCGACGTACTGATTGCCTTACGTGGAGACAATGCTGCTGAGCGTTTAGCGAGTGACAAAAGCTTGCAGAAGAGCTTGCAGGAATATCTGGGTGAAGCACACCTGAAATCTGTGTTGCTGGAATTGCAGTCAGCTGAAGACAGTTCAGCAGTACTTAGTAAGCTGATTTCAGATCTATTGGATCGCCACGGAACTGGGCGGGTTTTGTTTCGCAATACACGTAGCTCTGTCGAAGGTTTCCCCGGGCGCACATTGCACCAAGTGGTATTGCCGTTTGCAGGTGACATACCGCCTGATTTGCCCATTCTGCAAGCGATACACCCGGAAACGTGGCTGGGCGCGGATTGGCTGAGCCAAGATCCACGGGTTGATTGGCTGGTGGAATTTGCCGCGAATAATCGTCAGCAAAAATCATTGTTGATTTGCCGCAGCGCCGATACAGCGAAAAATCTAGAACGGGTTCTGCGCGAGCTGGGCATTTACGCTGGCCTATTTCACGAAGGCATGAGTTTGCTCGAGCGTGATCGCGCTGCGGCGTGGTTTAGTGAAGAGGAAGACGGCGCTCAAATCTTGCTGTGTTCTGAAATCGGCAGTGAAGGGCGCAACTTTCAATTTGCTAGCAATTTGATTTTGTTTGATCTGCCTCTGGATGCCGATTTGCTGGAACAGCGAATAGGCCGTTTGGACCGTATCGGTCAGCGTGGCGTTGTGCAAATTCATGTGCCGGTACTGGAAAATTCAGCACAGCAACATTTGCTGAATTGGTATCGCAATGGTTTAGGAGCCTTCGAAAAGCCTTTTCAGGTTGGACAAGCGGTCATGGCCGAGTTTGCCGAACGTTTAGAACAGGCTTTGGTACAAACCGACCCCAAAATAATGGATGCCTTGATCGCGGAAGCCAAAATCTTTGTGGCAGAAGTGCAGGCCAAACAAGAAGCAGGGCGAGATCGCCTCTTGGAGCTGAATTCATGTCAGCCCGACATAGCGGCAGAATTGGTGTCACAAATTCAAGACTATGAACGTCCCGGTGTCTTAGGGCCGTTTATGGAGCAGGTGTTCGATGAGTTTGGGGTTGAGCACGAATCGCACAGTGCCGAAGCCGTCATTGCACGCCCGGGCAATCATATGCACGGTTTGCACTTCCCGTCTCTGCCAGAAGAGGGCATGACCGCAACGTTTCGCCGCGAAGTAGCGATGACGCGCGAAGATATGCAGTTTTTGAGCTGGGAACATCCCATGGTGACCGGCGCTATGGAAATGGTGCTGCAGGACGATTTTGGCAACACCTCGCTGTGCACCGTCAAGCTAGGTGGTGTTACGCCAGGCACAGTATTGATAGAAGGCATTTTTGTGCTGAGCGTGCAAGCGCCTAAGCATCTTCAATTAGGGCGCTATTTACCTGCGGAGCCGGTGCGATTGTTGCGTGACAATCTAGGGCGCGATTTGGCGGAACAGTTGCCAGCGGATCAATTGCATTTGGTGGCTGAACGTGTGCCTAAGCAAACGGCACATGCCTTGGTCAAGCGCGCTGCTCCGGTGCTGGAAACCTTGCTCGATCAGTTGGAAACGGAAGCACAAGGCCAGCAGGCCGGGTTGATAGAGGGGGCGCTGCAGCTGATGCTGGCAGATCGCGAAGCTGGGCAGCAACGCTTGCAGGCCTTGGCTTTGGTGAACCCCAACGTGCGTCGACAAGAAATTGAACAATACGCCGCTGATACCGAAGAGCTGCGGCAACGCATAGCTTCAGCATCGTTGCAGCTGGATGCGATTCGAGTTGCAATAGCGACGTAATTTTCCGCCTGCAGTCTTTTCACATGCACATTCATTGATTGAGCTTGAGAATTGTTGCTTGCAAATGAGAATGATTGTCAATTATCATTTGCCTTAATGAATTTGCACCGGAATTGTTTTGTCGTCCTCTAAATTGTTGTCTGAACTCAAGCGCGGCCAGTATGCGCAAGTACTGGACGTGCAAGATCAGTATGCAGACGACAGCATAGCTCAGCGCCTACGCAGCTTGGGTTTTGTTCCGGGTGAGCGGGTACGCTTGCAAACGTGGGGGCCAATGGGGCGAGAGCCACTGCTCATTCAAATCGGCAGCACCCGTTTTGCCTTACGCCAAGCCGAGGCTAATCGGGTTGTCGTGGCCTGTGAGGCTGAACAATGAGTGCAGCAAGTCTGAATGTTGCCTTGGTTGGCAATCCCAATAGCGGCAAAACGGCTTTGTTCAATCGGCTTACCGGCAGCCGGCAAAAAGTCGCCAACTATCCCGGAGTCACCGTAGAACGCAAAGAAGGCTTTTTTGCCTCTGCCTCTGGGCGACCTGTGCGGATATTGGATCTGCCTGGGACCTACAGTCTCGCGTCAACCAGCCCGGATGAAGATGTGACCCGTGCGGTGTGTCATGGCGAACACCCCAGTGAAGTTGCACCTGATGTCATTGTTTGCGTCGTTGATGCCACTAATTTGCGCCTGCATTTGCATTTTGTGCTGGAGTTGCTCGCCATTGGGCGGCCCATGGTGCTGGCGCTCAACATGATGGACATGGCGCGCAAGCGCGGTGTTGAAATCGATAGACAAGCCCTGAGTCGGGGCTTGGGCATACCCGTGGTGGAAACGATCGCCCTGAAAAAAAGTGGCGTACTTGCTCTGAAGCAGCGTTTGGATGGTGATTTTGTAAATATAGAAGCGCACGTCAACTCAGGGGATCTGCACCAACGTGTACAAACCTTGCTAACTGATTGTGTGCATCAGCAGCCAGGCAATACCCCGATGGATGAGCGCCTGGACAGCGTGTTGCTGCATCCGGTGTTTGGTTTGGGGATACTCGCCGGCGTGATGTTTTTCATGTTTCAAGCGGTCTACGCTTGGGCCTCGCCCTTAATGGGCGTGGTCGAGTGGCTGGCCGAAATGCTTGCGTCCGGTGTTATGGCGGTGTTGCCCGATGGCTTGCTGCGTAGCCTGTTGGTCGATGGTGTTATTGCCGGTGTGGGTGGGGTGCTGGTGTTCCTGCCGCAAATATTGATTTTGTTCCTGTTCATTTTGATATTGGAAGAATCCGGTTATCTGCCACGTGCTGCGTTTTTATTGGATCGCTTGATGGTCGGGGCAGGGCTTACCGGGCGTTCGTTTATCCCGTTATTGTCTAGTTTCGCCTGTGCCATTCCCGGCATCATGGCGACTCGCAGTATTCAAGACCCGCGTGATCGATTGGCCACGATCATCGTCGCGCCATTGATGACCTGCTCGGCACGTTTGCCGGTATATGCCTTATTGATAGGCGCATTTGTGCCGGAGCAACCGGTTGCAAGTCTGTTTAATCTGCAAGGTATTACCTTGTTTGCACTTTATTTTGCCGGTATTGCCAGCGCCTTGGCTGTGGCCTATGTGATGAAGCGCCTGCGCCGCGACAAGGCTGAGCATGCGCTGATCTTAGAGCTGCCAACCTACCGCATGCCTGACCCTATGAATGTCTTGCTGGGATTGTGGGAGCGCGTGCGGATTTTCATCCGTCGGGTTGGTGGCATCATTTTGAGCCTAACCATCTTGCTGTGGTTTTTGGCCACATTTCCTAGCCCCCCGCCGGGTTTTACTGGCGCTGCAATTGATTACAGTTTTGCTGGGCGTTTAGGTCATTTGATGCAGCCTTTGTTTGCACCCATCGGGTTTAATTGGCAGATTTGCATTGCCCTCATTCCCGGCTTGGCAGCGCGCGAAGTTGCCGTGAGTTCCTTGGCAACTGTGTATGCCTTGTCTGGTACCGATGACGCGATCTTTGCCGGTCTAAGTGGCATAGTCGCCTCGCAGTGGTCAATAGCCACCGCGTTCTCCATGTTGGCGTGGTACGTGTTTGCGCCGCAATGTTTATCCACCTTGGCTGTGATTAAACGCGAAACCAATTCCTGGAGTGTCACCTTAGGGACCACGGCCTTGTTGTTTGCCTTGGCCTATATAGCGGCTTTACTCACATACCGCATCACGTTGGTCTTCAGCACATGATTTCCGTCAGCGCGCAATGGGCCGTGCTCAGCGTGATTTTGTTTTGGGCTGCGTGGTACGTATTTGGTTACGCGGCGCCGTTACGCCGCGCTGCTGTTCAGCAAAGCTGGGCACTGTGGCTGATGGCACCAGAGCGGCCACGGCTGTGCAATCGTTTTGGTATGGCCTTGTTGCCGCGAGTCGATCAGCATTGTGGTGGCGGTTGTAGTGATTGTGGGACCTGTTCGTCCTAGCTGGAGTACGTTGCGATGTTGATCAGGCCGTACCGGAATACCGACGAGCACGCGGTGGTTGCGCTTTGGCAGCGCTGCAATCTCACCAAACCATGGAACGACCCTCATCGCGACATACAACGCAAGCTTACCTTGCAAGCGGATTTGTTCTTGGTAGGCGAAGTCGCCGGGGTTGCGGTTGCCACCGTCATGATCGGATTTGATGGGCACCGGGGCTGGGTGAACTACCTTGCCGTGGCACCAGAATGTCGAAAGCAGGGCTTAGGGCGGCAACTCATGCACTGCGCCGAAGAGAAGCTGCAAGCTTTGGGTTGCCCTAAACTCAATCTTCAAGTGCGTGAATCCAATGAGGCCGTTTTGGCTTTCTATGAGGCCTTGGGTTACGCCGTTGATCCGGTTGTCAGTTTTGGTAAACGACTCATTCCAGATGAGCCGCAATGACGAGCAGTCTGGAGATCGTTGAAGGGTGTTTGGATCACTCTGGCATACAGACTTTGTTGCGCGAACACCTTTTGCAGATGCATTCACATTCTCCACCAGGCAGTGTGCATGCGCTCCCCTTCGAAGGCTTAGCTGATGCACGCGTTACGTTTTGGGGTGCTTTCAGTGGCAAATCTGTTGCAGGTTGCGGCGCCTTAAAGGAATTGGATGTGGGGCATGGGGAGATTAAATCCATGCGAACAGCCGCCACGTTTCAACGTTCCGGTGTAGCGACTCAGATTCTCAATCATCTTGTTGATGCCGCAGTAAGACGTGGTTACACACGGTTGAGCTTAGAAACCGGCTCAGGACCTCCATTTACCGCAGCGCATCAGCTATACATAAAGCACGGCTTCGAGTTTTGCGAGCCGTTTTCTAGTTATACTGAAACTGCATTTAGTCGCTTTATGTGCAAGGATTTGCGCGCTTAAAGCGCACCAGAATCCATTTGAAAATATTGGAATCTGCCAGTCATACGTTCATTTCCCGTTCGCTGAATTGGTACGTACGGGACAACTGGCAAACGGAAGCTTTGGCATGTCGTTGGGCCGGTGTATGCCGTCAACAGCCATTGAACTGATTGATGCCAACTCACGCATAAGGCGCAAAGCGGTCAGCCAACCTTGCCGGTGATTTCCTCCGCTGCAGTCGTTCTTTGAGCAGCACAACCAAGCAACTCATCTGGTGCCGAACGTGAAAGCTACCGTTACCGTGGAGGTCTCCGTCCAGGACATTCCTGTCGTTCAGAGTTGGTGCTTGTATTAGTGCAATGTGCCTAAAACCTTGATGTCATCGCAGTAACCCTGCGTCCACTTTAACGGCGACGCCCCCTCGCTCAGGCGCATCAGTAG
>JBPOFU010000073.1:0-14953 GCA_051252075.1 Oceanococcus sp. | reverse complement strand
TTGTCATCTAAGGTGCCGCGGCCCCAAATATAGCCGTCGCTAATCGCTCCCGAAAAGGCAGGATGCTGCCATTGCTCATTGGACTGTGTCGTGGCGGGAACGACATCCATATGGGCGGCCAATAGAGCGCCGGGAAGACTGGGATCGCGTCCTTGCCAGGTCAACAATAGGCTGTCACCAAAGCGCTCTGCTGTCAGGTTTTGAAAGACCTTTGGAAAGCTTGCCAATAGCAGTTGATGAAAGGCGTCGAAGTTCGCTTTGTCATAGAACGTTGGGTCGGACACCGTGGGTATGCGTATCGCTGCGGCTAGGTTTTGGGCGAGGGCGTTTTCATTCAGCGCTATTTTCTCTTGCGTATCCGCTCCGGCAGAGAGTGCCGGTAAGCGCAGTACATTGATGAGCATCAATGCAAGCGTGAGCCCCGCTACGGTGGCGATGGCAAGGAGCAACTTCCTGACTAGGCGCATGGCTTATTCCACCCAGTTTGGAAAGTAGCCCAGGGTGTCGTGCACGTCTTTGTCATGCGCAGGCACAACGATCAATCCAGTGATCAGTTCTCTTGTTAACGCGACCTTGGCGACAGCCGCCAGGGTTTGTTGACGCTCGTTGTCCACGATGACACTGGCCACCAGGGGTTTGGGTGAAACATGATCCAATGCGTCTACATTCCAGACCACGTCGCCTACAAAAAAGTAGCGATCTCCAGATGTCATGTTGAGGAACAGGCCGTCCAATGTGCTTGCTTCTGCGGTTTTGATGATGGAGAACGCCAATGCAGCGGAAGGAGTGGAAGTTTGGTCATTGGCTGCAGCCATACTCAGGCAAGGCAGTAGTGACAGCAGCAGCGCGGGTAAAAATGTTCGGCTCATGTGAAATCTCAAGAATGGGAATGAAATGACGTTCCCGACGGTGTCTGGGATGCAAGGCGGTCGCTTTTCGTTGCTACGTTGAGCAATCAATAGTTTAGCTGCTGAGAAAACTCGCGAGATGTTCACGTGTGAGGGTGCTTTTCATTCCCAAAGAATCCCTTAAATACATCAACATGACGAAGGCCGACTCGACTTTGTAGGCGTTGGTGATCTGGCCATGATTGGCATAGGACAAGCGAAAACAGGCGGTGCCAATCTCGATGGCAACTGTGGGGATATCCGGTGGCGACGGTGGAATGTCGAAGCCAAAACCTTGCATGATTTGCCGTGCGATTTGTCCAAGATGGCGTGTGTTGTGTTCCTGCGACCGGTAACTTAGGTCTGTAACCGCGCCGCCTAAAATCAGCAGTCTTGCAACGGGATTTTGATTGTGGAAGTCAGCGGCCGAGTAGGTCATGCGTGCAACCAATTCCGGCACATCCGTGTCGCGCAGCGATACCGCTCGTTGGCGCAAATGTGCTTCGAGCTTTTCGATATAGCGCCGGGTGACTTCATTGATAACTGCGTATGGCGTAGGAAAAAACAGATAAATACTGCGGCGAGTAAATCCTAGTGTTTCCGCCAGGGCGGGAATGGAAAATCCACTCAGCCCTTCTTCTGCGAGTAGCTGATCAGCCGCTGCTATCACTTTTTCAAATCGTTCTCGTGAGCGTTCTTGGCTGGGTTGGCGTGCGACGGCGCCGCTGTTGAGTTCTGCATACATGCATTCAATGTTATGCGTTGACAGGAAAAAGGACAAATGTTACAAAAATGGTACAAATGTTCAAAACATGAGCTGCAATGCTTTTTCCTAATGCTCGGAATGCGGCAGCTCGGTGCGTGAAGTGGAGATTGGATCTGTGTTTGAAAAGCCGAAATACCTTGCCATAGTGCTATTTGCACTCTTATCGATTGTTGGCTGTAACAATAGCGGGCGGACTGCTGCTGCTCAGAGCGATGCGTTGAACGAGCTTGATGATAATGCGCAGATAGGAGCTGAAGCACGCGATCTTGAACTGCTCGGAAGTCGCCGCGGTGGACATTATTGGCACGACTATTGTGCTGGTAAGCCCGATAACACCACTGTCCCGGCTGATCCACGGGAGCTGGTGACCCCAGGCGTAAATGAAGGCAAAGCCGTCCAAATGAATGCGTGGTGGCAGAGCTGCCAAGAAGACAATCATCCAGGCACTTGCGGTGAATTGCGAGCGCGTAGCGAGCATGGTCTAGCTCTAGTCGCGGCTGAAGGTCGACAAGGTTCAGCTAGCATGTTTTCGGGGGATTACGCCAATTCCAATTTTGCGTTTACCGCATCGGACTACAGCGGCATGTGGACCAGCATTTGGGGCTTAGCCAACAGGCCTGAAAACTTTGACGAATTGGTCGCTCAGCGTTGGGGTATGCCTTTATCGCGAGTGAAAAACCCGTATCCATTGGATGGTGAAGATCCAAACGCGACGGAGGGTGGTAGTGGTCAATTGCCCATGGGCATCACCCAGCTGAGAAATGAAGATGGAAGCTGGACAGGGAAGCTCAATGCGACATGCAGTATTTGCCATGGCGGTGCTGTTGGTAAGACTTCAGATGGAGAAGGGCTAGGCCAGATGTATGGCACCAACAGTCTGTCTGACATCACCGTTATGTTTACCGATCTCGGGCGCCTTGTGCCGCAACAATCAGCCCTTGCGGTGATTTCTCAAAACAAGGTCAGAGGAACTGGCAATATCACCAATTTCCAGCTGTTTGGAACCTTGACCTTGGCGGACTACGAAACCATTCCGCCCTATCTCACGGTGCAAGCTGAACCCTCAACCGGAACAGAAGATCCACCCGTTTGGTGGAATGTCGGAAGCCGCACCGCGAAGTTCTTCGATGGCGGCCAAGTTGTCGATTCCAAACGCATCGAATTGTCGTTTCACTTTCCTGATTTCTTCAATGACATCGAAGCTGCTAAGCAATGGGTTCTGGACAACCAACAGGACAGTGATGCATGGATCAGTTCCCTAAAATCGCCGCCCTGGCCGGAGTCGAAATTGGGTGCGATTGATACCTCCCTGGCTGAAGCCGGTGCAGTGTTGTTCCATGCTAAAAACTTGTGGGCCGAAGGATTGGACAATCCAGTGCGGCGTCCTGATGCGGGCAATGGTTCTTGTGCCAGCTGTCATGGGGCTTATTCACCGCGTTATGTAAACGATGCCGATTATCTAGATTCACCTTTGCTGGAAGGCATAGCCTCCTACATCACGCCTATCGACATTATTGCGACGGATAGCGCTCGCCTCGACGGCAATTCCGAGCGTGTGGCAGCGTATTCACGGTCCAATTGGTTTGCCTACTCCGATGGTCCGTACAACGATGAAGGCGTGTCTTTGTGTGGCAATTGGGCAGATGAATCTTTACGCGGCGATCGCGAATTGGGTTACCTCGCTCCACCGTTATATGGCGTTTGGGCGACTGCACCGTATTTCCATAATGGTTCGGTGCCGAATCTTGAAGCTGTGCTGAATCCATCAAGCCGTCCCGACATTTGGCGGCGATATTCAGTGGCTGCGCCGGCAGAGCTGCAAGACGAGGTGATCATGGGCTTCGACTACAGCTTGGAAACCGGCTATGACGCGCAAAATGTAGGCTGGCGCTATGAAAATATCGCGTGCGAAGCAGGCAGCTCATTACCTATTTTTGGTGTAACCACGCCGCTGGTGGATTGCAACCCCGTGCTGGACGACGGAGCAACATTGCAGGACGGCCTATCACTGTTGTGGGCAAATGGCGGCTTAGCTTGGAACTTATTGAATGTGCCCATCATGACCAACGAGCAGATCGAAGAACGCAAAATTTACAACACCAATTATTACAGCCAAGGCAATGAAGGGCACGAGTTTACGTCGGTGCTAAGCGATAACGAACGACGTGCATTAATGGAATACTTGAAGACGCTGTAAACCGAGTGGAATTGGGGCAGCTAGCGCCCAGTGGGTATCCTATTTGAACGCTAGGGCTCGTTCAGCAACCCAGCAAAATGACCTCCAGCGGTCCATCGCTTTCAATGTCAATTTCGGCCCCGCAGCTCAGCCCGGCACGGGCGGGGTCGACGGTGACTGTGGCGATGTTGCTGGCAGTGATACGCAAGCGATTTGCTGGCGGGGTTCCAGCCGCTTCTACCCATTCAAGAATCCTCCGTGTATAGGGTGCTGGTTCATGATTTCCACCCTCATAGATGCCACTACTTTCGGCGACATCAACTGCAACAGGTTCACTTTGGCCTAGGCCTTCGCTGATCGCGTCAATGCTGCCGATGCTACTGCCTGGATCATGCAGACTCAGCGCTGACAGCCAGTAGGCATGATCAGCGACAAGGCCGGTTTCTGGGCTGTCTTCACCGGGTCGCAACACGTAAGTCACCCGTGCCGGGTTGCGCTGTACTTGGTCATCCAGCAGAAATTCGGTGCCGGGCGCGTAGTAATCGTTGGTCGATGGAGTCAAATGATCCCAGGTGTTGAAGCGATAACTGTCGAGTCGATAGTTCAAGTCAAACAGCGCGCTGATGGTGGTCTCAGTCAAAACGACAGGTTGCAGTTCGTCCAAGGCGGAGGTCCACATCATGATCGGAACGTTGCGTAATGAGGGTAGTGTCTCTTCTGATCCCGAGGCGGTGGCAACCACCGGCATGATGCGAGCGAACAAGTCCGGAAAGCGAGTGGCGATGCGGAAACTGCCAATTCCGCCCATGGAAATACCAGTCATCACGACGCGGTCGGGATCCAGTGGATAGTGGCGGGCGGCGTCGGCCCAAACCTCAAAGACATCCGCTTGGGATGTGTCGTAGTAGAAGCCGTCTGGACCTCGGGCGCTGGCGGTGATGGCAATACTGCCGCCGCCGCGCTCGCCCAAATCGCGCGCGTGCCTGGAACCTAGATACTGGTTGTAATTTGCTGACAAGGCATGCGGAAATACGGTAAGGCCGTAACCGTCAGCGGGCGATGTTTGCTCAGGTACGTAAATCGCATACGGCAGCAATTGGCCGCGCATCATGCCTTGGCAAGGGCGCACAGCTGTGGTGCCACCGCATTCAGCGAGATAGTCGAGACCTTGGCCGTAGGTGTAGCGACTCGCGAAGATGCGGTTCATGAATCCGCTTTGCGGTACGGCGGATTCATCGCGCTCGCCACGGCGCAGTTTGGCAAAGTCGACCTCTGCGAAAAACGCACTGATATCGCCTGCTTGCAGCGCGTCGGCTTGTAAACGTTCCCTCCACCAGTGCGCCTGAGTACGTGCCAAAACCGCAGCATCAGCGATCGTGCGGCCGGAATAGACGGTAAAGTCTGGGGTCGGCTCACTGGCACGAAAAGCGACGTTGTAGAGCGCGGCACCGCCCAGTACACCGCCGCCGGGCGTGTTAACTCCGGCGATCAAAGCCGTTTGTAAGTAAGTCGCAGCACTGGCATCCCACAAGCCAATGCCCGCCGCCATGCGTACTGTGCCCGTGCCCGGATTCCAGGCGCTGTTGGGGACCACAATGGTGTATTGGCGCCGCTCCAGGTCAAGCTCCAGGGTAGGGCCGTCGATGGGCTGCAGATCGTTGCTCGCATCAAGCAGTTCGACTTCCAGTCCTTTGACGCTGAGGAACAGTTGAGCCGGAGAACTCACCCCTGCGGCATAGGGCCAATCCACAGTGTTCGTTGAATCGCCTAAGGCAATGGTGAAGGCGACCAAGGTTGGGTCGCTCAGACTGTTCAAGCTGATGCGGAAGGCCGTCGCATCAGCCAAGGCCCGGACACGAAATTCCACCAAGTCTGCCGCATTGTTCACATAGGCAGCATCGCTAGGGTAGGTCAGCGTGCCTGCTTTGGGTGAAAACAGAAAGCCGGTGGCATCGTGCGGATCGCTTGGATCAAGCAGACCAGCCGCGCCGCGGTCATCGAACAACCAATCTTGGTAGAGAAATTCCCCGCAGCGGTAAGCGCTGGCGCCCGAGATTAGAATGGGTGGCGCCTGCCAAAAGCCGCTGTTCTCCAGCTGTGCTGCGCGCGGTGGTGCCGCATACAGTAGATCAGGGCCCGGCCGTGGATTGAATTCGCTGGCTAGTGAGCTTGCTGAGTAATCCTGCTCGACGATGTCGTCGCAGTGGGCGATCTGCTGGTTTGTAGCATCTGGTGGGCTCACATCTGTCGACGGCGTTCTGCCGCCGCTACAGGCCATGAGTAGGCAACAGGCCAAGCAGGCGCAAATTTTCGTGGTCATAGTACGGTTCTCTTTTCGCAGCAGCTTAATCGTTTTGTTCAGGCTCAACACATCCGGCACCTTCGTTTCGGCTGTTGCTGACAAATCGCTTCACCCGGTAAGCCTTGAGTTCCGTTAGCTGATTGCGAGCCAATTCTGCGTCGATGTTTCTTAACTCGCGCAGGTTTCTATTGATCCACGATGCCCACACTTGCGGCGCGAGTATCAAGGGCATGCGATTGTGAATGTCGGCAATGTCATCAACGGCCACTTGCGTCACGATTGCGAAGGAGATGATTTGTTCGCCGCTGCTTGGATCAGCCCAGATGTCATACAGCCCCGCAAACATCATCTCGCTGTCGTCCTGCTGTTTCAGCGCCCAGGGTAGTTTCTCCCCGCCGATGTTCTGCCATTCGTACCAAAGTGACACGGGTATTAGGCAGCGTTGATTGCGCCAAACTGAGCGCCACATGGGCTTGCTGGTGATGCCCTCTATGCGTGCGTTGTGCGTACTGGTTGGTGGTTTATCTTGCTTCCACCAACTTGGGATCATGCCCCATCGAGCCGGATAGATGGTCAAGCGCTGGGTGTCCGGATCCTCAACAACTATCGGCATGGTTTGTGACGGCGAGACGTTGTAGCGGGGGCTTTGCGATCTCAACTCCAATAGGATCGCGTCCATCTCTGCTCCCAGATCTTGTCCGGCTTGCTCCCATGCTGACTGACTTGGGATTAAGGCATAGCGTCCGCACATTTTGACCTCTGCGACATTGAGCAATACCCGATATTAACTGCTACAGCGTCAATGTGAGCGAGTGACTAACAACCATTCAAAATATGTGGCCTATGGCAATATGTCAGCTCAGCACAATGCAAATGTATCCGGGGGGGAAGATGGCAGGCAGCGTTTGTGGCGGGGGCCGCGTTTTGGATTTCACGACTTGCTTGCGGATGGGGTGGATTGCGCCGCTCTTTTTACTCTGCTCGCCAGTGATTCTGGCCAGCGATAGGCCGGGTTTAGATTCCATGCAGCGAACGTCCACTGTTTATGAGTCTATTGGGTCGGATGCTTCTCAGCTCGAGAAAATCACCGTCACCGGTTCGCGGATCCCCACAACGGCCAATGATGCTAGCCAACCCATCCTGCGATTGAGCCGAGAAGAATTGCAGCGAACGGGTTATACGAATCTGGGCGAGATTTTGCAGAATCTGCCGGTGGCGGGGTCAGCGGTGAATGCCACGGTGAGTACGGATATTGCGAATGCGGCGGGGACGGAATTCAATTTAAGACACCTGGGGGCCGATCGAACCTTGGTCTTGGTCAATGGCCGCCGTTGGTTGGGCGGGGTGGGCATTTTTCGTACCAGTACGCCTGACTTGTCGGCGATTCCTATTGCCATCATTGAGCGGCTTGAGATTCTCAAAGATGGTGCGTCGGCGGTTTATGGGACCGATGCGGTGGCAGGTGTTCTCAATATCGTGACGCGGCGAAATTTCGATAGCACGGAAGTGTTTGCCCGTGCTGGTCAATTTCTCGGCGAAAATGATGGCAAGGCCCGAGAGTTTGGTCTGTCGCACGGCGCGGTCGGCGATCAGGGAAGCTGGTTTGTGGGCTTGAGTTTTGCCGAGGATTTGGGCGTGCAGGCGAAAGATCGGCGCTTGGGACGGCAGCCGGTTTTGGGCACTGGCGTTACACGTGGCGATGCATACAACCAACAAGGACGATTTTTGTTCGTGCCTGATGCCGCCACCGTCAACCTGCCCTGCGCAGCGCAGGGTTTTTGTGATTTAACCTTGATCGATGGTGAGGATGGAGTCGAGCAATCGGATTTCAGGCCCTATATACCGGCTCAGGACAATTACAATTTTAGTTTGGATTACCCCTTGAGCTTTGCCACCGAGCGGTGGAGCATATTTTCATCGGCGCAGCGCGACTTTGGCTCCAAAATCAGTGGCACTGCGGAAGCTTTCGCCAGTCGACGCAGCGCATTTCAGCCTTTTCCGGATTTTCTAGGCGCTTTGTTTCTCGGCGATTTGGGTACGCCGCCACCGTATAACGCGGTGTTCGTGTCTGCCGATAATCCGTTCAACCCCTTCAGACAAGATATTGGTCGTGGCGACCCGGCCACCGGTGTTGGCACCGGATCGGTTTTGCGCATCGCCACCGAGCGCGGTTTTGCGGGTATTGACTACCGCATTGAAGATCTACGCCTAGCGCTGGCCTTGCAAGGAGAATCCGGTGTCGTTGGGCAATGGGAGTTGGGCGGCGTGACTCATCGCAGTAGCAATGATATGCGCAGCGATGACGTGCAGCTGAGCCACTTGGCACGAGGGCTTGGGCCATTGGCGGATTGTCAGGCGCAGCCAGGCTGTGTGCCGATCAATGTTTTTGGTGGCCGTGGCGTAGACGGGCAAGGCTCGATGACCGATGTCATGGTCGACTACATCTCCAGAACCGGCCGTTTTGATACGCTGAATCAAGGCTGGCAACTCTATTGGCATGCCAATCAATCGGCTTTTGAATTTCCTGTAGGACCGCTTGAGCTGGCCTATGGTCTGGAATACCGCGACGATAGCTACCGCTTTGTGCCCGATGCCTTAACTCAATCCGGCGACTCCGCGTTTGGTGAATTATTGGCAGGGCAGGGAAGCCAGCAGGTCTTCGAAGGATTTTGGGAGGCGAAGATCCCGCTGCTTAGGCAGAGGCCGTGGGCTGAGCAACTCAGTGTGAACCTGGCATCACGCTATTCCCATTATTCCCGGGTCGGCGATGTGCACAAAGCACGTGCCGGATTCGATTGGCAGCTGACCGAGCAACTGGCTTGGCGGGCGACTTGGTCCCAGGCATTTCGGGTTGCCCCCTTGGGTCTGCAGTATTTTGGTGGCGGACCCTTATTCGTTGCGGTGACGGACCCGTGTTCCCAATGGCAAGATTCGGAGGATGCCAATATCCGCCAAAATTGTGCGGCGCTGGGTGTGCCCGAAGATTATGCTCAGCCGGCGGGCATGCTGCGATATTTTAATCGCGGCAACGAGCAGTTAGAGCCGGAAGAATCCGATACGGTCACAGCGAGCCTTGTTTGGCAGCCACAGTTTATCGACGATTTTTCGCTGGTCTTGGATTGGTACCGTACTGATGTAGATCAATCCATCAGTCAGTTTCGGCCACAATTCGTGTTGGATGCCTGTTACGGTCAATCCCAGCCCGGCATCACCTGTGCATTCATAGAACGTGAAGAGCAAAGCGGGCTGATTCAGCAAGTGGATTTGCCCTACGCGAATTTGGATCGCACGCAGCTCAGAGGGTTCGATCTCACCCTGGCTTGGGCCAAGCCACTGCCGGCGGCCTGGGGAAAAATCAACACCAGTCTGGTGTTGGCGCGCCTTATGAGCTATCAGAATGAGATTTTGCAAAGCGATGGCAGCCGCCAAGTTCAGCGCTTGGACGGCACCAACGAAGGCAGCATAGACGGCGTGGCCTATCCGAAATGGAAGGCGCAAGCGCACATCGGCTGGTCGCAAAACCAGCTACAGGTGAGTTGGCTGGCGCGCTATATTTCGTCCTTGACGGAGCGTTGTGATGACGGTGTTGAGCCCAGCTTGGTCGAGCTGGGCTTGTGTTCTGATCCGAATCACCCCAACGGCCCCAGAAACCGCCTTTCATCGGTAATGTTTCATGATGTGCAGATGAACTACAGCTGGCCGCAGTCACCATTGAGTCTGCAATTAGGGATTAACAACGTGTTTAACAAACAGCCACCTGCGGCGGTTTCGGGCACCTTGGCGAGCTTTAATGCCGGTTTGTACGACATCCCCGGGCGATTTGCTTATCTAGGGCTGCGCTGGACATTGAAATAGAGCCTGTTATTGCATTTCAAGCAGCGCTTTAGCCTGAATTAAATCGGGCGTTGTAAACCCCTCACGAAACTGCGCATAACAATCTGCCAGTAGTCCCAAGCCATCGTCCAGAGCGTGCCCATTTTGTTGCATTTGGGCTAGCCCCATAGCGGCCCGCAGGCTATAAATTAAGGTCTTTCTGGGCTGGGACAGGGCCAGTGCTTTTCGGTAGCAGGCCTCGGCGGCCACGTGGTCTTGTTGTGCAAGCTGGTGCCAATCAGCCTGGGTACGCCACAATTCGGTTTCCCACTGTCGTTCGCCGGTTTGATGCAAAACCTCGAAACCGTTCTTCAGGGCCTGGGCCGCCGCATCATATTGGGCATCGGCCAATAAATGTTCCGCCAAATAAACATAATCGACTGACAGTGAAACCAAGGCGCCGACCGCGTGCTGTTGCTCGATAATCCTGCGTAGCAAAGGCAATCCGGTCTCCCGTTGGCCCAGCAAGCACAGTGCAATGGCTTTGAATTTTGTAATCCACGCCAAGGATTCCGCCTGCCCACATTCTTGGCACAACGGCGAGATGTCTTCACAATTTTGTAGCAGCTTGTGTGCCTCACGGCGAGCCAAATAAATTCCCCCGAGCGAGGTGCCTACGGTGGAGCAGCGTATCGATGCATTGTTAATCATTTCCGCGCGGGCCACACCTTCAAATGCCCGCTCCAGCGCCGCATCTGGGCGCCCTAGGGTCCACAGGGATTGAGCGCAGGAGCTGATCGCCGCACAGCCGGGTTCTGCATGTCCCATGATGGTTGGATCCCAGTCGTGTTCGATGGTCAGGGCGATGGCCTGTTCACCCAGATCCAATGACAATTGATCTTGCCCGACCACATGAGCCCCCAAGCTGTGCCAAGCCAATCCGGCACACTCCAAGGCCGGGCTTTTGCTCTGTCGGCCGAGCGTAGTGGCTTGTTCTGCATAGCGCGCGGCTTCGGCGTGTTTGCTGTTGAAAAAGCTGGTGATCCAGAGCACGCCCAAGACATTTTCGCGTAAGGCCACGTCTTGCACTTTGGGCAGCAGCAATCTTAAACGGGCGAGTTCCCGCTCCAGCTCGACCGCACTAAAACCGCCGGAGGCAAGGCCGATATGCACGCGAACCGTGGCCAATACCAGTTCAGGTCGGGCTTGTGGCCCGGCTTGGGTCAGCAAATCCAAGCGAGTTTTCGCCAAATTGGCCTGCTTGCTGGCTTGTTCTATGGCTCCCATGTTCAGCGACTCGTAGGCCGCCAGTACATGATAATCCAGGCTTTTTTCATCCTGGCCGGCACGCCCGAAATAGCTGGCCAATTGCGAGGCCACCTGGCCGCATCGATGGCCATAGGCCTGTTCCAAGCGTGTGGCGATGGCAGCACAGATGCGCGCGGCATTGATTTCCGGAACCTGCGCCGCGAGCACTTCACGGTACAAGTCGTGGCTAAATCTGTAGCCGCTGGCCACCGTGCCATCCGGCCATACCAAGATGCCGCTATGCTGGATGATTTGACGATTGGCAGCCAGTTCCGTGCACAGCGCTTCAACTTCGTCCAGTGGTTTCGTCAAACTGGCGGCCAGCAACTCGACTGAAAAATCGGCACCGATGATGGCAGCGTGCTCCAGCAACTGTTTGCGTTGCTCGCCCAAGCGATCAATTTGATTGCCGATCAGCTCGCGTAAATTCTGCGGAACGCTACGCAACACGCGTTCAACCGTGTTGGCATCGATCGTCTCATAGCTGCTAATCGTGCTGAGCAATTGGGCCAAATAGAGCGGGTGGCCGTGGCTGCGTTTATGCAGTTGTCGGCATATGTCTTGGGATATCGCGCGGGGCTGCAAAGCGGCCTGAAGGTAGACCGTGGCCTCATCAGCCGAGAAAGCGGGCACGGCCAGCTCCACGGCATGCCCTTCAGCGCTTAACTTTTGCTTCAGTGTGTTGGAGGGATGCTGCGTCAAAATCGCATCGACCGGTCGATAGCTGGCCACCACCAACAGCGGTAAGCCTGCCGCAGCTTTCGCAGTGGCGGCCAGTATGTCCAAGGATTCGGGATCACTCCAGTGCAAATCTTCCAGCACCACCACCAGTCGATAATAGCGGCATAAACAGGCCAGAGCCTGCAGCCATTCGGCCAGCATGCGTTCGGAATTGAGCCGGCTAGTTGGGTTTTTCAAGGTGCGAGATTCATTCGCGCTCATCAAACCGGGAACACGTGCCAGCCAACTGGGTGCCTGACTACGCAGTTCTTCGATCAGCTGTGAATGGTTAACGTGGCGCAGCATGCCGCCCAAAGCATCCAATAAAACCCCATACGGTTCGCGCCCCTTACTGTGTTCGTGGCAATGGCCCACACCGACCAAAATGCCTGCGTTCTGCTGTTCAATGAAGTGCTGAATGAGTGCGGTTTTACCAATGCCCGGTTCGCCGGTGACAAAAAGCAGTTTGCAACTGCTGGCGTCGCTAGCGGCAACCGCATCATTCAGCTGTTGTAGTTCGGATTGTCGCGCGGCAAACACGTTGCCAGATGGAGGATCAATCGGATTAAGCGTTGCGTCTGTGCCCACAAAGCGAAAGCCAAGACGGTGCACCGTTGCAATGTATTTTGGTTCCTGTGCATTGTCATCGAGCGCTTGCCTCAACTTGCGAATTTGAAAGCTCAGGGCCTCCTCGCTCACCGTCTGATTCGGCCACAACGCGTCCAGCAATTCAGCTTTGGTAACGATGTCTCCGACCCGTTGCAGCAGCAGCCAAAGCAATGCGGTGGCTTTGGGTTGCAATTTAATGAACTCGCCCTTAGCCAATAACGGGCCTTGCGGTCCAAGCAATTCATAATCGCCAAATTGTTGTTTTACTGGGCTCATGGGCTGATCACTGATGTTGTTCGATGCCGGCAACGGCCTGCGGTCTTATGCCAGCCTACAGTGTCGTAGTCGTAGTCCGACATACGCGCAGTGTTGCTCTACCTCAAACCCAAGGAGCACGATGAGGCCCTGATTGCTCTAATCGTTCGGCCAGCCAAATTTTGATAATCGACTGCCGTGTCACACCCAGCCTTTTCGCCTCACGATCCATTCTGTCGATCATCCAAGAAGGAAAATCCACATTAACGCGGCGTTGCTCTTGATTGGGACGGCGAGCTTTGGACAGGTCGAGAGCGTCTGTAATGTCATCACCGCCATCAAATTTTCGATCTAATGATTTAGCTTTCATACAACTCAACCTCTTTTTGACGGGATCGCCTGACGGAGATGATCCGAATATTGCCAGCTCTGTAAGTGATTACAGTTGACCAATGCTTCTGTTCAATTCTCCCAACCACAAGGTAGCGTGGCTCATCATCCGTCCGTGCAGGTATTTCCAAAAGATCGGGATCAGTCCATAAAGCCTGCGCTTCAACGAAGTCGATGCCGTGCTTGGCTTTGTTGGCAGAGCTTTTTTCTTCATCGAACTCAAACATGGTATATAAATTATACCTTTATTGCTCAATCCGCAATTGACGTCTGCGATATGTGTAAATCGGCTTAGCGCCCTTCGCTTGCATACACATTTTGCTCTTGCACAGTGCCAGTCCTCAAATGGCGACGTTTAATCACTCGAGCATACGCACGGCAGCGTTAAGCGAAACGACCTCTTCACATTTTGCTCAAGGTTTGCTCAGGACTTCGCGCCCAAACCCTGCACATAGTGCCATGAGAGCCGAAGGGGGATGTATGCAAGAGACAAAGCCACCGTTGCGCCGGGAGGGGGGCAGGCTGCCGCAAAACGCATTTGTGGTGCAGCTGGATGCTGATGAATCAACGCTTGCCGATGAAATTAGTGGCGACGTTGAGCATGTGCAATCGGGTCTTAAAACGCAGTTTCAATCGACTCCGCAGCTGTCCGAGTTTATGCGCAAGGTTTTGCGCGATCAGGATTGAACAATGGGCAGGGAAGCAGTGATCAATGTAAACAATTGGAATAGGTACATGGCGTGCAAAGAACAAGCTCAGCCCAAGCAATCCAGGAGAGGGGCCATGAATAGCCAGCCACACACGCAGCGCCTGCCGATGGGCAAAGTTTTGACCGGCCTTGCCCGTTCCCAGCAGGGCCGTGGCTTGTCGGTCATTTTGCTGGCCCTGGGTCTCATCGCCCTGCCTGCCCAAGCAGCGACCATCACGGTCACCACCACCGCAATTGATACGGCTGAAGACAACGAGTGCTCGCTGATCGAGGCGATTGATAACGCCAATGCCGATGCCAATGATGGCAGCGTCGGCGAGGATGCAACCTACCCCAACATCGAATATCCCTCGCACGACGATTGTGCCGCCGGTAATGGCGCGGACATCATCGAGCTGCAAACGGATGCAAGCTATACCTTTACCGCGCCCAATCAGGGCGGTGACGCGGCCCCGGCCAGCTACCGCTTTTTTTGGTACGGCCCCAACGCTCTGCCGGCGATTGCCAGTGACATCACTATCGAAGGCAATGGCGCGACCATTGAGCGCACCGGCAACAGCATCTTCCGCTTCTTCTATGTAGGTGCGGATCCACTCAATGCCAGCACCCTCGGCTACACCAGCCCCGGCGCAGGCAAGCTGACCCTAAAAAACCTGACCCTCAAAAATGGCCTGGCCCGCGGCGGCAGTGCCAATGTTGGTGGTGCTGGCGCCGGCATGGGCGGGGCGATTTTCAGCCAGGGCAATGTCAGCCTCGATAGCGTCACCCTCGATGGCAACAGCGCTGAAGGCGGCAGTATTGTGCGCGCCTGCTGTTGGACCGGCGGTGCAGGCATGGGCGCAAATGCGACCAACGCCAGCGGCAGCGGCTTTGGCGGCGGCTTTGCAAGCATCGGTGCGTCCGGAGGTAATGGCCGTAGAAATGGTGGTGGAGGTGGTGGCGGTAGCTTCACCGCTGCCAATGGTGGCAACGCCAGCGGGTCCAATGGCGGTGCCGGTGGCGGCTCGAACACCGGCAC
>JBPOFU010000072.1:0-15019 GCA_051252075.1 Oceanococcus sp. | reverse complement strand
AGCCTAGGTGGACTGATTAAAGGCTTGAATCCTTTGGCTCAATTTACCGGCCCAGGTTTGGAGGATTTGTTAAGAACCACCTTAAATTTGGGTATCGACCAAATTATCAGTGGCCCTTTGTCTGGCGTAGATCCATTTGCAGAAATTGCTGGTGGATTCAACCAACTGCAATCCTTGCCGATTGGTGTTGTCGATAGAGTGAGTTCACCCATTGAAGTGCTCATCGATGATTTAGAGAAGACGCTTTCTGGTGAATTGGACGCCATTCTGCTTGATGTAATTGTCGATATGGATGGTGTGATTGATGAATTAAACAGTACTTTAGAAGAGTATCAACAGGAATTCATCAAGGACCCAACGAGTCAGGCGACTCAGGATTTAAAAATGGCTCTGGACGAGCTTCGCGCCGAACTCAGACCTCTGCAAGCTCGATTAAGCCAAGAAATTCTGCAGCCAATTGAAGATCTAGAGAATGAGATTGACGATATAGAGCAACAAGCCCGCGATTTGGTGACAGAGCTCAGCGATGGTTCTTTTGACATGGCTTTGGGGGCTGTCGCTGATGTAATGGGGCCATTACGCGCTGCGTTGTTGCAACTACAAGCAGCGACGAATGGTGGCCAAGATAGCCTGTTGGGTTTGATTGCAAGCAATCAGCAATGTCAATTTCTTGATGGCATTAGTGCTAAATCCCAATTCCAAGGCATTAGCTTGCCGACCGTACAAGTGCCCAATGTAGCAAGCCCCGAGTTCGACTTTGATGCCCCGAGTTTCAATTTCGATTTTTCTGCACCCGACCCCCATAGCTTCACCCGCAGCGCTGCTGCGGTCATCAACGGATTGCAATCGCTGGGTCAGGCGATGAGCGATTTATCAAATCTGGCGGGCTTGATTGCCGACATGGGCGAATCGGTTGGCTTGGTGAGCGATACGGTCGACCAGGCCATCTTATCCATACAAGACAGTGCGGATAATCTCTTAGACGGCATTGAAGATCGTTTAGGGCAGCTAAAGGCCTCTGCCATTTGCGATAACAGTTTGGTGCAAGGTTTGTTTATTGGTCCCGTGGTTGAAGAGATCGGAGCTTACAGTTCGATACTGGATACTTATCAATCTACCGTTGATGCAGAATTCAATGGCTATGCGCTATTGATCAACGAGTTTATTTTGGATCTTGCGCCCACCGATCAAGACGTACACGATGTCACCTCGGCTTCCAGCGTGCTTGACAAAATTGCCAGTGTTAAAGCTCATATAGAAGAAGTTGACAGCTATGTGGCGCAACTATTGGACGACAAGTTGGGCGAGCCCTTAGCTTATGCAGGCGCTTTGGTAGATAAGCAAAACGCGCTGTTACTGGCATTGAACAGCAACGTTGCCTCAGAAGAGGAGCAAGCTACCGCTTTTGTTACCAGTGAAGGCAAAGGTCTGATCGGTTATCTCACTCAACAGGTGAGAGCGCCCCTGGATAGCTTGCTGAGTCAAGCCCGTACCGATATGACCGCGTCATTGAATGCCGCATTAAGAGTTCTACCTGCACCCACCGCCGATGAGTTGCGTGATCAGTTCGTTGATCTATTACTGGCCTCACAAGGTGCTGAGACCCTGCTATCCGACTTTAATGAATTGTTTGCAGAATTAGTCGACGAAGCCACCGGTGTAAATCTCAATATCAATGCACAGCTCAATCTGGCTTTGCGTGAGGTCATCGCCGTGGCCGAGGAAGAAGCCAACGCCTTGTTGGCCGATGCCAGTGCCGCGGTGGGTGCAGATGATTGGGGCATGTTTGCCGCCTCTATGGATGGCTATGCGGTTATCCAAGGCAATGAGCTGTATCGCGCCCACATAGATGCTGGATTCGAAATTGGTGGGGCAGACGAAGACACCTCTTGGGGTTTTGCAGCTGCCTTAGATCTTGAAAGCTGGAACGCCAACGGTAAAGCTGAAGGTTGCATGGATTTAGATGGTGGAGATCTAGGGTCTTTGCTGGACGTGCGTGTTTCTGCCAGTGATTTACCTTTCAACTTTGGTGTCGGTGAGATTACTGCCGAAAATATTAGTTTGGGCTTTACCCTGGATGGCGGCTTACCACTGGGTGTAGCAGGCGCTATAACCACCAGCGGTGGTTTGGATTTCCAAGCCTTCAAGATTTACGACATGGCTGTGGCTGCAGGTATTGGTTCTCTTGAGTCATACATGGGGGCGCGAGCCGCTGTGACGGTAGATTCCATCTCCGCGGAAGCGGCATTTTTGGTGGGGCGTACTTGCAACTTTGAAGTACTAGAAACACTGGATCCTGAAGCCGCCAGCTTCGTCGATTTTGGTAATCGCTTCGACGGTGCCTTTATTCGGGCCGGTGCCAGCGTGCCGATTTGGTCTAACGGCTGTGCCTTAACCGTGGGCGTTGGCGCCGATGTGGGTGGTTGGGTTATCAATCGGACGCCACTGGTTATCGGCGGCATATTCGGTGGTGGAGCCTTTGGCGAGTTGGCTTGTATCGCTGCATTGCGTGGTCAAGTGACCGCTTACGGACAACTGGTTGGCGATACCTTCAGCTTCAAGGGTGAAGGGTTTGGAGTGGCTGGTATTGGTTGGGATTGCAGTCCATCGACCTGGACTAGCGTACGAAGATCCAGGCAAGACGATTGGTGCGGTACAGGGGATGCGTCTTTCTCTGCGACTTACTCGCAGGGTTGGTCTTTAAGCACACCTGAACCTTCAGCCATTCACTAAGGGGCCACAAAAATGAAATTTTCTATGATGACTCCTAACTATAAATTGTTTGGCTTTGCGCTGTTATCGGTATTAACACTGGGCATTTCTCCTGCCCAAGCACAGTCGGACCAGTTCTACTTTCTGGGTAGCCAGCAAGCGCTGGGATCGTTAAGCAATGATGCAGGCACGGTGCCGGCTGTGTATTTGCGTTGGGATAGCATCGAGCAAGATCTGCCGAGTGACATCACTGAAGTGGAACTTTTACGTAATGGCATTGCGTTGCCGGTTTTTCGAGGTCCTGCACAAGGCTTGATGTCTGCCAGTGAAATTAAGGATTTGTATAACCAAGCGGGGCAGGGGCGACGCAAAGCGGAGATGTTGGCTCGGCTCAGTGATGAGGCCGCTGCACAAACTGGCGGCAGTCAGATCAATAATCAAAACTTCGCAAGCGTTATTCATAATCGTTTGCAGAGCGATCCCTTGTGGAATCAGTTGGCCTCGCGCCTTGATTTCAATATTGCCAGGGCACGTTATCGCGCGTATTTGGATCGCGATGTCGCAGGTTTAAGTTATCCCATCATTTACGAGCTGCGCGGTCTCGGCAAAGATTCCGGTGGTAATGATGTCAGCGTGCGTTTGGGGCGTATTGAAATCGTCGATGCTAGCCACCGTCCCGTGCCGCCTGCTGCAGATTTTCGGCAGGTTCACACGGCGCGTTGCGATGCGCCTGAGTACAGCTTGGATCACGGCAGCGTTGCGCTCACTTGGACGCACGGTGGTTTGAGCCCCATCGGGCAAAACCCGCCGCAATCGACGGCGCTGGATAACTTTCTGGCCAGCTTGGCGGTGTCCGGCTACGACCTGTACCGCAGTCGCGATAATGTCGACGCCAACGTAGCACCTGTGGCTTTGGATATTGCCAGCTTGGCGCGTTCGTCTGGGCACGATGCGCGTGGTCAGATTCACTTGGATGGTCTGGAGAAAGTGAATGATCAGGCGGTCGTGGTTTCTGCCCGTCAGACTGAGCAGGATTTTGTGCAACATCGGCAAACGCGCATTGAGCTCAATGCCGCGAATCTACAGCCGGGTGATGCGCGGGATTACTACCTGGTCCCACGCGACTATGCGGGTCAGTACGGCCCAACCGTGGTCACGCGGGTGGTTGTGCCTGATTTGCTCAAACCTGAAGCGCCCTGGGAAATCAGTCTGCGACAGAACAGTGAAAAAGATGAGCTGATGCTGCGTTGGGATGCCGTCAACGTGGCCAATTATCTGCAGCGCCACGGGGCAACACGAAAAATTTGCAACGCCGATACGGCGCGCAGTAGCCAGCGTGTGGCCTGGGTCGATAAAGACGAACAATGCGGTGTGGCCACGCCGCGGGAAGTGAATTTAGATGTCGGTGGTTATTTGGTTTATCGCTTCGAGCGGTTCGACCAAGCGGCAAGATTCATGGACAGCGACGGCGATGGTTACTCGGATGATGCTGTCGATGGTGACCCTAACCACGCCGAGCGTGACTATTCCGTTCAATGCCGAGACGTAGTCGGATTGGATGGCGCCTGCGAGGCTAACGCCAACCAAGTTAAAAGTAGCGGACCGGGTACGGCTTGTAATGCGACGCTAAACCGAGGTGGCCCAAGTTTTCGGATAGCGCCTGAGTTTCCCATTTTGGCACGAGAGGTTCAGGCGACGAACGGCCAGTTGGAAGTTGAGTTTAAGGACGACCAACCAGCGTTCAGTCCGGGGAAGATTTTTTGGTATCGAGTGGCCAGTTTTAGTCGCTTAGACAACAATGGCAATCCGCAAAATATCAGCCGTATTAGCCCGCCTATTCGAGCGAAATACAATAATTATGCTTTGCCGGCCCGTGATGCGCTGGCAGGTAAGATTGTTCCCGCCATTCGAAATCAGGATTGTCTCGATTACAGAACGCGTAGTGAGACTCAAACAGCAGGCCCCGTGGTGGCTTTGGATGAAACTTTGGATGCGGACAGTATTAGTTTGTCTTGTGCCAAGGATGGGGTTTCTAGCCATCAACAGGCTATAAGTTCACCACTGCTGTTACCGATCGTACGTAAATCCTTTGCTGAGGCTTTCGGCTCCGATCGAGAGCTGAAACTCAGCCAACAAGAATGCAATGCTTTAGCACGGCAATGCGAGGATCAGACTGCGGTGCTGGACAACGCATTGGCAGTAACTTACTGGGGTGATAACCAGTCCGCATTGGGCCGAGAAAATATTTCTGGAGTTGACTGGCAGGCGTGTAGCTCAAATCAGGCAGCGGTGTTGTTTCAGCAAGACAACGGCAGCTGCAATGCACCTTTCCGCGAGCAGGAGCCTGGAGAATCTTCCGGTGATAAGCAATCTTTTTACGCCAAGCCGGATGCCAATAGCTGTATTACTGTGTGGCAAAATTTTGCTGGGCAGCCACGCAAGCTAGAAACGGTTTGTCATCCCTTCGAAGGCTTCTTTTCCATCTTTGTGCCAAGTATGAAACTGGGTGAACTGCCGTGTTATTCCGCCACCTTGCACAACGAAAATAATCGAGTTTCTCCGCAACTGTCGCTGGGCTGTTTCCCACAGGTCGCCGATGGCAGACCGAGACCTGCGCCGCCGCAGCCTACAAAGCTGGCATTCGTTGGCGAGCAAGCCCTTGTTGAATGGCGTCGCCCACGCGAGCGTAGCAGCGCGACTATCATTGAGTTGTTCGCAGGCAGTGATGTCACATCTAGCCCCGTTGTTTCCACCATGGTTAGCCATGCGGATGGCGGTTTGGGCGCTCTTGATGTGGCGGATGTGAACAACAAACGCTTGAAAGTAGGGCGTAGAGACGAAACCGCCAACAACAATAATCTTTCGGCTATCCCGCAAACGCTGGCCTTGGATATCGGTCCGCTAAGCCAAGATGTGGAGGAATATTGTGTGCGTTTACGCACTGTTGGGGTAGGGGCTTGGGAGGATTCCAGCAATGCGGTTTCTATCAGCTCGCCCCTGCGTTGTGCCGAGCGCACCCCGCCTAGTCAGCCGTTACCGGAGTACATGGCGTGGCCACAACGCGCTGTTCCATCGCAAGGTGCAGTATTGCCAACACGTTATTCCACAAACGTTGCGGCACCCCTAATTCCATTAACTGTGCCACAGACTTTGCCGCAGGCTGTTGCTGGCTGTACCGACGCAGCCCGAGTGGAAGGAATAGGGCTTGATGGAGGTTTAGCTGCCTCAGCCCCTGGCCAAGATTTTGGATCTTTTTCCAATGCACAGGAGCAATGCAGCCAAGCAGGTGCCGGCGAGTGCAAGGTGACCCCTCAACGGATATGTCAGGCACAAGGGCCAGCACAAGACGTAAACAACAGCATTTGTGGCCATTATCGCCAGAGCTTAGATGGGCAGCTTGGATTTGTCGCCTACCGCCAAAGCCGACAAGGTGCCAGTGGTGAAGAGGGTGACTTTTACCAGATCTCACCTTTGGTCGATCGCCTGTACTGCGATACCGATCGACAAGATCAAAATGGCAGCGAAGCGCAGTTGTCTATGATT
Organism: Oceanococcus sp.; assembly: GCA_051252075.1. Classification (GTDB taxonomy): domain Bacteria; phylum Pseudomonadota; class Gammaproteobacteria; order Nevskiales; family Oceanococcaceae; genus Oceanococcus. The sequence goes on along the minus strand of JBPOFU010000072.1, from coordinate 8,764 downwards.
CGCGACCCTTATATAGCGGTACTGCTAGATACGGATGCAAGGTTTCAGCCTAGCTCGCAAAACAACGATTTACGCTATCAACTGGCGTTCGAGGATCGATATCCGCATCGAGCGGATCAGCAGTACAGATACGAGCTGGTGTGGTTCGACCGCAATGGGGAAATCACACACAGTCGCCGGACCAATTGGATGGTGATCCAATGAAAACCATGACAACAATTAAAGCAGGCTTGGCTAGCGTTGTATTGGCATCCATCAGTGCCCTTACTTGGGCATCGCCATCTCCGCTCATCGAAGGCGACACTGCCAACGTATGGGTTTATCCCAATGGCGGGGGGCAGCCACGTTCATTCAATATCGGTGAATGGGCCATTGCCGCGACTCAATCAGGGAATTCCGTTGAGTTAAAGCATGGCTCTGATGATCCCAACACGGCGAACAGTACAAATTTTTCTGTGCAGCCATTCAATATGTTGCTCATTAATGCCGGTGATGGCAGTTTGCCCTCTACCGTTTTGCACGGACCAGCGTTTTCTTTGATGGGCTTGCAGGCGGCTCAAGCGATTGGCGGCGGCGAAAATCCTAGTGCGCAAATCAATCCACGCGGCGGCGAACTCCAAGGCACCAGTCGCCTCACCGTGCGCGCGCTTGCCGGGCAAACGGCGGGTCAGCCGGATATGTCCAGTCTGGAAATTTTCCTGCGCACATTGCAGGGAGCTGCAGCGGATAGCCAGGGTGTTTCCAGCAACTTGGCTGATTATCAATTGCTGGCGCAAGGCTCCCCTTCGGCCGCAACTTTGGAATTCAGTGCCGAGACTTTACTGACGCTTAAGAACGACTATCGTATTGATGTGCTGGTGCGCCAGTCTGGTCGCGTTAGCCAAGTTTTAAGTCAGCGCTACACGGTGGTAGGCAAAGATTTTCATCAGCGAGATGCCGACGGTGACGGCATTCCCGATCACATTGAAATAGAGCTGGGTTTGGATTTTTCGCAAGCCGGTTTTCGGTTTGATGGCGACCAAGATGGCTGGCCTGATCTCGATGAATTGATCCGAGGAACCGATCCAGATGTGGCTGGTTCTTTCCCTGAGGATAGTGATGGTGATGGTTGGAGCGACTACGACGAAATAGAATTTCGCGATACCGACCCGAATGATGTTGACCCCAATCCACCACCGGTTAACGACCCACTCGGTAAACCAGCAGCTCCGGTGCCTAGAGAATTCGGTAGTGAGCCGACTGCGGAGCGTTTGTATGAAGTGGAATATCGTGTGGCCGGTGAGCTTTTCACCGATGATGCACAGTCTCCGGCTTTGAACCTGACAGATCTCAGCGCGGTCGATATTTACGGTCGGGTGCGCTTTGAACAACAAGCGCTGCCGGAATCGCGGGGCTTTTCGCTCAAGGTCTTGCTGGAAGACGAAATCGCTCCGTGGCAGCGCCGTCGTCTGTATAGCCAAGCGCTAGCTCAAGGGCGACTGCCAACGCTAAATGGTTTGAATGTTTGGCGTTTGGGTGCAGGGCTTCCGCTCATGGTCCGTGCTCAACAAGCGGACGTAAACGATCCGCTAAAACGCGGCCCGCGCGTTTTGTTGGCATGGCTGCCGTCCGTTGCTGACCCTACGCCGCTCGCTTCGGGTTGCGAAAGTAGTGCGGATGGCGCCGCCTGGTTGACCTGTTACCGCCTATATTTGAAAGGTCATCTGCTGGTCGATCTTGAAGACACCGACGCGTTAAAGGTAAGCCCCAGCAGTTCAGCGCACATTGGATTCCTGACGGGTTTGCTGGACTGGATGCAACAACCTTTGGATTCCTTGTTACTGCCGGGCAACCCAGATACCGGATTTGATGCACAGCTGAGTCATAAATTGCTGGCGGCGATGCCGGCAGGTGCTGAGTCGATCCGCTGGTCTAGGTTGTATCAGCGTTTGCAAGTGTTGGCTGAGCCTCTTGGCGCATTATCTGGCTTGAAGCAGCGCTTTTCTCAAGCCATGGCGCGGCCTGATTTAATTTTGCTAGACGACCCCATTCCCACTACCGAACATCAGCTATTTAAGGTGATGCGTGGCGCAACGCCAGAAGAAATTTTTGCATTGCGTATGGCATTGATTACGCCTGATGAGCTCTATATAAATGCCAACTTTGATCCGAATAGCGATCCGGATGGAGACGGGGTTTTGGGTTTGGCTGAATTGGAAAATTCTCAAGGGTTTTCCCAGCCCGAGCTGGCTGATAGTGATGGTGATGGTTGGGCCGACCAAGTTGATTTGTGCCCTGCAGATGCTGACAACCGCTGCTTGGTTGCCAGCTCGGCTGATTCCGACGGCGATGGCGTAGCTGATGGTTTAGATAATTGCCCGAACACACCCAATGGTGATCAAGCGGATACCCGCAGCCATGCACAGCTTAATGGTGGGCGCGGAAATGACGGAATAGGCGATGCCTGTTCCTCCGCACTGGCTGCGGCGATTGTTCAGCCGGGGACAAAAATCTCTGTTGCTGCTGGTGTGCCTGTTGATTTTATGGCGGTAGCGGGAGAAAGCTTTTCTAGCGCACTTAACCAAATTAGCTTTGATTGGAGCTTTGGTGCGGGCTTAGCCAACAAGCAGGGCCAAGCAGTACGCCAGAGATTCACAAATGCCGGTTTATACACCGTAACGATGACCGCAAGCGACGCGCAGACAATTGCAAATGACAGTGTCAGTATCGAGGTCATTGGTAGCCTGCAGCCTAGTGTTCAGGTGCTGATTGACGATGCCATCGTGGCTGAAAATGCGACAGTGGCTCAGCTTAATGTTCGGCTAAGCCAAGTGACCACGCAGGATGTGCAGCTTCAACTGGCTACCGCAGACGAAACCGCTCAGTCTGGCAGTGATTACGATCAAGCCAGCCCGCAGGTGACGATTAGCGCTGGGCAATTGGCAGCGACAGTCGATATTGCCATCATCGATGATGACACGCCTGAATCCGCAGAATCCCTACTAGTGAACCTAGTTTCGATTAGTGGCCCGGCCGTTATCGGTAGAGACGCCGCTCGAATCACTATCAATGATGACGATACCCAGAACTCCCCACCGGTGGCTGTGGCAGACAGCCATTCACTGGATGAAGATGACAATGCGGTCAGCATAGACGTTTTGGCTAACGACAGTGATCCCAACGGCGATGCTCTAGTTTTGAATGGTTTGGGACCGCTTAGCGACCCTGTGGCGGGTAGTGTTTCCATTGTGAATAATCAGTTGGAATATGCCGCCGCGCCCAACTATTTCGGACAATTTTCGGTGGCCTACACCGTTGCCGATGCCAAGGGCGGCTCGGATATCGGAACCTTGACGGTTACTGTTAATGCCCAAGCTGATGACCCAACAGCCGCAGCAGACGCGTTTACGGTCAAAGAAGATTCCGGTTTCACGACATTGGCGGTGTTGGAAAATGACAATGATGTTGATGGCGATACGCTAACGGTGATTCTCGTCGAGAACGTTGATCCAGCTTCGGTAGGTACTTTTAGTATTTCCAATGGAGCTTTGCGGTTCCGCACTAGCAGCAACGAGATTGGCAACGCTGCAGCGGACTATATTGTCGATGACGGAACCGGAAGAACGGCGCGGGCTAGGGTTACCGTTACGGTTAGCGAAGTGAATGACGCGCCTTACTTCATCCCTGGACCGAGTGTTTGTACCCCAGCTGGTAATAGTCCCGTAACGATGCCGGGATGGGCTACGAATATACGCCCGGGAGCGATTGGATATGAAACCGATCAGGTATTGAGCTTTGAATTGTCCAGTCTTGATCAACCTCTGTTGTTCGAGGTTGAGCCCAGCTTAAGCGTGAATGGGGATCTTAGCTTTACACCGGCAGCTGGTGCACAAGGTATCGCCAAATTCAAAATGCGATTGACTGATGATGGAGGGCGGGAGAACGGTGGTAGAGATAGCTATGAGTTTTTCGATAACAAAATTATTCATATCTCAGAAAATACCGGTGTAGGTGGAAGTTTCTGCCTGAATTTGTTGGATACCAGCAAAGGTGCCATTTTGGCCGGTGATCCGGATGACCCTATTTATACCAATGGTCGGCAAGTTGGTCGTGTGGTACGTGCGGCAGGTGATGTCAATGGCGACGGTTTTGGTGACGTCATTGCCGGAGGCTCAGTGAACGGCGCCTCTGGTGGCGATGAAGCAGCGCGCATTTGGTTAGGAAGAGCTAGTCCAGCGTTGCAGACCCTGACTACTGAGTTAAAAGGCGATATTGGCTATGTCATCGGACCTTTGAGGAACAATGGCGATGGTGGAATAGCAGTGGATGGCTTAGGCGACATCAACGGAGATGGGGATGTTGATTTTGCAGTCGCAGCAACTGGAGAGAACGATGACAAAGGCAGCGTGTATGTCGTTTATGGCGGTGCGGCTAACTTGGCTGCCTTGGATAAAAACGAAGACGGGCAATTGGCTGTTTCCGACATCAACGAAACATCTGGTCTGAAGATCAAGGGGCGTGCCGATAGCACTGAAGACCAGTTCGGGGGCGATGTTCGGGGCATTGGTGATGTCAATGGCGATAACGTTCCTGACTTTGCAATTACCGCGCGAGTCCTCTCTGGATTCATAAGTAAAGCGTATGTAATTTATGGTGGGGCAGCGAAATTAACCGCTTTGGATGTTGCAGATGGAACAACAGATGGTGTGGCCTCGATAGAGAATTTAGGCGTAGAGCACGGTTTTGTTATAGATGGAGAGCTTGCATTTGGTCGTACAGGTGATGATTTCCATGTTCTTCACTTAGCACCTTTGGGCGATTTTAATGGCGATAATATCGATGATTTTGCTCTTGCTATGCCCTACGCAGAGAGAAGTGATGATCCCGACAGAAGCTATCGAGGGCGAATTTTGGTGGTGTTCGGTAAAGATACAGCCAGCGACGGAGAGTTCCCCGTTGTAAACGCGCAGTACTTTGATGGCGCCAACGGTTTTATTATTGATGGAATAGCTAGCGGTAGTGTTTTGGGTCAAAGCACGAATGGTGGACATGATTTGAATGGTGACGGTATCAATGATTTGGTGACGCGCAGTCATGGCGAGTCATCTATCTTCGTCATCTACGGACGCAGTGTCGATACAACGCCAAATGGCTTTGATGCACCTCAGGGTGTGTTTGACCTAAATAGCCTCAACAAAAACACCGGGTTGAAGATCAACTCCAGTGCTTACATCATCAGAATGGTGACCATGATTGGCGACCGCAATGGTGATGAAGCTGCCGAATTGTTAATTGGTGATAGTGACGCATCGAACAGTGTGAGAGATAAATATGCGGGTGCTGTACGCGTTATATTTGGCGGCGATTCGCTAGCAGCACTGGATGCGGAGGATGGTGTTGTCGATGGGCAGATACGTGTCGGCGTTCCGTCAGCTAGCCAAGGATCAGTAATTTATGGTGAGCACAGCAGTGACCGGATAACTGCAGATCCACGCAGCGTGGACAGCATTGGTGATTTTAACAATGATGGAAATCCTGATTTCACATTGGGAGGGTACCGCGCCTATGTCAATGGAAGTTTTGGAAATGGAAAGCTGTATATATTGTTTGGACAATAATTCGTATATATCTGCCCTTTGATTGCGTTCATCGTCCTGTCAGATTTGATTTTCGGGTAATAGCCGCGTGCCGTACTGGATGCCAACAATGGCGTGCAAATCAGCTGCGCGCTTTAGTGTAATCGCTATAGTTCACTGTGCTGTTCGTTGGCATGTCTGGATAAAGTAGCGATAAAGCGGTGAGGTTAGTGCCTAAAGCCGACATCTTTTGGGCCGGAATACTTCGCTGGCTTGAACCTCGCTACGTTCTTGGGCAGTGTGGGCGCTCGAGTTCCAGTGCAAACATGATCTCATGGCGGAAAAATTTCACTTTGATAAGCCAGTATTAGTAACCGGTGCCAACGGTTTTATAGGCTTGCGCTTGGTGCGGCGCCTCGTTGACGATGGCAATCAGGTGCGTGCCTTTGTCTTGCCGGGTGAAGCAATTAATGCTGCTATGCCGGACGAAGTGGAGATTTTCCGTGGTGATATATGTGATCGCGAAAGCGTAGATCGTTCTGTGCAAGGTATTGGAACTGTGCTGCATTTGGCCAGTTTGGTCGGTGACGGCTTTCCCGTCGAGGCGCATCAGAAGGTGACCGTTGGCGGCGCGGTGCATGTTTTAGAGGCTGCCGCTCGAGTCCAGGCACGCAGTGTGCTGATTTCCAGCATCGTGGTGTATGGCGACGCCATTGCCATCGAGCGTTGCGATGAGAGCCATGCCCATGGTGTCGCCGCTGGCGCTTATTCACGTGCTAAGCAGGCGCAAGAGCGCTTGGCGTGGCAATTGGTTGAATCGCATGGCCTGCAACTGAGTGTGGTGCGCCCCGGCAATGTGTATGGACCAGGTCCGACGCCTTGGGTGCGCGATGTGTTGGATAAAATGCGTAAGGGCCTGCCAATTTTGATCGGCGGCGGTGATTTCAATGCGGGCATGGTTTATGTCGACAATGTGGTCGAGGTGATAGTGAGGGCCGCTGCGCTGCCACAAGCCATAGGTCAAACTTATAACGCTTTGGATGGCTCGGAAGTCACTTGGAAGCGCTATTTTGGTGACGTGGCAAAGATGGCGGGCTTGAAAAAACCCAGCTCGATACCTTTGTGGTTGGCCAACGCAGTTGCGAGCGCCGGTGAGTTCATTTGGTGGGCGCTGTTGAAACGAAAGTCAGCTCCGTCGCTGACCAAAGAAGCTTTGGCGCTGGTCGGTGCCGCTCATAACATCCCTATTGATAAAGCTCGCGAGCAACTGAGTTACCTACCACCCGTGTCGTATGCTCAGGGTTTGGCCCAAGTTGCGGACTACATTAGAGAGCAGGCATAAGAGAGCAGGCATAGCCGGTTCGAGATCAACACATGAAGAATTTTATAGTGACTGGCGCGGCCAGCGGTATTGGGCGTCATTTGGTAGAGCGCCTATTAGATCAGGGCGAGCGTGTTTTTGCAGTCGATGTGCAAAGTGATGCTCTGCGGCAGTTGAGTGAAGAGATGCAAGAGCGTGGGCACGCTGACAAATTGCGTACCCAGCTTTTGGATGTTCGCGATGCCCAGGGCTGGGACGAAGTGATTGAAAACCTCGTCGACGCGTGGGGGCGTTTGGACGTGTTGCTCAATGTGGCCGGAGTTCTTAGGCCGGGGTATAGCTGGGAAATCAACAGTGAAGATGTGGATTTTCATCTGGACATCAACACCAAAGGGGTGATTCTCGGCACCAGTGCGGCTGCAAAGCGGATGAAGCAGCAAGGCGCTGGCCATATCGTGAATATCGCCTCGCTGGCGGGCGTATCGCCAGTGCCGGGCCTGAGCCTGTATTCAGCCTCAAAATTCGCGGTGCGTGGGTTTAGCCTGTCGGCAGCAGTGGAGTTGCGTGAACATGGTGTCTATGTCTCTACCGTGTGTCCGGATGCCGTGGAAACGCCAATGCTGGATTTGCAGCAAAATTACAAGCAGGCGGCAATGACCTTTTCTGGCAGCAAAGCCTTAACTGTTGAAGACATCAGTGACGCGGTCATTAACAAGGTGCTTGGCAAAGCACCATTGGAAATTCTACTGCCCCGTTCCCGTGGTTTTTTGGCCAAGATGTCTAGCTTATATCCCCTCTTTTTACTTGCTCTGCATAAAGCGTTAGTGCGAAAAGGCATCAAGCAGCAGCAAGCGTACCGCGGTCGCTAATGAAGCTGCAATTTAGTCCATGCTAGCGTCATTTAAGTTAAAAAACCCTATCATTTCAATGTGTAATTGCCGCATCATTTAGCCTTTAGAAGCTAAATGTGCTACTCTGTGTCGTTCACTTCTAAGGGTTGGCTTCTATACGATCCAATTGCGATTTTTTTGTTGTGGCAATTCACATGGGATGCCATAAAAATCGCCCACTGCTTGCAATTAATAACCAAGCCTGAATTGGGGGTAAGGCTGGAGAATTATTCTCGCCAATTACCCGTATCGTATACGTCATTTTTGCCCTTGTTGGCTGATCAGGTCAGTAATTTGGCCGCACCGTATACCTCATCAATCTTGGCGAGTTGCAGCTGAATCTTGGTAGCCAAATTATACGATGTTAGAAGACGGTAAACCGTCAGGTTGCGACGCCATTCAACTGCGTCCTCCCCGTGCCGAAGATGGCGCAAATTTACACAAATTGGTCGCCCGCTGTACCCCGCTTGATGAAAACTCGCTGTACTGCAATCTTTTGCAGGCCAGTCATTTTTCGGACACGGCGGTAGCTGCTGAGCAAAACGGCGAATTGCTGGGGTTTGTTTCCGGATACCGCATTCCGGCACGCCCAGACACCTTTTTCCTGTGGCAAGTTGCGGTTGATGAGCAGGGCCGTGGGCAAGGTCTCGCAAGGCGCATGATCCAGCACATTTTGAGCCGCACGCAGAACGCAGATCTGCGATTTCTGGAAACCACCATCACACCGGACAACGAAGCGTCTTGGGCGCTGTTTCGTAGTTTTGCAGCCGCGATAAATGCAGATTTAAATCATCAATTGCACTTCTCTCGAGAACAACATTTCGATGGACAGCATGCAGACGAGCATTTATTGCGTATCGGCCCATTTAAAATTAGTTAATAGAGAAATATACACATGAAAATATTCGAAGAAATTGAATCAGAAGTGCAAAGTTATGCGCGCGCTTTTCCACGTTTATTTCATAAGGCTCAAGGTGAGTTTCTATATGACACGGATG
>JBPOFU010000071.1:0-15078 GCA_051252075.1 Oceanococcus sp. | reverse complement strand
GCTGCTGGTGGCGTCATCGATTTGGCAGCTTGCCGGCACGCCCTCGTCGGTGTCTTGGCACAAAGCGAGATCATCGATGGCTTCGTTCAATGTTTGATGTTGCTTGCCGGTGATGCGGTGCTGCCCAATCACGTTACGGCCACTGTGTAAACGTACGCGCAGATGCAAGGGATCGCTGACGATGCAGCGCGCTTGCCCCTGGCAGCGCAGCAACTTGTGCATGTGAGATGTAACGCTGTCCAAGCTTAAATTGGCTTCGACCATGGCGGCTGCCATTGCTAAATTGCCCAAGCTGGCGAGTGACCAATTAAAGTCCGCGGGTAGTTTTTTTGCGAAACTTACCGTGGTTTCGAGCAAATCATCCCAAATGGGTTCTCCCTGACCAAGTGCTCCTGCCTGATTACGCCATTCTTGTAGGGTTTTGAGAGGCTGTGATTCATTGGCTCCCATGCGCTGAGATAAACACGCCGCGCGCTGGCGGTGTAATTCTGAGCTTTCGTCGGCCAGGGCGATCAAGCGACTGCGTAAATCGCCCATTGCGGGTAGCGCAAAGTGGTGTCGGAACTCTGCGGAACTGCCGCCAGAATCAAACGGGCTTAGAAAGTGGCAGCTACGATTCGTATACTGCTTCAGTACACGAGCACTAGCGGCCATAGCTGTGCCGCCGCTTATGAGGACGATTCGGGCTGTTTGCTGGGGTAGCTGGGGGCTCGGGTCCAAGGGGCTATGCCGGAGTTCTGGGAGAAGGCAATATTTTGCACCAAACAGGGAAGGACATGAGCAAGACCTTGTATTTGTTACGCCACGGACTGGCGGAAGATGCCAGTAATAGCGGTATCAAAGCTGACTACGAACGTGAATTAAGCGCTCAAGGGCGTGTGCAAATTGCGTGTTTGGCTGCTTGCTTGGCCGAGCGAGATGATTTTTCTCCGCAAATAGCGCTGGTGTCCGCTGCGATTCGAACCCGGCAAACCGCCGAATACCTAACGCTACAGCGCGTGGAATTTCGTGAGGATTACTACAATGCTGATTTAGGCGGCCTACTCACGCCACTGCGTGCCTTCGATGACGGCATCTGTAGTGCGCTTATTGTGGCGCATAATCCGGGTATCTCATGGTTAGGAAGCAGCTTGCTTCAGCCGCAAGCCTGCCGTGGATTTTCTCCAGGCAGTATCTTGGCGGTGCAATTCGGCGATACTTGGGATCAAATCAAATCTGGATGCGCGCGCCTATTGTGGCGTTTGGATCCACCGAATTACTAGGCGGGCTAATATTGCCGCACATACTGATTGCATCTAGAACATGAGTACTTCCCTTAAAGACCAACTCATTAAAGCCGGGTTGGTGAGCAAAAAGCAGGCCCACGAAGCGCGCAGCAAGAAACCGCGAGGTCAGCAAGCGACGCAAGTGCGAAAGCAGCAAAAATCTAAGCGTGATAAAGAGCTGCAAGCGTTTGATGCGCATAAGCGAGAGAAAGATCGTGAGCTCAATGCGCAGAGAGAAACGCAGCGCAAAGCGCGCGAACAGGCCGATTGGGTGCGCCAACTACTGGCAAGCCACGGGCTGCAGAAAAAGCCGCCTAGCGACGACGACCCTGCCTTTCATTTCAGCATGGGGAAGGCGGTAGAGCATTTGTATTTGGGGGCGGAGCAACGTCGAGAAATGAGTCTTGGGAAGTTGGGCATCGTTTCTTTCGATGGCAAGTACCATTTATTGCCCATCGCCGTTGCGAGGCAACTGCACGAGAAGATTCCCAATAGGACGTGGTTGCCGGATACGCCCGCATCGGAACAAGGCGCCGCAGAGGATGATCCGTATGCTGACTTTGAAGTCCCCGACGATTTGATGTGGTAATCAGCAAGTTCGCCTTGATCCAAGGTAAACTGCCAAGCGGGGGAATAATGGTCGTAATAAATCCGATGAATTTGATTCAAAAACAATGGTGAGCCGCTTTAAGGCCGCATTGAAGGGCTCGCCAGAATTGGATCGCCTAAAGAGCGATGCGCTGGAACAGTTACGTGGATTGGTCGCGCGCGAGTTGTCACCGGTACTCACCCGTTTTATTGAGCAAACTCAGGTTTTACTGCTGCGTCCTGACAGCGCCGACCACAATAATGCCGATATCCGCAAAAATGCGGAAGTGGCACGTAAAATGAAACAGCAAGCTGAGCAGTGGAAAGCGGGTTTGTTGCGTCATATAGAGCAGCGGGTTTTTCATGCCGAGGCTGCCCCGAATTTTGCTGATCACAGCGAAACAGAGCGCGCAAATGCCAGTCTGATTGCGATGGCGAAAGCCTTGTTGATTGCGGAAACCAAATATTTCAAGCGTATAGCGGAAATTGATGCGCGTATGAACCGGGTTCGCCTCATTGTGGATCTGGGGATTGATAACAAAGCGCTTGCGCCTACGGGCTTGCATCAAGCATTAGTCGCGACAGCAGATGACATGGATTGGCCGCGCGGCGCACGTAAATTGCTGTATTCCAGCTTTGAAGCGAATGTAATCAACCAACTGGATCCTTTGTACGATTGCTTGGTGGAAGCAAGCCGCGGTATTGGTCGGGAAGCGGCCCAACTCATCGTTGAATCCACTTTTGATTTAAGCGATCTGGACGAGACAGAGCAAGAACAAAAAGCGCAACAGGAACCTCGGCAGTGGATGAGTGTTCCTAAGGAGGCGCACAGTCTACCCGCCGCCGTAGACGGTAAAACCACGGCAATGCTGACGACATTAGCCTTGCAAGATGAGGGCGAAGGCTACAGCGATGGCCTGCTTGCAGCGGATCTCTTGGCGCTAATGGATAGGCGGCCTTTACCCGGATTAACCGGTGAAAGTGGTGATCTTTCGGTGCAGCGCACTAGCTTAGCAGGCCATTTCCTGAATGAGGTCACCGCTGACCCGATGGTGGATAAGACTAACAAGGCTCAGCATGAGCCTTTGCGCATGCCCTTGGTGAAGTCAGCCATTGCCGATTCCACCATGTTTACCGATGTTTCACATCCTTTATCCAGTTTGATCGACGACCATCTCACCCGCGCTGCACGGCATCGCTTGCAGAATGTGGAAGAGGCGCAAGAGATGGAGGATTCTTTGGGCGAAGTTTTGTCGCTGTTCGAGTTGGCACCCGATTTTGTTCGCGAGTCCATGTCGCAAGTGCAGCCACTGCAGGACGATCAAATTGAGCGATTTTACGAACTGCAGCGGCAACAGGCTGGGCAGCGTCGGGAATTTGTTATCAACGAAGCCAAACGTCTTGTTGCGGAGGAGTTAGAGCGCAGCTGTTTCGCTCGTAACGTTCCTGCGCCGGCCCAGCGATTTTTGCAGAAGGCTTGGAGTGCCCTGCTAACGCAACGTTTACTGAAATTTGGTGCGAGCGCCGCGCAATGGAAAGCGGGCATCCAAAAAATGGATGCTTTGATTGAGCTGTTGGAGGAGCGAGACCCGGCCTCCAGGCCAACACCGGATTGGGTGAACTTGATTAAAGGCATGGCTGAAGACCTAGTGAAAGGCGGCTTGCCTGTAGATCAACGCGGTAACATTATCAAAATGCTTGAAGCGGCTCGCAAAACCGCTTAATACATTCTAATTACATGCGAAATACACCGTAACTTGGATCTTGTATCGGGCTATTGAGTGAGGCTGAAATTGCCATGCCGAGCGCGTTGCGCGTGTCTACTGGGTCCACGATCCCGTCATCCCATATCTCCGATGTTGACCAATAGGCCGACGATTTTCGTTGAAATTCTGCCAGCACCGGTTGGCGAATACCTTCGATTTGCTCAGGTGTGAGTGTCTCGCCAGAACGGGCCAATTGACGGACTTTGACTTCGGCCAAAGTGTTGGCGGCTTGCTCTGCACCCATCACTGAAATTTGATGCTGCGGCCAGGTGAACAGGAGGCGCGAATCAAAGGCGCGTCCGGACATGCCGTAGTTCCCCGCGCCGAAACTGCCATGGCACATCACGGTAAACTTGGGTACTTCGCAGCCGGTCACCGCCATAATCATTTTTGCACCATCTTTGGTGATGCCAGCGCGTTCGTACTCGCGGCCCACCATGTAGCCGGTGATGTTCTGCAAAAATACGATAGGGACTTTGTTTTGGTTGCACAGCTGTATGAAATGAGCGCCTTTGAGCGCGGAGTCATTGAACAGCACGCCGTTGTTGCCGATGAGGCCGACTTTGTATCCCCAAATATGGGCGAAACCACAGATCAGGGTGGTGCCGAAATTGGCTTGGTATTCATGGAAGCGTGAGCCATCGACCATGCGGGCAATCACTTCACGAATATCAAACTGTTGCTTGATGTCCTTGGGAATGATGCCGTACAGCTCAGACGGGTCGTAATAAGGAGCTTCCGGTTCCTGCCATTCAATGCGGGTTTTTTCCGGGCGTTTGAATTGACCCACAATGTCGCGCGCTATAGCAATCGCTTCATCTTCACTGGAGGCAGGGTAATCAGCGGTGCCCGACACCGAGGTATGCATGTCTGCGCCACCCAGCTCATCCACAGTGACCTCTTCACCGGTTGCCGCTTTGACCAGGGGAGGGCCGGCTAAGAAGATCGCGCCGGTTCCGCGAACAATTACGCTGTAGTCCGATAGGCCGGGCACGTAAGCGCCGCCAGCGGTGCAGTGACCCAAGACGACAGAGACTTGCTGCACGCCCATTTTCGACAGCGTGCATTGGTTGCGGAAGATGCGCCCTGCGTAGTATTTGTCCGCGAAGATTTCTGCCTGTTCAGGCAAAAAGCCACCAGCCGAATCGCATAGGTGCACGACCGGCAGGCGGTTTTCTATCGCAATATCCAGTGCGCGGATGATCTTTTTAATGGTGATGGGATACCACGCGCCGCCTTTGACGCTGGCATCGCCGGCGTTGATGACCACCTCGCGCCCAGCAACGATACCGATGCCAGTGACGCAGGCCGCGCCAGGCACACTGCCTTCGTACATTTCGTTGGCGGCCAAAGACGAGAATTCTACGAATGGCGTGCCGGGGTCGAGCAGGCGTTGTAGGCGTTCACGCACCGTCAGCTTGTTTTGTTTACGCAAACGGTCCAGATCGCGTTGCGGTCGTTCATGCCGCGCGGCGTGTTGGCGTGCTTTGAACTCCTCCGCGAGACGGCGGTTGTGTGCGGAATTCGCCTGAAAATCGGCGGAATGGGTATTGAGTGCGGATTGTATGCGTTTCATGGCTATGCAGTTTGTAGTGGCGCGGTGGTTTATACGTCTGATTCGGGTTGCAGACTGAGCAACACCGCGTCTTTGTCAAAGGTCTGGCCTGGGGCGACAAGGACGTCAGCAATCAGCCCATCGCGTGGAGCCACGATGGTTGTTTCCATCTTCATGCTTTCCATCACCAGCAAAGTTTGGCCCTTTTCCACCGTGTCGCCAGCTGTGACCTCGAGTGAAATTAAGTTCCCAGGCATGGTTGCCTTGATCATGTCTGAGGTGGCACCTGCATTGCTCTGCGCCAAGCGCTGCAGTGCATGTTCAAACCGCAGTTGATAGGTTTCACCGCGCAAATGGATGTGGACATCATCCCCATCGATGGCAATATGTAAGCTATCTATTTCATGACCACTGTGCAGTAACCAACCTCCCGTTTCGCGGGGGTTCAGCTTGAAATCCATCACTTCGCCATCGTGGTGTAAGCGATAGCCGTCCGCACTGCGTGACAGACCGAGATCATGTTCTTGATCGTAAATGAGTAAGCCGTGTTTCATCAGTTTCTCCAGCTACCCATGGCGGCGTGCATAGCCGGTGTAGCATCCGCAACATCTCGCATAGGGCGAATTTGCATCGCTGCGCTGGCGAGTAATTTCTTTAAAGTTTTACTATCCAGTTCAGGGTCGGCCGCTAGCTCTGGGTTTGCGTCGAGAAATCCTGTGTGGACATCACCGCTAACAAAGGCAGGGTGGTTGAGTACCCGGCGTAGAAAACTGGTATTGGTTTTGCAGCCCAGCAGAACCAAATCGCGTAAGGCGGCATCGGCGCGTTGGCAGGCCTGCTCGCGGTCGTCCCCATAGACAATGAGTTTAGCCAACATGGGGTCAAACGCCGCGGTTACGGCTTGCCCTTCCCGAATGCCGCTGTCCATGCGGATGCCTTCGCCTTGCGGTACTTGCCAGTTCAATACCGGCCCGGTGGTTGGGGTGAAGCCGGCGCCAGCATCTTCGGCATAGATACGAAACTCTATGGCGTGGCCTCGACGCGTGATGTCTGTTTGTTGAAATGGCAGGGCGTCACCAGCGGCAATGCGCAGTTGTTGTAGCGCTAAATCAATTCCGGTGATTTCTTCAGTTACCGGATGTTCAACTTGCAAGCGGGTATTGGTTTCCAAGAAATAGAATTCGCCGCCTTCGCCGTAGATGAATTCCACTGTGCCTGCATTTTGATAGCCGGCGGCACGAGCGATGCCTGCGGCGGCTTCGCAGATGTTTTGGCGTGTTTCTTCGTTCAGCGCAGGGGAGGGCGATTCTTCTATGATCTTCTGAAAGCGCCGTTGCACTGAGCATTCACGTTCAAATAAGTGCACCACGTTGCCTTGTGCATCGCCCAAGATTTGCACTTCAATATGGCGAGGATTTTCGATGTAGCGCTCGACGTAAAGCCGACCGTCGCCGAAATAGCGTTGTCCTTCACGGCGTGCGATTTCAATTTCCTGAGCAAGATCTTTGGGATCACGCACCACCCGCATACCCTTGCCACCGCCACCAGCTGAGGGTTTGATCAGCACGGGGAAGGCGACTTCTGCAGCGCGCTCTAGAAAACTGTCCGGGTCGTCATCTTCGATCGCTGAAGGGGCCACAGGGAAGCCCGCTTTCTCGACAAAATTACGTGCCCGTACCTTGTCGCCCATAAGTTCAATTTGCTGTGGTGTTGGACCTACAAAGATGAGTCCTGCATCGGCAACGGCTTGAGCAAAGGCGGCGTTTTCCGATAAAAAGCCATACCCAGGGTGTATAGCTCCGGCACCGGACTCTTTAGCAACGCGGATAATCTGCTCGCCATCCAAGTAGGCGGAAACCGGCGTGTCGCCGTGGATCTCTATTGCTTGATCTGCCAGTGCTACGGCAGGGCTGTTTTGGTCAGCAGCGTGGTATACCAATACGCCTTTGAGTCCGGCGGTATGAATGCTGCGCAATATGCGGACAGCAATTTCGCCACGGTTGGCGATCAATACCGTATCGAAGGGCCAATGACTGGTGTCTATGCTCATGGTCAGTTTAGCTAGTGGTTTGAGGTGGAGGAATCAAAGATTCCATACGATCTATGAGTTGTTCTAGGCGGTTGGTTGCTGGAGTCATGTGTTCAGCCGTGTGGATGATGCCGTCGCAAAAAATACTGGTGATGTCCTGAGCGGCTTGGTCTATATCCAACTCGCCTTGGCCGGTTAAATAGCGCCAGCAATAATGCTCAATGCCCCCATAAATGAGATCGCGCAATAGCGGTAGACGTATGTTTTGGCGAAATTCTCCTGCCTTGCTGCCGTGATCAATCACTTCCACTAAAAAGCGGGTATAGCGACGATTCAGCTTGCGTAACGTGGAGTTCACTTCGCCGATGTCATCTCGTGCTTCGCGAAACATCAAGCGACACAACTGTGGCGCTTCGTGAATGGTGCGTAGATGCCGCCAAATCAACGCTTGAACCCGGCTGCGTGCATCGCTCATTCCTTCTAGCGCGTTGGCATAGTCGTCAAACATCTGTTGATACCAATCGGTTAGAACTTCGATCAAGAGTTCATGTTTGCTTTCGAAATAGCGGTAAACCGTGCCTTCGACCACGCCAACTTTGCAGGCGATTTCAGCGACCGAGGTTTGCTCATAGCCTTTGTCGCAAAAGCTTTCGCGTGCGGCATGCAATATGGCATTGCGGCGTTGTTCGCGGTCAGGGCGACTGCTCATGGTTTAGGCCGCAACCCAACCGTCTTTGACCCAGGCTTGTGGGATGCGAATGGGGAAGTCCATCAATATCTGCGCTAGCATTTTGCCTTGCGGGTCGTGGCGTAGCGAGGCTATTCCGCCCCCGCCCAGTGCATCCTGAAGTAGGAAGTTGAAGCCATGCAGGCCTGGCCACTCAAATCGTTCGACCTTGCCTTCGCAGAAGTGGGCGAAATAGTGTTTCACTGTTTCGGCAGTCAATTGCCCGCGCAGCGCTGGTAGAAATTCTGCTCGCCTCGCCATGACGCCAATATTGGCGGCGTTGCCTTTGTCGCCGCTGCGGCCGTAAGCCAATTTGATGAGCGGCACTTCGATCATGCCATCGCTCACACAGCTGTCATCAATGACCAGCGTGCTTTCAGGTTCGGGTTTGCTCGTGCCTTCGGCAACGACAAAGCTCTGACTGCTTTCACCGACGCTGACGCGTATGTCGGCTAGCGATTTTGGTACCACGCAGGAGAACAATCGTACTAAGGGGCTGGGCTGCGGACGGCCACCGGAAAATCCGGTAATACTTTGAGCCATAGACGTGGCTGGAGGGATGCATTCGCGACCAAACAGCTCTAAAGCCCTACGGTCTTGGTGTTGCGCGGCAACTTTGAGTATGACTTCCCGGTTTCCACGAGAGCGTGATTGCGTACCCCAATTGCTTTCGCTACCTAGGACTTCTATGTCTACGCGATCAAAATCCTCCATGCCATAGCGTTCAAACAACATGCGACAACGTTTGATGATGGCCTCGCCAACTTTTTCTGCTCTTTGTACCGCTTGGCGACCGCCTATCATCATGGTTCCGCTGGCGCGGAAGCCATCTTGATAGGTGACAGAGGCTTTGTAGTTTTGTCCGGGGGCGCGACCGCGTGCACCACTGACTTTAACTTCGTTTTCGCCGACGGACTTTAAGTCCACACAGCGAAAATCGCATGTCACATCGGGTAGCAAATAGCTGCCGGGATCGCCGATCTCGTAAACCACTTGTTCCGCCGTGGTTTCCGGAACAATGCGTCCGCCGGTCCCTTTGGGTTTGCTGAGTACAAAAGAACCGTCCTCTGCACACTGCGCGATAGGAAAGCCCATGTTGTGCCAATCGTCAGCGACCAATTCCCAATCGGTAGTTAGTCCACCAGTGGCTTGTGCGCCGCATTCCAAGACGTGACCACACAAGCATCCTGCTGCCAGCTGATCATAGTTGTCGGTTTGCCAGCCAAATTCATGGATGAGTGGCCCAAGCGCTACAGCGGCGTCTATGCAGCGCCCGGTTATTACTATGTCGGCACCGGCGTCCAATGCGGCAGCAACCGGAAAAGCGCCGAGGTAGGCATTGGCGCTCCAAGGCTTATTGGGGAAGCTCTCGCCATTGAACATTTCGCGGCTGGATTGCAGTGCATCCAATTGACCCATCAAATCGTCGCCTTCGACGATGCCGACACTGAGCTCTATGCCCGCTTGCTGCAGTTGTGCTTCTACAGCGGCTTTACAAGCCGCAGGATTCACTCCGCCCGCATTGGCAATGACCTTAATGCCTTGTTCTTTCAGCGCGGGGGCGAGCGCTCCGATCATCATGGGGAAATCGGTGGCATAACCAAATTCGGGTTTTTTGCTGCGCGCGCGGGCCAGCAATGACATGGTGATTTCGGCGAGATAATCCAATACCAAGTAATCGATTTCGCCGGAGGCGACCAACTGCCGAGGACCTTCTGCCGTGTCACCCCAAAACCCTGAGCCACAGCCTATGCGTACAGTTTTTTCTGACATTAGTTACCCGTCCATTCCGGTGCGCGTTTTTCCTGAAAGGCGGAAAGCCCTTCAGCGGCGTCTTCGGTGCTGGACATAATGGGAACCATGGCCTGGGCGTATTCCAAAGCGCTGCGTAAATCCATGTCACGTGTTGCGGAGAATGCTTGTTTGCCGAGGCGGATGGCGGTGGGTGAGCGCGGCGTGATGCGCTCCAATAGCCAGTCTATTTTTTCGTCGAGTTGCTCGCGCGGTACAACATAGTTGAACAAGCCCCAATCTAGGCCTTGAGCGGCAGTAAATTGTTCGCCAGTGATGCACATTTCCTGCAATTGGCGTGGCGGCACCATGCGAATCATGTAGGGCAGAATCATCATGGGCGTTAAGCCGATTTTGGATTCGGATGTGCCAAAGCGGATGTCATCTGCGGCTATAGCCATGTCGCAGGCGCACATCAAACCAAAGCCACCGGCCATAGCGTGGCCGTTGACGCGAGCAATCACGGGCAGCGGGCAGTCTTGTAGTTGTTTAAATAACTGCACGATGTAATGGCGGGGACGTGAGAAATCTACGTCGAAGGCAAAGCCTTTCACCCCTTTGGTCAAATCCGCTCCTGCGCAAAAAGCTTTCTCACCGACACCTGTGAGCACTATGGCGCGCGCTTCCTGCTCAATGGCATCGGCGATACCTTGGGAGATCTCTTGGATGACCGCAGCGTTCATGGCATTGCGCCGGGCTTCACGGTTTATGGTGATCCATTGCACCTGTCCGCGGCGCTCTATCAGTACATCTTGGCTCATAATGTTCTCTCAGGGCCTGTTGGCAATAAATTGTGAGTCAGACTCATTTCTCTAAACTAACAAAATTTATAGCTTGTAGGAAAGAAAAGTTATTCATGGCAGAATTACACTCATGTTTTGTGAGTCAAACTCATATTCTCGTCGCCTATCTCCGCTGCAATACGTTGTTCAGCAGATAACGGGCGCATGTGGAGGCTTGTGTGTATAGCGCTGAGCAGGCTTTGGCGTGGATGGCTGAAGGGCTACAGCCGGTTGCATTTTCTGCTTTTGGCGAGCATCCAGCCTTGCTGTTGGATTTGGCTTCGACCCAGGGTTTGCCGCAATCTGAGGATTTGGCTACATGGTTGCGCAGTTTGGCTTGCCCCGTAATAGGGCTGCGCGATCCGGATATCAGCAGCTGTCTACAGCCCGCCGAAGCCCAAGTGTCTTCAGCTTGCGACGTGGTGGTGGATGATGTGGAATCTGCGGAGCAACTGCTGGAGAAAATAAGGCAGCACCCACTGGCTGCTGCGAGCTTTGTGGATGTGTTGCGGGTGACGGAAAGTATGCCTGCGCACCAGGCTTTGAGTGTCGAATCAGCCGTCTTCGCTTGCTTGCAGGGCGGGGCGGAATACGCCGCCTGGATGAGTCATTATGAAGCGGGGCAGGTGGCGGACACGGTAGGTCCGGCACTTTTGCAGGAACGAGATGGCAAGGTGCTGCGACTGGTACTCAATCGGCCAAACAACCGTAATGCCATGTCAGTTGAAATGCGCGATGCCCTAGTGGATGCATTGCGTATGGTGGCGCAGGACGACAGCATTGCGCGGGTACATATTAGCGGCAATGGGACTTGCTTTAGTACCGGCGGGGATCTCAAAGAATTTGGCTTGGTGCCGGATACGGCCAGTGGTCATATTATTCGGATGCTCAGCGTGCCGGGTAAATTCATGTTGCCTGTAGCGCCGCGGGTACATGCGCATGTGCATGGCAGCTGTATTGGCTCGGGTATCGAGTTTCCAGCATTTGCTGGGAGAATCACCGCATCCGCGGATGCTTGGTTTCAGCTTCCGGAAGTCGGTATGGGTTTGATCCCTGGCGCCGGTGGCTGCATTAGTCTCGCCAGGCGCATAGGGCGGCAACGTTTGGCTTGGATGGGCTTGTCGGGCAAGAAAGTATCCGCGCAACTGGCCTTGGTTTGGGGCTTGATAGACGAGATTTGTTAGGTCCGCCATCGTGGCGGGGAATTTTTTTGAATTTGGATTGAGACATGCAGGAAAAACAAAGCGTAATGCAGGCCTTCACCGGCTTGTCCAATGATGAAGCAGAGATCCTGTTTCAAGCCAATCGATTTGCTGAGAAAGAACTGTATCCGCTGGCCCAGCGCATGGATGATGAAGAATGGTGGCCGGATCAAGCCTTCCCCAAATGTGGTGAGAATGGTTTTATGGGCGTGACCGCACCGGCGGAATATGGTGGCGCAGAAATGGACCTAATGACTAGCGGCTTGGTCTTGCAGGCTATATCGCGTTGGAACTATGCCTTGGGATTGTCCTGGGTTGCGCACGAAAATCTGTGTTTGCACAATATTTTGCGCAATGCCAATAAGGCACAAAAAGACAAATACGTACCGGGTTTGGTGAAAGGCACCGCGATTGGCGCCTTGGGCTTAACTGAGCCTGGAGCGGGTTCAGATGCGCTGGGATCTATGCGCACCACCGCGCGCCGTGAAGGCAATGAATATATTTTGAATGGGCGAAAAATGTTCATCACCAATGGCCCGGTGGCGGATGTGTTGTTGGTTTACGCCAAGACAGATCCAGAGAAGGGATCGCAAGGCATTTCAGCTTTTCTCATCGAGAAAGGGTTTCCCGGTTTCTCCGTAGCGCAAAAGCTCATCAAAATGGGCTTCCGTGGCAGCCAAACTGCGGAATTGGTGTTCGACAATTGTCGAGTGCCCGCAGAGAACTTGGTTGGTGAAGAAAATCGCGGCGTTAAAGTGGTGATGAGTGGGCTTGATTTGGAGCGCGCCATGATTTCCCCGATATGTTTGGGTATCGCCGAGCGTGCATTGCAGTTGTCCATTGATTACGCTTGTCAGCGTGAGCAATTTGGTCAACGTATTGGGAATTTCCAATTGATTCGCGGCAAGATTGCTGACATGTATGTGTGGGTTGAGTCCATGCGTTTGTTCACCTATCAAACCTTGCGTGCAGCAAATACCGTGGGTGAGGAAGATGGTGGTCGCGGTGATATTCATAAGATCACCGCTGCAGGGGTGATGTATGTCGCCGAGACCTTAAATAAGGTGTTGAACGATGCGGTGCAGATCCATGGTGGTTATGGCTACATTTGGGAATCAGAAATTAATCGCCTGTATCGTTCTATCAAACTGTTGGAAATCGGTGCGGGAACGACGGAAGTGCGTCAGATGATTATCTCTGATGATTTGTTAGGGCGTTAAGCCACGCGTTTATTCCATCCTGCCCCAGACCCGAGCTCGCTCGGGTCGAGTTTTTAGGTGTCTGCTCAGCATGAGTGATTCAAGTTTTCTCGACGAGTACTGGGATGCGCCCAATGTGTATCGCAGCGATTTATTTATTGGCCAAGTCGCTATGGTTTCCGGTGGTGGTACCGGTATAGGCGCGGCTACCGCATTGTTGTTTGCTCGTTTAGGCGCTCAGGTTGTGATCTGTGGCCGCACCGAAGAAAAGTTGCAAACCGTGGCTGAATACGCGGCAAAGCGCGGTGGGCGCATCGAGACCCAAGTGTGTAACGTGCGTGAGCCGGATCAGGTTGAGGTTTTGTACGCGGCTATCCATGAGAAGTTTGGTCGTTTAGACATGGTCGTTAACAACGCCGGTGGGCAGTTTCCGCAGGCCGCAATCGACTTTGCTGACAAAGGTTGGAATGCGGTTATTACCAATAACCTCAACGGAACTTGGTACATGATGCAGCGCGCTGCTCGGTATTGGCGTGATCATGAGCAACGCGGTTCCATAGTTAATATCGTGGTGGTCGCGGAACGTGGCATGCCTGGGGTGGCTCATACGGTGGCGGCGCGAAACGGCGTGATAGGTGCCAGTAAAACGGTGGCGGTTGAATGGGCACCATTGAATATACGGGTCAACTGTGTGGCACCGGGTTTGACGCAAACACGCGGTTTAGACGTGTATCCCGATGAGGCTGTGCGTGAATTCCCCAATGCCAATGCCATGCGGCGGCCCGGTACGGCCATGGAAATGGCGCAGGCCTGTGTTTATTTGTCAGGGCCATCCGGTAGCTTTATTACCGGCGAAGTTTTAACTGTTGATGGCGGAGGTCAGCTTTGGGGTGAGCTTTGGACCAATGGGCGCCCGGATTATTTTAAACAGGCCTAGCGTCTAATCCACCACCACGTGGCGGTGAGTAGAGGCGCGAGCGTCATTTTCGTCTATGTGTTTCACGATGATTTCTACGCGTCGGTTGCGGGTGCGATTCGCCGCCGTGTCATTAGAAGCAATGGGGCGAGTATCCGCATAGCCCGCAACCACCAGTCGTTCGGGTTCAATGTTGCCCTTTGCCAGCATTTGCTCGGCCACTGAAGCGGCGCGCGCAGCTGACAAATTCCAGTTCGATTTGTACTGACCTCCCCCCAAAGGGCGGTTATCGGTGTGGCCGGCCACGATGATCATTTGATGGTCGCGGATATGGGTGAGTATGCGCGCGATCAACGGGGGCGCTTGCGAGACTAAGTTCGCGCTACCCGAGGCAAACGAGACGTGCTCAGGGAAGCGGATGACGATGTCCTCGCTGTCACGTTCCAGAATCAGGTCGCCCTTAGCGATGTCTTCCGACATGGCTTCTTTGAGCTCTTCCATCAGCTCATCGTTTTTACTGTCTTTGGCGGCACCCGCCTGCAGCGGTGGGCCGTTGATACGACCTGCGGTTGGGCCAAACGGTAGGGGGGAAAAACCGGTTTGTGACATGATCCCGGCTTCCATGCCGGGTATGTTGTCTTGGCTGTTGCTTTTGATGTATTGCACGCCACCAAAGGCCTGTGCCATGGATCCCGCCATCTGCTTAAACTTTTCTTGTTCGACTTCAGAAAAAGCGAATAGCAGCACGAAGAAGGTCATCATTAACGCCATCATGTCGGCAAAAGTTGCCATCCATAGAGGCAATCCCGGCACTGGTGCTTTTTTCGCGGGTTCGCTCATGCGGGTTCAGCATTTGCAGGTGCTTCCCCTGCGCTGTCCTCTTCGCCGCTACTTTCTGGCGTGAGCATGCCAACCGTCAACGTCTCTTCGAGGACGCGAGGAGAAACACCCGCATTGATGCCGAGAATGCTGTCCAGAATGAGCTGACGAGTTGCTCGGTCTTGTTGCGCACGAGTGTCCAATTTGTCAGCCAAAGGCAAAAACAGCAGGTTTGCCAACATTGCGCCATACAGTGTGGTGAGTAGCGCAACAGCCATAGAGGGACCGATTTTGGAGGGATCCGACAATTCCATCAGCATTTGCACGAGGCCGACCAAGGTGCCGATCATGCCAAAAGCAGGTGCGGCGTCGCCCAATGAGCGAAATATCTTCTCGCCCATCATATTGCGCTCAATAGAGGCGTTGATTTCTTTGCCCA
>JBPOFU010000070.1:0-15337 GCA_051252075.1 Oceanococcus sp. | reverse complement strand
CTTCACCCCAATCACCAGCCTGCTTGTTTTGATGGGTCAATGCCTTGGTCAAAGAATCCGTCTGCGTAGCCAGATTGCCATGCACATCCGCGAGGGTTTTTATTTGTGCGGCAAGACCCTCCCGCTCCTTTAGCTGCTCACGTGCGAATCCCTCAACCTGAACTTTAAACTCGCCCAGCGTGGTCTTAAACGGCGTGAGCATTTCATCCAAGCTTTTTCGACTTTGTTGCTGCGTTTCCTCAGATTGCTTTTTCAACAAACTATTGGTCAAAACGCGGATGCGATCTTCAAAAGCCTGGGTTTGATCTGCAACCCATTGCCGCTGCTCTGTGGCTCGCCGCTCCATATTGTCGTGGTCGGTCCTTAACGACGCGTTATTGGCTTTCAATTGCTGCAGCTCAGTTTGTAAGGCTTTCTCTTGAGCGCTGAGTGAGGTTAGCTGCTCTTCACGTGTGCTTAAATTGGCTTGCGCCATTTCCATCTGAGCCGTTATCCGCACCAATTTTTGCTGACTCAACTCACCTTCTTGTGCTCTGTCACGCAGTTCGTCGACGCGCTCTTGCAGACCTTTAATTTCACCCTGCGCCAGCCCCAGCTGAGCCCTAAGTTCTGAAAGCTGTCCTTGAGCCTCTTGCAAGCTGCTTTCCAAGGTCTGCTTTTCTGCAAAAATCCGCGCTAACTCTCGCTGAGATTCAGCCAATACAGCTCTAGCGCTGAGATTTCTGAATATCGAAAACAGCAGCAGCACGACGGTCATTGATAATGAGCCGATCAGGGCTTGATTCGGTGTGATAATCAAAAACGCATCCTTAAAGTCGTGGGCCGGGGAATAGCCCCAGCTCGAGCCCATCACCCAGGCTGACTATTTTGGCACAGACACCCCGATTAGGATGCGCTTGATTTCGTCCGCAAGATGGTGCGTTTAAAGCACCTCGCCTCAATACTCGCCTGCTAGAGCCGCTTTTCTCTGCGTACGGCGCTCAACAGCTTGAGCAATCCAAGTGATTATGCGAAAACCGCCCAACAGCATAATCATGACAAACGCATCCATGCTACCTGCGCCAATTGCGAATGTTGGCTCTGCTACGGTACTGGCAGCAGCTGGCGCTCCCCAGCTTAAAAGACACAAGCCGATTAGGGACGTAGCGGCGGGAAACTTTGATATTTTTCGTACGATTATTGAAGTCATACCCGATAGTGTGCAGGCACAATCTTACAAACAGATGACACTGCCATGTTGTTGACATGTTTATGATCTAACCTTGACTTCATGGCTTATGTTTTAGCTTCACACAAATGCAGCATCGCTGACTACACTGTCGCCATCCACTTTGCACTCCATTTGCTCTGTCAGGTTTTAGGAAAGCTCGAATGCCACCAACTCGTCGCGACATCATAAAAATCATTGGCGCAGCCAGTGCCAGTAGCCTTGTGGTTGCCTGCGGCGCTAAAGACCGTGCCACTGCTGTTCCAGCAACGCCCGATCCCAACGGCAATAGCGATTTCGATTTCCCTACCGCGCTAGCCCTGCCATTTGCCCATGGCGTAGCAAGTGGCGACCCCTTAAGTGATCGAGTGATCATCTGGACACGCATTACCCAGCAAACATATACCGCGGACAACATTCCTGTCAGTTGGTTTGTCGCCACCGATCCCGCCATGCAAAACATAGTCAGTAGTGGCAGCCAAAATGCCATCGCGACACATGACTGGACCATCAAAGTTGACGTCACAGGGCTCAGCGACGCGACCACTTACTACTATCGCTTTGCGGCACTGGGCGCGGAATCCATGACGGGCCGTACTCGCACCGCCCCCGCCACATCCGTTGATGCACTTCGCCTAGCGGTGGTCGCATGCTCTAGTTATTGGTCATCGCACTGGAGTGGCTATTCGCATATCGCAGAACGCAATGATTTGGATTTGGTCGTGCATTGTGGCGACTACATCTACGATTTTGTTGACCAAGATGAGCAAGTTCGTGCCCGCAATGACATCAAAGACACCAATCACGTCGACTACCGTGACTGGATCAACCTGGATGAATGCCGTCGCCGCTATGCCCTCTTTCGTTCCGACCGCAATCACGTTCGTGCTCACCAGCAGCACCCGTGGACTATCGTTTGGGACAACCATGACATCTCTACCGGTTACGGTAATGAGCTCGATGCCCCGGATCTGGCCGATCAAGTCACTACAAGTTTAGAAGACGTCTGCCGTGCGTTTTACGAATGGACCCCAAGCCGACCACCTTTAGCTGACGGATCAGGAAATTTCTTACTACTTGAAGACGGCAGTTACCCCACACCTCCAGACGTCACAAAGTTGTGGCGAAAACTGGATTTTGGCCCCATGGCCGACCTGTTCTGCGTGGATACCCAGCTATATCTGCGTGACGACATGGATGCCGATGCCAGCCACCTAGAAAGCGGCCAAAGCCTCTTCTCACGCAGTCAGTTCGAATGGCTGAGCAATGGCATGCTGACTTCTCAGCAAGCAGGAAAAACTTGGCGATTGGTCCTCAATCAAACCTGGATAGCACCGGTTACAGTTCCCGGGGTCGTCCCTGGCTTTGGCGAAACCGACCCCTTGGGCTTATCGCGGTGGTCGAGTTATAGCGAAGAACGCGCAGCGTGGTTCGAATTCCTACGTGGCAACAATTCCTCCGGTGAACGCATACACAACAACATCGTTATGAGTGGTGATGTGCATGGTAATTGGGGGGCAGATCTTGTAGAAGACAACACTGTGCTCAGCAACTATCAATCGGCGCCACCAATACCAAATATCCGCCAAGGCTCAACGCCGGAAAATATCGCCGCCGGTTATCTGCGCGCCAGCAGCAACAACACCGCCCTGCTGAACAACCGCGCCGACTCTGTTGGTGTGGAATTCGCGCCAACGTCTATGGGGCGTGGCGGTGCGGATGAACTGGTGGCCAATGCCAATCCATTGAGCTCGGTCATCGATCAAATCGCCGGGGCAAGAGCTTTGGAGTTGGCGGCGATCACCGGAAACAAAGCCACTCAATTTATCGAATGGGTCGATCATGGCTACGGCATTATTCATCTCACGACTGAGCGTGCGGTGTTTGAGTATTGGTGGCAGGATAAATTGACGCCCGATTCTCCCGATGTGCTGGGCAATCAAATGGTGGCCTTTTCTCAAGAGAACACCAGCACTCTGCCGAGCCCGCAATACCAAGATCAACTCGACTATGTCGTGCATCATGGTGAAAGCGTTACGCCCACCAGCGGCAGCCGAACGGATGAACCGGCACCTGAAGCGCAATTCACGCTTTAATATTGCAAGTCCGAACACGAAATCGAAAGTCAGCAAACCATTCACTATGAAATGAGCAACGAGCAGCCCGTAAAACGAGATTCAATTTGAACTCTGTACTGACATCAATACCTCATTGGACCGTCGTGTTTTTAACTTTGGTGACAGTCGGACTTACTGTGGTGTTCCACTACGAAGTCCTATCCCATTTGAATGAGCGCTTGCCACACTGGAAACGCATATCCCAACGCCTGCGCATCCTCACGCTAATATTCGCCTTGCTGTTCCTGCACATCGCAGAAATTTGGCTGTTTTCTATCGGTATCCACCTGTCCGCGCTATACCCTTCGCTGGGTCACATACAGGGCATAGTCGACAGCAACTTCTTGGATGCGGTTTATTTGTCCGCGACCACCTACACCACGCTGGGCATTGGTGATCTCATACCCCAAGGTCCGATTCGTTTTCTAATTGGCACGGAATCCGTGGTTGGCCTGATGATGATTACTTGGTCGGCTTCCTTTACCTATTTGGAAATGCAGCGGTATTGGAAACCACACTGAACTAGTCGCTTGATGCCGGCTCAAGAAAACCGTCAGTTCGCTTGATCTATGGGCACGTCCGCCCGACTGAATAGGCCAACTATGGGTGTGCCATGAGCGCGTAGTATCGGCTCAATTTCACGGTGCAAGGCGTGATAACGGTAGAACGGAACACGTGGAAAAAGATGATGAATGGAGTGCAAATTTTGCCCCAGCCAAAACCATTCCAAGGGCTTCATCCAAGTCGGCATAATTAGGCTGTTGGTATTTTGATAGCGCGCCGAATTCTCATACGGCAAATGTGGTCGATAGGCGAACCAATACGCGGTAAAAAAGGCACCGGCCAAATAGCCGAAGAGTAATAAAGCCCAATCCAGCTCGCGACTACACAGCCATAAGAAGGCCACCCTCCAGCCGACAAACAGGATGAGCTCTAAAGCGTAGACGCTTCGTTCTCGTAAGGACGCACCTGCCCAATACTCACGAAACAAAAAGGTGTTTTGAACCCACAAAA
Organism: Oceanococcus sp.; assembly: GCA_051252075.1. Taxonomy (GTDB): domain Bacteria; phylum Pseudomonadota; class Gammaproteobacteria; order Nevskiales; family Oceanococcaceae; genus Oceanococcus. Next base: position 10,999 of record JBPOFU010000070.1, on the reverse strand, counting down.
ATTTGAGTCCGTAAATGACCAACGCCAACACACCTCCACGCATACCACTCACTACAAAATCCGGGTCTTTCTCCGGCTGATTGGTGTAACGATGATGGGTAAAATGTTCCACAGTGTGCGATGCGTAGGGCACCAGCATGATTTGCCCGGCGATGTATCCACACAGGTCATTCAGCCACTTGCGCGACGCATACTTGCCATGAATATTGCCGTGAGCAGCCTCATGCAAGGGGGTATAAGCCATATAGGTCAATATCGCGTAAATGGGCAACGCCAGCCATAAAGGCAAGATGCCCAGACTGAACAGCCACAAGTTCACTACAAAACCTGCCAATATAACAGCCATCATTGCAACGGTGAGCCAAGCCATTTCGCCCATATACTGCTTGGCCGCGAGTATGGCTTCTTTATTGAGTGCAGCAAGATCCTGTTGCATGATGAATCCGTTCGAGTTTGTCCGAACACACAATTTAACGCTGTTGCGCGCACTTGGGCAGCGCATTCCGGGCCGATCGAGGTGCAGTTGCGGCCAAACCGCCGAGAAAACCGCATTCGTCACGCGCATCAGCGATCTGGCCCGCTAGACTCTGCCTGTGAGCACGCATGAATAATTCAAGTTCGACATTACATCCGGTAGCGATTAGCCAAGTCATCGTGAACTTTGCTGCCAGCCACGGCATGGATCTCGAAAGCTGCCTGCTGGGCACGGGCATCAGTCAAGGGCAACTTTGTGATGCCGATGCATTGATCACGCGAGAACAAGAAATGCGTCTGATAGAAAACCTGATGCTGGCTTTGCCTGAAATCCCCGCATTGGGCTGCGAACTGGGCCTGCGTTACAGCGTATCCACATTTGGCATTTGGGGCTTTGCCCTACGTACCAGCCGTAACTTACGCGAAGCGGCGCAGCGCGCGCTGCGTTACTTACCTCTCAGTACCGCCTACTGCCAACTGGGCATCGTCGATGACGAACGCGGCTTTGGCATCTCTGCCGACCCTTCCAGCATTCCACAGCATTTGCGCCAGCTGTTACTTGAGCGGGATCTTGCCACTGGCATAAATCTACTGCGCGAACTGGGCTTGGCCGGCATAGAAATTAAACGTCTAGAATTTCACGGTCCCGCGCCCGATCATGCTGCGCGCATTACAGAATTATGCGGCGTGCAACCGCAGTACCGCCGCCAACACAATGTCGTTTTGGTGCACCGAGAGGATGCCGACAAACCGCTACCCATGTACGACGCCCATTTGGTGCGTTTACTGGAAGACCAGTGCCGCGTTCAATTGGAAAGGCGGCAGACAACAGGAATAACCGGCCAAGTACGCGGCCAGTTATTGGGGCCATTGGGCTTGGTCTCCTCGCTGGAAGATGTAGCGAAAAATCTGGCGCTGTCACCACGCAGCTTGCGCCGCAAGTTAGACGAGGAAGGCACCAACTTTCGCGCCGTGTTAGAAAATGAACGCAAATTATTAGCCAAACAACTGCTGCAATCGACGCAAATGAAGTTAGATGAACTGGCCATACAGCTGGGCTATGCCGACACCGCCAGTTTCACACGCGCATTCCGGCGCTGGTTTGGTCAATCTCCTGGGCAATATCGCAGTGCATGTTCAGAATAATGAGCAATCCGCGCCGATCACTCATAAAATAACAAACCATGCCTGCGTGTTACGTGGGAGAAAGTCGTGCCGCTACACACCGCCACCTTTTTTGAGATTGAGCTATGTCCATAGGACCCAATAAAGTCGTCAGCTTTCATTACCGCTTGAGCGAAGTAGACGGAGATGAATTGGAGTCCTCTCGCAAAGGTGATGCGGTTCTGTATTTGCACGGTCACGGCAATCTCTTGCCCGCATTGGAAGATGCCATGATTGGTAAAGCTGCCGGTGATGTGTTCAACGTTACGCTGGCTCCAGAACAAGCTTATGGCCTGCCTCGCGAAGGCTCACAGCAACGCGTGCCGATTAAGCACCTCATCGCCAGCGGGAAATTACGCAAAGGCATGGCGGTGAAAATCAATACCGAACAAGGGCAACGCGATGTTCGCATCGTCAAGCTAGGGCGCTTTACCGCTGACGTCGACACCAATCACCCGTTTGCAGGAATGAGCCTCAATTTTGAGATTGAGATCATCGATATGCGTGACGCCACAGCCGATGAAATCACCCATAAACATGCGCATGGGCCGGGTGGTCATCAGCACTAGGCCATATAGCTTTGCTTGGCCGCCGCGCTATTGCTTGAGTGGCTTTTCTATATGGTAGAGCGCATCGTCAATATCTTCGAGCTTTGCCGCCAACACAGCTCGAGCATCATGCAGTCCATGATTGTAAAACGCCGGGCCAATCTCCTCGGCGAAAAAATCGAGCAGAAATTCCGCATCGAACTGCCCTATCTCTTGATTTAATTCGTCAGTGAAATAACGTTTGATTTTGCGTACTACACGTTCTTTTTCGTCCGCACTGAGTTCTATCAAGGCCATCGCAAAAATCCTGAATTAGGAACACTGCAAGCAGTTTAGCTGTCTGAATTCCGCTTTAGAACGTAATCGACGCTATTCAAAGTATGCGTACGCGGAATTTTTTGCCTTTAATTTTTGCATCTCGCAGTTTCTGCACAGTCGCTTTGATGCGAGCCAATGCAACGGCCACGTAGGCACGGGTGGCGAAGATGTCGATCTTGCCGACTTCGTTGCCAGTGAGACCACCAACGCCTGTCAGTGCACCGAGTATGTCGCCTGGACGCAATTTGTCCTGACGCCCCGCGTCGATCACCAAGGTTTGCATGCTGGGCCGCTTCAAATTGGAACGGGCACTGCTTGCTGGCATGTCCGACCAGCGTAAGGGGGTGTCTAGTAAGGCCTCAATTTTAGGCACACGGCCTTGCTCACGCCCGGAAACCAAACTACAGGCCAAACCCGTCTCGCCTGCTCTGCCGGTCCGGCCAACGCGGTGCACATGCACATCGGGATCATTGGGCAATTCATAAGCGATCACCATGGGTAAGGCTTTGATGTCCAGACCACGTGCGGCCACATCGGTGGCGACTAACACTTGGCAACTACCGTTGGCGAATTGCACCACGGTTTCATCGCGCTCACGTTGCCCCAGGTCGCCGTGCAGCTCCAAGGCCACAACCCCGCGCAGTGACAACTCCGTTGCAACCGCCTTAGCATCAATCTTGGTGTTGCAAAAAACCAAGCAGCCATCCGGCTCTTCCGCAGCCAACAAGCCCATCAACACATCGATTTTCTCTTTAGGCTCGGCACGGAAGAATCGTTGCTCAATCACCGCAGAATCGTGCTTGTCCTCGACAGTCACTTCTTTGGGCTGGCGTTGAAACTCCTTGCTGATACGGCGAATTTCCTGCGGATAAGTCGCAGAGAAAAGCCAAGTGCTGCGGCTTTTCGGGGTCAGTTCCAAAATCTCTCGTATCGGATCAATGAAACCCATATCTAGCATGCGATCTGCTTCATCCAGCACCAAGCAATTCAGTGCATCCAACTTGAGCGCATTGCGCCGCAACAGATCTTGAATACGTCCCGGCGTACCCACCACGATATGCGGTTCATGATGCAGTGTGGCCATTTGTGTGCGCACCGGAATGCCGCCACACAAACTGACTATTTTGACGTTAGGAATAAACCGCGCCAGCCCACGCAACTCTTTAGCCACCTGATCAGCCAGCTCACGCGTAGGACACAACACCAGACTCTGCAAGCTAGATTGTTGGCTTTCTAATTTGGCCAACAACGCCAAACCAAAGGCAGCGGTTTTACCACTGCCGGTTTTAGCTTGAGCCAATACATCTTGGCCCTGCAAGAGGCTAGGTAGTGTCGCGGCCTGAACTTCAGTCGCATCGGTGTAGGCCAATACCTCTAGGGCTTGGAGTAATTCGGGGGGTAAAGCGAGATCGGCAAATTTTGTCATCCGCCATTATCTCACGCCCCGTAGCACTCATTGCTACTGATTCTCCATTAAGCCTCCTAGTCGTGCGTCGAATTCGCTCACCTTGCCTGCGAAAATGTACGATTCCCTAGGCCATTTGACTCTTCTGTACTTTGCCGCGTAGATTCGAATGAGTTATACAAAATTAAGGCACGTCATTGCACCTATCTCATCATAGATGGCTCCCAACGCGACTCCACGTCCTGCCGCTTTGTTTAGCCGTAGGTCTGATCAGTGCATGCAGCACGCCCAAGAAAACAGCACATGTCGGCGTTGAAGGGGTGCAGACATCGGCTCAAAAGGCGCTGGCCGAGCGCTATGCCTTAAACCAAACCTTGGGCACATTGACATTCAATGATGCGGCGACCGAGTCAATTCCCAAGCCTGTCATCACCCAGCTGCGGGCCGAACCACCCAGCTGTAACCAAGGCCCATTTCATCTTCGCAGCCTGCCCAGCGCGGAGATACGCCTATCTAATCAACCCATACAATCGACCGCCAAAATTTTGTCGGTCATGGGCTATACCGTGGTATCGCCCAGCAATCCCGGCGAAACGCAGGCGAACAGCTATTCCTGCGCGCAATTACCTATCGTGGTTTTGCCATTTGTAAGGCCGGAAGATCAGCTCACTTTTGACGAGGCCGGATACCGCAATGACGGCTCAGGGCAAGTGGCAGGACTGCTGCCATTGCGCATGGGATCCAGCGAGGATTTAGACCGCATGCTGGTGTTCTATCACCCCCAGCAGCGCGACAGATTGGACTTGCTGCGCAGCACGGTGGAGTTGGACATAGACCGCCCTTCCCCACAGGTGTTTCTCGAAACCTTGGTTGTTGAGGTCAACAAAGAAGACAGCAAAGAACTTGGGCTTGACCTGCAATCAGCCAATGTCAGTCGACAGAGTGTGCTGAGTGTCGGGCAGTTGGTGCCCGGCCTCGGTAGCAGCGTCGATTTCCTCAGAAACACATTGCGTACCGATGGCGTATCGGAATTGAACCCCGGTCAAGGGGTGCGCTTTCGCTTGCGCGCCTTAGTCGAATCCGGGCGCGCACAAATTTTGTCTCGCCCCAGCATCCTTGCTCTGAGCAATCGCCAAGCCGTCATACAAATCGTCGATGTGGTGCAAACACCCAATTTGTCATCCCGTGCTGATATCAATGGCAATTTTACGGTCTCCGATTATTCCTTCGAGCCACAACTTATCGGCATCACTTTGAGCTTGCGCCCCAGAGTCTCTGCTGACAGGCAATGGGTCAGCATGGAAATCGACGCGACCGTGGATGCGGAAGTCGATGAAAATTCTGGCGAGGTTTTCGCCACAGATGGCAGCGGCGAGCGCGTGCTGCTGGCCACCAAGCCCGGAACATCAAGTCGTAAAGTGCGGACTTTTGCCCGCATCCCGGATCGCACCCCGATTGTCATTGGGGGCTTGGCCGCTGCCAACCAGGAAAAAATCAAGAGTCGAGTACCGTTTCTAGGGCGCCTGCCATTTTTGGGCGCTTTTTTTGGTGCGACTGATAACGAAGTTCAAGAACGGGAAATCATTATTGTGCTCACCCCGTATGTGCTCGACGAGGACAACACAGGTGTTGGGGCAAATGCTTATCTTGGAAACCCCGGTCGCTCAGCGCAAAAAGCACCCATGAAACAGCGCTCGGTTGCGACGCCTGCAGCCAGTGACGTGACACTGCCCCAATCGGGGTTCAGCTACAACGAGCCATCGCCATCCAATGCTGATAGTTCGCCCAATAGTTACTCAAACGACCCCAGTCCCTATAGCGACCCTTACGCACCGTCCATGAATAGCGGCAGTTATCCGGGCGATGGCATGCCTTAAGCGCACGCCAAAAAAAAGGCAGATTAGCGGCCTAGCAAAGCGAAAGGGCCCCACCCCACAAGCTCTAAAACTTTGCGACCCAATGGGATAAGCCGGTCATAATCATTTGTACCGCGATGGTTCCTACAAACAGCGCTGTGATGCGACCCGCAATCTGAATATAGCGATCGACCAAGGGCTCATTGCGCGGCTTAACGTAGTCATGCAAGGCTTTGAGCAGCAACATCACCAATAAGGAAGCGGCTACCGCCAGCAGTATGCTCAAGCTCGCTACGGCGGCATTATGCCGTTCGCCTATGATAATACTGGCACTGATAGTGCCCGGCCCGATCAACACGGGCATAGCGATTGAACCTGCTAGATGACGCGATTCACCACGCAACATTTCAATCGCTTGCGGACCTTGAAAGACAAACTGGACGCCAATCAGCAGAAATACAACCCCGCCAAAAATCTGAAATGAGGCGAAATCTGCCTGCATCAACGTATTAAACGCAGCATCGCCAAGCCAGGCAAAAACACAAAACACAATTCCGGCGATCAATCCAGCACGCAGCAACACCTTGCGAAACTGTGTCCGATCCAGCTTGTCGACCACATCAACGAGATACACGATCACGAGGAATGGGTTTAGCAGCACCAACATGAGAGTAAAGGAGTGAAAAAACTCACGAACTTCAGGCATGACGCACTTGCCTTTTATTGAAGTAGTAGCTGACAGCAAACACAGCAAGTCCAGCAAGTATTCCCGGCATGCCTTCGTAAACCGCTGCATGCCAGCCCAGTTGCCGCCAAATCAGTGCAACAGCTAAACCGGTAACGCTCATCGCTAGGGCAACTCGCTGACTCAAGCGCGCCCCAAACGAGAGCACCAGTAGCAAGGGGCCAAATGTGCAGGCCAAGCCGGACCAGGCTAAAAGAACCAAGGAAAAGACCGAATCCTGACTTAACAGCGCCCAGACCAAAGCCAGCAGTGTCAGCCCCAAAGTACTTAACTTGAGCAAGGCTGACGTTTCCATGCGTTGGGGTAGTAAATCATGAGTCAAGGTCGCAGAACCTGCCAAAATCAGCGAATCCGCCGTTGACAGCGTCGCGGCAAAAATTCCGGCGAGAATCAAACCAACCATAACCGGCGGTAATAGACTTTGTGCCATCAGCGGCAAAGCCAATTCCGCATCGAAACTTGCACCGTCGTTAAAATACACCCGAGACAGCAAACCAACACCGGTGGCCATGGCGTAGAAAAGACTGAACCACAGGTAGTACCACATTCGCATACGAGGCATTTGCTCGGCCGATTGCAGGGTCATGAATCGCACCATCACATGTGGTTGACCAATCACCGAAAGCCCAGCAAACAGCCAACTCAAGGCAAACAGTATGCCCCCTGCCACGCCCGGAACGGCAAGGTCGGAAGGCACCCAATCCATATAACCTTCAATAGCCGACATTTGATCGACAGCGGCACTGTATCCGCCCAGCCCCTGCACCGCGACAACCAGCAACACAGACATGGAAACGATCATAACCATGGATTGGGCAGCATCGGTCCAGATCGATGCGCGAATCCCACCAGCAACACAATAAGCCGCAACCATCACAGCGCCGATGATTGCCCCAGCCCACAAGGGCCAGTCAAACAGCACATGCAGGGCCTTGCTGCCTGCCAGAAGTTGAGCGCCGGTATAGGCCAGCAAAAAGCTAATCGCGATCAGTCCGCTTAAGCGTTGCCAAGACACCCAGGCTTGCCCATCCCAATGGCTGATTGCACCCGCGAAACTAACTTCTCCACTACGCTGTACGGCTTCACGCAGGCGGCGGTGCACCAGAAACGATGCAATCAAGTCGCCTGTTATCCAACCCAACATCAACCAGATCGAGGCTAACCCTGTCGTCCAGGTGTAGCCGATGACACCAATAAACATGTAGCCGCTGTTATTGGTTGCGACTGCGGACAAACCGACCAACCACGGCGGAACATCCGAGCTAGCCAAATAGTAGTCCCGTTTGCCCGGCTTGGCGCGCCGCGCAGAGCTGATACCGATTGCCACTATGGCAAACAGGAAAATGATAAAGCTAGCGACCATGCTGAATTCCCTTAACTACTGCGTTGTTGCTGCGCCCACTAAGGGCCACGGTTCCTACATCACGCTGCGCAGATGGCTTCGCCATGATCGTGCACTTCAATTAAACGCCCATGCAGCGCCCTTACAGCACCCTCATAGTCCGCGACATCCACCACAAATTGCATATCCACTTGGCGCATAGATTGGTGCATGGCCAAAATACTAATGCCTGCATCAGCCAATGCTGAGACTGCACGGGACAACATACCCGGCACCTTCATATCACTACCCACGGCTGAAACCACAGCAACCTTACGCACTTGAATTTCACAATCAGGAAACATGTCCTGTATGCCTTTGCGCACACGTTTGACCGTTTTTAAGTTGCAGGACAGGTAATGCGTAATAGTGTTGGCATTGATGTCCTTGGTCACGATTCCAGCTTTGAAGCGCTGGGTCATTGACAGCAACTTGGAATCATAGGATGCGATAAAACCGCTCATTTCTTGGTCAAAGCATTCAACGGCAAACACATCACGCCGCCCAGCAATGATCTCCACCCGCGGCGTATCGCTGACGTAGTCCCGCGTCACCAAAGTACCGGCATGTTTCGGTTCAAAGGTGTTTTTGACCCGTAACGGAATATCATGCTGGCGTAAGCCTTTGGCCGCACGCGGATGGATCGCTTCCATCCCCAGATTGGCCAATTGATCGGCCACGTCATAGTTCGTGCGCCCTATAGGCACAACCCGATCCGCCCCAACCATGCGCGGATCCGCACTGGATAGATGATATTCCTTGTGGATAATCGCCTCGCGTGCACCTGTTAATACAGCGATGCGACTAAAGGTAATTTCCGAATAGCCGCGGTCGTAGCTGGACATAAGGCCGTCTTCACAATGCGTATAGCCAGTCGCGATCGGCAATTCTAGGGCTAAGTTTATGCCAGCAAAGGCTTGCTGAATATGTTCATCTAGCGACAGATGCTCATGCTCTTTCCAGCCTGACAAATCGACAAATCGGGCAGAAATACCATCGCGTTTTAGCAATTCAGCCGTATTCCACGCACTGTGCGCTTCACCCAAACTGGCCAGCATTTCGCGTACCGTTTGCAAATGGCTTTCTAATTCAAAATGGCCGTGCTCGCATAGGCTCTGCAGATCATTCAAGCAGCCGCGTGCATCGTCCAATCGCTTACCGATAAAGGCATCTGCCAGATCAAGCAATGGCCCCTCTTCAAACAGGCCGGCATTGATCTCACGCATACCTCGTTGTACCTCATCCAGTGCATCTTCCCAGTCGCGCTCACCATCATTGTTGGCAAACAAAGCGAAAACACCAGGGCGCCCAGTATGCTTACTTTCGAGCAGCAGATCGGTCATTCCAGCATAAGCTGAAACTACAAAAATACGGTGGTTGCGCCTGCCTTCCCCTCCGAGTATTACGCTGTCACGGACGGCTTGGTAATCGCTCATCGAGGTGCCGCCAATCTTTTCGACGGTATGTGCTGGTCTTATCTCACGCGTCATCAGTAACCTTTTCTGCGTCAAGCTCGTATGCGCCTGCGGCGTTGTGCACTTCCTTGCCGTGCAACGGTGGATTGAACACACAAGCCATCTTCATTTCACTTTCGGCACGCAATATGTGCTTGTCGTTCTGATCCAGTATGTAAATCGTACCTGGCGCTATCGGATGCACTTTACCGCTGGCCAAATCCTCCACCTCGCCGTTTCCACTGACGCAGTACACCGATTCAAGATGGTTTTGGTAATGCAGATGCAACTCGGCGCCTTGATAGATCGTCGTGATATGGAATGAAAATCCCATCTGATCATCTTTGAGCAGTAAGCGCGTACTTTCCCAACCCTCGGATACCACGCGGCGATCAGACTTTTCCGCCTCACTCAGTTTGCGAACAATCATGCTGCATTGACCTCTAGAGATTCAAAAAAATCGTGCTCAGCAGGGACCGCGTCGGCTTCATCTAATGCCTCATGCACACTGGCTTCCAGTATGTCCAAGCCCTTGATCAAGTTCGCTTCAGTAATCACTAATGGACACAAAATCTTAACCACGTGATCATCGGCGCCGCTGGTCTCAATAATCAGTCCGCGGCGAAATGCAGCTTTGGTAATCTTGCCTGCGACTTCACCGTTAACGCAGTTGATTCCCTGGAACATGCCACGCCCTTTACAGGTGAAATTACCATCACCGTATTCCGCAACAATGCGCTGAAAACGCTGCTCAATAATTTGACCCTTGGCTTTCACCTCGCGCATAAATTGATCATCCGACCAATACTCGCGTAGCGCTGCAGTCGCGGTCACGAACGCACAGTTGTTTCCGCGGAAGGTCCCGTTGTGCTCGCCTGGACGCCATTGATCCAGTTCCGGCCGCAACAACACCACCGCCATAGGTAAACCATAGCCGCTCAAGGATTTCGATAAGGTAATAATGTCAGGCTTGATACCGGCGTCTTCGAAACTAAAGAAGCTACCGGTGCGCCCACAACCCGCTTGTATATCGTCAACGATGAGTAACACATCATGCCGTTTACAAACCTCTGCCAGATTGCGCAGCCATTGAAAACTTGCGGCGTTAATTCCGCCTTCGCCCTGAACCGTTTCTACGATGACCGCTGCAGGCAAATCGACGCCACTGCTGGAATCACTGAGCAACTTGTCCAAGTAGGCCGTGGTGTCAAAATCCTCACCAAGATAGCCGTCATACGGCGCTCGAGCTGAGCCACTGAGGCTCACGCCTGCGGCGCCGCGATGGTGCTGATTGCCGGTGAGTGACAAGGCACCCAATGAAACACCGTGAAAGCCATTGGTGAAAGAAATGATGTTTTCCCGCCCCGTCACATTGCGAGCGGCCTTGATCGCGGCTTCAACAGCATTGGTTCCTGTCGGCCCAGTGAATTGCACCATGTATTCCATGTCACGCGGCTTGAGAATCAACTCATTCAGCGTTTCCAGAAAAATTCGTTTGGCGTCCGTATGCAAATCCAAGCCATGGGTGATACCATCTTCTTCTATATAGGCCAGCAAATCCTTCTTTAATAGAGGATTATTGTGCCCGTAATTCAGCGTTCCGGCACCACCTAAAAAATCCAGACATTCATTGCCATCCGTGTCATATAGAAAC
>JBPOFU010000007.1:0-65595 GCA_051252075.1 Oceanococcus sp. | reverse complement strand
ACCATATCTTGTTTTTGCATCCAAGCTCTATACACAGAGGCCCTATTCGATTTGTCGATTGCGGCTGAAGGTGCATTGGGCATCGCGACCAAGCCAAGAGAATAAGTAAAAAGTAATGAACGCGCACAGCAATCGAGTGCCGGACATGGCATATTCTCAATTCATAACAGGAGCAAGGCATGAGCAAGCGAGTTGCCGACGTTGACGAATACAGCCGAGTTGAATTGGGCGTGCGTTATCGTGCCAATGCTGAGCCAACATCTCAGCGACCAGCACTGACTGCTAAGCAAATTACGGCGCTGGAGCAGGTCGGTTACGTGATCGTTGAAAACGTCATTCCTGCGGAAACCTGTGTGGCAATTCGTGACAGTGTTCGCCCTTTGTTTCAACACGAGTCCGGACGTAACAATTTTGAAGGTTTGCACACCCAGCGTTTATACGCGCTGTTCGAAAAAACGCTGCAGTGCAATCCATGGATTGAGCATGCGCTGGCAATGAGTCTGCTTGAGCATGTTCTGGATCCGAATCCGCTGCTGTCGCAAGCGCAAATCATTAACATTCTGCCAGGTGAAAAAGCACAGCCTTGGCATTCCGATGATGCTTTCTACCGTTGGCCACGACCACGCCAGGCCTTGGGAGCGGCAACGATTTTCGCACTGGACGAATTTTCCGCAGACAACGGTGCTACCGTTTTGATTCCGGGCAGTCACCTTTGGGACGAACGCCGCCCCGAGCCTGCGGACATTGCACGCGCAGTCACTGCAGAGATGCCGCAGGGCAGCATGCTGTTCTTTTGTGGAACGCTTTGGCATCACGGTGGGGCCAATCGCAGTCAGGCCGCGCGTATGTGCTTAACCGCCCAGTACTGTATGCCTTGGTGTCGGCAGCAAGAGAATTATGCATTGTCTGTGAGTCGTGAGACCGCGAAAAAGTGCAGCCCTACATTACGTGCTTTGCTGGGTTATTCCATCTACAAGCCTTTCATGGGCATGGTCGACGGCAAGCATCCGCTGCGATTATTAGAGTAGTTTCTGTAGCGCTGGTCTGATCAGCACCGATAAAGCTTAGCTGCAAAGTGCTTTCAAAGCTTGTTCAACGTCATCATGTACGGGAACTTTTTGGTCAATTTTCAAAAAGCGGATCATTTCGGCGGGTTGGCCACTGAGCGCAGTTAACGCGAAAGGGGTGCCTACTGTGTGCACTTGCTTGAACATGAAAACCAGCATGCCGATGCCGCTTGAATCGACCATGGTTAAGTTACTCGCATCGACGGCATGCAACTTGGCTGGCGTTTCTAATGCCTGTTGGATCTGGGAGCGGATAGCCTGAACTGTTGTTGAGTCCAACTCTCCAGATAACTTAATTATTTGGACATCTTGGTCCATTCGTATATCTAAACTCATGATGCTCCGCGAGGCTGGTCTGCGATGGTAATGATGAAGTAAGTCTAGGTGGTGTTTATCGATATAAAGCCAGTTTAACACCAACATTTGACTGCGGCTGGTGAGTATTCGGCGCGGCAGTGGGGCCTAGCCTGGCGCTCAGTAGCAGTGAGTTGAATCTGAAAGGTGTGTATCAAATCAAAGACTCCGAAGCTGCTATGATGTTGATAGCTATACGGTTTATAAGACATGAAATTAATTGAAGCACTAAATCGCCGATTTGGCCGGTTGCTGGTTGGGTACTGGATTACCATCGGCCTTTTCGCGGTGATATGTGTCACTACGTTTTACTTGTTGAATCGCTATATTTTTGTGCCGATGATGGCCCGCCTGCCGTATTCGGCAAGTTTGGAAGTAGTCGTTGATGCGATGCTGCCTTGGAATATGGGGTTTGCGCTGTTTACTGTGACCGCAGCGGCCCTTTTGATTCGCTTCAATCTCATTGAGCCATTGCTGCGCAGGCGGCGCGCCTTGGAGGCTGATTTAGCAAAGGCGCCACCGCGAGAGCAAATCCATGCACTGGCGGAGCAAAGAGCAAAACTCACCGATCAATTGGATGTCGTCTTGGAGGACAACATCGCGCTGCGTGATGATCTGGATGTAAATGAACAGCAAGTTGGAGTGCTCTCATTGCGTTTGCAATCATTGCTTAAGAGTTCCAGTGAGCCCTTAGTGCTGTTAGACCAGCAAGGCGAGTTTATTGGTTTGTCCCAGAGCATGCTCAGTGTGCTCAAAATTCGTCAGCAAGATATCATGGCCATGCCGGTCAACCAGGTATTGCGTTTTTTTGATGCCAATAAAGCCGCACCGCGGGAGTATCCGCTGACGGGCTTGGTGTCCAATGCGTTACAGCGAGCCTCGGCGATTCCCAAGCTTCAAGATGTCATTTTTTTGGATCAAAGTGATACTGAGCACAGAGCGATGTTGTCCAGCGAAGGCGTTCTGGATGACCAGGGTGTACTGCAAGGTGTAATGCTGAAATTGGATTATTCATTGGCAGGGGCCAATGTCGGAAACCATGAATCCACAGCAAGTTCAGCGATAGACAGCGCTGCGTTCGAAAAACGCTTGGATGAACTACTCAACTCCGCAAAAGCATTGGACGTTGAGCACACGCTGTCCTTCATGACCGTCGATAACGGCATGGAGATTTATCGACAATTTGGATTGGAGGCGGCGGAAGAGCTGTACTGGTCTATCGGGCAAATGCTAAGAGAGGAATTTGGTCCGGCCGTAGAACTCTTTAAGGTCAATAGTTTCTTTTTTGCTGTAGTCAGCCCATCAACAGAAACGGAGCAATGCCAAGCAAATTTTGAAGCACTACGTCTTGCCGTTGAAGCTAGGGATTTTCAATGGAAAAAGCAAGAATTCCGCTGCAGCTTGAGTATCGTTTTGATGCCGATTGATCGGCACACACAAAGCGTTGCTTTGCTGATTGAAAACGGCGACAAAGCTTTGCGACTGTCGCGTGACATGGGTGGCAATCGCGTCGTAGCCAATTCTACGGATGAGGTTGATCTGGAGACTCGGGCCATTGATGAACAATTGGTGAAGTGGCTTAAGGTGCTCAGTCGGGAGACGCGCTTACATTTGCAATCGACTGAACTGGTCGCTGGAGCCGAAAGCGGTCTAGCGCCACAGATCGCGGTGCAGATAAAGGTCGAAATGGAGGACGGGTTTTGGGCCGATCCAGGGGCTTTCTTAGCCTCTGCAGAACGGGTCAACTTACTGAAAGACATTGATCTTTGGTTGCTGCGAGAAACCTTGGCAGCATGTGGACGCAATGAGGCTGTGGCATTGACTCATGGCGGCATACTGCTGCCATTGCATATTCAATCCGTTGTTTCTGATGGATTCATGCAATACGTGCAAGACATGATTCTAGATTCCGGCATTGAGCCCAGTCGGCTTGTATTGGCACTTAAAGAACAAGACTGCGTAAGCCATGCTTCACAAATGGATGTAATGACCCAAGCTTGCCAAGAAATTGGTGCGAGTTTTGCCCTATTGGGGTGCCGAGTTTCATCCATGCAGGGCGCGGTAACTGCACTCAAGCCGGGTGTGATTACGCTGCATCCCAGTTTGTATGGAGCCAGCGATTTGTCAGATTCATCGATACAAGCAGCTATTCGCTATGTTGTCAGTTTTGCAGAAGCTAGGGAGCTTAAGGTCTTGGTCGCAGAGGTCGTAAATGAATCTAAAGCGGATCAGCTGCGTAGCCTTGGGGTGGCTTGGGTGGGAGCTGCCAGCGCAGGCTTAGGCCCACTGTACTAGCCCGCGTTAGATCAACTCGCAGAACGAGTCGCAGATTCTTGCTTTTGTAATTCTGTTTTTACCTTTTCCAGGATTTGCTGCGCGCGCTCGGTGTTGCCTCGCTCGCACAAAGCTGTTGCGACTTTCACCTGGCGTTCTGATTCGTGACTCAAGTTCGAACTGAGCAGCTTGCGAGCCGCTTTGAGTAGCCGCCGTTGCTCAAATTCTGAGTTTTCTAAAGTTGCGCTGGCCGCAGGGCTTTTCTTGACGGGCTGAACTGTTCGTAGGGTTGGGGCCGTTTCTAAATTTTGATTTTCTTGTGCCAGTTTAGCTGCGGTTTGCTCCTCGATGCGTGCTAGCAGTTCCTCTGTAAGGATTTCCGCTTCGTCGATACGCCCTCTATCAAACAACGCCAATGCGACTTTTGCTTGGCGTGCGTTATTTTCTTCAGTGGATTCCAGCGCCACCTTGAGGCGGCGCTTTATTGCTTGACGGACAATGTCCTGCTCAGGAGATCTTTGTGATGGCTTGGCCTGCTGCTGGCTTTCATCATCTATTGTGGGTGCTAGGGCTGGCTCTGAGGTGTCTGAATTCGGTTTTCTCAGTTGCCAGCTGTTGCGTTGCAACCAAGCAATAAATGCGACTGCAGGGGCTAGTAGCAGCCACCACAGCCAACGCTTAGAGTTGCTCTTGTTGACGATATTTTTGCTAGTAGAGGATTCTACTGTTGATAGGGAGGTTTCAATTGCATCTGACGACGACGTTTCGGATAAAGGCGCTGAATTGATGTTATTTAATTTTACGTCGCTCACAGGCTCGTCTTTCGACGACTCCATAGGCCGATAGTATTGAGCCCTTGTTGTTGAAGCTTGCCCTTGAGTGGCCTGGGAAGCGTCCGCTGCTAGCTCGAGCTGCGCAGTGTCTGGAGAGCGAACTGCAATCGCAAAGGCCGCATCCTCAACGGTTTTATTGCGGTCCTCATCTACATCAGAGATGGCAGCTATCGACAGTGGGGATACTTCTGTGTCTGTTGAAGAATTTGATGCGATTGTCTCGCCTTTGGGCTTCAGACTTAGCGTCCAATCAGCCCGAAAACGCATAGGCTCAGCAGCTTCCAATGCCCGCAAAGCGGGTTGTAAATTGACCGGCCGAATGTCTTCGTAGCTCAAAAACTGGACCGTCAGGGGATAAAAATGTCCCTTTGTATGTTTGTATTTTGGTAAGAAGGGGGCGGAAGCTGCAGCTTTAGAAAGCTTAGATTTTCTGCTGTGGTTTGAGGGCTCAACTGCTTGAGGAGCGGGCGCTTTTTTTGGAGCCATTAGAGCGACATTATTCGACGCCAGCTCGATTTGTTCAGCAGTTGGAATATTCAGCATAACGCCGCTGCTCAAACTGCGCGGGCCGTTGGGGAAGGCAGTTTTATTGGCATCAATAATGGCTTGGGCCATTTTCGTTAAGGGGATACTGCGATCCATGCGCACGTTTTGTGCAATGACCGACAAAACCTCTCCTCGGCTCACTGGGCCGTATTGTGTATTCCTGCGTGTTGCATTTGCCGTGTTTGGTTGCGGTGCTACTTTTGGAAGCTCTGTGCTTGCAGAGGCCCCTGCAGGAGGAGGGTCTAATAGCAAATTGAGTTGGCGCACCCAGCGTTGCCGTGGTCCGCGAATTTCAAGCAATACGGTGACCACGGGTTCTGTAACGGCGCGTTGACTGCTGATAGAAATGCGCCCTTGGCCGCGCTCTGAACTGACCCAACTCACCTTAAGGTTTTGTACTGGGAAATCAGGCGGGTCTAAGCCTAGCGCACTGTATTCACTGGCCGGTAGTGCGCGAATTTTATAGTAACTTGGGTGTTTGCCAATATCCAAGTCAGAAACGGGCACAAACGCGAGTAACGGTTGCGCCAAATAGGAGTCGAGCTGCGGACTGCCAATGGTGATGGCCTGACTGCCACTGCTGAACAACAGACTACCAGCAGCCAAAACGAGCCCAAGTTTCTGTGAGTTCATAGCATTATTTTTACTGCGTGATATTGTGTTGACATGTCTGTTTCACCAGCGCCTATCGAGCGTAGTAAGAGTGTAAAACGGGATTGACAAAATCCCAAGCAGCGGTAAGCCCGCGTTAAATTTTCTCGATTACGACTTTGATACGAATTTGCGGCAGTATTTAGCACATTGTGGAGGCGTATTTTCTCAAAGAAATCTGAGGTTCTTTGAATCCGGCAAGTTCGATTTTCACCAATTCACACACTATTGCGGACGAATACTTGCATATGAAACTTGTCAGCTAGTCCAAGCAATCAAGATGTTATTAGAATTTAAGTGCTCTGTATCATGTTCAACCGAGCCGCCGAGTTTGGATAGGTGTCACAGATCCAGCATTCATCGCATGTGAAAAGGTATCGATGACAGACTTAAGCAACACGAATAGGCGAAAGAAAACGCTAAGAAAAGACCGAACAAATCTGGTCAATGATCGGCTGGGCGCTGGGTTTCGCACAATTCAGATCACGATGACATTGCTGGCATTGTTAGCGTCCTTTCTCATGGCTATCGTCACGTTTACCAGGGAGATGCCTGGCGCTAATTTTGTTGCATTGTGCCTGGTGTGCGGGCTGCTTTGGGCCTTCCCGCTGATCATTCAATTGCTCGCCAAACAATACGCTTACGCGATAGCTGTAAGTTGGATTGTTCTGTTGGGTTCAGTTATTTTTTTGCAAACAACGGCCTATCTATTTGGTCCCGAGCGGCACCTCATATTGAGCAAGGGCTGGCCGCCTCTCGTTATGCTCGGCATACCCTTGTATCAAATTATTGCGAAAACCTTTTTGGTGCCGCGACATGCCGTTAGGGTGCAAGTCGTTTTCCTGGCGGGGCTGGGGCTGGTGGCAAGTGCGCATGCAGCCATCTTTTGGCAGCAGGCTGAAACGGTTAGGGGCATGAGCGTACTGCTTCTGGCTATTGTGTTGCTGGGGCCTTTGATCATGGTTTTGATGCATCTCCAGGACAAGGTTCAAAATGCCATAAAAATATATTTTGCAGTGCAGTCTGCGAAGAGTGAGTTGTCCGAAATCTTGGGCCGTCATGGCGAAGAAAAAGAAGAGAAGATTCTGGAGATTCGACGGTTTATTTCGGCCCTATCAGACCCTGTTCGGCAGCTGCCATTTGCACAAATATCTGCTCACATAGAGATGTATGGAGAGTTTTCAGGTGACTTTTTCATGCTCAAGGAAGGGGAGCAAGGCGAGTTGAATTTTGCCTTGTGCGATGCCATGGGGCATGGCGCGAGTGCGGGAATGCTCTCGATAGTCGCCAAATCAGCGCTTGAAGGTGGTGGCTTTTCCGGCACACCTAGAGATTGGGCCGATTGCGTCCATAGGGCACTGACCAGCGGTGGTGAATTGGGTTACATAACCGGAGTATTTGGGCGCTTATACAGCAGCGGAAAGTTAGAGATTATTCATTTGGGTCACCCGCCGAGTTTGATTGTCAACGCGCAGCAATCTGAGCCCCAAAACGTTAGCGGCAGCGGTATGGCTATGGGCATGTTTGAAGGAGACTTGCTTGGAGAACTCGAGACGATTCAACTGAACGAAGGCGAGACTTTGGTGCTTTGGACGGATGGCTTTATAGAGGTGAAATGTGATGGCATAGGCGAAGAATATGGGATGGCGCGTTTTGTGGAATCCTGTCAGCCTGCAGCAGCCATAACGGCGAACAATGTCCTGCATAGTGCGTTTGACGGTATCTATGATTTTGTAGGCGCGAAGCAGTTTGAAGACGATATCAGTATGGTCTGCATCCAGTACCAACGCCCTACAAATGTGTAGATAAGCTCGATTAACCTTTAATCGTACCGATGCCCGCGGCTGTACTATCCTAGGCGGAAAATGGAAACACCTATATCCCCAGAAAGACATGCTGACGCGTCCACAAATCCACGTGAATCGCAACAGGCTGCTCGCAAACGCAGGGCATTGCGGCTCATTTTGGACCCACTTTATAAGTGGCGACGCTATGCGCGCTTTGATGCAATTATCTCTGAAAGTTTTCGAGGCACACGGTTTGAAAATCAAACCATCGAAGCGATCGAAAATTATTTGATTGGTGTGTTGGACAAAATAATCCTAGAAACAGATCCTGTGCGCCTGCGTGTCCATGAGGCGTATTTTGAAAAGGCAATAGAGATTTTGGCCCCGCGCACGGAGAAAGTGGTGGCTGCCTTACGTAACGACTACCGCATCAATAAACAAATTCAAACTGAGATGGAGGGGCGTAGCGGGCAAAAACTGACCGATCCTGAATTGCTGCGATTGAATCGTATCGTGAATGAAGTACAGCAGCGCACTCAGCATTTACAGGCGCAGTGGGAAAAGTCCACGAGCTTTAACCGCAAACACATAGAAACGCGATTAATGAATGCCCGTGGGCTCTTAGCGGACGCCAGAGAGAGTTTGTATCAATATCAAAAGCGTACTGGGCAATACGTTCGCAAGCATACTGTGAGTTAGTCTTTAGGACATTCCTAACAAAGTACGAGCATCCACCCAGTTCATTCGATCGCTATTGTGGAATCACCGTGCTGGTAATCGGCTGGGCCAAAATCCATAGGCCAAAGCAGGTAAAGGCCACCATCAATACCAACATAGGCAACTGGCTGAGCAAGGCTTCACGGCGGTTTGGAAACAGGCGTAAAGCCTGTTTGTGAGCGAGATACACGCTTACGATATGGCCCAGAAGGATGAGGCACACTTGGGTATGCCACACCCAGTCCATATCCGGCATTAACGTTTTAGGCATCATTTGCGCCGTGCCGAATAAATTCCATCCCCAGCCAAAGGGATCGGAAACCAGTCGAAAGATCATTGCGCCTTGGCTGAGTATCAAGGTGTAGTAATGGGTGACGTGATACACCAAAGCAATCGGCAGCAAGCTGTAGGCAAAGTGCAGCGCCAATTGCTGCAAGCTGAAAGTGCTGCGCGTTATGCCTTGCAAAATCCACAAGCAAGCCAAATAAAAACCGAGATAGAGCAGGGGGGATAGCAGCAGTACCGCCGATTGAAACGCCAAATATAGCGAGCGTAATAGCGGGTAGGCTTGAACGATGTTCTCGCCGGTCCAGGGAGCGAGCGTGCCAGCGATGTCTTGCCAGTAAAAGCGCACCCACACATCGGTTTGATGCAGGCCATCGAAAGCGGTCGACGACAGGATAAACAGCAAGAACAACAGTTCGCTGAAAGACACGGCGCGCGACTGCAGTAATCCTACAAAGGGCATTTGCAATATCAGTTTCCCATGCGCCGCTGATTGATGCGGAGGGAGATACTGGAGTGGAGCCATTTTTGAGATCAGTCGAAACAACACGCTGAAGAACTCTGCATGCTCGAACCAATGGCGCGAGCCGATTAACCAAGCACCGGCCAAATTGAAAGCGCTATAGGCAATTAACAACAGGGAGAGAGAATAGGGCTCTCCCTCGCCGAACAATTCTATCCAGATAAACGTTAGATAAAGGCCAAATGCCGGCCAGCAACCCAAGCATATCGGATAGTTAAAGCGTCCTTGGAAATGTGTTGGCAGCAGGTATGCGCTTAGCGATACCATCGTTTTCCAAGGATTGATAGCGTTGTACAGGCCGCCGAACAGTGCTGTGAAATAGCCAAACCCCAGCACAAATACAATCCAGAAAAAGGTCATGTTGAAGTTGAGGTAGGCATTGCCAGTGCCGAACAAGCCTGTGGCGATGCACAGCAGCAAGCCACACAAGCTGATGGCCTTGAGCGCAGCGATGGCTGGCCAGCTTAGCAAGCACTTCGCCCATCGCTGTTGGCTCAAATCATACTGACGGTGCACGCGTTGATCGTTAGGTTGATTGACGAACCAAGCAACCATCACAAACGAAAGGATGAGAGCTGCCGAAGCACCCCAGGTGTACATCCACAGCGGTACTGGCAGGGTGTAGAGCTTGCCAAACGAATGAGCTTGCGCAGCATTAGCAAACAATGCCAGGCCACAGCACGCTATCAGCCGTATCCAACGCATAGGGATCAGTTTAGCTTGTCGCTTTTGTTATTAACGGCATCACTTGCCAGTCGGTTTGGGCACCGTGGGGCCGGCCGAATCGGTAAATTCCAATATTTGGAAGCCTGAGCTGTATCCCGCGATCCAGATATGACCGGTTTCCGGGCGATAGCGCACGTAGGTGGCCACCGCATCCCAACGGTCCGCGGAACTGCCAAACCCCTCGGATAGAAAGACAGTTGGCGTGTTGGGGTTGGGGGCAGGGTGCCAGTAGGCAATTTCTACTGGGTTGGCGGGGTCGTGTATGTCCCAGACGCGCAGTCCCGCCGAGTAATGCGTAGTGAACAGCGTGGTGGCGTTATTGACATCATCAAAGCCGACGTAGTGAGCCGAATAATTGGCGATATCCAATTCCGTAGTCAGACAATTTTCCAACTGGTTCACTTCCAGTGTGATATCCGCAACTTCAATAGGATTGGTTTCATCGGTGATATCGATAATGCGACCGTGTGCCCAGGGGCAGACGCCGGAGGTCGGCCATTCATCGCTGGAATACAGATAGGTTCGGCCACCATTTTTAAACCAGCGTGCGGTGTGGGAGCCGGCGGAAGGGGCTTCACCCTCTAGCAGGTTGGTCCAACCGAGAAAGCCGACCTGTGGGGGCGTGGTTCCGAACATCAGTGGGGATGGTGGCGTGCTGCGATCTTGGAAGCCGCTGACATCCAAGATCAGCAAACCATTTTGTCCTACTGCGGGCCCATTGGGCAGGCCTAGGCCTAGCGAAACAAAGCCGAAGTTCGCCTGATACAAGCGCGTGCCGTCAGGGTTGAGTCCGCAGTCGTGAGACGCCGGTGCATACAGTTGGATCAGTGACGGGTTTTCGATATCGGTTAGATCTATGACCGCATTGCTTTGTGCCGAACTGGTGGCATAAGCGGTCATGCCGTCGTCGGTTATACATAAGGCGTGGCCCATAAACGGTAAGCCTTGATCGATCGTGCCAAGGCCGCCCGGCAGGTCCGGCAATGGCGGCAAGGTGATGCCTACGCCAATGTTAATGGTGGCCTTGAGCACCGGGTTGCGGCAATCTTTCGCATCATAAATATCAAAGGCGGTGCCGCCCCCTCGCGTGCCCACAATAATGTGGCGTGCCTGATTGGCATGCAGGGATTCATGCGGTGCGATCATCGCGGGGCTTTGCAGTATGTCCAGTAATTTGGGGTTTGTAGGATCAGCCGCATCTATTACCGCCATGCCATTGAGAGGGCTGTATTGCGGATCAATATAGGGGGAGGATGTAGGGCCGAATATTTGGCCAGGCGATGTCGTAGTGACGTAAGCGCAATCATCTAGCCAGGCCATGCTGAAGTTTGCGCCACGGTCCAAAATGGAGTTTTGCCCCACCAGTCGCAAGCCCTTGCGGTAGCCCTGCGCGGCAACGCCGCTAAGCTGGTCGGCCAGAGGCACTTGGCCCTGCAGGCCGGTTTCCAATATGTCCTGATCGGTCGCCCCGCCCGTACCAGAGCCGCCGTTCGTGCCTGAATCACCGCAGGCGGAAATGAGGCACAAGCTGATCAGCAGGTATGCGAGAGAACAACTGTTGTATCCATTCATGGCTTGAAACCTGGTAGCGGGTCGGTTGGGCCGCTTGAACCTGCGGACTCTAGTAGCTGCAAGCCCGCGTGAAAACGGGCGATCAGCATGGCATCGTATTCTGTGCGGTAATGTACTTCACTAGCAAATCTATCCAGCAAACCATCGAGTGCTGAGGTTGTCCCTAAAGTGCAATTTTGTCGAAGCCATGCCCAGTCGAGCTGGATCTTGGGTAGGATTCCAAATGGGACGAATGAATCCACCCTATCGAACTTGAGACGTAAGTAAAAACCATGCCGAAACTGCTACCAGTGATCTCAAGCCGGCCGAATATTATTGCGGTCGTCGAGAATGTGCTGCAGTCAAATGAATCGCTGGGCTACCGGGTGGAAGCGCTATCTCCGCACGCGGACCCGGTCGGTTTTATGGGCTACGAATTGCCCGATTTGTATGTGCTGGATTTCGCCGACCCAGGATTCGACCCATTGCCTGTGTTGAATGAGATTGAAAGTGATCCGTGGTTGCTGAGCGGCGGCATGGTAGCTATTTTTGACGACGCAGAGCAGAAAGAGCAGCTGGAATCTGAGCGTCAAGCCAATATTATTATCTCCATCATGCAAGACGAAGCGGCAGCTTTGTTGCCGAATGTGTTGCGAATACTGACACGCAATTTACGCTTGGTATCTCACAGAGGGCTTGGCGCTGATCTGGTAGGAAATTTGGCAGGCAGTTTCGAACTGGAGAACAACCCGGTTGATGCGGGCGTGTATGTCAACTTGATCTGCAATTTTTTGTTCAGTACCGGGCGCTGCGATGCGCCGCAAAAAAATCAATTGCGATTGGCACTGACTGAAATTCTTTTGAATGCGATTGAGCACGGAAATTGCGGTATTGATGCTGAACAGAAACGTGCTTGGTTGAATCAAGGCCATGCCATGAAGCAATTGGTGGGTCAGGCCAACCTGGACCCAGACATCGCAGCCAAACGCGTTCGTTTCGAATTCCAATTGCAGGAAGATCACGCGAGCTTTCGTGTGACCGACCAAGGTGCAGGATTTGATTGGCGCGCGCAACAGGAAATCGATCCATTGGATTTGCTAATGGAGCCTTGTGGTCGCGGCATTATGATGGCGCGGGAGGTGACCAGAACGCTGCAATTTAACGAGGCGGGAAATGAAGCCTCTTTCGAGGTCGCATATCAAAAAGATGGTCAGCCACTACGGCCTGAATTGTTCGCGCAAAAACCCATGCTGACATTTGAACCGGGTGAGTTGGTCATTCGACAAGGCGAATCCAGCGATACGCTGTATTTCATTGCCGATGGACTTTTCGATGTCATCGTTGGAGAGACATGCGTTGGGCAGTTATCGCCCGATGACATTTTTTTAGGCGAAATGTCTTTTTTGCTGAATGCGCCACGCACTGCGGATATTGTGGCTACGAGTTCAGCGACATTGATCGCGATTGATCGAGCGGAGTTTGTGGCCGGGATCCGGCGTCAGCCTCGGTACGCACTGTTTTTGGCCAAATTGTTGGCACATCGTTTGGCTGAAAATAATTCGCGCGTGACTGGCGAGTAAATCGAATGCAACGAAGCTGAATTCAATCGGCGCGGCCAAGTGGCACTGCGCTGAGTCATCATGCTGACGAATTATGCTTGCACTTTGCGTCGATCTTTTAAAGAGACGTCTTAGCGAAAACAAGATATGAAATGGTCGGGGCAGAGAGATTCGAACTCCCGACCCTCTGCTCCCAAAGCAGATGCGCTACCAGGCTGCGCTATGCCCCGACTGGGCGCGCATATTACGCCTTTTTGCTGGTGAAGTTCAATGCCTATTGAGCATATTCCAATGATAGTTGTATTCGCACCCCGGTTTTCTCTTGTTTGACGCTGCTTTTTGCTTGAAAAGACAAGGAAAAGCTCAGAATAAAAAACTTACATGCGGCTTTGAATGGTTATTAGTAAATAAGTTAAACATGCGCATGTTCAGTGGCGTGGCCGCGCAATGGTAGTCTTTGCGACCTTTCAACATAGGGCTTTGCAGTATGAAAGAGCGTGTCGTAGACGTGGCCATCATCGGTGGTGGTACAGCAGGAATGGCGGCCTATCGAGAAGTAACCAAGCTTACCAACAGTGTCGCTTTAATCGAGGGAGGCCCCTTCGGCACAACTTGTGCACGCGTTGGCTGCATGCCATCTAAATTGCTGATCGCACCAGCAGAAGCGCGCCATCGACTGCAGGCTTTTCCAGCCTTCGGCATGAGCAGTGATGTTGGCGCAGTTGATGGTGTGAAATTGATGCAACGTGTTCGCGAAGAGCGTGATCGCTTTGTAGGTTTCGTGCTGGAGTCTGTCGACAGCTTTAAGCCGGAACACATCATTCGCGCCTATGCCCAATTTGAAGATGCTCATACCTTGCGTTTGAGCCCAGCAGATCCTGAGCACGCTCCCGCTACCGATATTGAGCGCGTGCGTGCGCAGCGCATCATTATTGCAGCGGGATCACGGCCCATGATTCCTGACACACTTAAACCTGCCGGAGACCGATTGATCGTCAATGATGACGTGTTCTATTGGCAGGATTTACCCAAATCCGTTGCCGTATTCGGTACAGGCGTGATTGGATTGGAGTTAGGCCAAGCCTTGCACCGTCTTGGAGTGCGTGTGCGCCTATTTGGTCGCGGTGGTCGTATCGGCGGCTTGACTGACCCTGTGGTGCGCGACTATGCGGGAGATTTGTTCGCCGGTGAGTTGCCCTATTCTCGTGATACCAAAGATGTCTTGGTCGAAAAAACAGCTGACGCAGTGCAGGTGAGTTGGCGAGATGGTGATGGCGCACTTGAAAGCGAATCATTCGAGTACGTGCTGGCTGCTACCGGTCGAGTGTCCAATACAGACAAGATGGTATTGAAAAACAGCGCGCTGGAATTGGATGCGGGTGGTGTTCCCGTGTTTGATCCCCAGACCATGCAAGCGGGGAGTAGTCACATTTTTATTGCAGGAGACGTGATTGGCGTTTTACCGCTACTGCATGAAGCGGCGGATGAAGGGCGATTGGCGGGAGAGAACGCGGCCCATTTCCCAGCCGAGATTAAGCGCATACGCAGAACGCCGTTAGCTGTCGTGTTTTCAGATCCCAACGTGGCATTTGCCGGGCAATCCCATGCTCAATTGATCGCCACTGGTGTTGATTTCGCGGTTGGGGAAGTGAGTTTTGAAAATCAAGGGCGTTCACGGGTTATGTTGGTCAACAAAGGCTTGTTGCATGTCTACGGTGAACGCGGTACAGGCCGTTTGTTGGGGGCGGAAATGATTGGCCCGGCGAATGAACATTTGGCCCATTTATTGGCTTGGGCGATTCAAGCTCAGATGACCACAACTCAAGTATTGGAGATGCCGTTTTATCATCCGGTGATTGAAGAGGGCTTAAGAACCGCATTGCGAGATTTGCACGCCAACTTGGGTCACGGTCCACAGCCTCCATTACAGAGTGTCACGTTCAACTAGAACCGCACATTACAGAGAGTAAATTTCTATGAATATCGACAAAAGCAGACCGGTTCTAGTGACTGGCGCCAATGGCTATATTGCCTCTTGGGTGGTGAAATATCTGCTGGACGATGGCCTCACTGTGCACGCCACGGTGCGTAATCCAGAAGATCAAAACAAAGTCGGGCACTTGCTTAAATTGGCGCAGGAAGCGCCGGGAAGCTTGAAACTGTTCAAGGCCGACTTATTGAGTGACGGCGATTATGATCAGGCCATGGCCGGCTGTGAATTGGTCATGCACACCGCATCACCCTTTGTGATTATGGGTATCACCGACCCCAAGCGTGAGTTGGTTGATCCGGCAGTGCAGGGCACACGCAACGTGCTGGACGCTGTGAATCGCTGCGCCAGCGTAAAGCGGGTCGTGCTGACATCCAGTGTGGTCGGTATTTACGGTGATGCGGTCGATATGCAGGACACCGCCAACGGGATCTTTACCGAAGAACACTGGAATGCGACCAGCAGTGTTGACCACCAGCCGTACAATTACTCCAAAGTGGCGGCGGAGCGCGTGGCTTGGGACTTGGTTAAAGCCCAGTCGCGTTGGGATTTGCTCACGATTAATCCGGGCCTGGTGTTGGGACCATCACTCACCACCGCCAGTGCGTCTGGCAGCTTCGACACCATGAAGCAGTTTTTTAATGGCAGTCTCAAAATGGGCGCGCCTGCGCTGGAGTTTGGCTTGGTGGATGTGCGTGATGTGGCCAAAGCACACCTACTTGCAGGTTTTAGAGCAGAGGCCAGTGGGCGTCATATTTGTGTCAGTGAGTCCATGACGATGTTGGGCATGGGACAAGTGTTACGCGAAAAATTTGGCCGTGGCTACCCTTTCCCGCGCAAGGAATTGCCTAAATTCATGGTTTGGTTGGCGGGCCCGTTTAGCGGCATTACACGCCAATTTGTGGCGAAAAATGTGGGCTATCCCTTAAGGTTTGACAACAGCTATACCCGGCAGGATCTGCAAATGGAGTTTCGCCCTGCGGTTGCATCGATAGAGGAGTTCTTTCAGCAGCTCATAGATGACGGCGTTGTACGAGCCAAATAAGGACGCGAATTGGGCTTAGAAGCGCAGCCAATCCATTGCGTCGAAAACGCGTGCCATGAGTGGCTCAGGTGAACGGTTCTTGGCTTCAGTTTGATCATCGAGCGCCTGTTGTAATCGGGTTTGCCAGCGCCGTAAGCGGCGCTGATGCAAGCCTAGGCTGGTTTGCAGCGGATCAGTTATGCACCCGGATAGCGATGCCAGCACGGCAAGTGCGATAAAGGCACCCAGCACGCACAGCGTAATCAACCACGTGGCTGTTTGCGGTGGAAACCAGCCAAACCAAAGCTGGCCTAGCCATTCCCCGGCCCAAAAATGGGAAATCGCAAGCTGCCAATTCATAGCTTCAGCGATTTCCAATCCGAGTCCAATGCCACCGGGGGTGAGGGCATCAAATAGCAAACCTCCGATCAACAAGGCTACAAGACTCGCCGCGATTTCTGCGGTGGCAGCGCGCGTTGCTAAATAATGTTGAATGGCCCGATCAATGGTGATGCGATGGTTTGCCGACGCATCACTGGGAAGACTGACCAGTTCAGTCAGTAAGGCGAGTTCTAGCGAACGGTGCAGATTGGTTCGCAAACCGATTGGAATCTTGAGTAGAACTTTAGCGCCACGCTGTAATCCAGCGGCTTTTAGCAGTCCGGCTCCGATTTGCGCTAGCAACCAAACCGGCGCAAACATCACATTGAACCCCGCGCGCCATAAATCCCAGCCTATCGCTCGTTGATTCAAGCGCCACGCGCTTCGCCATGCGTAATGGCGTTGGCAAAAAAGGGCAATGGGATCACTGCGCATGATGGTTATAAATAACGCGCGAAGAAAATAGTTGGTGCGCCCTACTGGATTCGAACCAGTGACCTACGGCTTAGAAGGCCGTTGCTCTATCCAGCTGAGCTAAGGGCGCGAGGGGGCTATTGTAACGGTAGTCGCAGCTGAGAATCCTGATTTTGATCAAAAGCACAAAGGCAGGCTGACTGTTTCGCGATCCAACAGATTTAGTGCGCTGAACGGTGCTAGTTATGTGCTGTGCGTTTTTCCCCTTGTTGAACGCAATCAATTAGCGGCGTAGATTGTTAATTTTAGTTTTTCAGGAACCGCCGTTATGAATATCAAATTACTACCCATACTGGTTTTGAATTGCGCGTTAGGGGTTACAGCTTGTTCTAGCGGTGGCAGTGGCGGTGGAAATGCAAGTACAACGAAAACCGTGACCGATGGCGCTAGCTTCGCAGAATTGAAATTAGGCATCGATGATAAGTTGCTCGTTGAGGATAGCGATAATGATGGCAAGGTTTCCATAGAAGTTGCTCAGCAATTTGATTGTCAGGGGATAGTTCAATTGCAGCCCGGAGTTAGCAGCTTTTTTGTGAAGGTTGCAGGCAACATCAACCTGGGTTGCAATTTGCTGTCGAGCTCAAGCAGCACAAAGAGTGCGAAGCTCGGTGGTGCAGAGCCAGTCGATTTCACTTTTGTGACCGATGGTTCCTTTAATATCTCCCAAGGCTTTTCTCCATCCGTCGATGGGAGTGTCATCATCGTCGACGATGAAGCGCAGATTCTTACAGTTGCTGACTATTTAGAAGATTTGAGCATGGATGACGGCAGCAGCCCCGTTATTCAGGCCCCTGCCGACCTTCAACAACCCGACGCTGCAAAGCGTGCGGCAGCAGGAGCAAAAATTGTCACTGCGAAGGCGCGAGAGTGTGATTCGGCAGCGAGCAACCGTATTTCCGGCCAATTGCAAGGCAGCGGTATCGAGCAACAAAATAACCAATCTGTTGTTGTAGCCGTTTGGACCAGTTGTGATTTGGAAATTGATGGTTTGGATCTCAGTCCTCCAGAATGGTTGCCGCAAGACATAAGTGAAGATGTAGCAACTGAACCAACCCAAAGTAAAACCGTTGCAGGCAAGAACGGAAAAAGCGGTTTGAGCTTAAACATTCGTTCGGCGGGAGACGTGCGCATTACGGCCGATACGACGCTTCGTCTAATGGATGGCGGTCCAGGTCAGGACGCTATCGCTGTAGGTAGAAATGCTACGGCAAGCGGTGGTCAAGGTGGTCAATCTGGTAGTCTCAAAATTCAGGCTGGTGGCGCTATAGACATCACCCAAGCCAGTTTGACGATTGTTCCGGGGGATGGCGGTCTAGGTGGTGGAGCAACTGCGAATTCAACGGCTGGGGCGGATCAATGTGATCCCACTGTCGGCGGTCGTGCTCAAGCGACTGGGGGGCAGGGCGGCGACGCTAAGAAAGCTTTAACAGTTCGCGGCGTTGATGGTTTGGAAAATGTCAGTTTTGCGGACTATCGTGGCGGTGATGGTGGTTTGGCGGTAGCAACCGCAGCGCGCGGCGGAAACAATTGCGATGGTGCAAATCGAGACGGCGCCCGTGGCGGTCATGCTATTGCTGATGGTGGCCTAGGAGGTGCAGCAAGCTTTCGTGCTACCGGTTTCACTGGCAATGCCCCGAATGTGGTTGGTGGCGATGGTGGCGACGCAACAGCCAATGGTGGTCAAGGTGGTAACGGTGGTAATGAAGCCAGTTGCCCCACCCCTGAAGCCGGTGATGGCGGTAGAGGAGGCAATGCAACATCCAACGGCGGTGCCGGTGGCGTAGCGGATACAGTGGGCATGCCAGGTGATGCAATCGCGTCGCCAGGTGCCGGTGGTAACTGCGGTGATTTTCCAGCGGTGGGTGGCGCAAACGGCTTGGGCGAAGCGTTCAAAGGTGATTCCACGCCTGGAACGGTGAATAATCCAACGGCTCCAGCGAATTGTCCATGTGCAGTCCCGAGTCCGACGCCAACACTAGTTCCCACTCCACAACCAACACCAGAGCCCACTCCAGAGCCGACTCCAGAACCGACTCCAGAGCCAACCCCAACTCCAGAACCGGATTTGGCCGAGTTCTGTGCGGGTAGCTATCAGTGTGATTCGGGTTGTGGCTTCCCCAATGACCCTGTGAGCTTTGGCCCCGGAAGCGGAAGCGAGCTAGGCGAGCTTAGTGGTCTGCCTGGGAACAACACTTTGGTGTTCGACTCGACCGGTCAGAGCCCAATCAATTGGCAAAGTCAGTCGGAAAACATCGTGTTGTTTGGTCAGGGTGGGCATCGCGTCTTTTTGCAATTTTCGCAGCCCACTTCGCAAGATCCGGCCTCAAGCCAATGCATTACCTTGGAGTTCACTGGGCAGCAGATTGTTGGTGAAGGCTCATGTGTATCGAATTGCAGCTTGTTGCAATAAAAAGCTGAAAGACTGAAGCAAGCGCTACATACAAGCGTAGCGCTTGCTTCCCCCTGCATAATTAACGCACACTCAATGGTTGGTCGCGCTTAAAGGTTTGGGATGACAACAAGCTGGCGTGACGGGGAGAACACAATGAAGCGTTTTGGGGCTGTTTTATTTCTTTTGCCGTGCTTGGCCTTCGCTGAAGGGCATGTCGCTGCAGCGCAAGCTGATGCAAATGAACCTGCGGGTAAGTCGTATACGCGCACTTTGCGTGCGGTTAGCGTTGATGATCTGGTTGAGCGCGAGCGCATCACAGGTGTTTACCACGGCAGTCCGCAATTCCAGGAAAAACAAGACTGGTACCACGAGAATTTCTATAACACCTTGGCGGCCAAAAAAGTTTGGCACGAAGGTACTGGGCCTGAAACGCATGAACGCAACGGCCCTATCACCTGGGATTTTGCCCCCATTCCACAAAAGGCACCGCCGCCTTGCGATCAAGAGCAACCTAGTGGTTACGACACGGAAGGCTGCCGTATAGCCAATAGTTTATTTGCTGATTTGGAAAAACAAGATCCCAAAAAAGCAGCCGATATGCGCGCCATGGTTCGCCGCGGGCGCGATGTCTGGTTTAAAGGCACCTTTGGCAATCAAGACCTCAACGAGATTCACCTTTCCCGCACGATAGGCAAGGAAAATCAGCACTACGCCGAGTGGATGCACACCAAACACCGGCCTTATCGGTTTTCAAAGTGGGGCATGATCAATGACCCAGATTGTGAGCAAGGCGATGCGTCCACCTACTGGTTAGACAAGTGCGAAGACCCCAAATCAACGGGTGTTTTGGGCTATCGGAAATACTTTAAAGACCCTGAGCGGGATGCCAGCGGTGAGGTGGTTTTTGATCCACGCAGTGCGCCGTTTCAAGAAGGTGAAATCGAAAACCAACGACGTTTTGGCGTCGGCCATCCCTGTGTGCAATGCCATGTCGCTTTTGATCCGACCGATCCACCGGCCAACCCCAACGAGCCAGAGTGGGAAAACATTACAGGGCACATCGGCAATCAATACATCAACCAACCTTTAGCGGCATTTTTGTCGGCTTTGCCGCGAGATGATTTCTCGGTGCAAGCGGTCGGCGGTGCGCGCCCGGGAACCGTGGATACCTCATTGAACCCCAATGATTTCATGCACAATCCCGGCACCCAGAACAACATCACTGATTTCATGAATAAACGGATTTTTCAGCATGAAATGAAAGATCTGTTCACCGGTGAAATTTCCACTGCCGGCACCATGCATGTGTTGAAAGGCGGCGAAGATTCGGTGGGTGAACGCTTGGCTCTCTTGCGTGTATATATCAACATCGGCATGTGTACAGAAGAATGCTGGGTGCCGAACTTTCCGGTTCCAGGCACATTCTTTGGCGAAGATGCCGCGCAAAAACCGATGTCGGTTAAGCAGTGTGCTGCGGAGTGTGAGCCTTGGAATTATGCAGATGCGAAAATGCCTGATCTCACCATGTATTTGCTCGCAGGTGGCCCGTTCTACCTGATGAATGCCACGGATATTGATGGCAAGAAAGGCAGCGATTACATCGATCAGGAACAAGTCCCTGCAGGCCGTAAAGTATTTGCGCGGGAGTGTGCTCGTTGCCATTCCACCCGCGTGCCACCCGAAGCGATCGTCGGCGACCGTGATGCATTAGAGAAATTCTACGAAGGTCATGTCTTCGGTGCTGAGCAGTTCTGGCAGATGGAGTTCGAACCGGCCTTCCGTGATTCGGAAGCCTTTAAAGCCAAATACATGGCGCAAGATGAAAACGGTCATATGCGACCAACTCAATTCGCACGTGATGGGCAATTTGGCCAAGATTGGCTGGGCAATGACAATCGTGAACCCTTTGGCGAAATTGGCACAAACTCGTGCCGTGCCCGGCATGACAATCACAACAAAGGCCAGATTTGGGAGGACTTCGCGTCCGAGACTTACCAAAAATGGCCCGCTGCAGGTAGCGTGCCACGTCGCTTTAATCGCATGGTGCCGCTGCTTGGTGGTCGCGAGTTTGGCACCCAGGATATCGGGCCCGGCGGGCCCGGCTATTACCGCAATATCTCCTTACTCTCGATTTGGGCGCATGCGCCGTTCTTGCACAACAACGCAGTGGGCGAACTGACTTATTTGCCGGACGGCGCAATTGATTACACGGTAAAAGGGCGGATCGATCAGTACCACATCGCAATGCGTCAATTGTTAATGTCGGACAACCCCAATGATGAGCCTCATCGAGAGCCGAAGACGACGTTGACGACAGAGAAAATCATGTTGGCACCGCGAGAAGACGGCCAAGGCTTTATCAAGCTGCCTGTGAAGAAGGGCACCCCGGTAGCGTATTTCGCCAGTTCCGATCCGCACAAACCCTTGTACCAAAAGTGTGATGACCTGGTTGAGAACAAAGGCCATCAGTTCGGTGTGGATTTGAGTGCGCAAGATAAATCGGCGCTCACTGAATTTCTCAAGTTGATGTAAGCGACAGAACCTGCCGTCGTGAAAAAACTCATGTTGCTGCCGGGTGGCGTGGTGCTCTTGGCCGTTTTGGCCTTTATCATGCTGCCTAGGCAGGCAGCTGACCGCGAGTCTAGTATCGAGGCCTTGGCAAGCGTGCAAGCATCCAAGAGCGAGCGGGGCAGTTTGCACCGGCAGCAGATTCCTGAAACCGACTTGCCGCCGCCAGGTACGCGTTCATTATTCGATCACTTGATACGGGAAAATGGCAGCTTGCCGTTTCCCTTTGATCGTGTGATAGACATGATTGCGGCCTATGATAAAGACGGGCGGCAAGCGCGCAGTTTGTTGATTCCCGATGGTCGCTCCTTGCTCAAAGGCCAAGCCCATTTTGCCGGCCCCCGTATTGTGCTGGCAGCTACAGCACAGGCGCCTGCGGGTGCTGCTGTTTCCCCCCGCTTACGCGGGCGTTTGTTTCTTGGTTTTGTCGAAGATGCCAATGAAATTGAAGTCATCTCTTACAACGAAGTGGCGGGACGTTTCGAGTTCCAGTTGGTTGAAAATTATTGCGCGGGCTGTGTGCCACGCATTGTTTACGCCAAGCGCGCCATTTGCACCACTTGCCACACAGGAGGCGCACCGATTTTTCCGGTGCGACCTTGGCAGGAAACCAACGTCAATCCGCAGATATCACAACGCTTAGCAGCGCATTTGGATGGCCCCGACTATTTTGGTCTGCCTTTGCAGCGTCCTTTGGATGAAGCCCAGGCGTTTGATGATTTGACGGATATGGCCAATGTCATTCCTACCACACAAAAGATTTGGTTGGATGGATGCGGCGAAACCGGTCATGCCTGTAGGCGTGAAATGCTCCGGCTGGCTTTGACCTATGCACTCAACCCCAGTGCTTTGGATCAATCGGGGTTGAACAAGGACACCGAACAGCTGTTGCAACTGCAAGCGCAAGCGTGGCCTTCCGGCGGCATCCTTTTAGCCAATGGTGATTTGAATAACCGCGATCCACTGAATCAAGATCTTTACCAAGATCCTTGGTGGAAGCAGTTGAAGAACTTGTTTATTGAAGACAGCAAAGTTGTGCGTAGCGGTGACAAGCTCAGCGATTTTGATCAATTGCCCAAGTTGGCAGCGCAATTCGATCCATTAACACCGCGCCGGCCGAAAAAACAGATTCGTGCTCAAGAATTGGATGGCGTTTACGGTTTGGCACAAATGTTCTCAGCGGATGACATTGCGCGGTTGGAAGCGTTGGCAGATTACGATGCCAAAAAACTCAGTCAAGCGGTCGCGGACTTGTCCGAATTGTTGTTCG
Source organism: Oceanococcus sp. (assembly GCA_051252075.1). Taxonomy (GTDB): domain Bacteria; phylum Pseudomonadota; class Gammaproteobacteria; order Nevskiales; family Oceanococcaceae; genus Oceanococcus. The sequence continues at coordinate 42,623 of JBPOFU010000007.1, read as the reverse complement.
ATCCTGAGCCTTTTCAGCGAGTGCAAATGCTCAATGCTTTGGCCAGTGCGCTGGGTGCAGAACCGCGAAATTATTGTTGTGATGACGTGAGTGAGATGTCGCCCCCCATAGCACAAGGTGAGCCGCCTTTAAGCTTGGCGGAGGGTTCTCTGTTGCGACCTTTCGAAACCTATTGTTTCGCTTGTCATCGGGGCAATCCTTCTGCCCGATTGAATTTCATGTCGGGAGCAGATGAAAAAACGGTGCTAGCGGGCATACAAGACACCTCAGAAATACGCGAAGTGCTGGATTACCAGCGTTATCTCGGCACACGCAAAGAAAACAGTTTGATGCCGCCCAGCGATTCCTGGCAGCGTCAAGCCTTGCTCGAGGCGCAGCAGCAAGGCCAAGAGCCGCTCAGCGCTATGCGTGATCAAGTGCCTTCATTGTTCGAATTTTAAAGCGTATGCGTATGTATAAATACACTCATCAGGCGCTGGGCGTCCTGTTGCTGTCACTCTCGGTTTCATCGGTTTCAGCTGAGCCGCGATTCGCTCAAATGTACAAGCAACAAGCGGGCTACATGCCCAGTTGCAACGCTTGCCATGTCGATGGTGGTGGTTCCGATTTGAACGTTTATGGCGAATTGTTTAAGGAGAATGGTGCAACGATGGCCAGCTTCGTGGCCTTGGCAGAGCAAGATGCGGATGAAGATAGCCACAGCAACAGCCAAGAGATGGCCGCTAAAGCGAATCCGGGCAATAAAAAGTCCACTCCGGCTAAGCCCGGTGATTGGTTGGATACAGCGAACCTAATTCCTAGAGACGTGCAGAAACTGTTTCCAGGCGTTACTCGCTATAAGCCCTTGGATGCGTTGTTGACCGACAAAGACATTGAGCGTGCCGCGCAAATGGGCGTTGCTTTGGCGAAACAGGACGAAACCACCATTTACATACCCATAGAATCTGGCAAACCGGCAGGCACCGCGATTATCGTGCCGGTGACATTTCAACAACAGCAATTCTTCGTCATTCTCGTTACAGATCGACAACTGAAGGTCAGCCAGGCGGTGCCTATGCACGCCAAGGCTGTGCCAGCGGTGGAACAATCCACAGCATTTAGCCAAGTGAAGGGTTTGGCGGTAGATAATTTGCCCGCCGGTGATGGTGAGGATTTGGATAGCGCCATACTTAATGGCCTAAAAAAAGCCGGCAGTTTGCTTTACGTACGACTGAAAGGGCAGTGATGAAAATTCTGGCTTGCTTATTTGTAGCTGCAATGGCCTTGGCGTGGCCAGATATGCTGTTGGCACAAGAGGGTTTCAGTGTGCTTGATGACCTATCACTGGATGATGTCGTGGAAGTGCCTGCACCGGTGAGTGATTGGGTGGCCATCGGAGGCCCGATTGCATTGGGAGCGTTCTACTTCGTACTCATGTTGTTGTTGTGGAAAACCGTACCTTTTCAGAACTCGCGCGAATCGCTCAATTTGCACTACTACCCAACTGGGATAAAGCGTGGCTTGGCCATGGCCATTACTTTGTACGCCATTGCTTTTGCCTTTGGTGCGGCTGAAATCAGCTACCAGTTGCATTTGCAAGGCAGTGCTGAGGAGTATTTCGCGGCCATGTCTCTGGGCAAGCTCATTGCATTTACCCACGCCCATTTGTTCGGCTTCACCACCTCATTTTTAGTGATCGGGGTGCCGTTCTCCCTGCAGTTTAATCACCTATGGCCCTACCAATGGATATTCCCCATGGGCTTGGCGGCAGCGCTTGTTGATGTCATGTCTTGGTGGGGAATCAAATACTTAAGTCCGAATTTTGAAGTGATTTCGATGTTGTGCGGCATTATCTTCAGTTTGACTTATTTGTACATGTTGATTGGTCTGTGGCGCGTCTTGCTGTTTCCGGAAGTGGTCTGGCGCACCGACAAGGACGGGGAAGAACGCCTCGCCGCCTTGCATGAAACCGAGCCGGAAAGTCGGGATTAATTTCAAAGCTGCCGGCCTCGTTCCAGCGTTTTATATTGCCGCCGCGCTGTCGGGGTTTGCTGCGCTGCTGTTTGAACTGCTGTTATTTCGTCGATTAGAGCTGGTCTTGGGCCGCAGCGTCTCGGCCTCGGCGGTCATTTTGGCCGCCTTTATGCTTGGCTTGGGGTTGGGCGCGTTTTTCATGTCTTTGCCCGCGCCAACTAGCCGTTGGCATCAGCGTGCATCCTTGGTCTATGCCGGGGTGGAACTGTTTGCGGGTGTGGCTGCGGCTGCTTTGGTCTTTGTACTGCCTTGGCTAGCGCTGGAGTTAGGCAATGGTGTTGCGATCTCTATTGCAGTTGCTAGCCTGTTACTGCCGACTATCGCCATGGGTATGGCCATGCCTTTGCTGTGCGAAGCGTGTTTGAGCAAACCATCGGCATTTCAAAAAGCTTTTCCTCGCCTCTATGCCGCAAATACCTTAGGCGCAATGGCAGGTGCAGGCTTGGGTGTGCTGTTGTTGCGTCAATATGGCATTCCTGTTGCATCAGGCTTGGCTTTAAGTGCCAATGTGTTGGCCGCGGGCTTGGTGCTGTGGCTGGGGAAACGCCCGACAGTCTGGCTTTCTGCACGTGTGGCTGTGTTAGAAGAGACCCCAGAAACAGCGGTCGACCGAAGCCATTTGAGCTTCCTCCTTGTCGCCGCCAGTGGGTTTTTGATATTGGCCTTGGAAGTGATCTGGTTGCGCGCATTGCTGATGCACTACAGCGGCAATGACACACTCTTCGCTTTGGTCGTTGCCGTCGTGATTGGTGGTTTGAGCGTGGGAGCTAGCCAGTCTCGGAGGTTGGATCTCAATGCTTGGCTGCAAGTCGCGGCCTGGGCTTGTGTCCTGTCCTGCTTGTCTCTGTTGCTCTGGCCTAGGGAGCTGCCTTTGCTGGCTACGGTGCTGGTGTTGGCCTTGCCTTGTAGTAGCGCGTCCGGTGCGCTGTTCAGTCGCAGCATGCGCATGCTGCGGCAACAACGCGCCAGTTCAGCGCAGGCCAGTGGGCAGTTGTATTTGATCAATACTCTGATGGCAGCGCTGGGTGCATTATCGGCCGCTTGGGTATTGGTGCCCGCACTGGGCATAGTGCGGGCGTGGCTGCTGTGCGCTGCGAGCTTTGCTTTGTTGAGTTACTTCGTCGCCCCGCTACGCAAAGCGTGGTCGCTGCTGAGTTTGCTGCTGATTGTGGGGGTGTTCTATCGTGACCCGGGAGAGCTATGGGCGGATCAAGCTTTGGCCCATTTCCCAGATCATACGCGTCAGGGTGAGATAGTCTTCGCCAAGGACGCGAGCCTGCAATTGGCGCGACGCGATGTGAATGGCCAGCCTGTGGCTTGGCGCTTGTTGACCGATGGCTATTCCATGTCCGGCACCGAGTTTGATTCCTTGCGCTACATGCGCCTGTTCGCCCAATTGCCGCAAACCTTACATGCCAATCCGCAGCGTGCATTGCTCATCAGTTATGGGGTAGGGACAACGGCAAACGCTTTGTTGGCGGATCAGCGATTGCAGCGATTGGACGTGGTGGATACCTCGCAGGCCAGTGTGGCTTTAAGCCAAGAGATATACGCAGTATCTGGACGCGATTCACCGCTGCAAGATAGCCGTTCACACTTGCATATTGATGACGGCCGCCATCATCTGCTGAATAGCCAAAATGTGTGGGACATTATCACCGCGGAACCGCCGCCGCCACGTTTGGCCGGAGTGGTGAATTTGTACACGCAAGAGTACTTTGCGTTGATTTATCAGCGTTTGGCACAGGGTGGTTTAAGCACCCATTGGTTGCCGGTGGATCAACTTTCGCGAGATTCCAGTGCCGCCATAATTCGTGCCTTTTGTCGCGTATTTTCCGATTGTTCCTTGTGGGCGGGTAGTCATTACAATTGGGTATTGATGGGCGGGCGCGAGTTTTCCGCGTCTGCTGTGCAAGCGCCTTTCCCGTTGTTCCGGCAGCCACAAACTCTAGGTTTGCTGCGAGAAGTTGGCTTCGAGCGGGCATCCCAGTTGGCAGCTACTTTTCTTGCCGATGCCCAACAACTGCAAGCTTGGGTCGGTCAAGGTCCGGTGCTGGATGACAATCATCCGGGGCGCTTGCAGCACAACGCGGCTGACCAAGCGACCTTGCAACATTATTTCGCGTGGATGGATGATATCGCTACGCAACAACGCTTAGCGCAGTCCGCTTGGACACAGCAGCTTTGGTCACAAGAACTCAAGCAGCAAGCCGAGGCTGACTGGCTGTGGCAGCCGGTGCTTAATGGTCAAGTGCAATTGGATGGCGAGGCTTTCGCCCGTAGCAGCGTCGCAGCGTTGCAGATGGGATTACGGATGCCCGTTATTCGCTTAGCCGGCTTGTCGCTGGCGGAGCTCAAGGCGGTGCAAGCAGAGCCGGCTCAAGACTGGCCGTGGCATCACGCCATCATGGCGTTAGTCAACGGAGACTGGGGTAGGGCACAACAGCTACTGTACCCGCAACAACAAAAACGGGCACAAGCATTGCTGCCTTGGTTGGAATGCTTGCAGCAGGGCGCTTGCTCAGCTTTGGATTAAGCGGAAGACCCGAAGTTTAATTCAGTTCCGGTCCATTACTAAAAGTCACTATGGCCGTATTTTTTTGTCCATGGAATTGCTGATGAAAAACCGCCTCGTCGCCGGAGACTATTGGCCGTAACCTTCTTGCCGAAGAGACGGTTTTTCATGTTCGAAGTGGCTAGTCCAGACTGCGTCCATTGACTAAGCCATCGGTGAGTTCCTTCACCTGTCCCGCGTCCTCAACTTTTAGCAGCACCCCGGAACCAACATCAAACCACTGGCTGGAATAATGGGTAGTCGGCTCGCCGTCATCCACCGTGCGGGTGGTCTCTAGGTTGAAATGACAGGCATCAAATACGCCCGCTTCCAGGACAATGGACTCAGTCCCCATGAAACTCACGATCTCCTGCACCTGCGACTGCGTCGAACTGGTGTTGGAGCCACCGCCTCCGTCGGAAAGTCCCGAAAGCGTAGCCACGGTTTTGCTGGAGTAACTGCGTGCGAAGCTGTCTCCTTCAGCAAGATCAAAACGCATCTCTAGGTATGGTTCATAAGTCGTTTCCGACACCAGCGTATAGCCGTTCGGCGCGCTTTCGGACTGCGTTCCGAGCCGGAATACGGTCAGATTGCTTTCATTTGCAACGTCATAAAAGGCAACGCTTGCGCTTTGAGTTTCACCGCTAGCCAAGCTCGTGGTGTCAACCTGTCCGTAGGTCTTCGCCGCATCGCAGTTGCGATAGCGCACGTCGGTTTGTACTCCAAGTGAGCTGACGTCCTCAGCGTCCCTGCTCAAACCTTTTTTCTGCACGTACTCCAGATTCAACTGACCATTGGCCATGAACAATTCAGGATTGAAACACGCGTTGGCGCGCGCGCCTTGTTCATCGCCATCAGCCTTGGTTCCAGCGGACGCGTTCGGAACAACGCAGGTTTGTGCAGCGGGTGGCTGGCCGCTCGGTAAACCGGTATCAGGAGAGGATAAAGGCGCTGAATCTGAATCTGAACAGCCGCTCATTACTACGCTTGCGATGCAAAGCGGAAACAATAATTTCATCATGAGTTGAGATTTAACCCAAAGTAAAAACGCGAAACCTTAACACGTACGTAAAAGAAAAATTGGCCGTTGTGCGTGACCGATTTAATTCGCATCCTCTGTTAGTTCAAATAACCAAAGTCTTAGTTTAGAAAGTGGTGACTTGCTGGCTAAGGCGCCACATTGCGCAGCTATATAGAATTTCTCCGCGTTGTTAGCCCAATATGAAGTATGAATGCACTTTTCGAAAAAAATTTTATTCAGCGATTGGGAGATTGGACGATGATTTCTATTGAGGTTGTATGCGAGAATAAAAATTAATTAAATCATGGTGATAGGCTATATTTTTAGCGTTATTTGAATGCTATTTGGTGTAATTTATACTGTTGCGGAATACAACATTTACTGTGCGTCCTATCTTTTTGGATAGTAGACACGCTTCTCTATCCAGAACTATATTCTCCGCCGAAAATCGACGTGTGCAGCTCAATTTTTTCTGTAGCTGACAGGGCAAACGGTCACTCCAAAAAAGTGCTGGAAATCTAAAAATATTGCTTGAGTTAACTGGCTTGCAATTGAATGTGCAGCGTGTTCTGAACGCTCGAAGATAACTGAATTCTTGTAAATATTTCCCTTGATGGCGAGATTTAATGCGGTAGCTGTGTACGCAATGCCTGCCACAATGCATCCAGCCGCTTCGCTGAAACCTTTTGTCGGGTGCGTATGCTCTGTGCGAACACAGATACACGGTATTCCTCAATCAACCAGCGGTAATCTATTAAGGCTTGTGGAGCGGTTTTCTGCTTTTTCGCACAGCTATTGAGTGCCTCTTTGCAGCGCTGCCAATGTGGTGTGATCAAGGCCATGCGTTCTTCATCGGCCAACGGGTGTTGTGCGTAGCGCTGTGCGCGTAGGCACAGGGCTTGGATAAAACGGGGCAGGTCATCGAGTACCGGCGTGCGGCTAATCCAGCCCGCGGCCAGCAGCCACATCAATTGTTCTTGTATGTCGGCGTAGCTGCTGCTTAGTGTTGGCAGCTTCGGCACGGTTTGCCATTGCGCCCAGGCATCCGCCAGCTTTTGTACTGCACGCCAGTGCTTGTGCAATTGCTCGGCCAGTCGCGCCGGGTCTTGCATGGCTAATTCAAAGCTTTGCAAGCTGCGTATCTCGAGTTGCAATTGACTGTCTTGCACACTGCGCGCTGCCAAATCACTGAGCAATTCGCCATCCATGGGCGGTGCTGGCTTGAGTAGATCGAGCAAATGAGTGGTGCTGCTGTCCGCATGCGGTAATGCGGCCAGTCTTAAAATCACAGACGCACGATCCGGCAAGCTTTTCAAACGTGGTTTTAAGCGGCCGGATTGGGCCAGCAGCAACAGGCGTAACACACCGCGGGCATGTTGCTTTTGTGCGTGTTCGGGATCATCGACCAACTGCAGCGATACACTGTCGCCATCGTCTTTGAGACTGGGCCAAGCCAATAGGCCGTCCGCCGTTTTAACGGATTCGGGCAAACTTTCGTCTAGCTTCTCTTTATCCCAAGTGCGTAAGCCGTTGATATCCCAGCGTGGGTCCTTGGTTTTGGCGAAGGCAGTGCGGGCTTTGTCGCCCATCTGCGCTTTCAGCGCATCCAATTGCCGGCCGCTCGCCGTGAGCCGTCCTTTGCTATCGCGTATGCGTATACGCATTTTGAGGCGCTCAGGCAGATCTGCTGCGCGCAGCTGCTGTGCTGATGGAGCTTGGCCACCGGCAATTTGGGTCAATTGTCGGGCCAATTGCTGATACAAATCGCCTTGCCCGAAAGCAATCTTTTCCAGGCAGCGTTTGACGGTTTCATTGACCGGAACGAAGGCGCGCCGTTGCGCCTTGGGTAGCGCTTTGATGATGCTTTCCAGCAATTCATCCAGTAGCCCTGGGACCAACCATTCCAAACGCTGTGTGGTGAGCTGATTGAGCTGGGCGATGGGCACATCAAGATTGACCCCGTCTTCTTCCTGGCCGGGATCGAAGATGTACTGCAAGCGCAAAGTCTGCCCGTTCACCTGCAGGCGGCTGGGATAGGCATCGGCCAAGGTTGGACCGTCTTGGTTGCGTACATCACTGTCCTGCATCTTCAGCGATGCGACATCCATGTCGTCCAAGGCGGCGAGCAAGCCTTGCCGGTTATTGACCTTGGCGGGTAGGCGCTGGGCATACCAATCGATCAATTCATCATCGGTACGCAATAAGTCACGCCGGCGGGTTTTGTTTTCTTCTGCCTGTACCCGTTTGCTCAGTTCCAGATTGGCGCGCAAGAAAGCCGGGATTTGATCGATTCCCCAGCGGCCACCGACCAGCGCGTGTTCGATAAACAGGCGGCGAGCGTGTTGTGCGTCATAGTTGGCATAGGCGACCCGCCGGTCTGCCACCAAAATGAGTCCGAATAACACCACTTGCTCGCGGGCGATGACTTCGCCGCGTTTGCTGTCCCAACTGGGTTCTAAAGCATTGCGCTGAACCAAGTGTGTTGCAGCGGCTTCTATCCAGTCCGGTTCAACCTTGGCAACACTGCGCGCATAGGTGCGGCGGGTGTGCACGATTTCGCCTGCCACCATCCATGCCGGTGGTTTTTTCGCCAAAGCCGATTCCGGGTGGATGCGCCAGCGCGCATCGCGTGGTCCGCGAAATTCGCCTTTTTCATCGTGTAGCGCGATGTGATCCAGCAGGCCGCTCAATAGCGCTTGATGAATTTTCATCGTGTCGACGCTTTCGTCACTTGGAGTGGGCTTGGGCTGCGCCGTCTTTTCATCTTGTGGCCGGCGCGCGTCATGCCGGATTTGTTTAACCAAGTCGCGCCATTCTTGCATGCGTCGGGCATTCAGATAATGCGTTTTGCACCAACGTCGATAGTCCGATTGGCTGGTCGATTTGTATTGATTTTGCGAGGACTGCCACAGATTGAGCAGACTGATGAAGTCGGAGCTTTTATCCTGAAACGGGGCTTGTGCTTGATCGGACTTCTGCCGATTTTCACTGTCGCGCTCGCGTGGGTCCTGCATCGATAGGGCCGCGACAATAGGGCGAACCTGATCTTCTATACCGCTGTGGCGTGCGGCGAGCAAAATGCGCCCCATGCGTGGGTCCAGAGGGAAGCGCGCCAGTTGCCTGCCGGTTTTGCTTAAGCGGCCATCCTCACGCAAGGCCTGCAATTGGCTGAGTAAACGGCGGGCATCATTGAGATAGCGGCGGTGCGGTGGATCTATGAAAGGGAAGTCTTCTGCTTCGCCCAGGCCCAAATCCGCCATTTGCAAAAGTACCGAGGCGAGATTGGTGCGTTGAATTTCCGGTTCGGTATAGCGCGGTCGGGCGTCGAAATCGTCCTGCGCGTAAAGCCGTATACAAATACCGGGAGCGGTACGCCCACAGCGACCTTTGCGTTGATCGGCATTGGCTTGCGCGATGTCTTCAATCTGTAGATTCTGGATTTTGCTGCGTGGGTTGTAGCGCGATATGCGCGCAGTGCCACTGTCGATGACATGGCGAATGCCGGGCACGGTGAGCGAGGTTTCCGCCACGTTGGTGGCCAGTACGATGCGCCGTTTATTGCCCGGCTTGAAAATCTTCTGCTGACGCGCACTGCCCAAACGCGCAAACAGCGGCAGAATGTCCGCATCGGCCCAGCGTTTCAGGCTCACATGGCCATTCAGATGGGCTGCGGTTTCGCGGATTTCCCCCTCGCCGGGAAGAAATACCAAAATATCGCCGCTGTCGTCGCGCCACAATTCCGCCACCGCAGCGGCAATGGATTCAGCCACTTCTTTCTTGTCTGGATCGCGGTAACGCAGCTCTATGGGATGACTTTTACCGGGCACCTGGATTACCGGTGCATTGTTGAAGTGGCGAGAGAATTTCTCGGCGTCCAGCGTGGCGGAGGTGATGATGATTTTGAGGTCGGGGCGCTTGCTGGCAATACGCTTGATATAGCCGAGCAGGAAATCGATGTTGAGACTGCGCTCATGCGCTTCATCAATGATGATGGTGTCGTAGCGTTTGAGCAGGCGGTCGTGGCGCAATTCGTTGAGCAGCACGCCATCGGTGAGCAATTTGACTCGCGTGTTTTCGCTGGTGACGGATTTAAAGCGGACCTGCCAGCCCACCGTGCCACCGGCTTCTTCGCCAATTTCTTCTGCTACACGTTCGGCCAAGGCACGCGCGGCTAAGCGGCGAGGCTGGGTGTGGGCGATTAGGCCATGGCAACCACGACCGGCTTCCAAGCAGAATTTAGGCAGCTGGGTGGATTTACCGGACCCGGTCGCGCCGCAAAGTATGAGGATTTGTGATTGTTCGAGTGCAGCCAGTATCTCCTCGCGTGCTTGGCTGACAGGCAAGTTTTCGGGGTACTGCCAAGTACATGCGATGGGTTCGCGCGGCGTGCGTGCTGCGTCTTTTGCTGAAACCTTTGCCATGAGATTCTAGGGCGATTAGGCTGGGCTTTTTTTAAGGATCACTAGCATGACCCAGAGCAAAGGATTTTGGTTATTTAACAACATTGGTTTGATGGTGTTTTATATCGCTGTTTCGATTTTTGCGTTTAATACCGGCGCGGATATGAGTCATCCGGCGGTCATGGTGGCGGTGCTTATTCTGGCTGCGCATGTCTTAGAAATTCCACTGGCATTCAAAGTTTTGGCGCCACAGCAGCCATCGGCCCTGCGCGTTGTTTTGGGTACCACTTTGTTTGGATTTACCTGGTGGCTGCCAGCAAAGCGCGGTATTTATAGCGTCGCTTAAGCTTACTGAAATTTTACTATCGACCTCGATATGTATTCCGACTAATTTAAATTCATCGCTCGCTATCGTTTTGGTGGGTGTCTCCTAACCGGTGCCTTTACTGTTTGAGAGAACAGTAAGTTTGCCCTCCGTTATTGATCCAACCGGTTTCGAGTTTCACGGGATGCCAAGGCATCCCGTTTTTTTGGCCTGCTATTCAGTTTGCCATTGGCCTAGCATCTGGCCCAGTTGCACAGGCTCAGATGGGCCTAAATTCTGATTCAACTGCAGTGGCCCCGGTGGGAATAACAAAACCACGGTTGAGCCCATATTGAAGCGGCCAATTTCATCGCCGCGAGCAAATTGCAGGTCTTGATCGGAATAATCGAAATCTTTGACCGAGCGCATATGTGGCGGGGAAATTTTGCCCTCGACCACGGTTTCCATGCTGCCCACCAGCAAAGCGCCGACCATGACCAAGGCAAACGGACCGTGTTTCGATTCAAAGTGCAGCACCAGACGCTCATTGCGTGCAAACAAGGCATCGATGGCCTGCGCGGTTGACGGCTGCACACTGAATAAACGGCCAGGTACAAATTTGGCGGAGACTAGGCGCGCCGTCAGCGGAACATGAATACGGTGATAGTTGTTGGGCGCCAAATAAATCGTGGCAAATTGTCCATCTTGATAAGGCTGCGCGGCCTGCTCATCACCGAGTAATGCAGTGGCGGTGTAGCTACGGCCCTTGGCCTGGAAAATCGTCTCATGATCGATCTTGCCCCATTGACTGATGCGACCATCGACCGGTGACAGCAAGGCTGGTTCGTCGGCTAACGGACGGGCGCCGGGCTTTAATGTGCGGGTGAAAAAGGCATTGAAGCTGGGGTAGGCGTGCGGGTCGGGTTCGCTGGCTTCGTCCATGTTGACGTCGAAATGACGCAAGATGAAATCAATGCTGGCGTTCTTGATGGTGGTGTTTTCGATTTGAGTGAAGCTATGAATCAAAGTCGATAAAAAACGTGTCGGCAGTATCGCTTGGCTGGCGTATTCAATAAGTGGCGGCAAGCTCATGGTGAAATCAACTCGGTCAGGGCGTAGTGCAATTCACCCAACTTATGCGGCGCGGCAAAATAGGCTTTGATGCGGGAATCCGGATCTAGCAAAATCAGTGCTGTGGCGTGATCCATATTGTAGTCGTCACCTTCGCCCGCCTTAATAAACGCAATGCCGATACTGTCGGCAAAATCGGTTATGGCTTCGAGACTGCCGGTCACGCCGCGCATGGAGGGATCGAAGTAGGCCACATACTCTTTCAGCACCGCGGCGCTATCGCGTTGTGGATCAATGCTAACGAAATTAAACGCGAGTTTTTCTACAACAGCTGGCGGTAGGTCACTGCGCAGTTGGCGCATTTGCGCCAAGGTCGTGGGGCAGATGTCCGGGCAATGGGTGAAACCGAAAAACATCAACTGCCATTGGCCTTGTGCGGCCGCCTTATTAAAGGCATCACCGTTTTGGTCTAGCAGCGAAAAATCCGCGATTTCCCGACTGGGTTTTAGGACGAGGCCAGGCAGTTCAGGCTGGCTGTCAGCCTGCATGATATGGCTTAAGCCGATGCCGGCAATTAAGGCGGCGATCAGGCCACCAACGAGTAGAGCATTCAGTTGCGGTCGACGCATGAGCAAGGAGCCGGATTGGACAAAAAGGGCGCGGCATTATTACATACGCCACTTTTGCCGGAATTCTAATGGCTGAGCTGCACGAATTATCCCACCTGATGACGACCCCGCGTGATTTGATTCGCTGGGCGGCCAGCCAATTTGAGCAAGCAGAGCTGTGCTACGGACACGGCTGCGAAACGGCCTTGGATGAAGCGGCATCCTTGGTGCTGCAGTGTTTACACCTGCCGCACGATCTGCCTGCGGCTTACATGGATGCGGTTTTGACCGTGGACGAGCGAGCCAAAGTACTGCAGTGGATTATTCGGCGGCGAGATAAACGCTTGCCATTGCCGTACATCACCGGGCGCGCATGGTTTGCGGGAATGCCGTTCGTGGCGGATGCGCGCGCATTGATTCCACGCTCGCCGATTGCTGAATTAATTGGCGAAGGTTTTTCCCCTTGGCTAGCCGAAGAACCGACGCGCATTTTGGATCTGTGTACCGGCGGCGGCAGTATCGCGATCGGCTGTGCCCATGTGTTCTCGCAAACCCCGGTGGATGCCAGCGATCTGTCGCTAGAGGCTTTGGAGCAGGCGGCTGAAAATGTCGCTCTGCATAAGCTGCAGCAGCGCGTGGAGTTGTTGCAGGGGGATTTATTCTCCGCCTGCGCAGGGCGCAGCTACGATTTAATTGTCAGTAATCCACCTTATGTCAGTGCTGGCGAATACGCGGAATTGCCTGCGGAATTTGCGCACGAACCGCGCAGCGCGCTGGAAGCGCCGGATCAGGGCCTACAACTGGTCTATAAAATGCTGGAACAAGCACCAGATTATCTCAATCCAAGTGGCATCTTGGTCTGTGAGGTCGGGGCGACGGCCCACACTTTGATGGAAACTCGCCCGGATTTTCCTCTGCATTGGGCGGAATTTGAGCATGGCGGTGATGGGGTCTTTATCATTAGCCGTGAAGACTTAATCAGCGCGCGCAGCGCATAGGCCTAAATCATGTCCGGCAATACCTTTGGAAAATCCTTTTGCGTCACCAGTTTTGGTGAATCCCACGGCCCAGCGATTGGTTGTGTGGTCGACGGTTGCCCGCCCGGGTTGGCCATCACTGAAGCGGAAATCCAGCAAGATTTGGACCGCCGTAAGCCGGGCACATCAAAATATGTGACCCAGCGCAAAGAAGCGGATGCGGTACGGATTTTTTCGGGTGTGCACGAAGGTGTGACCACTGGCACACCGATTGCCCTACTCATCGAGAACACCGATCAGCGCTCTTATGATTACGCCAAAATTGAAGACGTGTTTCGGCCCAATCATGCCGACTACGCCTATATGCAAAAGTACGGACGTCGCGACCACCGCGGGGGCGGACGTTCCTCGGCGCGGGAAACAGCGGTGCGTGTTGCGGCCGGTGCTTTGGCGCGTAAATGGCTGCAGCAGCGTTACGGCATCACCATACGTGGTTGCTTGTCCGCTATAGGGCCGCATCGCTTTGATGTGACAGACATGGAGGCGGTCAACAACAACGCCTTTTTCTGTCCGCAAGCTGAGCGGGTGGAAGAGTTAGAGCAATACATCAATGCTTTACGTAAAGAGGGCGACTCCATAGGCGCAGAAATTTATGTTGAAGCGATTGGCGTGCCTGCAGGTTGGGGCGAGCCGGTATTTGATCGTCTGGACGCAGATTTGGCTCACGGCTTGATGAGTATCAACGCGGTCAAAGCCGTTGCCGTTGGTGATGGATTTGATGTGGTTCAGCAGCGCGGCTCCGAACATCGCGATGAAATGACGCCGCAAGGATTCAAAACCAATCATTCGGGTGGTGTGGCCGGTGGTATTAGTACGGGGCAGGTGGTTACGGCGCGTATGGCTTTAAAACCAACTTCCAGCATTATTATTCCCGGTGACACGATCAATGCGGCCGGTGAAGCGGCCAGTGTGCGCACGACCGGGCGACATGATCCTTGCGTGGGTATACGTGCGACGCCTATCGCCGAGGCCATGTTGGCTTTGGTGCTGGTTGATCACGCCTTGCGTAATCGTGCACAAAATGGCGATGTAGAACCTTCACCTCTACCCATTCCAGGTTCCATTGGCACTTAACCCCGGACAGGAACTCCGCATCACCGCGTTACATCTGGTCGCCATAGCTAGGGCTATGACTCCTCTAAGCGCCTTGACCTGCGGAATTCCGAACTCGGTCTTATGTACCAAAAAATATGACGCACAGTAGTAGTACATCTCAGCAGGTAGGTAACACAGCCGAGATGATCGCCGGCATCTCCTTTACCCGTTTGCATGTGCGTTTGGCGAGTTACTACGCGGCTTTCTACTGCGTATTAGGCGCCATGCTGCCGTTTTTCGCACTGTGGTTGGCCGGACGTGGCTTTAGCCCGCTGGAAATCGGTGTAGTACTGAGTGTGCACAGCGGCATGCGCATCATCATGCCGGTGTTTTGGGGTTGGGTTGCGGATCGCAGTGGTCAGCGTATGCGCTTAGTGCGCATGGCCTCGTTGGGTTCATTTGTTATTTTTCTCGCCGTACCATTTAGCGACAGTTTCGCCAGCATGATTCTGGCAATTGTGTTGTTCAATCTGGCCTGGAACGCAACCATGCCGCAATTTGAAGCGGTCACCTTGGGGCACATCGCCCGCACAGGTGGTGACTACAGCCGTATCCGCTTATGGGGCAGCGTGGGCTTCGTGGTGGTCGTGGTCGTATTGGGGCGTTTGTTCGATGTGGTCAGTTTGGAATGGCTGCCCTGGATCATGCTGGCCTTTATCGGCTGGATGGCGTGGACAGCGCTGTTAGTTCCCGACGCTCAGCATCATGCGGATCATGCTCAAGCAGCGGCAGGACTATGGCAAACCTTGCGCAATCCGGTTGTCATTGCCTTGTTAGCGGTGTGTTGCTTGTCGCAACTGAGCTTTGCGCCGTATTACGGTTTCTTTTCTTTGTATCTGGAGCATCACGGCTATAACAAAAGCACCACCGGTTTGTTGTGGGCTTTTGGGGTGCTGATAGAGATTTGGATTTTTCTCTACACCGGACGTTTGATTCAGCGATACGGCGGTCGATTTATGATGACGCTGGCCTTGGCTTCAACCGCTTTGCGTTGGGGTTTGTTGCCACTTAGCGTGGATTTTATGCCGGGACTGCTGGTGTTGCAGGCACTGCACTTATCCAGCTTCGGGATATTTCATGCCTGCTCAATACATTTCCTCCAGCTTTTGTTTCCTTCCGCTTTGCAAGGACGCGGGCAAGCGCTGTATGTCGCCGTTGGCTTTGGCTTGGGTGGTTCTTTGGGCGCCATGGCCTCGGGGCCGATATGGCAATGGCAATCCCCCGATGCTTTGTATTACTGGGCTTGTGCGGTGGCGACATTGGGCACCTTAATCGCCTGGCGCTATTTGCGAGATTAAGCCGGATAGATTTGTGTTGTCCGCCCTGACCGATAGGCGTAGCGTGTTGCGCTTTTTGGGGGAAAGCATGAGCAAGCCGATTCTGTACGGACATCCTGTGTCCATATTTGTGCGTAAGACGCGTTTGGCTTTAAAAATCAGCGGTGTCGATTTTGAACATAAAATTGTATTGCCGCATGCGGACGATGCAGAATTTTTAGCCGCCAGCCCTTTGGGCAAAATCCCAGCCTTTCGCGATGAGCATGTGGGTTGTGCGGATTCCACGGTTATTTGCCACTATCTGGATAAGTTTTACTGCAATCACAGTCTCATCCCGCAAGATCGTGTGGGCTTCACGCAAACGCTGTGGTTGGAGGAGTATGCCGATACGGTGATCATGCCGGCGGCGGCGGGGCATTTGTTTGCCGAGCATGTTTTGGCAGGGCGCTTGTTCCCTCGGCCTCCGAATCAGGCGGACATCGACAAAGCTATCAATGAAGAATTGCCGAAGATCTATGCGCTTTTAGACGAAAAACTGCAGGGGCGCGAGTGGTTCGTAGGTTCGTCCTGCACCTTGGCTGATATCGCGGTTGGTTCCATGTTATTGGCAGCCCTTCATTGTGGCCAAAGCCCGGGTGACGACACGCCAGCGCTTAAAGCATGGGTTGCTCGTTTCCTCGCATTGCCAGAAGTCAGCGCTGTGGTTGCGGAAGAAGTTGGAGTATTGCAATCCATGAGGTATGAGTCGCCGTTAGGCTGAGGCCTTTTCTAGCAGGCCGGTAGCAGCCTCACTGTTTGGCGCTCTTGGTCACATCGGGTCAGAACGGTGCCAACCTGGGCTGCCTCCATGTCGCTACGCGATTCCCTCCCGAGTGATCCGCTTGGTGGGGGCAGCTCGACAGGGCCATCCGGGTCCTGGTGAGCTTCGATTTGACGTCCTGTCAAATCGCCCCAGACGCGTCTCCCTCGTCCGGCATAGAGTCTTTATGCCCTGGTCGGCACCGTTCTGACCCTTCGAGCGTATTTGTGGGTTAGGCGGGGTGTTCCAATTTTTCTCCAAACATAAAGGCGGTTCGCCGGACGATGACAGTGCGAATAGGGTCAACACGCCATGGACGGCGTGTTGAGGTGCGTCAAGGCAGGAGGCCTTGTCGGGCCGACCCTACAGAGTGCTGTTAGCGGTAGGACCTGCGTAGCAGGATGTCACGCGAAGCGGGCGAAGCGGAGAACCGACAGTTTGGAGGAAAATTGGAACGCCCCGTAGCCGCATCGTGGCTTCATTCGATCTCGCATCAACTCGTGACATACCCCAACGCTGAACGAGTAAACGCCCGCGCCGAAGCAGACTCCGCTCTATCTCGATGCCGCACGATCCCGAGCTCCCGTTGCATCTCTAAGCCTTCAATGGAAACGCTGCGAATCTCATCATCGATCATAGAGCGCGGCAGTACCGACCATCCCAAGCCTATGCTGACCAGCATTTTTATGGTTTCTAAATAGTTGGTTGCCAGTCGTACATGCAAGGTGCGTCCGGTCTCTTCCAAAGCATTCAATATGATGCGATGGGTGTAGGTTTGTTCATCCGGCAGTACCGCTGGGTGTTCTGCCAGTTGTGACAACTGCACCCGGTCCTGTTCGAGCAGGGGGTGATCAATGGCGACGATGACGTCTAATGGATCAGGCCACAGTAACTGTGTCGCCAAGTGTTCATTGCCTTTAGGAGGTAACGTGACCACTGCCATTTCCAGGCTGCCTGCAAGCACCGCATCACAAGCCTGTTCTGAGTCCATGAAATGGATATCTAAATCGACTTGCGGATAGTCCTGAGTGAATTGCCGCAGCACTGGTGGTAATCGGTGCAAGCCAATATGGTGACTGGTGCCTATGGATAAGCGCCCTTGCACCGCATCATGAAGTCCTGACAAACCCCGCTCGGCATCATCGAGGGTTAATAGAATTTGCTGGGCATAGGGTAGCAAGGTGCTGCCGGCTTCGGTAAGCAAAACCCTGCGGCTGACGCGGTCAAGTAGTTTTTGCCCGACCTGCTGCTCTAGGCTGGCTATGCGTTTGCTTACCGCTGGTTGTGAGATATGCAGATCTTCTGCGGCTTGGGAAAACGATCCACTTTGGGCAACCGCGACGAATGTTTTTAATGCCAGAGTGTCCATTGTTGCCGTAATTCCATTTGGTTATGCAAATAATAAAAACTATTCATTGGAGTAATGCAAGCGCTAGGCGTAAAATGGGTGGCCTCACCATTCAGGAATGCGTCATGACGGCACGCAGCTTGTATCAAAAAATTTGGGACAGCCATTTGGTCGACACCGATGAATCGGGCACTGCTCTGATCTACATCGACCGCCATTTGGTGCACGAAGTGACCTCACCGCAAGCGTTTGAGGGCTTACGCCTGACTGGGCGTCAACCCTGGCGTTTAAACGCCAACCTAGCGGTGCCAGATCACAATGTGCCGACCACGGACCGCGACAAAATCATCGCCGACCCGATTTCTCGCACCCAAGTGGATGCGCTGGAAGAGAACACCCGCGAATTTAAAATCCCTTATATCTCCATTAACGATATTCGCCAGGGCATCGTGCATGTGATTGGGCCAGAACAGGGTGCAACCTTGCCGGGGATGACGGTGGTGTGTGGTGATTCCCACACTGCGACCCATGGTGCTTTTGGCGCCTTGGCTTTTGGCATAGGTACATCAGAGGTCGAGCACACTTTGGCGACGCAGTGTCTGGTGCAGAAATCTTCGAAGACCATGCGCATTACGGTGGATGGTCAAGTCGCTAAAGGCATTACGGCTAAAGATATTGCACTGGCTATCATCGGGAAAATCGGCACCGCTGGCGGCACCGGTTACGTGGTGGAATATGCGGGCGAAGCGATTCGCGCATTGAGCATGGAAGGTCGTATGACCCTGTGCAATATGACCATTGAAGCCGGAGCGCGTGCTGGCATGGTGGCCGTCGATGAGACCACCATCCAATACGTGCGCGGACGGCCTTTTTCTCCCAAGGCGGATCAGTGGGACGCAGCTGTCGCGTATTGGAATACCTTGCATTCGGATGAAGGCGCGGTGTTTGACAAAGAAATCAGCCTGCAAGCGCAAGACATCAAGCCACAAGTGACCTGGGGTACATCTCCGGAGATGGTGGATGGTGTGGATGCTTGTGTGCCTGACCCAGCAAAAGAATGCGACCCCGTGCGGAAAGCTGGGATGGCGCGCGCGCTGGAATACATGGGCTTGGAGGCGGGAACGCCAATAGAAAAGATTCACGTCGATAAAGTGTTTATTGGTTCATGCACCAATTCGCGCATAGAAGATTTGCGTGATGCCGCAGCGATTGCCAAAGGCCGTAAAGTGGCCAGCAATATCACCTTGGCGTTGATAGTGCCCGGGTCCGGCTTGGTTAAACAGCAGGCGGAAGAGGAAGGTTTGGATCAAATTTTCTTAGACGCTGGCTTTGAGTGGCGTGAGCCCGGTTGCTCTATGTGTTTGGCTATGAATGCCGATCGCTTGGAACCCGGCGAGCGTTGTGCCTCAACTTCAAATCGTAATTTTGAAGGTCGTCAGGGGCAGGGTGGTCGTACTCATCTAGTGAGTCCGGCGATGGCAGCAGCGGCAGCCGTATTTGGTCATTTCAAAGATATTCGGAGTCTGTAATGGATGCATTTACCCAACACACCGGCAAAGTGCTGCCCATGGACCGCTCCAATGTGGACACGGATGCGATCATTCCCAAGCAATTCCTAAAGTCCATACGGCGAACTGGCTTTGGTCCATTTTTGTTCGATGACTGGCGTTATTTGGACGAAGGCACGCTGGAAACACCCGTGGAAAGCCGACGCATCAACCCTGATTTTGAGCTGAATGATGCCCGCTTTGCTGGAGCCAGTGTTTTACTGGCACGTAAAAATTTTGGCTGTGGTTCATCGCGAGAACACGCCGTGTGGGCGTTGGAGAACTACGGTATACGCTGTGTGATTGCGCCCAGTTTTGCGGATATTTTCTTTAATAACTGCTTTAAGAATGGCGTGCTTCCCATTGTATTAAAAGAAGAAGGTGTAGATAGATTGTTCTCGCAATGCGCCGATGGCGCGCAACTCAGTGTCGATTTGCCGGCACAAACGATCATCGCGCCTAACGGGGACAAGATGCCCTTTGATATCGACGCCGGGCGTAAATCGCGCCTAGTGCAGGGCTTGGATGACATCGGCCTGACTTTGGGCAAGGCGGATGCCATACGCAGCTTTGAAGAAAAGCATAGAGCTCAGCAGCCTTGGCTTTTTACTGACGGCATCTAAAGGGCAAGCATCTTAGGGCGGCCTTCAGGCTGCCCCAATATCAATTTTGCGGAGCAGGGCTTCGCGGCACAGTATTTGGTAACACCTTATGACACATAAAATCACCTTAATGGGCGGCGATGGCATTGGCCCAGAAGTGGTCGCTCAAGCGGTTAAAGTTCTCCATGTCTTGCGCGATCAGCATGGCTTGGATGTCACCACCCAAGAGGCTTTGGTGGGCGGCGCGGCGTATGACGCGTATGGCGATCCTTATCCGAAAGAAACACAGGCCTTAGCACGTGATTGCGATGCCATATTGTTTGGCGCCATTGGCGGCCCGCAATACGATGATTTGCCACGTGACAAGCGTCCTGAATCCGGTTTGCTGGGTATGCGTGCCGATTTAGGCTTGTACGGTAATTTGCGTCCAGCCATTTTGTTCAAAGAATTGGCCGGCGCCTCTTCATTGAAGCCTGAAATCGTGGCTGATTTGGATATTTTGATCGTGCGTGAGCTCACCGGTGGCATTTACTTTGGCCAACCGCGCGGCATCGATACCAGTGGAAAAGTCGCGCGTGGCTTCAACACCATGGTGTATGACGAAAACGAAATTCGACGTATTGCAAGAGTGGCTTTTGAAGCCGCGCATCGCCGCAGTGGCAAGTTGTGCTCGGTTGATAAGGCCAATGTTTTGGATGTTTCTCAGCTATGGCGTGACACCGTGATTGCCATGTCTGCGGATTACCCAGAGGTTGAACTGAGCCATATGTATGTGGATAACGCAGCTATGCAATTGGTGCGTGATCCCAAGCAATTTGATGTCATCGTGACCGGCAACTTGTTTGGCGACATATTGTCCGATTTGGCGTCCATGCTGACTGGATCTATCGGCATGCTGCCTTCAGCATCTTTGGGTGATGGCGGTCATGGCATGTATGAACCGGTACACGGTTCGGCTCCAGACATCACCGGGCAAGATAAGGCGAATCCGCTAGCGACAATATTGTCTTTGGCGATGTTGTTGCGCCATAGCCTGAATCGAGGTGATTTGGCGGACAAAGTTGAAGCCGCTGTTGCCCAGGTTTTAGCCAGTGGCTTGCGAACGGGCGATATCGCAGCAGGTGGCAAGAGTGTGGGGTGCCAGGCCATGGGTGATGCGGTCGCCGCCGCCTTGGTTTGAATCAGCAATAGAAATATATCGATGCGTTGCCGCTCAGTCGGCGGCGCCTCAGATTTAAGGATTGAACATGCAGAAATTTGACGTAGCAGTACTCGGTGCCACTGGCGCGGTTGGTAAAACCATGCTGGAAGTTTTAGCGCAACGTAATTTTCCAGTTAACAAGGTGTATGCCTTATGCAGTGAGCGCTCGGCGGGGACTGAAGTGGACTTCGGGCGCAAGCAAATCACCGCTCAAAATGTGGATGACTTCGACTGGTCGCAAGTGCAAATAGGTTTATTTTCTGCAGGTGGTTCCATTTCTGAGAAATGGGCGCCGATAGCAGCAGCCGCCGGAGTGGTCGTAATCGACAACACCTCTCAATTTCGTTATGACGACGAAATTCCTTTGATTATCCCCGAGGTGAACCCAGAAGCCTTGTACAACTTCCGTACGCGCAACATCATCGCCAACCCCAATTGTTCGACGATACAAATGTTGGTCGCCTTGAAGCCGATCTACGATGCCGTGGGTATCGAGCGCATCAATGTCTGCACTTACCAAGCGGTGTCAGGCTCAGGGCAATCCGCAATGGATGAGTTGGCCAAACAGACTGCAGCTTTGCTCAGTTTCCAAAGTGCAAAAACCGAGGTTTACCCCAAGCAAATTGCGTTTAACGTGTTGCCTCAAATTGATGTCTTCCAGGACAACGGTTATACCAAAGAAGAAATGAAAATGGTCTGGGAAACGCGCAAAATTTTCGGCGATGAACAGATCCAGGTGAATCCAACCGCAGTGCGTGTGCCGGTGTTTTATGGCCACTCTGAGGCGATCCATATTGAAACGCGTGAACAAATTACCGCCGAGCATGCACGCGAATTGTTGGCTGCAGCACCCGGCGTTGTGGTGATGGATGAGCGCATTGACGGCGGATATCCGACCGCAGTCACAGAATCGGCGGGGAAAGATGAGGTCTTTGTTGGGCGTATTCGTGAAGATATTTCCCACCCACGCGGCCTGAATATGTGGGTTGTCGCCGACAACGTGCGTAAAGGTGCGGCTACCAACAGCGTGCAGATTGCAGAGACCTTGGTTCGTGAGCATTTCTAAGGTATAAAAGCCTTTGAATTAACGGCAGTTTGCGGGGGCAGTGTGCGAACAATTCGATTCGTATTATCGAGCGCGAGGGAGCAATGCGCGATGGTTTTTAATCTTCTTCGTGGTCGCAGACTGAACCGTCTGTTTCCAGCAGGTGCATTTGCTACCTTGCTGGGGCTAAGTCTTCTTTCGTCGCAAGCGGCGGCATTGAGCGTAGGGCGCATTCAAGTCAGTAGTTTCTTGAATGAGCCTTTTCGCGCCACAGTGCCTTTGTCCTCGGTCGAACCGGGTGAGGCCGAACAACTTCGTGTTCGCCTTGCTGACGATAGCGCTTACGCGACACTGGGCTTGGAAAAGTCACGTTTCCTGACGACCCTGCAATTCTCTGCCCGCGAGGGCAGTGCTCCGGGTTCTGCTGTTGTAGCGATTAGCAGCCGGCAAGTGGCTAAAGAACCGTTCTTTAGTGTCTTGTTGGAATTTCGAGGATTGGGTGGCCGCATTATTCGCGAATACACCGTTTTGCTCGATCCGAATACGGGGCAACGGCAGCAAGTGAGTGAGCAAGCTGTTGCGCCCGCTCCTGCAACTGTCATGAAGCCGGCACCTTCGTCATCGATGGTAGTTGCCAGCAGCCGTCCAGTGGCTCCAGTCACTGAAGATGGCTTCGTAGAAATGCAGGAATTGCCTGCGAATACGTCTTATCAAGCTGCTACAAAGTTACCGACTGTCGCGCCGTCACGTAAAGAGCCTGTGCAAGCCTTTGAAAATGGTTCAAAAGAACGTCAGGTGCAAGTTCCGAGTCCGCAGGTCTTTGTCGGGACGAAGCCGGTTATCGGTGCGGCACCTGTTGCGGCAGTGTCGCGCGCCGGCGCACCACAACCTGTAACCGCTTCCAATAACAACGAATATGGACCTGTTCCTGCGGGCATGACCTTATGGCAAATCGCTGCTGCGGTTCGGCCGAGTGCAAGCTTGACCATGAATCAAGTCATGTGGGGTTTGTTCAGTGTCAATGAGGCGCAATTTGACGGCAATCTCAATCTGGTTCGCCGTGGCGCGACACTCACTGTGCCAAGTGCGCAAGCTATGCGAAACGTCAGCCCCGGTGAAGCCGCTGCCTTAGTGGCCGACCAGGCGGATCAATTCCGGCAACGTGGATCACAAAGTCAAACTGTACAGGCAACTTCGCGTCCTAACGCTCCAGAGCAACTTGCTGTCGAGGCGGCACCAAGACTTCAAAGCGCTCCTCGAGCAGCTGAGCCTCAGCAAGTGGCTAAGGATGAGATGGAATCCAGCCCGCGTGAAGAGTCGGTTATTGCTGCTATTCAAGAGCCAAAAGACCGACCTGTTGAAGTTATAGAGGAGCAAGCGCTAGAAGCGTTGCCCTCGGACGATGGCTTTGAAGAATTAGAGGAACTGCCGCTGGACGAGGCATCGCTTGCGGATGCTTCCGATAGCTATGCTGATTTGCCAGCATTGCCTGACGATGCAAGTGGTGAGGGTTTTGATGATTTTGATGTGGCCGAAGAAAATTCAGGCTTTGATGCCGGGAATGATGCAGCGACTGAAAACGGCGAAAGCGGAGGCTTGCTTGGTTGGTTGTTAGCAGGTCTAGGTGTCATTGCTGCTGGTTTGCTCGCTATGTTTGCTCTGCGTAAACGCGGCCAACCTCAAGACAGTGGCGCAGTATCTGATTATGGCAGCACTGGCGCAACGAGCCAGGCAGCGGGCGTTAGTGATTTCGCTAGCGACGCTAGCGATGTTAAAACCAAAGAATTCCCAACAGTTACGGTCGACGATGTCCCTGAGACCGTCACGACTGATGAAACCGATTTTGAGATTCCCGATCTCGACACTCTGGCCGCTGTGGATGACGGTGATGTCGCGGATTTCGGTGATACCGCGATATTCGATGCGACGCAAGATGAATTAACACCAGCCGAAGTTGATTTTGGTGACACCGAAATTGGCCAAGCAGTGCCTGTTGCGGAAGCAGAAAGCGAGATTGATGCTGGTCCGATGACATTGGACATGCCAGATGATGTGTCCGCTGAGGATGATTTGGGTGGTGGGACGCAGACGCTGGATTTAGGTTCGGAAACGGTCTCACTCGAGCTCAATGAAGACCCTGTATCAGAAGCTGATTTTCAGCTGGCCTATGGTTTGTACGACGAAGCTGCATTGTTGTTGAACCGCGCCATTGAGAATGACCCTGATCGCTTGGAGCTGCATGAAAAGTTAGCTGAAACTTACTTTGCCTCTAGCGATGCGGATAATTTTAAGCTTGCAGCGCAATCACTGCAGTCTAAAGCTCCAGATGCTGAGACATGGCAGCGTATCTCCATTATGGGACAACAGTTGTGCCCTGGAGATGAGCTGTTCTCCGGTGATCTGGGAGATGATCTAGGCGGTGCAGTTGATTTGGACATGGATTTCGATGGCGGCGCTGAGGCCACGCCAGCGGAAGATTCAAATTCGCTCGATTTTGACATGCCAATGGGCGAAGGCGATGCTCCCGATACAGCAGGCAGCGAATCTCCAAGCGTTTTGGAGTTTGAACTCGAAGAAACGCCGGTATCTGAGGCGACGCAAGGGGCTGCAGATGAACTCGAGCTGGATGACTTCGATGCGGACTTTGCTAGTTTGGATGCGAGCGATGACAGCGATGACGAATTGCCGGAATTGGATGATCTGGATTTAGGCGATCTGGAAGCTGAACTGGATTCGGATGATGAGCACGCTGAAGTGGCTGATTTTGAGTCCGAAACTATGATTATGGAGGCGGCGCCGGAGCTCGAACCTGCCGTTGATGCAGTCGAAGAACCCTCAGGCGATGATTTCGCTGATTTAACGCTGTCGGATATCAGCGATACCGAGCTTGGCTTGGATGTCGATTCTGGAGATGCTGGCGATGTGCTGGGAGTTGGCACTGATTTTGATCTCGCTGATGAGCTCACGTCCGATAGCAACGAAGAATCAATTGAATTGTCGCTCAGTGAAGAGCCTTTGGAGTTAGATACGGCCTCTGATGAATTGTCCATTGATGACCTCAGTTTGGATAAGGATGATGCTGAAGACGCGCAGGCGACGGACTTTGATCTTGGTGATCTCAGTGATGACCCTGCCGCTACAGATTTCGATTTAGACGATTTAAGTTCTGATGATCTGAGCACAGGTGCTGACGAACTCAGCTTGGGTGATTTAGCCTCAGACAGTAAAGATGACTTTGATTTGGGCGAGCTTACTGACGGCGAATCAACGGGTTTGGAAACCGACTTTGATCTTGGAGATCTAGAGTCTGATGAGAGTTCATCTGATTTAGAGCTTGGTGCAGTTACGGATTTCGATCTCGATAATCCCGTAGGGGAACCGCCAAGTCTCGACGCTGCGGAAGAAACCGACTTTGATCTTGGTGATCTAGGTGACGAGACAGACCTTGACTTGAGTGCGAATGCCGACGCTGGTGATATCTCCGGTGGAGACGAAGCCGGAACCAAGCTAGATCTGGCTCGGGCCTATGTTGATATGGGTGAGGCTGATATGGCACGTGGGCTACTTGATGAAGTGGCCCAGTCCGGGAGCGGTGCTCAAAAAGCAGAAGCACAGGAGTTGCTCGGCAAGCTGTAATTCTCAGCTGAGGTAAAATTACAGGCCAAGGGTTTTCCCTTGGCCTTTCTTTATCCGAGTTAGCCACATTCTTATGAGACCGTCGCGTGCATTGCTCCGCCTATTGGCCTTATTGACGGTCTGCTTTGGCGTTATAGGCTTGTCGCCTTTGGGCATATCAATCGTTGCTTTGTGTATTGCCGCCTGGGTGTTGTTATTGCAACGGCCACTGGTGAATCAACTGGTGCAACGTATTTGGCGCATGCGTTGGTTTTTTCTCGCGATTGGAATTTTGTATGGCCTTGGTTCTCCGGTTGAGGAAAAGTGGTTAGCGCTGGAGCAAGGCTTTTATCGTGTTGGGGTTCTTATAGTGCTGGTGAGTAGCGTCGGTCTGTGTCTGTCAGGCCTGGCAAGTCAAGAGTTGGCGCACGGACTCGTGCGGCTATTGCGACCATTGTCTTATCTAAAGCTGCCGATAGCTTCATTTGCGCGACGCTTGGCCTTGGCCTTGAGTTCTGTGGATTTGATGGATCAAAAGATTCGTAGCATGCCGCGTAAAGACAGGCATCAAGCGCTCAATTCTGTGGCGCAAGTCTGTTGGGCGGCAGAAAATTGGCTGCCCTTGGAATCGCCGGTAGAATCCGCTGAGCGTCCGGCTGAGGTCATAGATGTCAGCTTATTTTTGTTTTTGGCCGTGTTGGTCGTAGGTTCGCAATGTCTGAGCTAAGCCCTGCTGTACAAAGAATCGCTGCTGGCGTTGAGTATGACGGGCGCGCCTTTTTTGGCTGGCAGTGTCAGTACCAAGCGGGATTGCGAACAGCCCAAGCTGAGGTTGAAACCGCCTTAGCGAAAATCGCGACTCACCCGATAAAAGTCTACTGTGCGGGGCGTACCGATACTGGTGTGCATGCTTTAGGGCAGGTCATTCATTTCGATAGCTCGGTGCAACGCGAAAATCGCTCCTGGATGCTGGGTGCCAATACGCACATGCCGCCGGATGTGAAATTGACCTGGGTTAAGCCGGTGGCTGAGCATTTTCATGCACGGTATTTGGCCATCGGTCGTTCTTACCGCTATCTCATTCACAATCATTCCGCGCGCAGCGCGCTGTGGTACGGCCGCTGTTTTGAATGGCCTACCGCTTTGGACATCGACAAGATGAATGAAGCAGCGAAATTTTTGCAGGGTTGGCAGGATTTTTCCTCGTTTCGTGGAAAAGATTGCCAAGCGAAGTCGCCGGTTAAATTGTTGCGTAGTTTGCATGCAGAGCGGCATGGCCACTGGATTACCATAGACGTTGAAGCCAGTGGCTTTTTGCACAATATGGTGCGCAATTTGGTCGGCACTTTGCTGGAAATCGGCGCTGGAAATCAACCTGTGGAGTGGATGCAAACGGTTTTGGACGCGCGTAGCCGAGCGGCTGCGGGCCAATCAGCACCGCCCGGAGGTTTGTACTTTATGCGTGCTCAATTTCCTGAGGAATTTGGCTTGCCAGATCTTTCCAATGCAGCTTTTCCCTTATAGGCTTTCGAATAATGTCGCATAGAACACGCATAAAAATTTGTGGCTTGAGTCGACCACAGGATTTGCAGCAGGCGATCGACTTGGGGGTCGATAGCGTGGGCTTGGTGTTTTTCAGCAAGAGCCCTAGGCACCTCGAAATTGATCAAGCGACCGCTTTGATGGCGCAAATCCCAGCGTTTGTTAGCGCAGTGGCCTTATTTCTTGACCCAGAAGCAGATTATGTTGAGCAAGTGCTCAATCGCGTAAAACCGGATGTTCTGCAGTTTCACGGTCAAGAAAACGCCGAGTTTTGTGAGCAATTTGGACGCCGCTACGTGAAGGCAGTCGCTATGCAACAACAAGGTGATCCCTTAGAGCAAGCGCGCAAAGACTACCCGAATGCCAGTGGTTATCTAGTGGATAGCCATGAACCTGGTGGCATGGGAGGGCGCGGCCTAGCCTTTGATTGGAGCCGCTTGAGCGCGCAGCAAGCTCGACTCATTCTGGCCGGCGGCTTGAACCCCAGCAATGTTCAAAAAGCGATCGAGCAGCTTCGCCCCGCTGCGGTAGACGTCAGTAGTGGGGTAGAAGATAGCCCCGGCTGCAAATCTGCCGCTAAAATGACTGGTTTTGTTGCTGCGGTTCGCGCAGCCGATAGTGCTTAAGTCACTGTGATTGGAAACTAAATGAGTAAACCGACGCTGGATCAAGTGCATGGGCCGGATGCCCGAGGTCATTTTGGGCCCTACGGTGGGCGTTTTGTCGCTGAAACTTTGATGGGGCCGCTGGACGAATTGGAACAGGCGTTCCGCAGCTCTTGGGCTGATCCAGAGTTTCGTGCGCAATATGACCGCGATCTCGCTCATTACGTTGGTCGCCCCAGTCCTTTGTATTTGGCGGAACGCCTTACCCGCGAGTTAGGCGGCGCACAAATTTATCTTAAGCGCGAAGACTTAAACCACACTGGCGCGCACAAGGTCAATAACACCATAGGGCAAGCGTTATTGGCGTCCAAAATGGGTAAAACTCGCATCATCGCGGAAACCGGTGCAGGGCAACATGGCGTCGCATCTGCCACCGTTGCTGCTCGTTTAGGCTTGGAATGTGTGGTCTATATGGGCGAAGAGGATATCGCTCGCCAGGCGCCCAATGTGTATCGCATGAAACTGCTGGGGGCGCGTGTTGTTCCAGTAAGCAGTGGAACCCGCACCCTGAAAGATGCGCTGAACGAAGCGTTACGAGATTGGGTCACCAATGTCGATGACACCTTTTACATCATTGGTACGGTTGCTGGGCCTGCACCGTATCCCGAGATGGTGCGTGAATTCCAAACCGTTATAGGCCGTGAAGCACGTGCCCAATGCTTAGAGCAAGCGGGCCGTTTGCCGGACGCTTTGGTCGCCTGTGTAGGCGGCGGCTCCAATGCGATAGGTTTGTTTCATCCATTTATCGATGATCACGCTGTCCGCATGATCGGGGTCGAAGCTGCTGGCGATGGGCTGAATACAAAGCGGCACGCCGCACCGCTATGTGCTGGTCGATCCGGAGTATTGCATGGCAACCGAACTTATTTGCTGCAAGATGAAAATGGTCAAATTAGCGGTACTCATTCTATATCCGCAGGTTTGGACTATCCCGGTGTTGGCCCTGAGCATGCGTGGTTAAAAGATTGCGGGCGGGCTGAATATGTCGGTATCGATGATACCGAGGCGATGGCTGCATTTCATCGCTTAACGCGCACGGAAGGCATTATCCCCGCATTGGAAAGTGCCCACGCCATTGCTCATGCGATAAAAATCGCACCGCAAATGTCGCCTGATGAAATCTTGCTGGTGAATCTGTCTGGTCGTGGAGACAAGGACGTTAATACCGTTGCGGAACTGGAGAATATCTCACTGTGAATCGCATCGATCGTTGTTTTCAACAACTCAAACAAGACAATCGCGCAGCTCTGATTCCGTATTTGACCGCGGGTGACCCTTGCGCAAAAGATACATTGCAACTGCTGCATGCCTTGGTCGAGGCGGGTGCCGACATTATTGAATTAGGCGTTCCATTCTCTGATCCCATGGCCGATGGTCCAACCATACAGTTGGCCTGTGAGCGTGCGTTAGACTCGGGCATGAGCCTGCGTGGCGCCTTGGATATCGTGAGTGAGTTCCGTAAGACGAATCAACACACACCTATAGTGTTAATGGGGTATTTGAATCCTGTTGAAGCGATGGGGGCAGTCGCCTTCGTGGAGCGGGCTAAAGCGGCTGGTGTCGATGGCGTGTTGAGTGTGGATTTGGCAGTGGAGGAAGCCGATAGTCTGGCTCCTGCGTTACGCAGTGGCGGATTGGCGCCTGTATTCTTAGTTGCGCCCACCACCAGTGACGAACGCGTCGCGAAGATGGGGCAAGAGGGGCAGGGATATCTCTACTACGTCTCATTGAAAGGGGTAACTGGCAGCCAACAATTGGACGTTACGCAAGTCAACGCGCGTGTCGAGCAACTGAAAGCCTTGACTGGCTTGCCGATTGCTGTCGGTTTCGGTATCCGGACTCCGGAAAACGCGAAAGCAGTCGCGAAGGTGGCCGATGCGGTGATTGTCGGCAGTGCGTTGGTCGAGATTATTGCTGCTGAGCACGACGACACAGCACAGCTGTGCAAGGATGTTGCTGATGCGGCGGCCGCACTGGCTGATGCCGTTCATGGAGCGCGCGAATTATGAGCTGGATCGAAAAAATCATGCCCTCCAAAGTCGCCACAACGACGGCGGACAAGCACAGTGTGCCGGAAGGCGTTTGGTCCAAATGCGCGTCCTGCGGTTCGGTCTTGTACCGTGCGGAGCTAGAGCGCACCTATGAAGTTTGCCCAAAGTGCAATGCTCATCGCCCTATCTCAGCGCGTAAGCGTCTGGATTTGTTGCTAGATGCGGAAGGCCGTAGTGAGATTGCAGCTAAGCTGGAAGCGACCGATCCACTGAAGTTTCGTGATCTTAAAAAGTACAAAGATCGTTTGCTTGCGGCGGAGAAGGCCAGTCAAGAGAAGGAAGCGCTGATCGCCATGCGTGGGCAAATCAAAGGCTTGGAAGTTGTCATTGCAGCCTTTGAATTTAAGTTTATGGCCGGTTCCATGGGCAGTGTACTGGGCGAGAAATTCGTGCGCTGTGTGGATCTTTGCATAGAGCACCGCATGCCTTTGGTGTGTATTAGCGCCAGCGGTGGTGCGCGTATGCAAGAAGCCCTTTACTCCCTGATGCAAATGGCCAAAACCAGTGCCGCATTGGCGCGTTTGGCGGATGCTCGCTTGCCCTACATCTCGGTACTCACCGATCCAACGACTGGCGGTGTGTCGGCCAGTTTGGCCATGCTTGGCGATATCAATATCGCGGAACCGGGGGCACTGATTGGTTTCGCCGGTCCTAAGGTTATCGAGCAAACCGTGCGGCAAAAATTGCCAGAAGGTTTTCAAACCGCAGAATTTTTGCTGGAACATGGCGCTATAGACATGATTTGTGATCGCCGTGAGTTGCGTGATCGCATATACAAACTGTTGGCCATGTTGATGCAGCGGACGGTAAGCAATTAAATCGCCGGCTCCTCTGGGCGGATCACTGCAGCAGTGGTTGGCTTGGCAACAAGACTTGCATCCAAAAACCATCGATTTAGGCTTAGAGCGTACTCGCCAAGTCTTACAGCGCATGGCTTTGGATATGACCGCTACACGTATCGTCACTATTGCGGGGACGAATGGCAAGGGCAGTTGTGCCCAAGCGCTGCAGGACCTCGCCTTAGCGGCTGACTGTAGCGTGGGGTGTTACACCTCACCGCATTTATGGCGGTACAACGAACGCATACGTATCAATGGTCAGCCAGCGACTGATCAACACATCGTGCAAGCCTTCGAAGCGATAGAGGCCTGCCGACAAGAAGTGTCTCTGAGCTATTTTGAATATGGCAGCTTGGCCGCATTGTATTTGTTTGCCCATGCGGGATTAGATGTTTGGGTGTTGGAGGTGGGTCTAGGCGGGCGCTTGGACGCCGTCAATGTTGTCGACGCCGATGTCGCGATTGTGACCTCAATAGGTTTGGATCACCAAACGTGGCTGGGTAGCGATTTATCCGTCATAGGACGAGAAAAAGCGGCTATTGCCCGTGCCAGAAAACCCCTCTTTTTGGGGCCAGGTTTACCGCCTTCGGTGCATGAAATGGGGCAAGAACTTGGTGCGCACAGTGTGCCTTGGGATGCACGCAAAGTGGAACAATCCTTGGGCCCATTTTTGGTCCCTGCGGGGCTGGTGAAATCAAATTTGGCCTTAGCGGGCTTGGCCGCGCAAGCCTTGGGCTTAGTTTTGTGTGAAGCACAGATATCTAAGACCCTATCTTCCGTGGTGATGCCTGGGCGCTGTCAGCGCGTGCTGCGTGATGGTCGAGAAGAAATTTATGATGTCGCGCATAACCCTGATGCGACGGAGCATCTAGCGACCTATTTGTCGACATTGCCAAAAGTGGGACCAGTTACCGCAGTATTTTCTGCTTTGCAGGACAAAGCCGTCGAAGACATGGTCAAACCCCTGCTGCCGCATATCGACAGTTGGTGTATTGCCGCACTGGATGATGATCGGGCGATGAGCTTGGATCAAATGCAGTCCGCTTTGAATGAGGCACAGAAGGTGAGACCATTTGAGTCTGTGTCGTTGGCTTTGCAAACCGCGAGGCAAGAGGCGCAGCGTGTAGTGGTGTGTGGATCCTTTTTGACGGTAGCAGCGGCAGGAAACGAAATTCATGGATGATTTGGTCAAGCAGCGCCTGGTTGGCGCCATAATTTTGGCCTTGCTTGCATTGGTTTTGATTCCTTGGTTGTTTGGTAACCCACAAGATCCTCGGGCATCGATACACGCCAGCTTCACCGGCACACCGGTGCCTTTGCAGCGGCCTGAATCTGAACGCGAAATCGTGCTGTCGCAGCGCGTGGAGAGTTCGGAAAGCCGGACCGAATCACAGCCCACGGAAACACCCCGCCGCTTGTTGTCACCGGTAAAATCTACTGCGACAGCGCAGCCAGCTCAATCCAAACCGAGTACGCAGCCCAGTAGCAAGCCCAAACCGAAACCTACGCCTTCAGCGCAAGCTTGGCTTTTACAATTGATTAGCTACAACAATAAGAAAAGTGCCGATGAATTTCGGGCGCGTTTGCGCAAGGACGGCTTGGTTGCCTATCGCGAGCAGGTTACGGTATCGGGGAAAACGTATTTCCGTGTGCGGCTCAAAGTGCAGGGCAGTAAATCGCAGGCAAAGGACTTACAGCAACAACTGGAAAAGAAATACCGCATTCAAGCGAAGTTGCTGCCGTACTCTGGTTAAGTCTTAGCGCTGAATCTGCATAATTTCTGCGAGCATCCTGCTAAAATTCGCGTTTTCGCAATCGTGGCCGATCAAATTGCTTTGGATTGATTACATCATCATCGGCGTAATTGCCATATCGGCCGTGATCAGCTTGTTTCGCGGGTTTGTCAAAGAAGTATTCTCATTGATGTCGTGGGCGCTCGCTTTCTGGGTGTCTATGCGCTACGGCGCTGAAGTGGCCGAACGATTCTTCACTATGGTTTCGACGCCGTCAGCCCGCAGTTTATTGGGCTATTTGGCTGTATTCCTTGTGGTATTGATTGCTGGCGCGTTATTTAGCCACTTCATGACATTGCTGGTTAAACAAACTCAGCTGCAAGGCACAGATCGTGCATTGGGCTTGATATTTGGTGGTGCTCGTGGCGTGCTATTGGTGACTGTCGTTGTGATGCTCGCGAAAATGACCCCGCTGGATGAAGATCCGTGGTGGAAAGAAGCAACATTGGTGTCATATTTTGAAAATCTTGGTGCTTGGGTGCAACAACAATTGCCACCCGAGGCTGCAGAAAAACTTCGGTCCGTACAGGACAGTGCCATACCGGTGATCGTGCCGGGAAATCAAAGCTAGGGTAGAGATTGCATGTGTGGAATCGTCGGAATCGCCGCGAATCGTGGAATCAATCAGGAGATCTATGACGCCTTGACCGTCTTGCAGCATCGTGGCCAAGATGCTGCGGGCATCATGACGGTAGAAAATGGCGAACTGTTTTTGCGTAAAGAAAATGGTTTGGTCCGCGACGTGTTTGGGCAAAACCACATGGATCGCTTACGCGGTCATATTGGTATTGGTCATGTGCGCTATCCGACGGCAGGATGTGCCAGTTCGGCAGAGGCGCAACCGTTTTATGTGAATTCGCCCTACGGTATTTCCTTGTCGCACAATGGCAATCTGACCAATGCCGCTGAATTGCGTCAGGCACTTTATCGCGAGGATCGTCGTCACCTCAACACCAATTCCGATTCGGAAATTTTGCTCAATGTTCTCGCCGGCGAGTTGAGCCGTATTGGCAGTTTGACGCTCAAAGCTGACGATGTGTTTGAAGCCATCGCCCACGTGCATAAACGTTGTCGCGGCGCCTATGCCTGCGTAGCCATGATTCATGGTCTGGGAATAGTCGGTTTTCGTGATCCTTACGGTATTCGTCCCGCTGTGTATGGTGTGCGTGAAACCAGTACCGGTAGGGAATATCTCATAGCCTCAGAAAGTGTGGCATTGGACGTGTTGGGGTTTGAGTTGATTGCTGATATCGCCCCTGGTGAAGCGGTCATCATCACCGAAGACGGCCAATTGATTACCCGGCAGTGTGCTGAAAATCCACGTTTGACGCCGTGCATATTTGAACATGTCTATCTGGCGCGTCCAGACTCCATCATCGATGATATTTATGTCTATAAAGCGCGCCTGCGTATGGGCGATCATTTAGCACACAAGATCAAAACAGAGTGGCCGGATCACGATATCGATGTGGTGATTCCTGTGCCTGATACTAGCCGCACGGCCGCAGATCAATTGGCTGGGGAACTTGGGGTTAAGTATCGTGAAGGATTTATTAAAAACCGCTATATCGGGCGTACCTTCATCATGCCCGGACAGGAACAGCGTAAGAAATCGGTAAGGCAAAAACTCAATCCGATTGATTTGGAATTCCAGGGCAAGAATGTGCTTCTGGTGGATGATTCCATCGTGCGTGGAACGACCTCCAAAGAAATCATACAGATGGCACGCGATGCCGGCGCAGCAAAGGTTTACTTTGCGTCTGCCGCGCCGCCGGTGCGCTATCCCAATGTGTATGGCATCGATATGCCGACAGCCAGTGAGTTGGTTGCACATGATCGCAGCGTGGAAGATGTGCAGACGCTGCTCGGTGCGGATAAATTGATATATCAGGACATCGAAGGTCTGCGCGAAGCGGTGCGTGCAGGCAATCCGCAAGTCACGGATTTCGAGGATTCGGTGTTTACCGGTGAATATGTCACTCAGGACGTTAGCGAAGAATACTTAAATCAATTGGAGTTGTTCCGTTCTGACTCGGCCAAGCAAGGTAGCGGGGCAGTCGGCAATAGCAATCACATTGATTTGCATAATCCCGGATAAGCACATGGCCACTGATGACAAAACCAATGCCTCATGGGGCGTATCCACGCAGGGTATTCGTAGCCATGCTTTGCAAAGTAATTTTGCTGAGCATTCACCGGCCATTTTCGCGACTTCGAGTTTTACTTTCGAGTCGGCTGAACAGGCCGCAGCGTGTTTTTCTGAACAAGAAGACCGCTTTATCTACTCACGCTTCGACAACCCCACGGTTGCCGCTTTTGAGCAGCGTCTAGCGGCTCTAGAAGGTGCCGATAGCGGAGTTGCTACCGCATCCGGCATGGCCGCGATTCTGACGGTATGTCAAACCTTTCTGAAAGCCGGTGATCACGTATTAGCCGCCTCTGGCTTGTTCGGTTCCACCATCGGCTTATTGAATAATTACGTTGCAAAATTTGGCATAGAGATCAGTTACGTCGCGCCGGATAATACCCAAGCTTGGGCGCAGGCGATGCAAGACAATACCCGCTTGTTATTGGTGGAAAGCCCAACCAACCCATTGACTCAGGTTGCTGATATTGCCGCCTTGGCTGATATCGCCCACGCCAAAGATGCTTTGTTGGTGGTTGATAATTGCTTCTGTACGCCAGCCCTGCAAAAGCCCATAGAACTGGGTGCAGATATCGTGGTCCATTCAGCAACCAAATTTCTGGACGGGCAGGGGCGCTGCATAGGCGGTGCGATCTTGGGAGACGCACAGCGCGTGGGCAAAGAAGTGTTTGCATTCATGCGCTCGGCGGGCCCTTGCATGAGCCCATTCAATGCCTGGGTCTTTCTCAAAGGCTTGGAAACTTTAGAACTGCGTATGCAGGCGCACTCCCGCAGCGCCCAAGAAGTTGCTCTGTGGTTGGAGCAGCACCCTGCTGTAGCTAAGGTGTACTACACCGGTTTGCAAAGTCATCCGCAGCATGAATTAGCGGCTAGGCAGCAGAAAGCTCACGGTGCCATCGTCGCTTTTGAACTCACTGGTGGACAAGACGCCGTGTTTCGTCTGATTAACGCCTGTGAACTGGTGTCTATCACTGCAAACCTTGGTGACACGCGGACAACGATTACTCATCCAGCGACCACGACCCATTACCGTATTGGGCCAGAAGCGCGTGCCCTAGCAGGAATACAAGACAACTTGGTACGTGTCTCGGTGGGTTTGGAAAATGTGGAAGATCTAATCGCTGATTTGGGTCGTGGCTTGGCGTGATGCCGCCTTAGCGGCATACCAGTGTTGTCAGCCCGAACTGAAAGCACGGCTTTGTTCTGACATTGCAGATCCTCGCAGTACCGATGGGGCAGTTGTCAGCCTGCCAGCGGCTCCTGGTCGGCCTGTTCAGCCAGAACTGATCCATCCAGGCAAGGTGCCGCGACGGGGCCTAGGCCAGCTGCCAGGCCGCATCGCCTTGATTCATGCCGTAGCGCATATCGAATTCAATGCAATCAATTTGGCTTTGGACGCGGCTTTGCGTTTTGCTGGCATGCCACTGGCTTTTTATCAAGACTGGATTAGCGTGGCGCGCGATGAAGCCCGGCATTTTCAGATGCTCAATCAACGCTTGCGGGAATTGGATGCAAACTATGGTGATTGCCCAGCCCACAACGGCTTGTGGGAAATGGCCGAAAAAACGGCGCATGATTCTTTACTGCGTATGGCCTTGGTGCCTCGGGTATTGGAGGCGCGCGGTTTGGACGTGACGCCGGGCATGATGACGCGACTGCGCAGTGTGGGTGACAACGCAACCGTGGCCTGCCTAGAAATCATACTCAAAGAAGAAGTTCGGCATGTCGCGATAGGCAGTCGTTGGTTTCGATATCTTTGTCAGCAGCGTGGCTTGAATTCAGACGATACCTTTATTGAACTGCTCTCACAGTATTTACCGAATCGAAAGGCCGCCGCGGGGCAGCTCAATGAAATGGCGCGTATAGAGGCAGGGTTTAGTGCCGCAGAATTGGACTCTATTCGCGGTTAATTTCGCTCCGCATCTCTGCCATATTCAGCTTCGAAGGCGGCGTACAAACTGTTTTCGACGTCCGAGTTGAAGGCCACAAACTGAATCAGTTCTAGACTCTCCAGTTCAGGCAGCATGTTGTAAATTGTTGCACTTGCGATTATGGAGGCTGCGGCTACAGGATATCCATACACACCACAGCTAATCGCAGGAAACGCAATCGAACGCAACTGAAACTGCTCAGCGAGTAGTAGTGATTGGCGATAGCAACTGGCCAACATCGCAGGCTCATTTTGTGTGCCGCCTTGCCAAACGGGGCCGACGGTATGAATGACGTATTGAGCACCTAGGCGAAAACCAGGGGTTATTCTGGCTTCTCCTGTCGGGCAGCGTACACCCGGGCGAATCTGATCAAGCTGTCGGCAAGCCGCTAGCAATTGTGGTCCAGCCGCCGTATGAATGGCCCCGTCAACGCCACCACCACCTAACAGGCTTTGATTGGCGGCATTGACGATCGCGTCAACTGTCAGTTTAGTGATGTCGCTTTTACTGATCTGGATGGTTTTCAAAACGCAGTGGCCCGATTGTCATGTCGTTGCTTTGCTCGAAAATATACGATCAAGTGTTGCATGGCTGTTATCACCATTAAACAAGCATGCGCCAGAAAATTCCTGTTAATCACTGCTGGCTGTTCAGCGCCTGAACAAGCAGTAAGTCATTAGGTTTTTCAGCGCACCAAATTCAGCGCGGAAAATTCAGAAAAGTCTGGAAAAACCTCATCTAATCGCGTGTTTCCCATGGCGCGACTGAGGATTTCTGCCAATACTTGCCGGTAATCGATGGTAATGGCGAGGTCTCCTTGATCTAAGGCTTGCGGAGCCAGCGTGGGCCAATCAGAAACGACTTGACCTCCATTGATGGCACCACCCATAACGAGCATGCTGTTGCCGCGTCCATGGTCTGTTCCCAGCGCCGCATTTTGCGCGGCACGGCGGCCAAATTCACTCATGGTGACAACCACGACATCTTCAAAACGAGGGCCGAGATCACGACGCAGTGCCGCTAAGCCTTCCGCTAATTCAGTCAAACGTGGAGGCAGGGCGCTATTGATGTTTGCATGATGGTCCCAGCCATCCAGATTCATCGTGATAGCTTCAATTCCGATATCCGCTTTTATGTATTGGGCTGTTTGACGCATAGAGGTGCCAAACCTTCCTGCTGGATAAACTGCATCCGAGTGGGTTTCTATGTCGTGTGGTCTAGCCACTTCAAACAGATCCAGTGCTGAAAAGACGCGATTCGCGGCCTCGCTGTATTCATAGGCAATACTTTGATTCAAGCTGCTAAACGCCTGTTGCCACGCTTCAGGGAATTGTGTGGCCAGTCGATAGCGCGCACTGTCGGGAACAGCAATGGCGGTTTTTTGACCAGCTAAGGATTGATCCAGCGCGACGCCTAGCGAAATTGCACGTACTGATCGATTGGACGGCAATTGATCTAAATGCCGTCCTAACCAGCCACCAGCAGCACCACTGATTGTGCTGCCTCCAACTTCCATACGTAACTGAGCAGAAAAATGGGATCTATCAGACAAACGAGATCCAGTAGCTTGAACGACCGCCAATTCACCCGCATCGTATAGGGGTTTGATGGCGGCTAATGCGGGGTTCATGGCATAAAATCCGTCTAGATTCAGCCCGCCGCCGTCTTCGCCAGGAGGAGCGATTCCAATGTCTGGGCGCAGATCGTAATAGTATGGATCTGCAAAAGGTACGATGCTGTTTAGGCCATCTGCCGCACCCCGTTGGAAAATCACCACTAAAGTTTTTGTGCCCATGGTGCGCTCCTAACGCAGATTGAAATACGGAGAGGCAATGATGAGCGCCAATACTGTTTCTGCAGCATTTTCAAGATCGTCACCCTCGAGGCTTTCACCATATCTGGCAGCGGCCTGAATTAATGCATTGCTGTCCGAGCCGCGTAGTGATCTAAACAGAAATTGTTGAATCATTTTGGTGACCAGGCTTTGCGGTGTTTCTTTACTGTCAACAAAGCTCGCGGCTGTTACTTGCCCAAAGAACCCTGGTTCTTCTATTGTCGTGGCGGCAAAATTCCAACGCTCCAAGAGGCCTGAAGTGTTAATCCAGTAATTGGCAAAATCTGGATAGCCATCTGGAGGAAACCAGCGGTGCGGCACTTGACCAAGTCGGGACAGCAAATTAATTACTGAGGCGCCAGGGTAACTCGCCGGTTCAGCATTAAACGCACGTAGGGTTCCGCATACAAATTCCAAGGGTCGCCGTGCTTTTGTATCGGTATATGCGTAAAAGTCCGTGTGTGTAAAGAGTGTGCGCAACATGCTGGAAATATCACCATCCGTATTTCGATACGTTTCTGCAATGGCGTTAACGATACTGGAGGGTGGTGTGTCCGATACGAAGCGTTGCGCCAACTTTCTGGAGAGAAATTTTGCCGTTGCAGGATGATTCAGCAGAATATCTAAAACATCATTGCCGTCTTCAATGCCGCGACCAGCCGCAAGGCGATGACCAAGCACAAACTTTTCATCGCTATCATGATTTGCAGCGAGGAATTGGAATGACTTCGTGCTGTTATTTACAGTCCAGCCACTGAAGGCGCGGGCGATCTCCTTAATGTCATCTTCGCTGTAACCGCCGTCCACTCCCAGGGTGTGGAGTTCCATTAATTCACGAGCATAATTTTCATTTGGACCTGCTGCTTTATTGCGTACGCCATCCAAATATTCCAACATCGCTGGGCTTCGTGCACTGGCGTGTAAAAGTTCACGAAAATTGCCAAGCGCATGTTTACGAATGACTTCGGCATCATCATAAAGTTTGTATAAGCTTAGCTTGCCGGTGACATTTTCAATATTGAAGTGATTAGTCCAAAAATCGGTCATGACTTCAAATAATTGACGATCACTGTAGGCAGCGAGAAAAATGGTTTTTTCCGTTAGCGCTTGGCTTGCTTCTTGTTTACTCGATTCGTAGGCATAGAAAGATCCTGGATAGGCGCCGGCAGTGGCTGGGAAGCGCGCATCAGCTTCCAATTCTGCACGTCCGCTAAGACTGTCTGGTTGCAGTTGTTGATTCAAATAACCGTCGATGCCTAAAGCTGAGGCCTGCTCATAATCTGAGGCAGAGATCCCAAATCGACTACGCCTCAACAAATGAACCAAGGGGTCTACTTTTGGTAGGCCGGCCTGAAGCGTGTCGTTGGTGGCTGAACGCTCATCAAGTGATGATGTGCCGGCGAGCGGATTGCGCCCGCCTTGGCAAGCGCTGAGCGCGCCGCTGGCGTACATGATTGAGCATGCTTGCAGAAAAGATCGCCTGTCCATAGCCCCTCCGAATAACGCACTTAGAACGGATGATGGAGTGAATTCGTTCCTTTTCGATTCCTATTGCGAGGGACCTATGACCTTGCTGAAATGACAGTTGCGTATCGTATTGGGTTTTCATTGTCAGCGAAAAGCCTTGCGATTGACACTTTAGAGGGCGATCTGCGGATTTTAAAATCGGACGGTCACCACAACTTGATCCATATAACGCCCTGCAGCTGGCAGCGGTTGGGCCGGGGCCGCACCAAATAATGTCAGGAGTTGTATCTGACCGTTCGCGACCCCGTTGGAGGTGTTGTTACCCCAGCTATCACCCCAAGCTGAAGTTCGGGCCTCATCTTGAAAAATTTGGTAGTGAACGTAGCTTTCATCGTTACCGTGCATGCGCCGTTTGCCCTGATTGTCGGCATGCATGCCTGGGCTCAGAGCGATTTGATACGGAGTGCTTTGCACGCACTGCACTTGCAGCACGCCTTCAGTTTTGCGCATTTGTCGCATGCTCACTACATCGCCAAACTCCAAGGCTTGAGCGTCGACGCGACATTGGCCTCGAATCTCAGCGCTGATACTGAAACCACCTTGGCCGTTTTCTATTTGAGGGCCAGCCATCTGACAATTTGCCATACGTGAGCTGTAATCATAG
Organism: Oceanococcus sp.; assembly: GCA_051252075.1. GTDB lineage: Bacteria > Pseudomonadota > Gammaproteobacteria > Nevskiales > Oceanococcaceae > Oceanococcus. Next base: position 2,154 of record JBPOFU010000007.1, on the reverse strand, counting down.
GCCAGTTCGATATCAGACCCGCTGAATGTGGACTGATAAAACCCTAATGATGCGCTGGTTTGATTGGGTTTAAGGTAGGCGTACAACGTGTCTTGGCCGCTGACACTAACAAGGCCCGTATTGGCCAGTCCGCCGAGCTCCATTTGGATGGCTTTAGGAGTTCCTCCAATGCTGCCATCAATAAGCGAGCCCCATACCAGCTGTTGAGCATTTCGCTGATAGATATCAAATAGCAATTTTTCATTTTGGCCAGAGCGGAGTTTTCGCGTACTCGCAGGAGCCGTGTTGTAATTGCCACCGCTACCAGAGCCGAGTCCCAAACACAGCGTTACGCGACGATCAAACGGCTGTTCTGTAACGGGGGCCGAGCAGGAGTAGCTAAATGGCAGACTTCGTTGCGCCCCAGTTCCGCTGAGGCTCGCGTACTCCGCGAAACTTCCGCTGGAGAAATTAACCTCGCATTGCAACGCCAAAGCGCTAGTACTCATCGCCATGCTGGCTAGCAGCAAGATAATGTTCTTCAACGGCACGGCACCTGATTGATGGTCTGGATGCGATCTGTCCCCGGCTTGAATGCGAATTGGGCCTTACAGATGTAACCAGGCCAGCGAACAATAGCCATATTCATCGGCGCCAAATTTTCGAAATAAGCAATGCCGTCATAGCCCACGACGTCGATGGCATCGCGACCTTCTAACTTAACTGTTGCGCCCAGAGGAACCGGCGTACCGGCCGCGCGCAGGAATTGCACGCTAGCGCTGCGTGTGTCCGAGACCTTGAATTTCACATACACGCCGCTTTTTAATGCGGGTATGACGACTTTTGCATTTTCGTCCAGTTTAAAGTTGATAGGCAGTTGAGTTTCGTCCACTTTGAGCCGGTTCGCTTGATATGCATTCAAATTGGGCAAAATCAATTTTCCGGTGAAGCTGGTTGCGCCCACAGGTCTATTTTCCCGCAACACTTGCAGGGCGGGGCGATTCGATTCAATCATCGCAAAGCTATCCTGCACTTGGTTGCTGAGCCCAAGCTTGGTTCCTATGCCCATAGCGGCCCCGCGTAACTGTAAGCGCGTCATCTTGGTGTTTTCGAGTTGTTCCCAAGCAAGCTCCAGCGTGCCGATACGGCTACGGTAGCCCGCCGATACGGCTTGTGACTCAATTTCCCCGCGGGTGTCGCGAATACGCCAACCGCCGCCAGTCCCTTCCAGAGGAATGTTTTTCAGCACGGATGCCGAGGTCGCGTTAAATTGCCCATTGCGCTGTGTATCCAGGTACGTGTACACACTGCGGCCGAAGGGAATGCTGAGCCCAAGTGAATAGGTGGTGTCACCATCCCCAAGTACATCGCGGTTGGCAGAAAGTATCAAAGTGCTGCGATAAGCGAGTCGGGCGCTCGCACTCAAATTGACAAAACGAGCACGACTGCCAGTCAGCACGCATTGAATACTGTCTATACAGAGTTGGTTAAAATTGCTATTGGTTTGGTTGTTTCCGATCTCGAATAAGCTGGCATTTATGCTAAGTCGTCGGTGCGGACGAAATGAAAATCCAATTTGCTGGCGCAACTCAGGAACAGGAACCCCTTGTAGGCTGAGCGCATCATGAAATTGATCGCGCTGCTTCTGCACTGCGGCGAAAAGTGACCAATTGTTGCCGTTGAACTGGTATGCCACCCGTAGCATTTCTCCTTCGAGCTTATCCAATTGACTGCGCGCATAGGACAAGTTCAACACACCTAACGGTCCAAGTGTCATGGCGCTTCCTAACCCACCGCTACGCAGATTTGCTTGGGTTTCTAAGTGCAGTTCCAGCGTCATCCACGAGTTGACACCTAAGCGGACATTTGCATTGCTTAGCAGGTCATCAGCGTAACGATCACGCTCGGTAGCAAAGTCCAATCGCGGTTGCCCGATAGCGAACGAAAAATCAAACAAGCCAGGTTTCAACAATTGGTCGCTTGCGTAATATGCCTGTCGTGTTACAAATTCTCGCCCTAAATCATCTCGGACGCGTAGCTCGACAGTGCCCGAACCAGTCACAACTGGAATTTCATTAATTTGAAATCTTCCAGGACTCAAGCTCACTTGCTCTAAGCGTGTGCCATTCACGTATACCTGCGCTTGGCCTGGCACATTGTTTTCACCACTCATGC
>JBPOFU010000069.1:0-15423 GCA_051252075.1 Oceanococcus sp. | reverse complement strand
TAACAAATCGTTGCAGCGGACATTTGACCCGCCACCCATTTTTGCTGTCGCAAAAACAGGCGTCGCCTCAAATGCCGCTGAACTCAGGCGTTAGCCGCCAAGGCAGATAAAGGAAACCTGATATGCCGATTCAAATCAAGTCCAATTCACCGCTTCGATCGTTGCCGGAAGATTACTGTTCCGACGGAGCTGATCGCTGGTTTGAAATTCCTGATGGCTTCGATAAAGGAAAAAAGCTGTTCTATTCTGACTATGGTCCAACGAACGGAACAATCGACAAAACAGTCTTGTTCGTGCACGGAAACCCAGAATGCTCGTACACATTTAGGCATGCTCGTGATGCGTTGCTAGGTCAAAACCCCAATCTGCGAATCATTTGTCCCGATCACATTGGCATGGGCATTTCGGATCAGGCTGATTTCGAAATGGTGGATATGCACCATGCTGCAAACCTTAGATTGCTCATTAAGCACTTGGACTTACGCAACGTCGTCCTAGTGGTCCACGATTGGGGTGGTCCAATAGGAGTCGGGGCCTTCCTAGATCAAATGGACCGGGTTGACGCTCTCGTGATACTTAATACCACCATCTTCCCAATGCCTTCAGATGGAATTACGTATGCAAATTGGCCACTAAAATTGATGCCATGGAGCAGCTTTGGGTGGCTTATTCCAGATATATTTTGGGGGGGAGTGGCGGCATTTGTATTGCAGGGCGCTAATCCTGGCTCGGTGGCAATGCTGTATGCGAAGTCTCTTGTGTTTCAATGCCGTTTTGCATTGCGGAGATTTTCCGAGGGCACTCCCGCCTATGTCTTTTCCGAGGCGCTGAGAGGTAGCGCCAACGCTCGAAGTTCAAAGCGTAATTTGCTTCAAACGCCGTATTGGGGGCATGGATACCAGTACAAGGACAAGAAGCATGGGGTACAGGACAATCACGAGTTCTATCGCAACATGCAAGAACAGCTTCCGAAATTCTGGGGGCCGGAGGGGCGTAGTATTCCCGTGGCAGCACACATTGGCGAATACGACCCATGCGGTAAGGAATCAGTCAGAGAACAGTGGCTTGAAGCGCTTCCAAGAATGGCCGAGCATCTGCACGTTTATTCGGACATGGGGCACTTCATCGAGGAATACAAAGGGCCAGAGATCGCACAGAGCATAGTGGAGGTAAGTGGTGTTGGCGGCTAACAGATCGCTGCAGGTGACGTTTGACCCGCCGCCGATTTTTGCTGCCGCAAAAACCGTCGTCGCCTCAAACGCACCTGAGCTCAGGCGTTAGGCGACAAAGTGCGGCGCCTCAGAATACGAGGGCGCCGCACGCAGAGAAGCGACTATTTTAAATCCGAGATGCTTGCTCCAAAGTTGATGTGGAACGGTGCGCCATCCAGGACGAGCGCAGGAACCGACTTCACGCCGGCCGCCTCGGCTTCCGAGATTCTTCCCTTGTCGTTGCCGAGATGTACTACCTCAACCTCGTAGCGGGAAGGGTCAATCGCCTTGGCCACATTGTCTTCGGCGGCGACGCATACGGGGCATCCTGCATGATAGAAAACTGCTTTGCTATTCATCTCTAAACTCCTATGATCAGTTGGTTTGTTGGCGTACGCACACCTAAACGATAGAGTTGGCTGAGTGTCTTGGCTAGCAGGCACAAATGAGTGGGCTGGGAACTTTTTGGTGTAACTTTACGGAACTAAAGGAGAAAACTTTTGCAAGCTCGCAGCACCTATCGCAAGCTGGAGGACGTCGTAGGCTGTAAATGGTCGGTTTCCGTACTTCTTGCGGTGGAGAAGGGTATTAATCGTCCAGGGGCTCTCGAGCGACATATCGACGGTATTTCAGCAAAAGTGCTCTCTGAAAGACTTCGGAAACTCACAATGTACGGCTTGATGCACAAGCAAAGTTTCCCGGAGGTGCCGCCACGGACCGAATACTCATTGACCAAGTCTGGTCAGAAACTCATAGAGATCATCCAGCAAATACAAGATCTCGATGGTGAATTGAGTAGGAGCAGCGGAGACTCAAGGTAAGTGCAATTGTCGCCTAACATTTCGCTGCAGGTGACGTTTGTCCCGCCACGCACTTTTGCTTCGGCAAAAGCACATGTCGCCGCAAACGCACCTGAGCTCAGGCGTTAGGCGCCAAGGTCGAACGTCATGGATTACTTTGAAGCCCTTGTAAAAACATTGCTGGAATCCGAGGGGTATTGGGTTCGCCAGTCCTTGAAGGTAAATCTAACCAAGGAGGAAAAGCGCGAGGTAGCCAACCCCAGCATTCCACGCCCTGAAATTGACCTTATTGCCTTTAAGCCAGGGCAAAATGAAGTGCTGGCTATAGAGGTCAAGTCATACTTGGATTCGAACGGCGTCAGCCTCAAGGAAATCTCCCAAGTCCACGATGAGCCCCCTGCGAAAGGCCGTTATAAGTTGCTTACTTGTACGAAGTATCGGCAGGTCGTTTTTGAACGCTTGGTCCAAGACTTGGTTCAGTCCGGGATGGTGCATAAACCGGTTCCGGTTCGGTTAGGCTTGGTTGCCGGAAAGGTGCATAAGGGCGAAGAAGCTGAGCTTTCTGCGTATCTTAAGGGCTTGGGGTATTTCTTTTGGGGGCCGTCGGATGTACGTTCACGCATTTCTGCGTTTGCAGATGCAGCCTATGAAAACGACCCAGTTGTTATTGCTGCCAAGGTGCTGCTGAGGGGCTAGTGATGAATTCCGTTGCGGCATCAACCAATCGTGTGGAAGCAATTCACGTTGATCGTGCAGCTTTTGAAGCTGCGTTTGAATTCGTCAGCTCTGGCGAACCTTACAACTCCGTTGCGTACATTTGCCGTGAAACAGGCGAAATTTTCTTCCACACTGAATTTGGCGACAACGAGCAAGAATTGCCGCCTGATGTAGAGAGCACAGACAAGTATCTGCAAATTCCACACAAGAAAGAGCTGGGGCTTAGTTCGCGGCTTGCCGTTGAGTTTGTATCGGCCAGCCTCCAGGACGATTACGACGACGTTCGGGATATGTTCCGCCGCAGAGGTGCGTATGGTCAGTACAAGTCTTTGCTGGAACGTCGTGGCATGTTGGAGGCTTGGTACGACTTCGAGCATGAGGCTACTGCATCGGCTTTGGCCAACTGGTGCAAAGAAAGCGGGGTGGCAATTGGCGCCTAACAAATCGTTGCAGCGGACGTTTGACCCGCCACCCATTTTTGCTATCGCAAAAACAGGCGTCGCCTCAAACGCCGCTGAACTCAGGCGTTATAAGTCAGGTGGGGGGTAGGAGTGAGCTTGAACCAACTAGCAGCGCGTCTACGTGATCTTGGATGCTCGGCGAACGTCGATGGCTCCTCGATTGAGGTTGACATTGACGGCAACGAAATCGTGATCGCCTTCGATGATTCCTGGGTACGGGCTATAACCAGCTATTACCGAGCGAGGCAATACAGCTTTGACGTGGAGCGCCGTGTCCTCAATGCAAATTGGTTCGCAGAGTACCAGCTAACCAGGCTGGACCCCGGCTACTTCTATCGCAGTGAGCATAAGTTCAAAGACAGAAATGGTTGCGAAGTACATTTGGCCCCAGCGTCAAAGGAGTTTCAGCTCGCGTATTTCAGCTCCGACCGTTACTCCGTAACATTTGAGAGGGTGAGGGACAGAATCACGCGGCGTTGCGAAATGCGACGAGGCCAACGACGGCGCGCCAACCGGGTCCCTTTTAGGCCGGACCAGCTATTCTTTGCCTTCTACACCGCCAAGTACACCGTTCCAAGAAAACCTCGAAACAAAACTGTTGGAGAAGTCGCGTGCGATCGAGTCCGCGCTTGCTTGTTCAGCTTGGCCGCTTTGAAAGGTGAATGCTGGGAAATTAGCCACGATATCAAGTCTAGGGGCCTGCTCTATCCGCAGTACGATGAATCTGATGACACTGAGCTAGATATCCCGCAGGTAACTTACGAGCCGAGTGTTGTCAGTTACTATAAAGTCGCGAAAAGCAGCCAATTCCCAAGCCAAGTCTTCTTGTCGTACTACCACATTTTGGAGTACTACTTTTTGCGGGTGGCGGATGAATCCCTCTACTCGGCTGTTAGCTCAAGTCTAAACGACCCATCTTTCGTTCCGAGTTATGACAACGTGTCGAGTCTTGTCGCCACAATAAAGCGCAATGACAATACCAATGACGAGAAAAAGATGCTTCGAGAGGTATTGGATCGTTACGTGCCGGAGGAAGACTACATCGAGTACGTGAAGCAAATTGAGTCCGACCGAGGCGAGAAGATATTCACCGGATCGAAGCAGAAGATTTTCGGCGAGCAGTTCTCTATAAAGCTTGAAAAGGGGCATGCCATAGCAAACACGGCGACGCTTCTGAAGCACATTCGAAATGCTCTCGTTCATTCAAGTGATCGCTACTCACGGGATGACTGTTTCCTGCCTTTCTCTGAATCTGAGGAGATAGTGGTTAAGTACATCCCCCTTGTGCAGTTCATGGCAGAGAAAGTGATTTTTTCGACCGCAAGATGCTGACTTATAACAAATCGCTGCAGGTGACATTTGACCCGCCACCCACTTTTGCTACCGCAAAAGCGGGCGTCGCCTCAAATGCACCTGAGCTCAGGCGTTATACGTCAAGGGCGGCCAGTTGAGCCTTTTTCTTGAAGCTACTCGCCCAGTCTTATTTGAGGCCGATGACGAAGATTACCCATATTTCGGCGTTGGCTCCTCGGTGCTACTTTCGACAGAAAGAAACTTCTACCTAGCCACTGCATACCATGTCATGGAGAATCAGAAAGAATCAGCCAATTCATTGCGGGTGTTTCCAAACGAAGCCTCAAGGGCTTCAATTCCCTTCCAGGCCCTCGTGAAGATAACGCCAGATCCCGATGATACGGATTTTGCGGATCTCTATATCCTACAAATCGCAATGGATGTATTTGCACAGTCTGGTGATGAGCCGCTAACCGCACAAAGGGTCGAGGATGGGTTCATGAACCCAAGTGCCCTCGGTGGCGGAACTGAACTGATAATTGTTGGCTTTCCCGAGGTCGGGCGAAGCGTTGACTATGAAAGCTTCAAAATCAGGTATCAACGATCGATATTTGTAGCGAGATACAATGGGCCTGCTGCGTCAGAGCACTGCCATGAGCTCACTCTCCGCGCTGACCATGGCTTGGAAACGCTCAATGCACTCAGCGGTTCACCGGTTTATCGAATGGTCACAGTTGGAAATTTCATTCTCCCGAAGGTTGTCGGCATCTTGATACGAGGTGCTGCTTCGTCTGGGTTGGGCACATTCGTCAGTTCGGAAGTTCTAAGGGCGGCCATCATGCAGTCCGAGGCAAAAACTTGACGTATAACATTTCGTTGCAGCGGACGTTTGACCCGCCACCCGCTTTGCTGTCGCAAAGCGCGCGTCGCCTCAAACGCCGCTGAACTCAGGCGTTAGAGCTCACTAAACCTATGTACACACCGAAACACTTCGCAGAATCTGATCCGGGAAAGATCGCCGCCCTGATACGGGACAATGCTTTTGGGGCTTTGGTATCGGTCGTAGATCACCAATCTGAGGTGACCCACACACCGTTTCTATACGATCAAGAAGCAGGTTTGTTGCTAGGGCATGTGGCTAGAGCAAACCCACACTGGGAGTCATTAGATTCAGCGCAAGATGTGCTGGTCATTTTCCAGGGGCCTCACGCATATGTTTCACCCTCCTGGTATAGCGGTTCTGGGGTGCCAACTTGGAATTACGCAGCTGTACATGTTCGAGGCAGCGCAAGCACTTTTGATGATGTAAAGAGGCTTCAAACGTTGGTAGAAGCCCTTTCGCACAAGTATGAATCTCAGAATGACGAACCGTGGTTGGGGCCCTACAATCCCAGAATGCTTGGAAACATTGTGGGAATTGAAATTTCAATCACAGAAATTCAAGGCAAGTTTAAGCTGAGTCAGAACAAATCCGCTGTTGATAGGGCTGCGGTATCGTCTCAATTACAGGCAGACGGCCCATCAGAAGGCCAGCGCCTTGCTCAATTAATGGATGAAAATGAGGATTGTTGAGATGAAGCTCCAGAACAACCATGCATGTAAAAATCACAGCTTTATCCTTTTAAATCAAGGCTTTTTGGTTGGGTGCGGTGAGCTCTAACAAATCGCTGCAGGTGACGTTTGACCCGCCACGCACTTTTGCTTTCGCAATAGCACGTGTCGCCTCAAACGCACCTGAGCTCAGGCGTTGGGCGACAAGAAAGGTTACTCGGTAATCGACACGACAATGCTCTTGCTAAGCGCATGAATGAGAAGGTAGTACGATGTCATCCTAAGCGTTGGGTGCCCGTTGATAAGTCTTGGCGTCTCTTGTATTAGGTAAGGAATTAATTGTAATGACCACCAATCTTAAAAAGCTTGCCATTTTGGGGGCATTTCTGGCGATTTGTTCTGCTCCTTCCTTTGCTAAAAAACCCGATTCACCGGGCAATAGTGGCAAAGGCAAGGTAGAGCACCGACATGATCACGGCACGGCTTCAAGCGACAAGAAATCCTCATACCAAGGGTTCTTTGATAGTGAGCGCCAAGCTACGATCAAGAAGCACTACTCTCAGTCTCGGAGTTCCAAGGGTTGCCCGCCAGGGCTTGCTAAGAAAAACAACGGTTGTCAGCCACCCGGACAGGCTAAAAAGTGGCAACGAGGCCAGCCGTTGCCATCCGATGTTGTGTACCACGATTTACCGAGCACACTGTTGCACGAACTTGGTCGAACCCCGGAAGGACAGAAGATTGTTCGGGTAGGAACAGATCTACTGCTAATCAGTATCGGCACCGGCATGGTCATTGATGCCTTAGAAGACCTTGACGATATATTTTGAGCCGGCCGGTATTGTTCATTGTGGTCAAGCCATAAGCACGGTGCTGTTGTCGCCCAACATTTCGTTGCAGCGGACGTTTGACCCGCCACGCACTTTTGCTGACGCAAAAGCACGCGTCGCCTCAAACGCAGCTGAACTCAGGCGTTAGATGCTTACAAAAATGAAGCAGCAGAATATTTTGGGTTTGTGCTGTGCAGCCTGAAACATTCACGCCAGTCGGTTGCTTCGGTGTCATTGCTTTCGCCGACAAACTGCAGCAAGCGTTGCTTCAGTTCATTTTCATGGCGGTCAGCGCCGTGCCTTCCACGGCTGCAGGCGAGCCGTGAAAATTACTGCCAGTATCGGCTATACCGGAAAGCACCACTGTGCAGGCTTGTAGGCAGGGTGCCAGGTGGCCATAGGCCAGTTTGGTGGGCGCGCACTGGTAGGCTCGGTTGTTTGCTGCCGGTCACCTCGAAAGTTCGGTGAGTACGAAGCCGGTGGTTTACATATGTGGGCGGGGCTTCGCTCGTGGCCAAAAGCCATGAAGCTTTGCTGGCAACCTAGAACGAGAAGTGGCAAATTGAGCGTGGGGTTCAGTCGTGACAATTTGTAGGCGTGAAAATGGGGTGGGGCAATGAAAGTGAGGTTGTTGTGTGTAGCCGGGAGCGAGATCGGTTTCGAGGTGCCCTGCGTTTGGGGAGCCCCAGGTTCTGTTCACTGTTCAGCATCACGGCACTTCGCATGAGGCACGCATCTAACAAATCGCTGCAGCTGACGTTTGACTCGCCGCTCGGTTTGGCTACGCCAAGCCCTCACGTCGATTCAAACGCAGCTGAGCTCAGGCGTTAGATGCCATCCATAGCCCAATGAGAATCGGAGAGCTCGCAAAAAGCGTCGGTGTATCCGTCGAAACGGTTCGCTACTATCAGCGGCAAGGTTTGTTGGATACCCCTGAAAGGCCATATGGGCAAAACAGGCACTACACCTTTGAACACCTGCATCGCCTGAAATTTATCAAGCGTGCTCAAGCACTTGGTTTTTCCCTTGCTGAAGTTGGTTCATTGCTCAGTCTTTCAGCTTCGGACTGCTCCGAAGTTGAAAAAGTGGCTAGTCGTAAGCTTTTGCTCGTTCGTGAAAAACTGGCTGATCTATCCAGAATCGAGTCAGTCTTGGTTGAGGCTGTGGCGGGCTGCAAAGAGCGTCGTTCTTATGAAGGATGTCCCATCATCGAGAGTCTAATCGACGAAAAGGCTTGAAGCCGTACTTAGGTACGGGGTTTATGCTGGCCTCGTTTTCATGTTCGAGGTCACTGAAAAATGAAAGAGTCCTTAGTTGGTGTCGGCGGCATCGGAAGCATCGCGTCGGCGGTTGCTGCTGCAGCCCCTTGTTGTCTTCCGTTCCTAGCATCTGTTGCCAGTGTCGTTGGCCTGTCCACATTATTGCCATACTCAGAGTTTATTTCGTACCTGGTGCAGGCGTTTGGAATCGTTGCGGCAATCGGAGCGTTCTTGTCGTTTCGGCGGCATGGCAAGTACGGCCCTCTGGTCTTAACGGTCGCTTGTGTAGTCAGCCTAGTCGTTGTCTACAACTTCTCGCTAATTGCGTGGCTGTTGTACTCTGCACTAGTGGGTTTGGTCGTCGCGGCCATCTGGAACACCTTCGAATCTAAGAGGTGCAATCAATGCTCAGCGAAGGCATAGTGCTTGAGTCAACAATTACTTGCCCGAGCTGTGGCCACAAGAAAACGGAAACGATGCCCACAAATGCCTGCCAGTACTTTTACGATTGCGAGGGCTGCAAAGTGGTCCTAAAGCCCCACTATGGGGATTGCTGTGTTTTTTGTAGCTTCGGTTCGGTCAAATGCCCTCCAATTCAAGAGGGAAAGTGTTGTGGGTAATGGCATCTAACATTTCGCTGCAGGTGACGTTTGCCCCGCCACGCACTTTTGCTTCCGCAAAAGCACATGTCGCCGCAAACGCACCTGAGCTCAGGCGTTATACACCTTGATCAAGAACATCATGCGCCCGGCTAGTTGGCCAGAAATCCGCCGTATTCAGACGCTCAATATCGTGCGATCAATGTACGTTTGGTTGTTTGTCGTACCACTTTTGGCCAAGGCTTTCTCGCGCTTGGAAGAAGTGGCTACCGTTACTGTCTTTGGTCATACCTTCCAGCTAATTCTGGAGCTTCCGTTCTCCTGGGTAGTTTTTTACGCCAGCGCTCTAGCCTTTGTGGCTGCAAATATCTTGTATCAAGTTTGGTGTCCGACCATCGTCAAGGATCATGAAAACTGGGCAAGTTTCGAGGGGGCCGGGAAGCTCGAGGAGCACCTAAAATCATACGAAGAGGAACTTCATCGGCGTGGTGAGTCTTTTCATGCAGCATGGAAGCTACAAGCACAGAGTTATAGGCAAGATCCACAACAAACCTTTTGGCGCCTCCACGATCACGCAGCAAACATGTCGCTTCGAGTGAGGCGCGTAGCCACTGGCCTGAATTTCGTTGGCTTTTCTCTCGTCGCAATAGTAGCTTTCGAGAACCTCGTTGCTGTTGCCCGGCTTATGGTGGCTAACGGTGTATAACAAATCGCTGCAGGTGACGTTTGACCCGCCACCCACTTTTGCTGTCGCAAAAGCGTGTGTCGCCTCAAACGCACCTGAGCTCAGGCGTTAGGTTCAAAGGGGGCATTGATGGCTGATTCCGCACAATGGGACGAACAACATCTCTTATCGTTGATCCGAGACGGTGTGCCCGAGAGCACAGAACTCGACTACAAGGCATCTCCGTCTCTTGAAAATACAGAAGGAAAGAAAAAGGAGATAAGTAAGGACGTTTCGGCAATGGCAAACTCTGCCGGCGGCACATTGATATACGGGATTCGTGAGGAAAACCACCTGCCTCTTGAGATTGATGCAGGTTTAAACCCTAACGTCGTAACAAAAGAGTGGCTGGAGAACGTAATAAATTCGCGAATTCAGCGGCGAATCGACGGATTGATTATTAATCCAGTTGCACTGAATACGGCGAGCCCTGGAAATGTAGCCTACGTCATTGCAATTCCACAAAGCTCGAGAGCTCCACATCAGGCATCGGACAAACGTTTTTATAAGCGTTTTAACTTTCAGTCAGTTCCTATGGAGGAGTATGAGGTACGCGACGTATCAAGAAGAGCTGATGGCCCGCTACTTTCGGTCGAGTTTTCAATTGAAGCAGTGACTGATCTCCCTGAGCCATCAGATGGTGAAGATGAGGGGTTAGTGAAAGTCGATGTGATGCCTTTGATAGAGAATGAGTCTGCCGTTCCTGCAGAGTACATAACGATCAATGTTTACCTGGACAAGCGAATTGAAGAAATTTCGCGTACAAGTGACCTCAAAAAAACTGGAGATTCTGAACTAGAGATAGGCGGACGGTTGATAGAGTGTGAAAACTACTACGCGATTCACGCAATTCCAGGGAAAATACCAATTTTCGCCGGAACGACCTTCAATACACTTAGACAGCCGATGTCATTCAATGTGAGGAGAAACGGTGAGTATTTTCTAGGCTATTCATTGCTCGCACCATACATGTCTAAAATTATGGGTGGCGCCGTCCTTGAAATGAAAAATGGCACGGCAAAGCTTCGTGGCGTTTGAACCTAACAAATCGCTGCAGCGGACGTTTGACTCGCCACCCATTTTGGCTGTCGCCAAAACGGTCGTCGCGTCAAACGCCCCTGAGCTCAGGCGTTAGCTTTCACTGTGTACATTTGCACTAGTTTGGGGGCACGTTAATGCAAGGGGAAGTAACTAGTCTCTGGCGTTATCCCGTCAAGTCTATGCTTGGGGAGCAATGTACGAATCTTGAACTGGATTCTCGTGGGGTAGCCGGTGATCGGGTTTATGCCATTAAAGATTCCAATGGTAAGTTTGGGAGCGGCAAAAACACTCGTCGTTTTAGAAAAATTGATGGCCTTTTTCGATTCCAGGCCACGCTCCAAGATCATGTCCCGAGTATTCGTTTTCCCGGTGGCACCATCATGAAGGCGGACCATCCGGATATAGGTCAGTTTCTTTCCGATGAGCTCGGCCAAACCGTATCTCTTGCTTGTGAGGGTGAGGTACCTCATATGGATGCTGGGGCGGTTCACATCATCTCAGCAGGTTCGCTTCATGGCCTAAGGGAAGTGGCCCCAGAGGGAACCGCAGATGCTCGAAGGTTTAGGCCAAATATTGTCTTATCGACGCTTGGGGATTGCCCAGAACAAAGGCTGCTTGGTAAAAGACTAAAAATTGGCAACGCTGAGTTGAAAGTTACAAATCCAACTGAGCGTTGTGGCATGGTCGCATTTCAACAAAGCGAACTCGATGGTTCACCGACACTGCTACGGTACATAAAGCAGAATTGGGAGCTTTGTGTAGGGGTTTATGCTGAGGTCGTAGTACCGGGTTTTATTGGTGTTGGGGATAAGATAAAGGTGGTGGGAGAGTGAAAGCTAACAAATCGCTGCAGGTGACATTTGACCCGCCACCCACTTTTGCTACCGCAAAAGCGTGCGTCGCCTCAAATGCACCTGAGCTCAGGCGTTATGTTTCAAAATCCAGCATCGGCGCGGGGTGAAACCATTGAATAGCTCTTGGCGACTTACTGGCACCTTTATCCTGCTTGTGATTTGCCTGTATCCGTTGGGCCTGTGGTTACTGCTGAGGTTTCAGAGCGCAAGTCCATTGATGCTTACCGTCGGGTTGGCGGCTGTCGGAGCCTGTCTCGTTTGCGATCGTGAACTCGGCTCCCTTGGTTGGCATTGGGGCAAATGGAAGTACCAGTATCAAAGCTACCTGATCCCACTTGCTTATGCTGCGGTTGCCTATGTCGGCATTTGGGGCTTTTCGCTCGGTGGTTGGTATGACAGCAGCGCTGTGGAGCAGATACGAAGTGGCTACATGCTGGAGTCGTGGTCGGATGCATCCATCATTGCATTGCGATTTGTTCTCACCGCGACTGTGAGCTTCGTACTACTTCTGCCAGGTGTCCTGGGTGAAGAGGTGGGTTGGCGCGGGCTCTTGGTGCCGGCGTTATCCAAGAATCTCAGCTTCTCCCAAGTGGCAATTCTTAGCGGCGTACTGTGGTCAATGTTTCATTGGCCACTCATGTTTTTTGGTTTCTATGGTAATTCGGAAACCCCGCTGCTATTCCAGCTCGGAATATTTACGGTCTGCCTTACATCAATGTCCGTTGTAATGGCGTACTTTCGCTACAAAACAAACAGTCTGTGGCCGGCAGTAACGTTTCACATGAGCCACAACGTATTTCTTCAGAAGTTCTTTACACCCTTGACGGAGGCGAATGAATCCACTGTGTGGTTTGCGGATGAATTCGGCGTGGCCGTGCCATTAGTGGCAACCGGTTTTGGTCTTTATTATTGGCGCAAGGGTGTTCGGGAGTTCGGTCGTGTTGAAACATAACAAGTCGCTGCAGGTGACGTTTGCCCCGCCACGCACTTTTGCTTCCGCAAAAGCACATGTCGCCGCAAACGCACCTGAGCTCAGGCGTTAGATTTCATTGTGGCCCTTTCGTACCAGCGTCTAGCTCCAGAGAAAGAATCCGACATTCGAGCCTACCAAGTAGTCCTTGAACAAGCGCCGAACTACTACCTTACCGTCGAGGGGCACCTGCCAGAAAGCGATACTGCGAAGAAAGACCTGCTTCTTCTGCCCGAAGGGAAGGGGATCGAGGATAAGTATTCGTTTTTAATTCTGGATCGAGCCGAAGCAGTAGGTTGTATGGATATCCTTCGGGGTTATCCCTTCGAAACGACAGCCTATATTGGTCTTCTTCTATTGGCGGAATCGCATCAAGGTCGTGGCTTGGGTGCCCAGACATTGGCGTACGTTCGGTCATTGGTACAGTCTTGGGGCTGCACGCATTTACGCATCGCGGTCATTTCAACCAATGTCAGGGCTTTTGGCTTCTGGCAGCGTGAAGGCTTCGGGGAAATAGAAAGGGGTAGCAACAGTCGTTTTATTGGCGAGTCTGTGGTTATGGAGGCTGCGTTGCCGAGAATGGCTATCTCATGAGCACTTACGCCATTTGTCGCATCTCCATCGCGTTTGTCTGGCTGTACCACGGCTTGGTGCCAAAGCTGCTGGGGCCACATGAAGATGAACTGGTTATGAATATGTCTCTGGGCCTATCGCTCGAATCGGCAACACAGCTTTCAGTGGTCGCTGGAGCGTTTGAGGTTCTGTTCGCGGTTATTGTCTTGACCTTGTGGCGGCACCGTTGGCCTTTGATCTTCACCGTGGCTTCAATGGTCGGGCTTCTGGTCTTTGTAGTCGTTTGGTCGCCAGCGCTGCTGGTCGGTGCGTTCAATCCGGTTACTACCAACCTTTGTGTTCTGGCACTTGCTATGGTTGCCCTAAAAGAGCATAAAACTGGGGCATCGGAGAGATGAAATCTAACAAATCGCTGCAGCTGACGTTTGACTCGCCGCTCGGTTTGGCTACGCCAAGCCCTCCCGTCGAATCAAACGCAGCTGAGCTCAGGCGTTGGGCGGCTATGTTCCGGTGGTCTGGCGGCGGTTGGAATTTACGAGACTGGGTGGTTGCACATGGAAGCTGATGATGCTGTCGAATATCTTTTGCTTATGGAGGAAATCAAAGCCCGTCGCCTAATCTTTGATGACGCCTTGCAAGAAATGCCTGAAGAACTTCCAGACGACGCAAGTTCAGTTCAGGTCATGAGGAATCAGTTTGTTGCGAGAAGTCGGTTAGATGTCATGGCGCTGCAGCTAAGGAAAATCACAGAGCTCATTGCATTAGGTTCACTAGCAGCACACAAGGAACTTTTTGAGGAACATGCACGCCGCTTTCAGAAGCATTGGCACCCTGGGAAAATCATCAAAGATCTAGAAAGAGTAAATCCGGATTTCTACCCTAAGCCAATGATCTTGAAGGCCGATCCAAAAAAACCGGAAAATCTTCCGATTGAAGATCGGCCCGATGGGTTCCTGACTAAGGACGAATTAGTCGAGCTGCACGGAAGATGTGGAAGCATCCTTCATGCAGATAACCCGTACGGCCGAGACAAAGAGCTCGGCGGTTTCTATGATGCTGCGCCTGGCTGGATTGAGAAGGTCTTCAATCTCCTCGAAGTTCATACGATGCATTTGGTTGGAAGGGACGGGTTTCATCTATTTCGCATGGATTACAGTGATGAACCATACAACCAGTTATTTACTGCCGCGCGTTCTTGAAATGAGCCAGCGCAGTAGGGTGGCCGGCGGCTTTTGTCGTGGTGCAGTTGCTTACCAGCCGCCCAACAAGTGACTATGGTTCAAAGTCAATAATTCAGGCCAAATCTGGGTTCCAATGTTGGCCTGTTTTCATCATCGCATTCAGGGTGGTGATTAGTTTTCTCATACAAGCCACCAGGGCGACTTTAGGTTGCTTACCAGCGGCGAGTAGCCGCTGGTATTGAGCTTTAATCTTTGGGTTGCTTTGCGAGGCTGACATGACAGCCATGAAAAGTGCGGTGCGTATTCTGGAGCGGCCAGCTCGAATTCGTCGCTTGCCCGTATAAGATCCACTTTCCTTGTTCATTGGAGCCACGCCAACCAGGGCGGCAACTTCCTTGCGGTTGAGTTTTCCGAGTTCAGGCAGTTCGCTGAGCAGAGTGTAAGCCAGCACGCGGCCAACGCCATTGACGCTGGTGAGAAGCTGTTTCTTCTCCGACCAAGCAGGGACTTTTTCAATCTCTTCATCAATGGTGCGATCAATACGATTGAGTTCATCACTGAGCTGTTTTATGTGTCTTTTCAAGCTGGCTTGAAGCGGCTTTGGCAGAATGCTCATACGATTCTTTTCCATCGTTCGCATTTCCATGACTTGGCTACGGCGAATCAATAAATCCCTGACGAGCTGTGATTTTTTGTCCTTTTCCTCCATGGGCTCTGGCTTTAAGGCTTCACCAAAATAGGCAATGTCTTGGGCATCGAGATGATCGGTTTTGGCTTGTCTGCCTGTCGCTTGGGCGAAGCGACGCACATGCATGGGGTTGGCAACCACAATGGGAAGTTTTGCTTTATGAGCGGCAGCGACAAAAGCGGACTCCATGCGCCCCGTGGCTTCGATGACAATGCGGGTGGGCTTCGCGGACTTGCACTGTCGGATGGCCCTGGCGATGCCTTCAGAGGTGTTGTCGACTTGAAAGCTTAAGCCGCATGGCCGGATGAAGAAGTCCAGATGCCGTTTGCTGGCATCGATACCAACATTGGTTTCGGTTTGAGATTTTGTATTCATGGGATAAGCTGACTCCGACTTGCTATACGGGCTCGAGGCCCTGATGACTATTCGAGTTATTGCCTACAGAGATAAGCCACGCGCCGACTTGTTACCGGTCTCTGCTGTGCAGGAGCCAATCGCTTCTCGCGCTTTGACTTATGGACCTTTAGCTGCTACTAAAGGTGGGCCTCGATTTTGCCCGTTCTTGCTTCAGAGCGAACCATACAAATCGCTGCAGGTGACGTTGATCTTGCTCTGAAAAAGTAGACACCTTTATCTAACGATTAGGAGGTGTCCAATGACCCGTAGCACGGTCT
>JBPOFU010000068.1:0-15541 GCA_051252075.1 Oceanococcus sp. | reverse complement strand
TATCAAAGCTTTAAGAGCAGGTGCCAAGCACGGCACAACCGAAAAAGTTTGGCAATGGGCTTGCAAAGCCACGATGACGACTTTTCATTACTGTGGCAGTTGCGGTATGGGCGACGACGAAAACAGCCCAGTCGACAGCCAATTGCGCGTCAAGGGAGTAACCGGTCTGCGCGTTGCCGATGCTTCGGTGATTCCTGAAATTCCGGTATCCGCCCTGAATGCCCCCAGCATGATGATTGCTCATAGAGCAGTGAACTTCATACTGACTCCAACCCGAGCAACAGCATGACAATTAGCAACCTCAAAGTGGATATCGAAACCAGCGCCCGTAGTATTCCCTGCGTAAATCCGGCCACCGGAGAAGTACTGGGTGAAATTACAGCCTGCTCGCCAGCTGAAGTTAGCGCTGTGATTACACGAGCTAAAGCGGCTCAGATCGCCTGGGGCCAGAGCAGCTTCAAGCAACGCCGCGCCGTGTTAGGCCACATGCTAGACCACATACTGGAACATACTGACGAATTGGTTGATGTCATCGTTAGGGATAGCGGAAAAACTCATGAGAATGCCTTGCTGGGTGAGATCATGACTGTGTGCAACAAACTCCGCTGGCTGATGAAATACGGCGAAAAGCACCTCAAATCAGAATCAGTACCCAGCGGCATATTGATGCACAAAAAGGGCCGCATCGAATACCACCCGCTAGGCGTGGTCGCCTGCATCGTGCCGTGGAATTATCCTTTTCAGAATATCTTCGGTTCGTTAACAGCGCCGTTGATGGCTGGAAATACTGTCATTATCAAAGCCTCGGAAGCGGTCGCATGGTCCACACAACGCTTTCAAAGCATCTTAGATGAGGCGCTGCGCAAAGAAGGGTTTTCCAGCGACACCGTGCAAATCATCAACGGTTACGGCGATACCGGTGCGGCGCTAGTACGTGGCGGTGTGCAAAAAATACTCTTTATCGGTTCTGTACCCAATGGTCGTCGCATCATTGAGGGCAGCGCGGAACACTTAACCCCGACATTGATGGAATTAGGTGGCAAGGACGCCTTCATCGTGTGTGACGATGCCAAGCTGGAACAAGCCGTGCACTCCGCGCTCGGGGGCTGCTTCATCAATCTAGGGCAGAACTGTGTCGCTTCCGAGCGCATCATCGTGCACACAGCCATATACGATCAGTTTGTTTCAGAGGTCAGCAGGCACGCAGCCGCCTTTCGCCAAGGCACGCCTCTGCGGCCAGGACAACTCGATGCTGGTGCGATCACATCGCCTGTGCAAGTTAAGTTGATCGATGAACTGGTCTGCGATGCCATTGCCAATGGGGCCAAAGCTATAGTCGGCGGCCAGCTACCCAATCAATCACATGGCAACACTTACCCGCCCACGGTTTTGCTGGATGTCAGTCCAAACATGCGTATCGCGCAAGAGGAAGTGTTCGGCCCGGTCATGCTTATCATGCGCGTCAACAGCGATGAGCAAGCCATCGCCCTGGCCAACAGCACAAACTTCGGTTTGCATTCTTCGATCTTCAGTCAGAACCGGAAGCGTGCCGAGCATATCGCCAGACAGCTGCAAGCCGGCGCGAGCTGCATCAATGATTTCGGCATGTGTTATTTAAATCAGGATTTGCCTTTCGGCGGGGTTAAATATTCAGGCTTCGGGCGCATGAACGGGCGCGATGGCCTACGCGCCTACACCAATGCCAAGGCGGTGCTGACGGATCGTTTCTGGTTTCAAATCCCACCCAAGCTCTATCCGGTCAAAGCAGGTGATTACAAAAAAGCACGCAGCAGTATTCGCTTGCTGTTTGCACGTCGTTGGAGCGACAAGTTGGCCGCACTCGGGAATCTGATTCAACAAACATTGCGAGGGCGCTCATGAGCACATTCTTTATCAGCGCTTGGATACTCATGCTCGTTTGGTCTGGAGCCTTAATGTTGGGACTGAACTGGGCGGCTACATCACAACGCTTTAGCCAATACCGCGTGCGCACACCGGGAAAGAATCACATTCCTCCGGATCGCAAGATTATCAATGTCACACTGAACAACACTTTAGCTTTGCTCATCTTTATTAGTTTCTTGCTGTATCGCGGCGAGACCACGCTGTATGCCGCATGGCCCGGTAGCGCCCACGTTTTCGGTGAAACCTTTGCGGTACTGCTGCTGTATGACTTCGCCTATTACTTCTATCACCGCGGCATGCATCACCCCAAAATCATGAAATACATACACGGGGTTCATCACAAGGTGCGCTTTCCAACCGCCAGTGAAAGTATCTATCTGCACCCCTTGGAACAAATGGGAGCGCTGGCCTTGTTGTTGGGGGCGATGACACTGCTGGGACCGATTAGCGAATATTCGTTTTTGGCGATTTTCTTCATTTACTCCAGCAGTAACATTATCGTGCATGCCAATATCCTATTGCCGCACCCGGCCTTTCGGCTGTTCAATTTTTGGGTGGAAAAGCACGACACTCATCACGATAAATTCAAATACAACTACGCCTCAATTTTTCCCTTTTGGGATCAGGCCTTCGGTACATACAAATAGGTTTCGGACATGACGACATCACGCAATATATTAGTTACAGGCGGTTGTGGCTTTATCGGCAAAGCACTGGCCGAGGGCTTTATTCAGCAAGGACACAAAGTGACAGCTCTGGACATGTCCGAGCACAATCTTCCTCAGGGCGCTCACTTCGTGCGTTGTGATATCCGTGACAAAGACGCAGTGATAACAGCCTGCGAGGGCATGGACAGCATCATCCATAATGCCTCTGTGGTACACACTGCCAATAGCCGTGCTGAAGACATTTGGGCGATCAATCACACAGGCAGCCTGAACATTATTGAAGCTTGCAAGACTCATGCGATTCCCCGTTTGGTCTACATCAGTTCCGCAAGCGCGGTGTACGAGGGCAAAGACATCGAGAACGGTGATGAATCGCTGCCCTACTCACGCATCTCTCAGGCGCCCTACGCCGACAGTAAAATTCAAGCCGAAAAAGACAGCTTGGCCTTCTCCGGCAAGGCCGACACACTGAGCTGCGCCATACGACCCCACGTCGTCTTCGGCCCTGGCGACAACCGTTTTATCCCTGCTATTCTGGAAAAAGCGGCCCAAGGCAAGCTTAAAAGAGCCATAGGCAATCGCGACAAACTGTCCGACTTCACTTACATCTCGAATCTGGTCGAAGCGGTCGTCTCGGCAGAAAACAAGCTGGCACCTGGCTCAGCGGTTTGCGGCCAAGCTTACTTCGTGACCAATGGCGAGCCCCGTGCCTTCTTCGATTTCATTGAAGACTTTTTGGTCGAACTGGGCTATCCCCCAATTAATAACACAGTGCCCTACTGGCTGGCTTATAGCGTCGCCGCACTGGCCGAAGGTTTCGACACCCTAAAGGGCGGCACCTTGAACAAGGAAAACGGCCTCACCCGCTTCGCGGTGAGATACATGGTGACCCACCACTATTTCAATATTGAAAAAGCCAAGCGTGATTTGAATTGGCAACCGCGAGTGAATTTGGCCGAAGGAATAAAACTGACAATAGCCGCACTCCCCGAACAACAGCGTGTTGAGCCCAAGTCAAAAGCAGCCTAGTTTATTGACCTGATTTTGCTGCTGCCTAAGCTTCAAGCAGTTTTTAAAACAAAAGCGTTCGTTTAATCACTCGGCTTGTTTTTCTGGCTGTATAAACTCGATCAAGCCGAAAAGTTTTAGCCTCGCTTAAGCTTGACGCTTATCATTGCCACTTGATACCAGCTCGAGATCGACCATGCCGCACGCCAATCACACATCTCACATGCCGTTGAATTGCGACATGGGAGAAAGCTACGGCCAGTGGCGTATGGGGGATGACGAAAACATCATGCCCTTTATCGATTGGGCCAATATTGCCTGCGGTCAGCACGCCTCTGACCCGGAGACCATGCAAAAAACCATCGCGCTTGCTCAACAACACGATGTCGCCATTGGCGCTCACCCTGGTTACCCCGATCGCATCGCTTTTGGACGTCGCCCTTTTCCATTAGACGGTGATGCGTTACAAGCTTCGTTATGGCATCAACTGGGCGCTTTAGCGGGACAATGTCAGACTGCGGGCTTGCAACTCAACCATGTCAAACCGCATGGCGCTTTGTACAACAAAATGATGCAAGACCAAGATACGATGCTGTGCGTTTTAAGCGCTGTTGCCGCCTATGACAAGGCCCTGCCCTTGCTGGTGCAAGCACAAGATCAAACGCGCAATGCCGCTCTGCAATTACTCGCCGACGAGTACAGCATAAGTCTGTGGTTTGAAGCCTTTGCAGATCGCGCCTACCTCAGCAATGGCCAACTCGCACCTCGAAGCCATCCCAACGCGGTTTATGATGATCCTGGCACTATTGTTCAACAAGCCCGACTGTTAGTGGGCAAGAGGCAGGTTGCGACCGCCAGCGGAGACATGCTCGATATTGCCGCAGACACTGTGTGTTTACATGGCGACAACCCGGCCTGCGTCGCGGCCCTACGCCAATTGCGTCAGCAGCACTAATGCACATTGCCGCTGTCAGTGAATGCAGTTGCTTAATACAACTCGGCAACGACATATCACCAACGACATCGGCAAAAGTAGGCCAACTCACAGCAAGAATCCAGCAGTACTTGGGCACAGCACTGATCGACATTGTGCCGTCTTACAACAGTATCTTATTGACCCTGGATGTCAGCATGCTTACGGTGTCGGCTTGCTGCGAACAGTTACCCTCAGCACTGCTGCAGCCATTCAAAACGGGCACATCGACACAGGCCCAGCGTTTTGAAATTGCTAGCTATTATGGCGATGACGTTGCCTTGGATATGGCTGAAGTTAGTTTACAAACGGGATTATCCAAAGAAAAAATCATCCAGCTACATAGCCAAACCATTTACCGCGTTTACGCGATAGGCTTCGCACCCGGTTTTTGCTTTCTTGGTGAATTGGACCCACGACTGCAAGTTCCTCGCAAAGCCACGCCTAGGGCACAGGTACCAGCGGGCAGCGTGGCCATCGCGGAACAACAAACTGCAGTCTATCCGTGCTCCACGCCTGGTGGCTGGCACATCATAGGACGCAGCTCACAGGACATGTTGAGCCTATGCAGCGCTACCGAATCACCACTGTGCGTGGGTGATGAAGTCTGTTTTATCGCGGTCGACCGTTGCGAATACCAAGCCCGAGGGGGCTTGCTCTGATGAGCTTTGAAGTGTTGCAAGCAGGGCCCTTGAGCTTGCTGCAAGACGCCGGTCGATTGGGTCAGCAGCACCTGGGCATGAGCCCTGGCGGTGCTGTCGATGAACACGCTTTTTTATGGGCCAATAAATTACTCAGTAACGCTACCCAGGCCGCCACTATAGAAATCACACTCGGCCCCTTCCGACTAAAAGCCCATGCCACAGCTCTCATTGCCATCGCTGGAGCGGACATGCAGGCCTGCTTAAACGCAAGACCGATAGCCTGCTGGAGCAGCCATGTCGTGCAAGCGGGGGATATCCTTGAATTTAAACGGGCAAAAACGGGGCTGCGCTGTTACCTGGCTGTAGCTGGTGGCTTTATCGCACCCTCCTGCTTTGGTAGTTGTGCCACAGTTGTTCGTGAAAGTTTAGGTGGCATCAAAGGCAACGGCAGCCCTCTTAAAGTACAAGACCGAATTCAGTTCTCCCAGGGCAAGCCTGCAGCCCGTCGAAGCGTACCAACACAGTTCATACCGGACTACCAAGAGGATTTGCTACTACGGCTGCTACCAAGCTATCAGCAGGCTGACTTTTCTGCTGACCAATACGAGCGACTATTCAGCGAAGATTTTCGTGTCAGCCCACAGTCGGATCGCATGGGCTACCGCTTAGACGGCGCCACTATTGATACACCAAGTGACGGCATCATTTCCGAAGGTATCGCTTTTGGCGCCGTGCAAGTGCCGCCCGATGGTCACCCCATCGTACTGATGAAAGACCGACAAACCATAGGCGGCTACCCCAAGATAGGCTGCGTTGCGGCCTTGGATGTTTTTCAGTTAGCCCAGCGGCGTCCTGGGCAATGTATCCGCTTTCGACCTGCCACCTTGAACGAGATTACGACTCGCCACCAAGACTTTTTAGAATTCTTCCAGAAGTAATGCTGCGGCACTCGCGAGCGTATTGGCGGCAACAATCGGAATTTTGAACTTGCCCCTGAGACACACGGCGACAAGGCTCAGTTTTGGCCTTATGCTAAATCAGGCCATAATCGGAAAAAAAGAGATTGCAACGGCGTCCTAAATTGCGGCTTGGACCAATCCGATACAGGCTTTTCAAAAACTTCATTAAATGCAGAATATGGAATCGATATGGATTTGAGCAAGGTAGACCCTTCAGGCATACATCATGGTTTACTGATTGCATACGCTGCAGCATCCGTGTTGGTGTTCGTCTCACTGCAATTCCTGACCAAAGCGTCTTATGGTCGACACGATTCCAATGAACGCGCTTGGTGGTGGGGGCCTGGCGTGTCCACACGCTGGGCCTGGATCATCATGGAGGCACCGTCCTCTTTGGGCTTTGCTGCCATCTATTTCTACGGTGAGAAAGCACTGGATTGGGTGCCATTGATACTGTTTGCCATGTGGCAAGCACATTACTTTCAACGCAGCTTTATTTACCCCTTCAAACGGGCGGTAAAACCGGGCGATAAGACGCCACTGCTAGTGCCCATTTTGGCCTTTTCTACCAATTTGGGTGTGTCGTTTTTGAATGCAGCCATTTTGTCCTGGGGCAGCATCCGAGGCGATTACGACATGAGTTGGCTGAGCGATCCACGCTTTATCGGGGGTGTCGTACTTTTCTGCCTCGGCTATCACGTCAACCGCAAAGCCGATGCCCTTTTGGCCGCATTGCGTAAACCCGGCGAAACTGGCTACAAAATTCCACGCGGCTGGTTGTACGAGAAAATTTCCTGCCCGAATTACCTTGGTGAATTCATGATTTGGGCCGGCTGGGCGCTAGCGACTTGGTCATGGGCTGGCGTGGTATTCCTGCTGTGGACTTTGGCCAATCTACTGCCGCGGGCATTGAGCAACCATGCGTGGTATCACGAGAAGTTTGCCGATTACCCCAAAGAAAGACGCGCTGTTTTCCCTGGGATTTTATAGGCCTGGACTGAGCGCAGTGCTCAAGGGCACCGCTATTCCAATCCGCTTAAAAGTCTTTGATCGCCTGGCGTATACGCTGCGCTGCGTGGCCATCGCCATACGGGTTTTGTGCCCCTGCCATCTGCGCATAAGCTTGTTCGTCTTCTAGCAACCGCGCCACGTTTTCAACGATACGCACACGATCCGTGCCGACCAATATCGCCGTACCGGCGTCTACGGCTTCCGGACGCTCAGTGGTATTACGCATCACTAGCACTGGTTTGCCTAGGCTCGGGGCTTCTTCTTGCACTCCTCCGGAGTCGGTGAGTATGCAATGGGAGCGACTCATCAAATAGCAGAACCCCACATAGTCAACGGGTTCTATCAGATGTATGCGTTTACGAATTTCCGCATCTGCCCCACCCAGTAAACGTTGCACTGGCACCTGCACATTGGGATTCAAATGCACTGGATAACACACCGACAAGTCCGGGAAACGCGTGGCCAATTCCAGTAACGCCAAACAAATTTGCTCTATACCTTCACCAAAATTCTCTCGCCTGTGTCCCGTTACCAAGAGCAAACGACCTTCATCGGGCAACTGACTAAAGCGCGCCTTTTGCTGCGCCTGAAGTTCAGGCTCCTGCAAACGTTCATTCATGTACATCAGGGCATCAATCACCGTATTGCCGGTGACATGAATATGAGAATCTGGCACCTGTTCATCCAGCAGGTTCTGGCGCGAACTTTGCGTCGGTGCAAAATGCAAATCGGTGATGGCACCGGCAATACGACGATTCACTTCTTCCGGCCACGGTTGGTATTTATCCCGTGTGCGCAAGCCAGCCTCAACATGCCCCACTGCGATTTGATGGTAATAGGCTGCCAAAGCAGTAAACGCCGTGGTGCTGGTGTCACCGTGGACCAACACCAGATCAGGCTTTTCCTCAGCTAAGACCTGGTCCATGCCGCCTAAGACGGCTTGCCCCAGTCCGGCCAGCGTTTGCCCCGCGGTCATGAGATCGAGATCAATATCCGGCGTGATCGAAAAGGCTTGCAACACTTGATCGAGCATTTCGCGATGCTGTGCGGTTATGCAAACACGTGAATCTAAATCGGGATCCAAGGCCAACTCGCGAACCACCGGCGCCATCTTGATCGCCTCTGGTCGGGTGCCAAATACACTGAGAATTCGTTTTTTCTTGATCACTGCCAGTCCGTAAATTGCTTAAAGCGCTACTCAACTATCGGCTAGGCTTTGACGACGTTGGTGAAAGCTTGTTTATAACGCCCACGCGTATCAATCACTAAATCGGCATGAGCCTGAATCATGTCGTAATCAAAGCAATCGTGGTCGGTCGCTATCAACACACAGTCGCTATTGGCGAGCACTTCTGCGGTGAGCTCTGTGTGCGACAAGCTAAAGCTATGCTCTCGTAGGTTTGGAAATTCGGGAACATACGGGTCAGCGTATGAAAATTCAGCCCCTTGGTCGCGCAGCAATTCCAGAATCTCTACCGAGGGTGAATGCCGTAAATCGTCAATATTCTTCTTATACGCCAAGCCCAGCACCAGAACTTTACTGCCCTTGATCGGCTTAGCACGTTCATTCAAAGCACTGGCGATTTTCTGCATCACCCATTGCGGCATGGACGAATTGATTTCCCCAGCCAGCTCGATGAAACGGGTGTTGACGCCAAACTCCCGGGCTTTCCAAGTTAAATAGAACGGATCTATGGGAATGCAATGCCCTCCCAAACCAGGCCCTGGACGATACGCCACAAAACCAAACGGCTTGGTCGCTGCCGCCGTGATAACTTCATGAATATCCAAATCCATGCGATCACAAGCAATTTTCATCTCGTTAACCAGGCCTATATTCACCGCACGGTGAATATTCTCCATCAACTTGGTCATTTCGGCGGCTCGGGTAGAACTCACGGGAACAACTTGATCGACAATTTTGCCATACACAGCGACACCGGCCTGCAAACAAGCCGGAGTCACACCGCCAACAACTTTTGGAATGGTGCGTGTAGTGAAATTCGGGTTACCAGGGTCTTCGCGTTCTGGCGAGTACACCAAGAAAATATCTTCACCAATTTTTAGATTCTGCGCTTCAATCCGCGGCAGCAGCTCTTCTTCCGTGGTGCCGGGATAAGTTGTGCTTTCCAAAGACACCATTTGCCCGCTACGCAAATAAGGCAATAGGGATTCAGTCGTCGCAATCACAAAACCTAAATCCGGCTCTCTGGACTTATTCAACGGCGTCGGCACGCAAATGATCAATGCATCGACATCGCCGGCGCGTGAGAAATCGGTGGTGACTTCCCAGCCAGCATCACGTGCTTTGGCGATATCAGCATGCGGAATATGCTCGATATAGCTGCGTCCAGCCTCAATGTATTCGATTTTTTTGGAGTCTATATCCAGTCCCAAAACCTTGAACCCAGCGTCGGCACAACGCAGTGCCAGCGGCAACCCAACGTAACCTAGGCCAACTATACCCAGCGTTAGATCCGTCGCTTCTGCACGCTGTAAAAAAGTTTCTAATACAGAGCTATTATTCACACAGATTACCGTTCAATTTGATTTGTGTTGCATGATGCGTGATGGCCTATCAATTGGCTAGCCCGAAAGGCAGAATTGATACAATTATTCAGCAGCACAAGCCTTTTATTTAAGCAATTTGAACGTTAGAACCAGTGCCCAGCAGCGTGCTGGGTCGGCAGCAATGCAGAACCATGAACAATAAAATCACTATCACCGACGTTGGACCGCGAGATGGTCTACAAAGCTTGGACAAGGTGCTAAGCCCGGAGCAACGTTTACAGATCATTCAAGCCTTAGTCGATGCCGGACTTAAGAACATAGAATTTGCTGCCTTTGTTTCGCCCAAAGCAGTGCCCGCTATGGCCGGTGCGGAGCAACTTGCCGCGCGCCTGCCGGTCGGAGATGTGCGTTACACCGCACTGATCCCCAATCAAAAGGGATACGAGCTCGCCAAAGCCGCCGGCGTGACATCCATGGGGCTGGTGATTGCCGCCAGCAACAGCCTCAATGAAAAGAATATTCGCATGAGCACCGAATCCGCTTTAGCGGTATGCGAAGACGTGTTACAGCAAGCAAAGCGTGATCGCATCGCTATACAGATATACCTGTCTACGGCTTGGGAATGCCCATTTGAAGGCGCGATCGAGCCCGAAATTGTTTCCAAACTGGCTGCCAAATTAGCTGCGATTGGCGCCCAACAGCTGGTCATCTCTGACACCATCGGAGCAGCCCACCCTGCCCAAGTCAACAGTTTGATGCAGCGTCTCGTGGGTGAATTAGGGGAGCAGCATTTGAGCTGCCATTTTCACGACACCCGCGCACTGGGCATGGCCAATGTGTACGCAGCACTACAGGCAGGCATTACTCATTTTGATGCTTCTGTCGGAGGTTTAGGCGGCTGTCCCTTTGCGCCGGGTGCCACTGGCAACATTGCGACTGAAGACTTGGTCATGATGCTGAGCATGATGGGTTACGAAACAGGCATTGATCTAGACAAGCTGCTCGCCGCAGGTCAATTGGCCGGTGAGCTCACACAAAGCTGCACCGGTGGACATGCTTACCCATGGCTGTCCCGTAATAGCGGCAAAATCCTCACGTATTAATCACAGTGACATATTGGAGTTCCCAATGAGCGACAACAACATCTATACGCCACCAAAAATTTGGGAATGGGAAGCCGGAAACGGCGGTCAATTTGCCAATATCAATCGCCCCACGGCAGGCGCAACCCATGATAAAGCGTTAAGTGTGGGCGAACATCCACTGCAACTGTATTCCTTGGCTACGCCCAATGGAGTTAAAGTGACGGTGATGCTCGAGGAGCTCCTTGCGCTCGGTCACCAAGGCGCGGAATACGATGCATGGTTAGTCAACATCAACGAAGGTGTGCAATTTTCCAGCGGCTTCGTCTCAGCCAACCCCAATTCTAAAATCCCTGCCCTAGTCGATCACAGCACCACTCCGACCACGCGTGTATTTGAATCTGGTGCTATTTTGCTCTACTTGGCGGAAAAGTTTGATGAATTTCTACCCGCAGGGCCGCAACGCACAGAAGCCTACAATTGGCTGTTTTGGCACATGGGCAGCGCACCCTTTCTTGGCGGTGGCTTTGGCCATTTCTATGCCTATGCGCCTGAGAAATATCAATACCCGATTGATCGTTACAGCATGGAAGTGAAACGGCAATTGGATGTATTGGACCAAAGATTGGCGCACAGCCCCTACTTGGCCGGTGACGATTACAGCATCGCCGACATCGGCACTTGGCCATGGTACGGAGCCTTGGTTTTAGGGCGCTTGTATGACGCCGGCGAATTTCTACAAGTGCAGGAATACAGCCATGTCCAGCGCTGGGCCAAGGCCATCGATGCACGCCCAGCAGTGCAACGTGGGCGCAGGGTAAATCGCGTGTGGGGCGAGCCTGCGGAACAACTCGCTGAACGCCACAGCAGCGATGATTTTACTACCGCAGATTAAATTCAGATCACTCTGACTTGATTTCGACCGCCACGTTTTGCCGCATACATGGCGGTATCGGCGCGGCTGTAGGCGGTGTCTAGCGAATCATCAGGAGTGATTTCCGTTACCCCACAAGATACGGTGATGGCGACGGGTTTATCGGCATGTCTAAAAGGTAGGTTCTGCACTTCTTGGCGCACACGGTCCAATATGTTGACCGCCATGTTTGCTGTGCGGCCCGGTAGAAAAGTAGCAAACTCCTCCCCCCCTACGCGTGCGGTCATCGCCTGTTCGCCCATGGAGCGATTGAGATGCTGCGCAACCAGTTGTAGGGCTTTGTCGCCGGCCTGATGCCCAAAGGTGTCGTTGATCGCTTTAAACTCATCGATATCCCAAATGGCCAAACTCAATGGCTTTGGGGCATCGCGGCAATTTTTAAAAAACCCCGCCGCGGCCTGCAAATAAGCTTCCCGGTTGGCTATGCCGGTCAAGCTGTCGGTCAGTGCCTTTTTGCGTTGTTTCTCCATCGCAACTTCCAAGGTTTTGGCATGATTTTCCAATTCTGAAATGCGTAATTTCATCTGGTCACCACGCGCTTTATAGTTCGAAGCCAATTCGCGCTCACGCTCGCGATAGCTCAGCAAATGGCTATCCACTCTGGAAATTTTATCCTCAACGTCACGTTGCAGAGAGGTCAAATCATTGGCTTCTCTGGACACACGATTCAGTGCCTGCATTTCATTTTGAATACGCTCATTAAGAGCCTGACTGTTTTGCGAGCCTTGATCGCGTGATTCTTCGTCCTGCACCAAATGCTGAGTGACGTCATCCAAGCGCTGAGTTACCCGCTGCAGCAAGGCTCGAAAATGGCGAACGCGCTCATTGATCTGGCGATTCTGCCCTTTGAGGATATCTGCCAATTCCGCAATCGCAGCGTTCAAGCCATCACCGCAATTTGCACCACACAAGCGCGCACGCAGCACACCCGCTTTGTCGCGGGTTTCTCCATCGAGATCAAGCTGATCAATAATCTGCACAAGGATCCCACCAGCAAGAATTCCACGATTTTCTATTTGCTCGCTGTGATCCGGTGCCTGCTCAGCGAGCGGCTGCGGCCCTGCGTCGAGACGTTCAATCGCGAGCGTAAGCTCAGTAATTAATGGCTCTATCGAACCGACGCCGGCTTTGCTCCGCAATGCTCCTTGGGTTTCATCTAGCGATCGGTCCAGTGATACAGACTGACCTTGTGCAGCAAGACAAAGGCGCGAACACAAACGACGCAAAGCATCTTCGGCACCACGTGAAGTCTCTAGATCACGTTCCAGTTGATCCAGTTCTTCGTAGTAACGCTTGCGCCAAGGATTATCAACATCATCGGACGCGTTACTTTTTGGCATCCATCCCATCAAAAACTCGCCTAGTCAGGTTTGCCACACTATCAACCAGTGAATGTGAATTTTTTGCCACTATGACGAAACTGTGGAATCCGACTTACTCATTTTAGTTTTCACAATGTTCTGTACAACAATTGCAGCTATTAGATGCAAGCAACTTCAAGTTGTCGCCTGTGGTTAAATAAGACACCGTCGTTGACCACAAAGGACAGCCGTTATGGCTAGAACCGCGATCTCCTTATTATCGGTTGTTTTGATTACCGTGTTGACCTGCTCGCTGGCCTATCTGGTGGACTCAGGTATTTATACAGTTTTTGGCTGGCCCGTTCTGCCGGCACTAGCCCTGCTCGCTTTCGTCGTTCAATGGCTGGCTTTTATTCCCGCTTTTACGCTGCAAAGCGAACATTTTTATGACCTAACCGGCAGCCTTACCTATGCATTGCTGGTGATTGTCGCTTTAGTCGCCTGCGCCCAAGAACCACAACTCAACCGCGCCTACCTACTCGCAGGCTTGATTACGATTTGGTATGTACGCTTAGGCAGCTTCCTGTTTCGCCGGGTTAGGCGCAGCGGTAAAGATGCCCGCTTTGACAAACTAAAGACGAGCTTTAGCGAATTCTTGATGGCCTGGACCCTGCAAGGTTTATGGGTATTCCTCACGCTGATTGCCGCCCTCATCGCAATCAGCAGTCAGCAGCAAACTGCACTGGGATTATGGGCGCTCATTGGCACCATTGTTTGGGTATTCGGCTTTGCCATAGAGGCCATTTCAGATGCACAGAAATCCGCGTTCAAAAAAGATCCGAAAAACCGTGGAGCCTTTATACGGACCGGCCTATGGGCTTATTCGCGTCATCCGAATTATTTTGGAGAAATCGTGTTGTGGCTGGGCATTGCGATTATTGCGGTCCCTTGCTTTGCCGGCTGGCAATGGCTGGGGCTGATATCCCCCGTGTTTGTGGCGCTGTTAATTACCCGGCTGAGTGGTGTACCTATCTTAGAGCGGCGCAGTGATGAGACTTGGGGTGAAAACCCCCAGTATCAGGACTACAAACGCAGGACGCCTGTACTTATTCCACGTATCCGCTAAAAGCTGGCTACGACTATGGAAAGTTTTCTGATTCAGTGGGCACAAGACAATCGCGAATTTGCCATCGTAGTGATCCCTTTATTGGCGTTCATGGAAACCTGCATTGGCATTGGGCTGTTTGTCTCCAGCATTTTTCTGGTGATTGTTTGCTCGATCTTTTATAGCAAGGGCTGGGCGAGCATGGAGAGCATGGCGATTATGGCCATGTTGGGCTCCAGCCTAGGTGACCATGTAGGCTTTTACGTAGGACGAGCAGTCGGCCCCGGAATGCACAAGTTGAAAATCGTGCAAAAAAATCAATCCAAGTGGGACAAAGCCGAAGGCTTGGTCCGTCGCTTTGGCAGCTACGCCATCTTTATCGGCCGCTTTATTCCAGCCATCCGCAGCTTGATTCCCGCCATGCTCGGTATCAGTGAGTTTCAACGTCTACGCTATACGACCCTGGATCTCATGGCCTGTGGTGTTTGGGCCTTAGGGCTGGTCGCCATCGTGCTTGGCGCACATGAGGTTTTCGCCGGCACTTAATTCGGCTTTCACTAAGACAAATCCAACAATAATTCTCGTTGCTGCGGCGCGTAGCGGTGCTCCCAAAGGAACACACCCTGCCAAGTACCTAGCGCTAAACGTCCTGCGCGAACCGGCAAGGCCAACTGACTGCTGGTCAGTACGCTACGAATATGGGCCGCCATATCGTCACGCCCTTCCGCTGTGTGACGGAACCGAGCATCACCATCTTGAACGAGGTTTTCCATCCACATTTGCAGGTCGATCAACACATCGGGATCCGCGTTTTCACAAACAATCAAAGAGGCACTGGTGTGACGGATGAAGATATGCAGCAAGCCATTGTGCTGATCGCCCTTAGTTTGATTAGACAGCCAGCGCTCCAATACAGGGGTAATTTCATAGCAACCACGACCACGCGTGGTTATGTCCATCTGATCATGCAGCACGGTTCGAGCCTTGTGTGGGAAACTGCAATAATGCGCGCTAGGGAGACTCGGGGTAAATCGGCGATGCTGATTTGGCCTCATAAAACCAGCTTGGGGAAATTTATGTTGAAAACACTCGAACCTTATGTACACGGCGTGTCCATGAAGGGACTGAAGATGGGCGCCAAAATCATGCCCCTGCCCTGGCCCAAAATTTTCGAAGGGGAGCAACCGGCATTGGCGATGTGCCGTTACATGATCAAAAAGAAGCACAAAAAAGTCTTGCTAGTTACGAGTAAAACCCCGGTAAAAACCGGATTGGTGCAGCCACTGATCGCGGAATTGCAAGCTGCAGGAATCGACGTGTTGGTGCATGATGAAACCCGCCCAGACCCCAGCGTAGAAGACATAGAAAGTGCCGTGGAATTGCTCCAGCAACATGGCAGTGATGCCATATTGGTTCTGGGAGGCGGTTCCTGTATGGATG
>JBPOFU010000067.1:0-15558 GCA_051252075.1 Oceanococcus sp. | reverse complement strand
CGGCTGGACCCTGAATCTCAAAGCCAGATGAAATCCCTACATACGGCTCGGCGGGCAATAGGTTGGATGTCAGCGCTGTGCCGTTATGGCGCAGTCGATAAATGCCCGGTGCTGCGTTTCCGGGAATGTTCCAAGCCACCTCGTTTTCAGCAGTTACAGGCGCCTGCGTAGAGGGCAGGGGCCACCAGCGGAACTGGAGTTCGGGGTCACGGTCTTGGGCCACAATTTCCCAACTGCCATCGTTAAGTTGTCGCTCAACATAGGCATAGCTGGATTCCAACTTGTCCAGCGTGTCGTTGCGCGGATGGCCACCTTGAAAGCGTACGCTGGCGATTTCACCTCGAACATAGTTGGGCTGCGTGTCCTGTAGTACCGCACCAAAGCTGCCGGACGGCAATGGCGTATCCGCAATGATGAAAGGCAAGCGCCGGAAAAAAGGTGCTTGGGTGACGGGGGCTGGTTCGCTGGGCGGCGTTTCAAGATCGTTGCGCAGGCTTAATGCCAGTTTGCGAACTTCCTGCATCACCGCGGCAAGTTGCCAGGGACCAAATAAGGTCGAAGCGCCCTCGTACTGCTGCGAGGCATATTCTTCCCGTGTGGTCATGTATTGCGCGTAGTCGTTGCTCAATCCAGCAATCACGATGCTATCAACGCCGCTGCCTTGCAGCGCGTCTAGCACCAGGCTGCGCAGGCGCCGTGCCGCTGTTGTCGTCACTTCCCAGGGTAGGCCTACGATAGCCAGATTGCCTATGTTGATGAGTTGCAGAGGTAAGGGCGGGATACTGGCCGGAAACAGCACGGGCTTTTCGGCTTGGCAGCTGTAGTCGCCAGCCGGATGCGTCGGTGTGACAAAACACAGGGCATTGGAAAGCAAGAAGGGTGGGATGTCGACGTAGCCCTGAAACACGTTGTCGTAGGCTGATTCCAGATCGCGTGTGGCGTGATCAACCACATCTTGATTGGCACAGCTCACGCCTTCTTCGGTATGTCCACGATTGTCCTCAGCTCCAGCACCAAACGACACCCCCAAACCGGCCGTACAGGTGCGTTTGGGCTCGGCATCCAGTTCTGCTGGGTGCTGCAAACTGGAAAGAACTTCGGGGTCGGTCACGGTGACATCATTCATGTCGACATGGATCAGGCGAGCGCCCACACCGCCGCGCAGTGGAGCGTTTGCTTCGTCATAAAGCTGCAGTGCCTTGGCGAGTTGCTTGCTGCCCGAAATCGCATTGCCCTGCACGGTGTCGACGCCGCAACCGATGCGTTCATCCGGAAAAGGAAATTCCTCGAAACAAAGATTGGGAGAGCTGTCGCCTTCATCTTCTTGGGCAAATGCCGCCACAAAGGTGTTTTCGCCCTCACTCAGTCCATAGCCGGTTTGCATGACGCGTTCGAAGCCCAGCGCCGCATAGCCCTTGTTGTCCGAACCAATCGCTGGCACATGTATGCCCAAAGACGTGGTGTGTACGCCAAACCAGTTGAGCAAACCCAGCTCTGTTCCATCATCACGCACAAAGCGAATCAACAGCATGCGTTTATCGACATTGACCTCGGCACCTTCGCTGTCTAACCAGGCGGCACGTTCCGTCGCGGGGTTGAGGGCATAGGCTTCGGGTGAACGGTTGATGTTGGCGTCCAGCAGTTCACCATTGGCCAAACCAATTTTCCCGGTTTGCGGATGCTTAGCCAAATTACGGTGAGCGCTGCGTAGGGCCCGGTATATGCCCAAGGTATAGACCTCGTAAGCCAAGGCGTCATAGCCGAGACGAAAAACATTCTGGTTATTGTCGTGCGAATCACCTCCCGGTGTTGAATGGGTGTGGGTGGCGGACAGCATGATGTTTTCGCCGCTATACAGTGGTGACATATCGGGGTCTGCAGCAACCCGCTCCAATACGCCCTGGCGCACGCTTTGGGGGATGAAGCCAGCGTCGATGACGGCCAACAACACGCGCTTGTTATTGCAAGGGCTGTGGACCGCAAACGCCCTGGCATACAGGCGGGTATGTATGCCTTGAGTTTGATGCTCTGGGTTCTCGTAACCCACCGTGATGCTGCCTCCGGCATTGCCCGTGATGTCGGCAATACCCGAGCCCAAAGCAAATGCGCTGTTGTCGGAGCAACGACCACCATTGAGTGGCACGCCGGCTTGATGATCACCTGCTGGTGGTCTAGGGGCTAGGGCCGGTCGATCCCGTCCGCTTGCTATATTCAGCAAAGGACTGTTCATGGCGCATTGCGCGGCAGCGCGCGCTGAAACCTGATTGGTCTGGACTCTGGTGACTGACTGGGAAACATTGCCATTGTCGGAACAGCCAGCCGTCAATACGATCAGACTGGCCAGAAACGTTATGTGGGCAAAAATGTAGCTATTCATTAGTGTGCTCAGTTGATCACGCTAAACCGTTTTCGCTGACGCGATCTTCGAATAATTACGTCAGCGCTTTTGCGCGGAATCCAAGTGTCATCTTTCTAATCCGCTCAGAAATAAAGTAAGTATAGCTCGCCTAGATGCTTGATCCTATGGTGAAAATTGCAGTCTGGCGACTCTATTCGGCTTGCCATCCAGAATTGATACTCAAGAACCTGCGCACTTTGCTCGGTGAGTTGATTTTGGCCCAGGCAAGCCCGCTACCTAATAGGTGAGCATGCGAAACACGCCGCCGATTCATGGGGCTGCCGTTAGCGGTGATTGGGGCCGGCCGGGAAGCGGAGATGTTTCTGCCCATTTGGGGTCATTAGTGTTCCAGGTGAATAGTTCAGGGCTTACGTAGTCATCGGGGTCGGTTACATACAAAATCCCTGGGCGAGTTGCTTCAGGAATTTTCGCCATTTCTTCGAAGAAGGCGGGCTCAAACGTTTTCGCCCTTACCCTCGGTAAGTAGTCGTGGTGCCCGGGAATGGTCAGCCGGCTTCGTAAAGCTACCGTTCCTATGCGGACGTCCAAAAATCCGTTGCTAATTCCGTTTAGCCCCATAATTGAACCAAACTGAATATCGGTGATGCCATCGGGCGGTGTGTCCGCCTCTTGTGCTCCAAAACAGGGGGCTGCGTTCAGCGGTTTTGGATAGATTGCGACTGGCACAATTGCCGGTGACCGACATGCTCTTGCCGCTCCTTATTCCTGTAGCCGAATACAGCCAGCTTGACCAGCCCGAAACTAAACGCCCTAATAATTAAAAAACGCTTGGCGCCTAGGAAAATCATTGTTTAACTCGACATCCAGTAAACCCTTCGATTGCATTATCGTTGGCGCGGGAATTTCCGGCTTGGTTGCCGCCCGAAGGTTGACCGAAAAAGGCTTGTCGGTGATCGTGCTCGAGGCCCGCGACAGAGTCGGCGGAAAAACCTACACGAAACATATTGGCAGCGCGACGGTTGATTTAGGTGCTCATTGGATAGGCCCGGGGCAGCAACGCATTGCCGCGCTAGCCACTGAGTTAGGCGTGCAAACGCACCGTCAATTTGAGGGTGGAAAAAACATCAGTGTGATCGCTGGAAAGCGGTATGTATCCAAGCGCGTGATTCCACCGATGTCTCCCCATAAGCTCATCGATATCGGTCTGGCTTTAAGAAAACTTGAAAAACTACGACTACGCATTGGCGTTGGGGAATTTATCAATGCCGACGAAAAGAGGCGCTGGGATAGCCTGACCGTAGAGGCTTGGAAGCAGCAAAATATCAAGACCAAAGCTGGGCGCAAGGCGATTGATATCAGTACACGGCTCATATTCGGCGCAGAACCACATGAGCTTTCCATGTTGTATTTCTTAGAATACTTGCATGCCGGGCAAGGCTTAGAGAAGCTCATTGCCTATGAGGGTGGTGCGCAGCAAGACAGCTTTATTGGTGGTTCTCAGCAACTCTGCGAACGTATGGCCAGTGAACTTGCCGTGGCCGTTCAGCTTTGTACTCCAGTCGATAGCATCGTACAAAACGACGACGGTGCCTGCGTGATCAGTGGCGGACAAAAATTCTTTGGCCGTCGAGTGATTATTGCTTTAGCACCGACCTTGGCAGGTCGTATTCGTTACCAACCCGATTTACCGGCACGGCGTGATCTATTAAGCCAAAGCATGCCTATGGGCGCCTATGCCAAGGCCGTCTGTGTCTACGAAAAGCCATGGTGGCGAGATAGGGGTTATTCCGGCATTACATCTTCCGATGTCGGGCTGATTCAAATGTGCGTTGATGACAGCCCTAGTGCTGATGGCCCAGGTGTACTGATCGGCTTTATTGCGGGCACACCCGCTCGCCTAGCGATGGATTTAGCAAGCGACCAACGCCAATCCAAAATACTCACTGACATGGTCGAGTTCTTCGGCGAGCAAGCTCGAAACCCGACTGAATTCGAATACTTCAACTGGTGCGATGAAATCTATAGCCGAGGTGGCCCTACCGGGCTAATGCCTCCTGGTGTTTCCAACGCCTATGGCGAAGCACTTACTGATCGATGTGGACTTATCCATTGGGCTGGCACCGAAACAGCTAGTGAATGGACCGGCTATTTAGACGGTGCCATTCAGTCGGCCGAGAGAGTGGCAGCCGAGGTGTTGGATGCTACAACAGCGGCAATGGAGTAGCTCGCTTTTTTATTCTTCACCCACATTGTTCACTTCGACCATTCTGATGTAGGCGCATTAGCCGATCTACACTAGCGGGAATTCGGTGGTGGCGGTGTAGCGATCTTTGAAACGGCGGTTGAGTATTCTAATATCTTCGGCCTAATATCTACTTCGACAAACTCGAGAATTCTGACGATAAGTGGATCCAAACATCGCCGTTACTCGTATATATATGTTCTGAACTGAAATAATTAGTGACAGCGGAAGTAGCGTGGGAGCTAAAGCTTGGTTTTGGCACGATCTGTCTGAACTCTGCTGAGTTGAATTTGGTTTCTAGTTAATCCGGCCAAAAATACGAAAATCATCAGGTAATAAAGGGATTTATAGCATGGTTCGATTAAGCACATTATTAGTGCATACGCGTGGCCTTTTCGCGGCCACCGCAGTAGTTTTTACGCTCTCGGCTTGTAATGACGCTGGCGTGAACAGCAGCGCATTAGATGCGAATCTAGCGCAGCAGACGCAAGGGTCAGATCAGGCAAGTGGCGAGCTGGCCAATGCATCCACGCTCAGTGGCCGCAGCATTTTTGCAGAGCCGACCTCGGGTCACGTGCGGCCTGGTGATGCAAGTCTTTTCGAAGGCTCCGGCTGCACCATCAATTTCCTCTATGAGCATCAGGGCCGTTACTTCTTTGGTAGCGCGGCGCATTGTGTCAGTGGTGCTGGCGTAGCGAACGAAGGTGCATGCGATACCAGTCATACGTGGCATGACGACTACACAGGTCTGCCAGTTGAAATTTCGGGAATGAGTAAGCCGCTGACAGTGGCTTATATGTCTTGGAAAGCCATGGCTGAGCAAGGCGTTACTGATGGCAATATCTGCAGTGGCAACGATTTCGCGTTGCTAGAAGTCGATGTTGCTGATTACGACAAGATTCACCCAGCCGTGCGTATGTTCGGCGGCCCAACAGGCTTGGCTGCGATTGAAGATATGCAGTCATTGGATGAATTGCGTGCCTATGGCCGCAGCGAGCTGCACGACGATACGCTGCTGTTGGATCCAGAGCAGAGCGTGTTGAATCCCAAGAACGGCTTTTGGTTGGGCTGTTCATTTGAGTGTTGGAGCAACAACGTTTACTTGCTGCCGCAAGGTATCCCCGGTGATTCGGGTGGCGGTGTGATGGATATCAATGGCAGGGCGTTAGGTGCCGCATCGACTATTAGTCTGGCTGGTGGTTCCAATAACTACGCCGATATCGGTCATGCTTTGACCTTCATGCAAAGCGCAGAGGGCTGGGCGCCGCGGCTGGTGACTTGGAATGATTTTGATCCTAGCGCCGGCGGAGCGCTTGCACTGTTGGGTCTAAGCCCTACCGACTAAACATGATTTTTGTGAATAAAAAGGCGGTCCATGTGACCGCCTTTTTTGTACGGTACTAATTTGTAAGGGACACAGCTATTGAGTGCAAGTGGCCCGAGTAGCGTTCATTGTCAGGAACTTTGCTTTTACAGTCGGCTCGACTCATAAAGTGATTGTTCCTAACTTCTCTCGCGCAGCGATAGTGAAGAAGGGCAGTTCAGGGCGCGAGACAGAAGTTTCGAGGCGATTGACGCTGTGGTGAAAGCGCGGGACACTTGTACCATATATTGCACAGGTCAAAAGTATGCAAGTCATCAATTTCTCTGAGGCACGCAAGGGATTGAAGGGTGTCATCGACGCCGTCGTTGAAGATGCGGACTACACCGTCATTGCGCGTCGGGACGCTCCTGACGCTGTTCTAATGTCTTTAGACACCTTCAATAGCATCATGGAAACGGCACACCTTCTTGGCTCACCAGCCAACGTTGCTCATTTAGCCGAATCGATTGCTCAACTTCGGAGCGATGGCGCTGTTGAGCGGCCGCTAGCCGATGATTGAAAGGCTGTCCTGGACCCTAGCAGCTTGGGACGACTATGAATATTGGCAAGTTCAGGACCGAAAGACCCTGAAGCGAATCAACAAACTAATCCGAGACACACTGCGGGAACCTTTCGAGGGAATCGGGAAACCAGAACCGCTTCGCGAAAATCTCAGTGGCTTCTGTTCGCGCCGAATTGATGAAAAGAACCGCTTGGTTTACTTCGTCGACAAAGGCGCGCTGACAATCATTTCATGCCGTTATCACTACTGACCGATTGACTGCTTAAGGCTCGATGCCGCCGTACACTTAAAATCTGAAGCCCATGAACGGCTAGTGATGTGCCATTTGAAGATGCCACATTGCGCGCGGTAGGCCACATTGCGCGCGGTAGGCTGACCATCGGATTGGCGGAAGTAAAAACGGCAATGAAAGATCCAGCGACCATGTTTAATCCCACATGAATGAGCTCAGGATAAACATCTAATAAAAAACATGCGCTTAAATCTTTTGGTGCGATGGTCGTCTCCCACCAAGTATGGCTATCAGGAACGTTTGGAAAACATCGAAAGCCCTGTACTGCGGGTTTTTTTGTGCCTGTTATCCGAGTCGACAAATTGGCCTACAAGTGAATGCTTGAAGGAAGCCCATTTAATCTGAATGCTGCGACCTATTCACACTGTTTTCGGGTGAGCACCCTTAGGTCTCTGCCGCGCGGTTATCCAAGGTAGCTAGCAAAATTTTTGCTTTAGAGGATAGCTCCATACATTCGTTCTGGTTCCTTCCATCTGCAGCTCAATTCGGGTCAAAACTTTGAGCAAAAGTGGGCGCATCCCTATAGGATAGATAAACCGAATAAACGCCTAACTGATGGAAGTACAAATGAGCAGCAAACGCCTAAGCCCCATGGACGCGATGTTTCTCTACGGAGAATCTCGAGATATCAAAATGCATGTGGCTGGTTTGCTACCAATCACGCCTCCAGCGGATGCTGGGGAAGAGTATTTGCGTGAAATTATGGACGAAATCAAAACCGATATGGCGGTGCAAGCGCCTTGGAATATGAAATTGAAGACGCCCAATTTCATGTTGAACCCATTGCATCAATGGGTGGAAGACGAGAATTTCGATATCGAATATCACGTTCGCCGCTCGGCGTTACCAGCCCCCGGAGATGAGCGCGAGTTGGGCGTATTGATTTCTCGTCTGCACAGCAATTCTTTGGATTTTTCTCGGCCTCCTTGGGAACTTCATCTCATAGAAGGCTTAGAAGGTGGTCGTTTGGCGCTGTATATGAAAATCCACCATGCCTTGGTGGATGGTTATACCGGGATGAAGATGTTGTCGCGCAGTATGGCGCGCGATGCCGATGATAAAGATATGCCGCTGTTTTTCGCCCAAAAGCAGCCACAAAGAGATCCATCATCACGTGCGCATGCCGCAGCTGATATGTCCGCCGTATGGGGCAGCGTGGTGTCTCAATTCGACTCAGTAAAAGACGTCGGTAAAGCCCTGTGGCGCTTAAGCCGCAATGCCAAAGGTGAGATGGGCGATCTGGTTAATTCCTTGCAGGCGCCACAATGTATTTTGAATGGACGCATCGGGCGCAATCGGCGCTTTGCCACGCAGCAATATCAATTGGATGAGTTAAAAGGATTGGCCAAAGCGTCGGGCGGGACGCTAAACGATATTGTGATGGCGCTGTGCGCTGGAGGTTTGCGCACCTTCTTATCGGATATGGATGCCTTGCCGGATAAGCCATTGGTAGCGTTTTTGCCCGTTAATGTTCGCCCGAAAGACGATCCCGGCGGTGGCAATGCTGTGGGTGCGATGCTGGCCTCATTGGCGACCGATATTGCTGATCCTATGGAACGTTTGCAAGCGATTATCGCCTCAACCAGTCAAGCCAAAAAACAAATGGAAAGCATGTCGGCGGCGGCCATCATGGCTTATAGTTCGCTCATCATGGCGCCATTCGGTTTACAAACCATTAAGGCGTTGACCGGCATTAAAGGACGTTTGCCGCTGACCTTTAATGTGTGTATCTCAAACGTTCCCGGGCCACAAGATGCGCTGTACTTTCGTGGCAGCAAGATTGATGCAACGTTTCCGGTCTCCATTCCGACCCATGGCATGGCTTTGAACATTACCTGCCAAAGCTACAACGGCACACTCAATTTTGGATTTATTGGCTGTCGCGATACCTTGCCCCATCTGCAGCGCCTTGCGGTGGCTACAGGTGAGGCAATGGAAGAGCTACGTCAGCAACTGCTGTAGCTTTGCTCGGCTTAATACCGGCTAAAGCTGCTGTTGATACCGGATAGCACTTGCCATAAGGCGCCGTAGTGCGTCGACAATATGGGTTTGCCTGTGGTCAGCAAGGCACAAGAAATATCGCGCTCAGGATCAGCCCAACTAAAGATGGAAATGAATCCGAGATGACCAAACGCTTGTGATGTGCGTGGGCCATACATGCCGATGGGATGGTCACCCAGCATAAAGCCTTCGCTGGTACGGATGGGCAGCAGTAAAGTGCGATCAAATTGGCGTGAATTCGCCTCACTAATGGCACGAGTAACCGTGGCTCGCTCAAACAGGCGTTCTTTACCGAAATGTCCGCCGTTGAGCAGGCATTGGTAAAAGTCGCAGACGTCCAAAGCGCTGCCATACATATTGCCGGCAGGTATGACGGCGGACATGAATTCTGGCGAATTGGAAACTTCCGTCACCATTTCAAATGATGCACCAAGCGCCCGTTGTGCAAACTGCTTAATCGGGAAGCGTTCAGCTTGCCCGGTGAAGTAGTTCAGTGCGGCATCGCTTTGTTTGTCTGCGGGCAGACCGTAACTCAAGCTTTGACTGCCCAACGGAGCACTCACTCGGCTCCGCAGCACGTCATTTAATTCTTGTCCGGTGACTCGGCGAATAATCTCGCCGAGGATGAATCCCCCGGTAATCGCATGGTAGGCCTGAGCCTTTCCAGCATCTTTCCTTGGGGTAGATTCACACAGGGTTTTGATGCACTGATCCCAATCCCACAGCAGGCTAGGGTCGGGTTCTTTCTGTTTGATCGTGGGAAATCCACCACGATGGGCCAGTACTTGGCTGAGGGTAATGTATTGCTTCCCTTTGGCAGCGAACTCAGGAATGTATTCGGCGACCGGTGCATGCAGTTTGACCAGACCCTCTTCCGCCAGCTTATGGACCAGCATGCCAGTGATGGCTTTGGATGCTGAGAACAAGCAAACTGGTGTGTCTGCACGCATGATTGTTTTCGGCGTGTCGGCCGTATCCGCAGGCCCATTGCCGCTGGCATGACCAATACTGCGGTGCAGTATAAGTTCGCCTTTATGCCGTAGTGCCAAACTAATTGCTGGCATGGTGCGTGTTTTATAGAGCTTTTCTACGCTGTTCCAAATTTGTCCTGGAACACTGCTGGGAAGGTCGACATCTTGTGGTGCGACTTCATCCTCGTGACGGATATCAGTGACTGAATCCAATGACTGGGGCAGGGGGATGAGCTTCGACTTTAGTGGGTTTTTCAATGCGTTAAACCAGCAAAACAGAGTGAGTGAGGCCGCAAATCATAGAAGGCGGCCGCGTGACTGTCACGGAAATGTCACAACTTTTTAGCTGCGGCGTGGCCTGGCGGTGTTTTTATGAAATACGCACTCATCATTACCGTGGTGATATTGAACAAGTTCAGAATTCTCACCACGGAGTGCAGCATGATCGCCATGTTGCGCATAACGCCCCACCAATTGCGGGCGCCGTAAAATAGCTTGAGATTGGTTACGTGTTCACCGCTGGGCCAATCTTCTTCAACTAAGCCGTCAATCTGTTCAGCACCAGGACTCAGCGACTCTTGAATCAGATGCCGAACATAACGCGCGCGTGGTTGCATGCGCTCACTCATCTGAGATTGGTGCCCGAACCAACGTCGCAGCCAGACCTCTCGATTTAAGCGGCGCGGTTTGCGTAGCAGTGTTACCGCCAGGATGCCGGGGCAGCGTTCACCATCAGGCCAGCTGCGTGGGTATGCAGCATCGACATTGTGATGTTCACCATAGTCTGTGTACAGCCATTCTTCGACCAAGTACGCCTGCAATTGAAATCCTGCTTTGCGCAATACATCTTCAAATGCCTGCCATTGATCGCGATTGGCCTCGTTTAACCAGACATTGACTTGGCCGACAAATGGGTCACTAAACAAAGGTTTGGGGGCGGGGGAAGGAGTCGTTGCCAAATCGTCGCAAATGTTGATCTGCAAGCCAGCAGGATCAAGCGCCAGTAGGGCAGGCCCGCAGCGCTCAAGCAGGCTTAAGCGTCGTTCTGCCGGTGATGTGCCGGGCTGATCCCACAGTAGGAAAATGCACTTATCCATTATGCGGCGGCGGTACGCTGTTTATCGACAAATTCACGGGCCAGGGGCAGCAATTGTGGAAAGCCGTTGTGTCGCGTGTAGCGTGGTTCATAACCTAATTCTTTACGCGCCTTATCAATACGGAAACTGGAGCTCTCGGTAAGATTGCGAATGCCTCGGTAGGTCAACGCAGGTTCCGGCCCACCAAAAAAATGTGCCAATTCCATTCCGCGACTGACTAACTTCATCACTCCAGCAGGTATAGCAACTTTGGGGAAGGTCTCGCCCAACGCTTCTGCCAATGG
This sequence comes from Oceanococcus sp., assembly GCA_051252075.1. Taxonomy (GTDB): domain Bacteria; phylum Pseudomonadota; class Gammaproteobacteria; order Nevskiales; family Oceanococcaceae; genus Oceanococcus. The sequence goes on along the minus strand of JBPOFU010000067.1, from coordinate 4,426 downwards.
TCGGAACCAGTGCAAGCCGTTGACACGTTCGTTGTCGGTAATGAAATAGGCTTGGCCACCGACCTGATCAGGCTGTGTTCGTAACGCTTTCGCGGCGAGAAATTGTGCATCGATGAGATTGTCGATGTGGGTGTTATCCATAGTCGCGCGCTTGTCGCCAATCAGCACTTTGAAATTGCCCGCAGCTAGTTCTGTTAGGAAACTCTTGATCATCATGGAATCACAATCCGGTCCCCAAATGCCGCCAGGCCGGACCGCACAAGTGCGTAAACCATCAACTTGGTCGGCCTGCAGCACGGTTTGTTCCGCTTCTATTTTAGTTAATGAATACAAATCAGCCGTTTTCTTCGCATAAGGCACGCTTTCGTCCTGCTCTTCAAGAACGCGATCCAATACAACGTTAAAACTACTGGTATGGACCAAGGTAGCAACGCCCGCTTGCTGTGCAGCTTTGACCACGTTTTGCGTGCCCAAGCAATTGACATCATATGCAAGACGCTTCTGCGCAGGTCGGAAATAGGTGAGCAAGCTGATGATGGCAGCGGTGTGAAAAATTGTGTCGACACCTTTGCAGGCTGCCAGTACGGCATCGTAGTGGCGTAGATCGGCGGCGATGCACAGCACCCCATCATCGGCGTGATCATGCTCTTGGATGTCCAGGCTAACGACCTTGCAACCGTGTTGACGTAAGCGACGAACGATTGCGCTTCCGAGGTAACCACCACCGCCCGTCACGAGGCAGGTTTTTCCCAGTTCGGTAGGGCTGAATTCGGGGGCGTGAGGGATATTTTGATCAGGCGTTGTCATAGATGTCACGTGTTGCTTTACTAATGAAGTTGGTGCGAGCTTTACGGCTCATAAAGTGACCCAGTCGGTCTACGCTGCGATTGATAGCTCCAGTGATGTGCAAGGGGCGTTTCCCGAGTGCGGCAAGACCTTCCCGCGCGACATCATCTGGATGCATGGGGAACGCTTTGCCGCGCTTATCTTTGGGTGTGTTGCCTTCAAATCCCGGGGTCGATGTGGCGCCGGCAATACAGCCTAGAACATCTATGCCATGCGGCGTGAGTTCTGACCAAAGTCCTTGGGTGAAATTGATATTCCAGGCTTTGGTGGCGGCATAATTTGCAACCATGGCGGTGCCTTGAAAGCCGGACATGCTGCTCATCAAAATGATCCCTCCGCTGCCCCTTTTAAGCAGCCTGTCTATCATGCAGTGGCTGAGTATCACCGGACCACGGCAGTTCACATCCAGCATTTTTTGATGGTCGCCAAGAGCGATGCTTTTGAATTCGCCGATGACCGAATAGCAAGCGTTATACACCAGCAGGCCGATATCCATGTCCGCGCTCACATCGTTGTATTGCTGTTCTAAATCTGTGGCGGACAAATCCATGCTGACGGTGCGAACCTCGACATGATAACGACGACGCAGCAGTTCGGCTTCACGATTGAGGGGTTCAATGCGCCTTGCCAGCATCAATAAGTTGAAACCCTTTTCAGCCAGGGCATGAGCAAAGCTTTGACCTATGCCCTCGGAAGCCCCGGCTACAACCGCCCAGGGGCCGTATTTTTTGTGATATTCAGGATCAATAATCATGCTTGGAAACTTAACTGTAAGCAGTTAAGGAAGCTTCATCATTTTGGCGTAGGATATACGGATAATGCAGGGTAGTTTCTGGGTTTTTGATGTTTTTCGCTACAAACCTCAGCGAACGCTGGTTATGTACCTTGCTCAATCCAATCGTAATCCCTATTACCCATTTATCTTAATATACTGGCCATCAGAACTTGTGGTTTAAGCACAATGTCCCGATTGTTGTGCCTTAGCCATTCGAAAACCAATGTTTTTAGCCGTAATTTAGATTACACATAGTGATCTCATGCTGCGGCTAAGATAAGGAACGAGGCTCCATGGCAACAACGGCTTATTGGTGGAATCAACTACCAGAAGATTTCTACGCACACGCAGATGGTACGGCGCTTGATGTCGAGCATCCTTTTAAGGTGCGGAGCACAGCTGCTGCGGATCGTGTGCTTCGCAGTGCGTTAGGCGGTGTCATTGCCGGTTCCATGCTGCCGCTCATGGCGTCGCGAAAAGGCATGCTAGAGGAAGTCCGCCGTTTAGATTTTTATCGTGACATGGCAGAGCAAGGGGACGTTGCTAAAACTTTTGTGAAACCAGGCGAAGTGAGAATTGAGGAGAAGAAACCTCGCTTTGCACATTACCGCCCTTGGGGGATTCCGGCGGTGGATCTCAGTTTCAAGAGTCCTTATGAGCCGATCAATCCGGCGATGCGTGATCATTATTCGTCATTTACGCGCAATCAAGTTGCACATGCTCAGCATTGGCGGCATGCGGATGGGCCAAGGAAAACTTTGATTTTTGTACATGGTGTGATTGAAGGGTGGTACGGGCTCAATAGCTTATGGTTCGCTCTAAAGTGGTTTTATAAGCAAGGTTATGACGTCCTGCAATTCACCCTGCCATTTCATGGCTATCGCACAGAGCCTCGGTATGGCCCAAGTGGTGTGGGGTTCTTTGCAGGCGGCTTTTCACATCTCAACGAAGCCATGTTGCACGGCGTCAGTGACTTGCGCGTGCTCATGGACTATTTGTTTGAGCAAGGGGCACCGTCGGTCGGTGTCAGTGGACTCAGCCTGGGAGGCTATCACTCCGCAATGCTGGCGACAGCAGATCCACGTTTGTCGTTTTGTGTGCCCAATTCACCGGTAGTCACACCCATAGACATGGCCTTGGATTGGGGCGTCTCGGGAACCGCATTGCGCTGGGTTATGCGTAAAGCGGATGTCAATGTTAAAGAGTTACGCGGCGGCTTAGCGATACACAGCCCATTAAGCTACAAGCCGCAAATTGACACAGACGGCGCTTTAATTATTGGAGGAGCAGGTGATCGCTTAACCTCACCGCGGTTTGTTCGATTACTTAGTGAGCATTGGCAAGGCAGCCACGCACATTGGTTCCCTGGCAATCACGTCATCCATCTGCACCAGGGCCGTTACCTACGGCGCATGAAGCACTTTATGGATAGACACACGAAATCAGATATGTCGTCCTAAGGCAGTAAGGCGCCCCGCAATGCGAAGAAAAACAGCGCCGACATACACGCAGAAATTGGAACCGTAATCAGCCAGGCCGCGATGATCTTGCTAAAGGCTTGACGCTTAACCAGCTTGCGTCGGAACAGGCGGCGCAATTCTTTGCTTTCTGGCTTGCTCAATTCACCGTCTTTACGCATCTGTTTCAATTGCTTTAGTACTTTTTTCTTATCTTCTGCGCTGGCATCGTAAAATTGATGCAAGGTTGTTTCCAGCGCCAAACCACCCGGTCCTTCATGTTGATTGATGATGGTCTCTATCGTGGCACCTAGTCGGTTGTCCAAATACTCTCGCAAGAAACCAACGCCGAAGACCGCGCCCAGAGCAACGTGAGTCGAACTGACGGGCAAGCCCAACTGGCTGGCAATGATGACGGTAATTGCAGCCGACAATGCAATGCAAAAGGCGCGGCTACGGTCGAGTTCGGTGATTTCCGAACCCACGGTGCGAATCAGCTTCGGTCCATACAGCGCCAGTCCCAAGGCAATGCCCAAGGCACCACTAATCATAATCCAAGCTGGAATAGCCACTTTTCCGGAAACGGTATGACTGGACAAGGCATCGTAAATGCCGGCTAATGGCCCAACTGCATTAGCCACGTCATTGGCACCGTGGGCAAAGCTGAGTAAGGCCGCGGCGAAAATCAAAGGAACGGTGAAAAGCTGATTCACACTGTCCGGGGTGTTTTCCAAGCCTAGCAAGCGTTTGGTAATGCGGGGCCGAATCCAGGCAACGACTGCGCCGGCAGCAAACAAACCTATAATCAGGGCCTGCCAAAATGGCAATTTAATGATGTGTTTAAAACCTTTGAGTACTAAATAGGTTGTAAATGCCCAGGCCATCAGCCCAATAAACAACGGCACCACCCTTGCCGCGGCCTCCAGCATATTGTCTTGAAAGTACACACGCTTTTTAATGGTGTAGAGCAAGCCTGCCGCTATTAATCCGCCGAGCAGGGGAGAAATCACCCAACTCGACGCGATCGCGCCCATGCTGTTCCAATTGACCAAACCCCAGCCTTGCGCGGCGATGCCTGCTCCCATAACACCGCCAACAATGGAATGCGTTGTAGAAACGGGAGCTCCAAGCGCAGTAGCAATATTCAGCCAAATCGCAGCACCTAATAGCGCTGCCATCATGACCCAAACATAGACCTGATCGTTTTCTATGGCATTCGTGTCGATAATGCCTTTTTTTACGGTCTGAACGACATCGCCACCGGCAATTATGGCCCCAGAGGCTTCAAAGATCCCGGCCAATAGAATGGCGCCGCCCATGCTTAAGGCCATAGACCCGACCGCAGGGC
>JBPOFU010000066.1:0-15593 GCA_051252075.1 Oceanococcus sp. | reverse complement strand
ATGCGGGCGATGCTTTCTGGGTCTAGCAAGTCCACATTGAAGTCCAAGTTGAGCTTGCGCAGCTTGGCCAGATCAGCGCTGGCGCCAAAGCTAATTTGCGTCAGATCTGGCCGGATGTAATCAATGCCTGAGGACAATTCCAATACCAGTAAGCTTTCGGTGTCTTTTACTCCTAACCATTGCGGCCCTGCCTCGCCAAATCCGTAAGCACTGCCGTAGAAGACGGGCAGCGACAAATCGAAACCGGTTGCACCCCAGGTGTATTCCGCTTTTACTTGGAAATTTTGTTGCTGAGCCTGCGTCAGCTCGTTACTTTCACCTGCTAGGGCATTGCTTAACGCACTGTTACGCAAGTTCGCAGGCAAATCTAAGCCCGCAGCGTCTGATGTCGCGCTCAAAACCGATGGTAAAGCACTGCTCAGACTGGCATTTCCCAAACGCATTTGCGACTTCAAAGCAGACCAAAATGGAACCGCGACAGCGGCTTCATCAAATTGAAACCATGCTTCGCTGGCGGCATCGCCCTGCCCCAAAGGCATGCTGATAGATGCCCCCAAGCTCACCGGGAAGCCGGCATGCCGACTGCCTGCATCTAGGGTGTTTTGACTGGCACCGCGAATTTGGCCATTGGAAAGCTCGCCTTCTGGGGTCCATTGTGCCGTGAGTAATAAGGGTTTGTTCAAGGCGGCCACATCGACCACTTGATCCAAGGTGAGCAAACGCGCGGATGCGGCGCAGGCATGCTCAGGAGGATTCTGTAAATCATCTTCAAAACGCAAACTCAGCACTTCTGTGCGTGCGTTCCAAGCTACCAGTTCCAATCCGCAGTTAGGCCCAGCTTGTGGGAGACTGCAAAACCCCGCGCCCAATACACCGCCATCAATCGCACCATCACACTTCAAGCTGAGTGATTCCACTGCCAGGTTCAAGCCCGCCCCTTCGGGAACGTAAATCTCTCCATCGATCCAAGTGTAAGGATCGAGCTGATTGTCTTGCACCCGGAAAGCGAATCGCTCAAATTTCACCGGATAACCGTAAACAGTTGTCGGTTCTGGCGCATCGCCATGAAAAACACCGGTGACACCGGCAGCACGAACCACGTATTTGCTACCAGCATTAGAGCGCAGCGAGACTTGGCTACGGCCAACATCATCAGCAATGGAAATGGCGGTAATTGTGCTGCTGAGATCAGCCCCAATCCCCAACTCCGGCTGGTTCTGCTCGTCGCGCCAATTTTGTGGCCCCACATTCAGCCCCGGCATAAAACCATTACCGGCAACAGTTTGCCTATGACTCAAGGGGAATAAATTGCGTATGAGCAACTGATCAAATTCCACCACATCGGCACTGGCCAGCAAAGCCTCAGCGAGGTGATCCATTTGGGCGGAACCCGGCAGCACGTAACCCGGTTGGTAATACACCGATTCGCGGTCGCGATCATCGCGCTCAAATACACGTTTTCCCTCATACAGTGGGCCCCACCGCGTCAAACCTAGCAATGGGCCTCGGCCTGCAAACGCACCGTTTGCTCCTTCACCCCAAGCAGCGAACTGCACACCTAAGCTATCCGGATCTCCCGCGTTTGCCGTGCACTCGCCACAGGTGGAGCGTGGGGTAATCCGTGCACTGAGTTGATTGCTCGCGCCTTGGTTAACGGTCATTAAACGTCCACCAACGACATTGGCAGTGAACCCACCCCAACGCCGAACCGCAGATGGAAAGTGTGCACCCGCACTACCGGCCGAAAACCCTAAACCCGCCACATCCAATCCGTTGGCATCAATATGCAAACTCTCGTTTCCACCAAACTGATCATCGACTCTCGCTCTAGGCAACCCCCAACGGCTGTCATTGCTGTGCAAATAATTGCGTGGTGAACCGAGATCCCAGGCCAAATCTTCGCGCTGCAAAATGCGTTGACGTGGATCGTTTTCAGCGAAATCCCTCAGATGATGTAAATACTTCACATCGACTACCCGGCCATCTAAGCCATCGGCGGTCAGGCTTAAGCGATCCAGTTTGAAAACGAGCGGCAATCCTTCAGAAGCAAGCCATACGGTTTCGCTTATCTCATCATTGCTAACCTGCAATCCGTTATTAAGAGACGCCGACCCAAAATCAACTACAGATCTACCAAAACTTTGGAAGTCATCACCATTATGGACACTGACGCCAAGGGGCAGCTGCAGCAATACAGAAGCCGCTTGTGCGCCCTGTGCATCCAGCTCGACATCACCCAGCTGCACTGCCAAACCACCCGATTCATACTGGGCAGAGCCTAGAAGAACGCTGCCACTAACGACCTCCATCAACGGTGGCAAAGTGCTTAAACGGACACAGACATTAGAAAAGTTAAACTGAACATCGCCGATCGCACCATTGCCTGATACCAACACTCCGTCGTTTTCACAAGAAGTTGAGAATGCGACGCTCTCTACCAGCGCGATGTCGCCAGCAAAACTTAATTCAGTGAATTTCGGCAGTAAGCGCGGCCCCAATAGCTTTTCTATTTGGGTATCAGAATGACCATCGTCAACATGGGCCTTAGCCACCACAGTAAGACCATCTAAGCCACCCTGAGCCAACAACTCATCAAGTAGGGCTTGTTCCACCAGCATGACACCTTCCAACACGGTGCTGTCCAAACCTGGGGTATTGCGGTAATTAACCTGCTGCGGCGTAATCGTTATTTGCTCGGCCAAAAGAGCTTCTAGCCCGTTGCTGAGCAACAACTCCAGCGAAAATGTTGGCCGCTCGTTGCTACACGGGCGTAACCGCGGATCGGCACCTGGCTCACAATCCACCGCAAACGCAATGCTGTAACCGAGATTGATCGGAGCGTTGATATCCTCACTGGCACCCAGAGGATCAACAAGAGCCTGCCCATCAGCATCGGTAATCTCAGCAAGTGTGAACTGCTCGATCGCAAAACTCTCGGCTTTTGCCGAGCGTGTTTGGCCATCATCATTGATTAAGACGATATCTATAATCGGGCGCGGGACAGAAACACCCCGAGTGGCTTCAATCAACAGTTGAAAAGATTCGTCACTTTCCGGTGTTTTATCACCGACGGTTTCGATAAAAATCGTGGCTTCATCGTTACCGGCTTTAAATTCGAAAACGCCACTGACATCGACATAGTCTGATTCCGGCTGAGCACTACCCGCTTGCAAACGAAATGGAATTTCCATGTCGGCAACCGGTGGCGGCACCAGCACGCCGGTTATTTCCAGTTGCTTATTTTCGTCACCCTCCACGAACGCTGGGGCGAATACAGCAAAATGCCGCAAACCTGGCCAATCCGCATCCAAGACGCCATTTTCACATGGGCTTATCACGCGCCGATTGGGGAACCGCCCACGCATATCGTCAAACGCGTCTTGGCACGCTTGGTCGTCGAGCACACCGATCAAACGACGTACAGGCCGCTTGAGCATGGCCTGTTTAAAGCGTGGAAGACCGTTGGACATCTTGGCTGATTCACTCAAGGCAGCGAGATAGCTTTGCACTTCATCAAAAAATACTGCCAGCTTATCCACCAGGGCTTTGCTTATGGTGTCTCGAGTCAAGCGACTGCCAGAAAACGATATGGAGGCCAACGCAGAGTTGGCTGCATCACTGCCACTACTCGCATCAACGAAACTGAGCAAGGTAGGTTCTTCACCGAGCAGGCCGAATAACTCCATAACTTCATCACGCGCCTGGGAGAACGCCGAACTGCAATTTAGTCCATCCCCCACGAGTATTGAAAATCGCTGTTCAACCAAACTGGTTAGCAGATTGACGTTCAATGTGATGTTGCCTTGGACGTTAAATACAGCGCTTAACTCCAGAGGAGTAGTCTCATAAGCCGCATCCGTTTCGTTATAGGCAATGCCTACCACGCGGACTTTTGTATAGCCTCTCCAAGATATCCGTTTAGCGTAATTGGATGCGTCATCAAGCACGCCCTGCACCCGACCGCCACCATCAACTTGTTCAAAATAAACATCCGCCCCTGCTTGAAAAGGTCCCTTTAATGCAATCCCTGATAACACTGGCAACGGCCGTGGAGCAGGACCACCACCTCCAGTGGGCGGGGCCGCTGCGGTTGCAGCAGGTGTCACTGCTGCGGAGGGCGATGGGGTTGTATCAGGATTTGCTGGAGTAACACCCGGCGAAGATGTGGAGCTTGGGCTCGACGATGGGCCAGGAGTAGGCACGGCCGGCGGGGCAGTTAGGGTCGGTGTTGGCGTAGGTGTCGTTTCTGCCTCGGGGTTAGGATTTGAGGTGGAAATTGGTGTCGGCGTAATTGGCGGCGGTTCATCAACCGGCGATGTCGAAGTCGGAATCGGCGAAGGTGCCAAACTCGGTACAGGGCTAGAACCGACCGAATCACCCACGCCTTCATTGGACGGCGACTTGCTGCATGAGATAAGTCCTGCTGCCAAAACGCACAGTAGGAACGAGCGGATATGACGGTTTAACCTGCTCATTTCCCAAAGTCCACGGCTTTGGATTGCAAGTAGTAAATCATGCTGAGAAAAATTATTTACTTCATTGCCAATCATTGGATATACCTTTTACCGATGCATGCACTGCCCACATAGAGGAATGGCCGGTAAGAGACTGGGCGTGATACTCCCGAGTAGGGTTTACGAATCGCGTCGGTGCTAGCTCATGTCCAGATTGAATCGAACTTAGGTTTTCAGTTACCAAATCCGTTGCAAAAAAATCTGGTGGAGCCAGAGCCGCAATCAATGGCAATAAGATGGAAGCTGACAATCCGCCGACAAGAAAAAACTTCCGTAACAGTAAATTTTCTAACTGTTCCCAGCTACTGATCAATGGGGTAGTCCCTTGCATACTCCGCTCCTAACTGCCAACGTAATAGGACCTGTCCATGGCCCTGCATTGATTTCGATCTTAGGAGCGTCGCCAACATGAGTCTTTACATAAATTTGACATGGCGTGTGATTTGAGAAAAATTCACATTAAATCAAAGGCATACAAGCAGGTTTTTTTATCTTTTTCGAGCAAAGAAAATGCGAGAAAGGATGCTTTTCAACAGGCATCTCAGCCGGTAGTGAATACCCAATGGGAGCTAATTCCCACTTACGCGGTGGTACTTGCACCGTGGATTTTGGTCAATTGTTGGAGTGGAGTGTGAACACCAACAAGACCGAAAACTTAGGCGGTTTATGGCGGTTCGCTAATGCCGAATTCAACGAACGTCGACACGAACTTAAAGTCGACGGCAAGGTCGTTCCACTGGATGAAACGCCTCTGGGCGTGCTGCTCTGCCTGTTGCGTGCTGAAGGCGAATTGGTCACCAAAGATGAGCTATTCGACACCGTTTGGGCCGAGCGCGATGTAACCGATGGCGCGCTATCACAGGCGGTTAAGCGCTTACGTACGGTTTTGGGTGACAGTGATCGAACCACATTGCGCACCGTACATGGGCACGGCTTTCGTCTTGATGCCTCGATAGAATACGAAGGCGAATCGGAGGATCGCGGCACCCTGCTGCAATTGACCGCAGGAGATAATGTCCCCGGTTTAGCAGGTTGGACACTGGACGAACGCCTACAAACCCGGCCCTCGAACGAACTTTGGCGCATCCATAGCGAAAGCGGCGAAAATGGGGTGCTAAAACTAGCGCTAAACACGCGCGCAGAACGCGCACTTCGCCGCGAAGTTACGCTTAATCGCGTCTTATTCAAAGAACTTGGCGACAACCCTCCGCTGGTCCCTCTGGTGGAGTGGCAGTTTGATAGCGCCCCATTTTGGGTGCGTATGCCTTGGTACCCAGGAGGCAATCTCGCCCACTGGATTGAAGCCCAGGGCGGTGTTCGTACTATCGCTCTGCAACGCCGCATCAACATCATCATCGAAGCCTCTGGCTTGCTCGCTTCCGCCCATGAATTAGGCGTTATGCACAAAGACATCAAGCCCGGCAATCTGCTGGTTGATGAATCAAGCAGTGAACCACGCTTAATGCTCACTGACTTTGGCAATGGCGTGGTCCGCAGCCGAGATCGATTAGCCCAAGCTGGCGTTACGGTGATGGGCTTTACCCAAACCATTGGCCAAACCAATCAAGGTGGCCCGCGCAGCAATATCTCCGGCACGCCCACCTATATGGCGCCTGAGATAGTGGCCGGTGGCATATTCACCGAGCAGGCCGATGTCTACGCCTTGGGAGTCATGCTTTATCAACTTGTGTCAGGGGAAATGTACCGCCCCTTAGCCCCCGGCTGGGAAGACGACATCAGCGATTCTGGTTTGCGCGGCATTATTGCGGCGGCCTGTGCCGGGCGCCCAGAACGTCGCATCGCGAGCATGAATGAACTCGCCCAAAAGCTACGATCGTGGACGCCGCAGTCCACATTAGATATCGCGCCTGCTCCCACTCCAAACCCAACATCGAACACGCCGCCACGCAAGACTCCTGCTGTGGGGCAATGGATCGCAATTGCAACGGCGGGAGTCGCATTGGTGCTTGCCGCTGCCGCCTGGCTAAACAGCTCCAAACTTGTCGATGCCTCCACATTAAACAATGCACCACCGACAGAGACTGGAATTGCCAACCAGCAATACACGTCGACTGAACGCTCGACACGCGTTGCACTTTTGCCTTTTGACATTTCCAACCTCGATGCCTCATTTCAATCCGTGCTATCGGGGCTGCAAAATGCTTTAATTAACGACCTATCCCTTATGACCAATTGGCAACTGGTCATAGGTGCGAGTCTCGCGGAATTCGGCATGGAAAATGCCGATGCTGCTGAGATAGGACACTTGCTGCAAGTGACCCGTTTGGTTCGAGGTTCAGTCGCTCATACGGAAGGCGTGCTGCAAGTGCATCTGCAAATCGTCGACACCTCCAACGGTAAGGAGGCATGGTCACAATCAATCACTGGACAAGCAGGCGAATTGTTTGAATTACAGGAACGCATCGGCGAAACCTTATCGACGGCATTAGGCAATGGCGCACTACCAAAAAGCGGCGACAGACCCAGCAATCCCGGCGGCTACAGCGACTACTTAGCAGCACTGGCATTTTTTCAAAGTGAAGGCGCCTACACGACAGAATCAGCCAAAGAGTTTTTACGCTTGATCGATGCCGCCGTGGCGAGCAACCCACACCTAATCGCCGCGCATCTACTCGCTGTTCGTGGAACATCGGATGCTTTTGACGGCTCTACACTTGATCGTGATGCTGCCGAAGCTCGACTAGATCGCAGCTTAACCACGCTGGAAGCCTTGGATAGCCCGGCCCCCATGCTTGCAATGGCGCGCTCGTGGAAAACCTTGTTTGTGGATTGGGATGCACAAACAGCACTTCAGATTTTTCAACCACACTGGCCAGAACTCAAGCACCTGCCTTATGCCATCGTGTTTTACGCCAGTTTATTGGAATCCACCGGTAACATTGGCCAACTACTTGAGCTGCTTGATTCGGCAGTCAACATTCAACCTACCGACATAAGCTCTTTGGAATTTCTGGCAAATTTCAACCTTAATGAACGCAAAGACCCGGTTAGCGCGATGGATATCTGGAACCAAGCCCGAAAGCGCTTTCCGGACGATTCCTACTTGGCTTATTTATTCGCATTGTTTGGAACCTATGCAACTGGTGATGAGGCCTGGATGGAACGACTGCTAGCGACCACTGAACAACGTCGAAAAACCAGCATGGGCTACCTACGACCTCGGCTGAACAAAGCGTATCGCGATGGTGATCAAGCTACTCTGCTTATGTTGACTGAATCGATTCCAACAGAAGGTTTCAGCGAGCGTGGGTATCACACAATCTCACCCAAAAGCTTAACCATGGCTCGCGTGCTCGATGCGGCACAAGCGTCTGAAGATCGCATTAAGCACTATGCAAGTTTGGCCTTGAAATCGCTAAATGCCCGCCGCGCCACATCAGACAGCCCCGGCCGAAAAGTGACGGCTGCCATCGCTTTGGCAATGCTTGGACGCCACGATGAAGCATTCCTACTAACAAACGAGGCCTTGGCGGAAATGCCGCCCACACGCAATGAACAGGCATATGACGGCGTACTTCAACGCGCACTTAGAGTCTTCGCTTTGGTGGGCGACGATGAGAAATTGCTTGCTGGCTTAGCAGAGCTCTATGGTCCCGGTGGATACACTCAAGGAGATTGCTGGGCCGAATACGGCTCGGTTCTGGCCGCACCGTTACACCGACGCCCCGTTGCCGCCGCTTGGCTGCAAGAGCATTGTGCCAGTTGGCTTAGAGGCAATCGCCCACTGTTAGCCAAGTACCTCGAGAATTAGCGGTGCCGCGCACACGGTAGCGACACGCAATACGATGCAGCTGCAAGTCCGCAAGGGCCACAGCCACTGAATCCATAGCCCAGCAAAGCCAGGCTGGCAATCACTCAATCAGTCTCACCGGACTCAATCAAACTATCAAGCTCGGCATTGATCGCGCGTCCAGACAACCAAATCTCTTTTAGCGACACGGCCAAAGACGCCAGCATCAAGAGCAATGACGCCGCGAAGCAAATTTGAGCCAGGGCCTGCTGCCAAACAAACAAACTAATCAAACTCAGCGTGCAACACAGCAAGCTCATAATTCCCATCGCCTGTGTGAGTCGAATAAGCGCGAGCCGCTGACGCAGATTTTCCACTTGGAACTTCAAGCGTGGATGCGGCTTTTCACGGTAAATGCCCACAATATGCCGAGCGACACTGGCCAAACCTAAAAAACGATTGGTGTAAGCCAACATCAATAACGATATAGCAGGAAACAGCAGCCCAGCGGTGCCAAAACTCAGTGGCGGGATATCCCAGGTCATGAATTACCAAAACAGCTCAATTGAGGGGACGCATGATGCCATTTCGCGACGGTTGGCTCGAGTTTATTGGTCCCTACTGAAGCTAGCAGCTACCGTCGTGCGCAATCTTTCAGGGCTACTCTAATGAAGTGAAGAGCCAATATGAGAGAATTTTTCAGCGGGTATGAGCGTATGACTTCGCCATGCTCTGAAAGCCGCGAACACACGAAAACTGCCACGATGAACCTGCCCATGACTACGCCAGATGAAACACTACTCGAATGGCTGATAGAACAAGCCCAACGCAAATCCGGCGTGTTCTTTCTCGGCATCTGTGGATCACAAAGTTCTGGCAAATCAACTTTGGCGCAGCATTTGCAGCGTAGTCTGGGCGATCAGGGCTTCAGCACAGCAATTCTTTCACTGGACGACCTTTACCTCAGCCATCAAGGCCGCCAACAATTGGCGCGGGACGTGCACCCACTGCTGGCCACGCGTGGAGTGCCCGGTACACACGACGTCGCCCAAGGCCTCACTTTGTTCGACGCCATAGACAATCTAAGCACCCAAGTATCCGTTCCGTTGCCACGGTTTGATAAAGCCACAGATGATCCCGCTCCGAAGCCACTTTGGCCACTCGTACCGGAAAACCTGGATGTGCTTATTTTTGAGGGTTGGTGCGTAGGTGTTCCAGCGCAGTCCGAGGCAGCCTTGGAAACACCCATAAACGCTTTAGAACAGGAGCACGATCCCAACGGCGGTTGGCGCCAATGGGTAAACCGACAATTGAGCGACAACTATCCACAACTGTTTAAGCGGCTAGACAAATTGATCTACCTGCAGATTCCAAATTGGGACGCGGTCTTGCGCTGGCGAGGACAACAGGAGCAACAAACAGCGGCCAGCGCTGAAAAAAATGCTCGCGGAATTATGAGCACGGAACAGATCGCACAGTTCATCCAACACTACGAACGACTAACGCGCCATGCGCTGGATTGCCTGCCGCAGACTGCCGATGTCGTAAGGCAACTTGGAGCCGAACACCAAGTGCTGAATCAGCTCATACGCGAAACGGCGGGTTAAATAGACTTCGACCCAAACAATCATTGGGCAACCACCTCCCGCCACTTGAGTCTTTCCTGTCATCACGCGATGATCCGTGCATGAAAAAACTGACCCTCATCTTATTCAGCTGCAGCCTTGCTGCCTGCGGTGGCCGCGAAAACACAGCCGCCGAAATCCCAATGGCCTTCTCCACTGAGCAAGACATCCAAGTGCAATGCTTGCTGGAAGACCCCCGTCATGCAGTCGGCAAGGACTTGGATGCGCCAGGCCGCCTCAAAGTGGACACCCCCGCAGCCTCCCCAGTGATTGGAGCTTGCGCAGCACAAAGCCAGTATCAACTAGGCACTGGCTTGCACGATATCACTGCTCCGATCGCCGATACGGCGAGCCTGGCCTGGGTGAATCCGCAACAAGTATTCAGTGGCTTGCACAGCCGTGTGTATGCACGCGCATTCGCCATGGCATCACCCTGCAACGGCAAACGCATAGCCTTCGTATCCATAGATACCGGCCTGATGAGCGCATCGGTACGGCAAGCTGTGCTGGCGGAAATAGCGGCGGATGAAGTCCTCGCCCAGCACTACAACGCCCACAATTTAATGCTCTCTGTCACCCATACTCATTCTGATCCGGGCACCGGATTGGCCGGTGTTGGCAATGGCGCGGCGGTGATCGTAGGCGGCATAGTTGAGGCCATACGTAAAGCGCATCTCAACTTGGAAGCACACCCTGCCAACGCAGGCATACAACTGTCATCCGGCGAACTCCTCAACACCAATATCAATCGCTCCAAACCCGCTTTCGCTATGAACACGGAAACAGAGCGACGCGAATTTCTCAATGAGCGTGGCGAAGAGGTGCAAGTCGACAAGCAAATGGTACAACTGGAAATGCAGCGCGCCGACGGCACGCCCAGCGGCCTAATCAACTGGTTTGGCGTACACCCCACGGTAATCGGACCAGCGCAGATCTATGTCAGCGGCGATGTGAAAGGCACGGCTTCGCTAGAGTTTGAACGCCTGATGGGCACGGACTATCGGGCCGACCCCGCTCAGGGTACTTTTGTCTCCGCTTTCGCCCAAGCAGTTGAAGGCGATGCGTCCCCAAATATTTTCATCGAAGAACGCCCCTACCCTGACCCACAGCGCGGCGGCGGCAGCGACGAATTTGATTCCAATGCCATTTCCGCCTTGAAACAGTTGGCTCGCGCCTTGGAGCTATACGGCAACGGCGAAACCGTCGCCGGGCCGATCGACTACCGGCTCATACGCATACCCATAGAAAACATTGCCGTGGATGACCCCGCTGTTTTAAACAGTCTGATACATCCTGCAGAATTGGACAGCGATGACAAACGCACCTGCAGCGGGATACTGGGCGTCTCATTCGGAGCCGGAGCAGAAGATGGTCCCGGCCCGACCACCGAAGGCTTAAAATGCTCCGACGATCCCGCTGTTTTAGATTCAGCCCTAGCTGACATCGCAACGCTAACGGGCACTCGTTTAGAAGGCTTTCCAGGCGGCTGGCCAGCACAGACCATTCCGGGGCAAACGCTGTCAGCAGCCGCGATGTGCAATATTGATTTGTTGCCTCCCATCCTAGGCGACTTCTCCTGCCAAGCAGAAAAACCTCTGCTGCTGCCACGCGGCGAATCGGAGCTTCCCTTGCAACTGTTTCGGGTCGGTCAGCTGGCATTGCTCGGCCTGCCTTGGGAAGTCACCACCATGTCCGCGCGACGCATTAAGGAGCTGATGCTGGTGGAACTGGCGCCGATTGGCATCACCGATATCGTCATCGCGGGCTTGGTTAACGACTACGTGCATTACCTGACCACGCGTGAAGAGTATGCCTCGCAACAATATGAAGGCGCTTCCAATATCTATGGTCCGTGGACTTTGGCAGTGGTGAGTCAAGAATCCTTAAAACTTGCGCGTGCGATGCGCAGCGACAGCGCGATTGACGTGAGTCTGCCCACCGCGGAACGCATGGATCTGAGCCTGCAAGCCGGCCCCAATGAAACGCTACACCCGGCCGGCATTCCTGGCAGCGTCATCACACAGCCTGCAGAGCAAGTCCAAGCCGGTGACTTGGTTCAAGCCGAGTTCGTCGTTGGTCATCCTGGCAATGACTTACGCTTGCAGGAGAGCTACATTTACGTGGAGCGGCAAGGGTTGGATGGGGAATGGCAACTCATCACGGAAGATCGTGATCCGCAACTGATTTACCTTTGGAAACCGCTGATAAAAGTACCGATTGCTTTGGAGCGCCCTCCCGTGGCGACCGGAGGCAGCGGCGAAGTCAGCTGGCAAACACCACGCAATCTCAAAGCCGGTGTTTATCGCTTTCGCATAGCCGGAAAAACTCGCGGCCTACTCTCTGCCGATGCCACACCTTATGAGGCTTTATCAGATAACTTTAACGTGACTGCAAACGAGAACGAGCTTTGTCCCGGCTCACTATCGCCACCCAGCTGAGCACATCCAATGAAAAAATCATCCGTGACTCTCGGCAGCAATAAGCCTTACGTCCTTGTGGCCGGCTTGCTGCTCTCTTTCCTACCCGGTTTAGCGTTAGCGAGCGAACGACCCAATGTTGTTCTCATCGTCGGGGATGATGTCGGGTTCAGCGACTTGGGCGCCTATGGCAGTGAAATCGAAACGCCCAATTTGGATCAGTTGGCGGCCTCGGGAACCTTGTTCTCTAATTATCACACCACTGCATCCTGCTCGCCGACCCGCTCCATGCTACTGACTGGCGTCGATAACCATCGCAATGGTGTTGGCAATATGGACGTGGTCATGCCGTTCGAGCACAAAGGCAAGCCGGGCTACGACGGCGTACTCAACCACAAGGTGGTGACGTTGGCGACTTTGCTGCGTAAACAGGGTTATCACACCTATCACATCGGTAAATGGCATTTGGGCATCACCCCTGATCGTTTGCCCATAGCACGTGGTTTTGAACGCACCATAGCCATGGGTGATACCGGCGCGGATAACTGGGAACAACGTACCTACTTGCCCCTGTATGACAAAGCACACTGGTATGCCGATGGCGAAGAGCACCAGTTACCGGACGATTTTTACTCTTCGCGCTATTTTGTCGACAAGGCCATCGAGTTCATCGACAGCAATGTCGACGACGGTAAACCGTTCTTCAGCTATATCGGTTTTCAAGCGGTGCACATTCCGATACAAGCGCCAGCGGAATTCGTCGAGAAGTATCACGACACCTATCGGCAGGGCTGGCATAAAGTGCGCCAAGCACGTCGTGATAGGGCAGAAAAACTGGGGCTGATACCGGCCGACGCGCAGTTTGTGCGCATGTCCAGCACCGAAGACTGGGACAGCCTGTCCGACAAAGAAAAGGCCTATAACGCACGCAAAATGGCGGTTTATGCCGGCATGCTGGACGCGATGGACCATCACATAGGCCGCTTAATAGCGCACCTCAAGTCCATCGGTGAATATGACAACACCCTGTTCGTTTTTGTATCCGACAACGGCGCAGAACCGTCCGACCCATTGGCCTATGCCACCATGGGCGCTTGGGTGAATTTTAATTTCTCTACCGCACTGGAAGATTTGGGCAGCAAAGGGGCCTATGCCGCCATAGGCCCGAGTTGGGCCAGTGCAGCCTCCTCGCCTGGTGCATTCTTTAAATTCTGGGCCGGTGAAGGCGGCGTACGCGTGCCCTTTCTGATGAGTTGGCCGCAAGGCTTGCCTGCTAAGAAATTGCAATCTGCCTTTGCCCATGTCAAAGACATCACACCCACCATTCTGGAACTCACTCAAACTCCGAACCACAACGGCGAATTTCAGGGCCGCAGCATCGAAGCAATCACCGGCACCAGCCTGGCGCCGCTAGTGCGTGGCGAAGCAGAATTAGCCCACCCTGAAAATAAAGCGATTGGCTACGAGTTGGCTGGTAATGCAGCCTTGTACAAAGGCGAGTACAAACTCGTCCGTAACTTGCCACCGCTGGGCGACGGACAATGGCACCTCTACAACATGCTAAAAGATCCTGGCGAGGTCAACGACCTACGCGAGCAGCAGCCAGAACGCTATCTTGAAATGCAAAGCGACTACGAACAATACACCGCTGAGAATGGTGTTCTGGAGATGCCTGAAGGTTATGACTACCTCAAACAAACCTTCCGTTACACCCAATCCGTGCTGCGTAAGCGCTGGGGCTTACAAGCGCTGAAATACAGTCCAATACCTCTGCTTGCGCTCGCTTTATTTATCTACTGGCGACGCCGGAAAGCGAAACCCAGAGCGGTATAAAAAATCAAGTCCTGCCGAAGGCTTTCCGGCAGGACTTGTATCTGCAATGCGAATGAACTGACCTAAAAAACTACGCGATCAATTGATTAATTCTTTTTTGCCGCCTTGAGATCCGCACAGGCCTCAGGATGGGTATCGCACCACGCCTTGAATTCTTTACGTTTGGTCCGGCGTAGTTCCATTTTTTCGGCACATTCAGCGCGATTGTCTTTACACCACTCGCTTCTGGCTTTGCGATTGGCCTTGTGCTTCTCACACTGAGCTGGATTATCGGCACACCACTGTTTACGTTCAGCACGTTTTTCTTTCAATTCTGCACATTTTGCAGGATTGGCTTCGCACCAGGCTTTTGCACCGGCACCATTTGGTGCGGCATGGGCAGTACCAATTAGTGTTGAGGTGCAAATCATCATTACTGCTAGCAATGAACTTTTCATTTCAAATCCTTTTGAGTTTGGAGTGAGTACAAACGCCTCACATCGTCTTCCGTTGACAACGCTCTCATCTTGCATTCGCCGCTATCGCTAACGCTGCGACTGCCTGACGTATCCTACTCCGTCTGAAGCATGAAAAGTGCCTACTATCTCGCACCCAAACAAGGGTTGATAGCAGCAGACTCAGTCCAGCCGAAACAAAAAAATACGGCATAATCTCAAATCCCCTCAAATTTAAATTGCTCATGACCTTCAGCAGCCGCTTACAAACCAGCGCCACCAGTGTTATCAACCAAGCGCGTGAACTGGGTTTGCCAGTTGCCCGCGCAGAAGCCTTGTATGCCGACACCTTACGACCGGCACTGCTGAAATCCCTGGCGGTCTATGCCATACCTTTCGTCAAGCGCAGCGGGGTCAAAATCGAAAAGCTAGAAGCCGGTCATGTGGTATGCCGCATGCCTTTGCGCGGCAACGTCAACCACATCGGCTGCATGTATGCAGGCGCGCTTTTTACCTTGGCCGAATTCCCCGGCGGCCCGTTGATGTTGGCCACTTACGGCATCAGCCGATACGTTCCCATCGTGACGGCTTTGGACATGGAGTTTGTCCGCGTAGCCAAAACGGATATCACCATAGAACTCAGCTTGGCAGAAGCTGACATTTCAAAAATTGAAGCCGAAACCATAGCCAACGGGAAAGCCGAATTTGAGCTAAAGGGCGAACTACGCGACTGCAAAGGTGAAGTCGTCGCCCGCAGCCGAGCGCTCTACCAAATGCGGCCTAAACGGCGGTAGTCGCAATGAAATTAGAAAGCTAAGGAATCGAAGTGACTGTGTTACTGCCAATGCGCCAACAAGCGTTTGAATCCTTTTTAAACTCATCTGCAGCCGCCTACGCGGAGGACAATATTCGCTGCGGGCGCTGGCCGGTTGCAGGCGCGATTGAGCGAGCCAGAGCCGACGTAATAGAGTCTCTGCGTACAGGTCTTACTACGGCGGATAACTATCTGTGTGAGCGCT